>NZ_CP048029.1:643333-1286666 GCF_011290485.1 Caldichromatium japonicum | reverse complement strand
CCGTTTCGACAAGGGCATCCGAGTCGTAACCCTTGTCGGCAATGACGCACTCGGTCGGTTGGTCCTGGATCAACGCCGCGGCCTGCTCGATGTCGGCGACCTGCCCTGCCGAGAGAATGACGCGCAGCGGATTGCCCAAGGCATCCACCGCAACGTGCAGTTTGGTCGTCAACCCGCCCCGCAAGCGACCGATTTCCTGTTGGCCCGCTTTTTTGGGGCGCCAGCAGAATGTGAGTGGGTGCGCACGATGGTCGAGTCGATGAACAGATGCTCCATGTCGGCATCGCCTTGCAGTGCGGCGGCCACGCGCTCCCAAACACCTTTCTCGCGCCAGCGCGAGAAACGCACATATGTCCGGCACATATGTCCGGTGCCAGTGGCCCAGCTCGGCTGGCAAATCGCGCCACAGACAGCCGGTGCGCATGATCCAGAGCACGGCTTCGACAACGCGCCGGTTGTCCCTCGCTGTGCAACCCGGATCGCTCTTCTTCCCCGGTAACAGCTGCTCAATGCGTGCCCACCGCTCATCTCATAACATCTTCCGCTCCATCCTGACTCCTGCGCAAAAGTCAGGATATGACCAGACTTCACCCACTGTGAACAGCCCCTCGCCATGTCAGTGACTGTGAACGATTTATGCAACCTCGCTTGCATATGACATAGCACTATGCGCACGATTGAGAAGAGGACCTAGAGTGATCTACAAGGGATCGCATCGATGTTCCCCGATGATATAGCACGTGTCGCCCTCGAATATACACCGGTTGAGGTCTATTGGCTGGACCTTGATGGGCGGATCATCCAGGTCAATGCTGCAGCCGTCAAGGCGCTGGGTTATAGCTGCCAAGAGATCATCGGGTTGAACATCTGGGATATCGACACCCGTTACTCAATGGCCGCCTGGCGGGCATTCATCGAGTTCCTGCAGAAAAATAATGGCAATCATAGCCGCATCGAGTCATTCCACCGGCGGCGCGACGGCAGCCTCTACCCCGTCGAGGTCAACGCCTTTCTCATCGAGGGACTCAATGGCCCCTTGGTCTGCGGCTTTGCCCAGGATATCAGTGCCCGCAGACAGGCAGAGGAGTCCCTGCAAGCGAGCGAAGAGCGCCTGCGCACCCTGATCAATTCCAGCCCAGATATCATCTGTTTCAAAGATCGCGAGGGGCGGTGGCTCGAGGCCAATACTGCCGACCTCGAGCTCTTTTGTCTCACGGGGGTCGATTATCGCGGCAAGACCGACTGCGAGCTCGCCACCGAGACCCATCCCTGTTACCGCGATGCCTTTTTGTGCTGCGAGGCGAGCGACGAGCGCGCCTGGCAGGCAAACGGCCTCTCGCGCGGGGAGGAGGTGATCCGGCGACCCGATGGCTCGGTCAAGGTCTATGACGTGACCAAGGTCCCGCTCTTTGAGCCGGATGGTCGGCGCAAGGGGCTTGTCGTGCTCGGACGAGATATCACCGAGCGTAAACAGACCGAGGAGTCCTTACGCGAGGAACGGCGCTTCTTGCAAGCAGTGATCGACAGCATTGATGATCCTATTTTGGTTATCAGTGCCGATTGCCAGCTGTTGCGGGCAAACCAGGCGGCGCGCCGATTCTTCATTGAAACAGAAAAGGTGGCGGCCAATGAAGACCGCTGGCACTGTGCGATGCGCTTTGCTCTGGCTCGGAGACATGAACGCTTGTGCAACGCCAGCGAACATGAATGCCCGGTGCAGGCAGCGCACAAGAACCCCTCCCAGCGGCTCAAGCTGACCCGCAGTTATTGGACCCCGCATGGCGCCGAGGTCCACTACGAGGTCGTCTTCAATCCTTTGCTCGGGGAGAACGGTGAGGTCTGCGCCATCATCGAGGTCTGGCGCAACATCAGCGAGCACATAGCCCTCCTCAATACCCTGCGTGCTCGCGAACAGAGCTATATCCATCTAGCCCATCACGACCCCTTGACCAGGCTTCCCAATCGTCTGCTCTTTAACGACCGGCTCAATCAGACCATCCATGCGAGTCACCGGCATGGCCGGCGCTTTGCGGTGCTCTTCATCGATCTCGATCGTTTCAAACAGATCAACGACAGCTTTGATCACAGCTATGGCGACCAGCTACTGTTTGCGGTCGCCGAACGTCTGCAACAGCTCTTTCGTGAGGATGATACCCTCGCACGGCTGGGTGGCGATGAGTTCATTGTCATCTTGACCGACATCCACCAGGCCGAGGACGCGGCAATCGTTGCGGCCAAGATCCTCCATGAGATCAAACAACCCTTTGTGATCCAGGGCCATCAGCTCCTAGTGGGGGCAAGCATCGGGATCGCCCTCTATCCTGAGCATGGGACGACAGCCGAGGAGCTGGTGCGCAATGCCGACGCCGCCATGTATCGCGCCAAGGAGAGCGGGCGCAACGGCTTTCAGTATTATTCGCAGGAACTCACCGCCCGCGCCTTTGATCGCATCCCGCTCGAATCGGGCCTCTATTATGCTATCGAAAGGGGCGAATTCTGCCTGCATTATCAACCGCAGTTCAACCTGCAAAGCAGGCGCCTGCGCGGGATCGAGGCCTTGCTCCGCTGGCAACATCCAGAGCTGGGTATGGTCTCCCCGGCGACCTTCATCCCTTTGGCCGAGGAATCAAATCTGATCCTTCGGATCGGCGAATGGGTGCTCGTGGAGGCCTGCCGCCAAATGAAAGACTGGCTCGAACACGGCCTGTTTGCGGGAGATAACCTGATGAGCGTTAATCTTTCGCCCAAGCAGTTCGATCACCCTGACCTGGTGGCCTCGATCGCACGCATCCTCAGCGAGAGCGGTTTGCCTGCCCATCAGCTCGAGCTCGAGATCACGGAAGCGACCCTGATGCGTGCGCCTGAGCAGGCCATTGATGTCCTGTTCAGGCTGCGCGAGCTTGGGGTCAAGGTGGCCATCGATGACTTCGGGACCGGTTATTCCTCGCTCATTCAGCTCAAACGCGTGCCTTTAACCACCCTCAAGATTGACCGCAGCTTTGTCACCGGTCTGCCATACGATTCAAATGACGTCGCCATCAGCCGGGCGGTGATCGCCCTTGCCCAGGACCTGTGCCTGGAGGTCCTAGCGGAGGGGATCGAGACCGAGGTACAGCACAATTTCCTCATCTGTGAGGGCTGTCTCAACGGCCAGGGATATCTGCTCAGCCCGCCATTGGAGGTATCAGATCTCCAAATGCGCCTAGCAGATTGGCAAGCAGCGCCCTAGGCAAGCCAGGATTTCGGCAAGCCGTTTGCTATGATTTTGGGCTTGCAAGACCCCGAGATCGGAAAGGTGTCCATGGTACACACCCCCCAGCGCTCGCTGTTGATCGTCGATGATAGCCGTACGTCGCGGATACTGTTGCGCCGGCTGATCGAAGAGCTTCGACCACAATGGCGGATCACAGAGGCGGCGAGCGGCGAAGAGGCCCTTGCGATGGTCGAGCGCGAGTTAGCGGATTATATCAGCCTCGATGTCAATATGACCGGGATGAGCGGGCTCGAGGTTGCCGGACGCCTTAAGCTGCATCATCCCTCCATCCGCATTGTCATCTGTACGGCCAATATACAGAACTATGTGCGCCAGACCGCTGAGAAGGCGGGCGTGCGCTTTGTCGCCAAGCCAATCACCCCTGAGGTCGCAGAGCACATGGTGGCCCTGTTTGAGGAATAGATGGTGTGCGAATTGAGTGACCTTCAGCGTGATGCGCTCTGCGAACTTTTTAACCTCGGTGTGGGCCGGGCGGCGCATAGCCTCAGCCAGATGGTCCAGGATGAGATCCAATTGATGGCCCCAGTCATCGATCTGGTACGCGCCTGCGAGGTGATGCAGGCACTGCTGGGGGCTGATTTCAAGGAATTCAGCCTAGTCACCATCGATTTTTCTGGGTCCTTTATGGCCAAGGCCATCCTAATCTTTCCCGAACGCAATGCCTTGGCCATTGTCGGCAGCCTATTGGCGCCCGATCTGACGCCGGAAGAGGTCTCGGAGTTCGAACAAGAAGCCATGTGCGAGATCGGCAACGTGATCCTCAATGCCTGCATGAGCGCAGTCGCTGATGAATTTGGGATCACTCTCTTCGGCAGCCTGCCGGAGCATTATTTCAGCGATACCCAAGCGATGCGCCTCTTTGCTGAAGACGACGAGCGGTTGGTATTGTTGCTACGCATTCAACTGGTCATAGACCAGAGGCGCATCCAGGGACAGCTCGTGCTTTTGCTGAGCATCGATTCGTTCCAGGCGCTGTGCAACCATCTCGATACCTATCTCACCCGCTTAGGTATCGCCTGATGGATCTAGAGCTCGTTCGCCAGGTCCTCGATAGTCTGCAGGTCGGATTGGTCCTGCTCGATCGCGCAGGCCGCGTGGTCTCTTGGAACGATTGGATGCGCCGGCACAGCGGTCTGGAGTTTGCGGCGGTTCAGGGCCAGCGGCTGACCGAACTCTTCCCCGAGATCCAAGACGGGCGTTTGGCATGGGCTATCGACGAGGCCCTGCGGTTTCGGCTGTCATCGATGTTGGCGCCAACCCTCAACCCCGCCCCGCTGCCGATCTATCGCCGACCAGGGGACCGGGAGCGCAGCGAGCAGATACAGCAATTGATCTATATCACTCCTCTTCAGCATCCGGTCTGCGCCTGCCTGATCCAGATCCATGATATGACCGCGCCTCGGCGCCGTGAGCGGCGTCTGCGCGACCAGTCCAGCCTGCTCATCGAGACGAGCTATCAAGACCCCTTGACGAAGGTCGGCAACCGGCGGCGGTTCGATCAGGATCTAAGCAAACTATTCCAGCAAGCCAGGGAACGTCAGCGCCCGCTCGCCCTGCTCATGATCGACGTCGATCACTTCAAATCCTATAACGATCACTTCGGCCATCCCGCAGGCGATGCCTGTTTGCGCGAGGGCGACCGGATCGCCCGTTATGGTGGGGAGGAGTTCGTAGCCCTGCTGCCTGATACCGATCAGGTAAGCGCATGCGCCATCGCCGAACGCCTGCGCCTGGCAGTTGCCCAGCTCGCGCTCCCTCATCCGTATACCCCCCTAGGGCAGGTGACGGTCAGCATCGGGGTTGCAGCCATGACCCCTTCACCGGCTACCCTGTGTTATACCCTGGTCGCGCAAGCGGATATTGCGCTTTACTCGTCCAAGGATGCCGGACGCAATCGTTGTCTATGGTATGACGCGGCCATCGGCAAGGCCCAAACATGCTAGCGCATCAACAGACCGCAACCTTGTATCCGCCCCGCAATCGCTTTTCTCTGCGTCCGCCGTCGTCCCCTCGGGCAGTAGTGCATCACCCCAGGCGCGCAGTGCACCGATGAGCGCACATTTGACCGGATCAGCAGCATATTGCTGGGCAAGCTCAGAAAGGCGAGCGCGGTAGCAGTCGAGCTGGATACTCCCTCCACCCTCTGGCTCGATCAGACGCCGGCGGCGGATGGCCTCCCACTGGGCGCGCTCGGTCTCGCTGAGGGTTTCGGGCCAATTACGGGCGCGGTATCGCAGCAAGAGGACCGACAGGCGGGGATCGGTAAACCGACCAGGGGGAGAGCGCAAGTCCTCGGGATGGGCTCGCTGTACCCAAGCGCACAGCCTGCGGTCGGCATCGGGGATAAAACCGCCGCTATAGAGTGCCAGCTCCGGGTCCAGGTCGGTCGCGGGCAAAGGCTGAAACAGGGCCTGGACCCGTTCTGCAATCTCCTCACCCCGTTCAGCGATCCAACAGGCATGCCGAATCACCTGCTGGGGATCGATCCGCCAGCGCTCTGCGGCGACCGGGGTAAGGGTGTTCATGGGGGCAAGCATAGGGACGCGATTGATATGCACAACCTTCAAGGGGACACGTATCACCCCCTGAGGTCTTCGATCCGTTGGCGTAAAAAGACGACGCTGCAATTCATCGACTGTCAGGTCGAGTAACTGCAAAGGCTCGGCGCGCAGATCGAAACAGATCACAGCACTGGCCTTGGCCGGATGTGGAGCAAGTGGCAAGATCGGGGCGATACAGCCAAGTTCAGCTGGGAAGCGCGCTGAGGCATGTAAAAGCGGCCGACGCTGGTCGAGCAAGGCGCGCACCCGTCTTTTGTCGCGCAGACCCAATGCATAGGCAAACAGCCTCGGTTGGGCTGCGCGCAACCTGCGGGCGAGGGCAATGGTTGCCTTGACATCGGCAAGCGCGTCATGAGCGTTCTCATGGGAGATGTCATTGGCGGCAGTCAGTTCGTCCAGGCGGAACGATGGCGTCCCATCTGGGTGAAGCGGCCAGTTTAGGCCCTCTGGTCGTAGGGCCCGAGCGAGACGCAAGACATCGATCAGATCGAAGCGCTTGTTGCCATCGCGCCACTCATGGGCATAGGGATCGATGAAATTGCGATAAAAGAGATGACGGGTGATCTCGTCATCAAAACGCAGATTGTTATAGCCGGCGATACAGGTTACGGCCTGGCTCAACTCGGCATGGATGGCGCGGGCGAACTCGACCTCTCGCATGCCCCGTTCGGCGATGTGCAGGGGCGTTAGGCCAGTGATCAGACAGGCGTCCGGATCAGGCAAGAGATCCGCGCTAGGCTGGCAGAAGAGGACCAAGGGTTCGCCGAGCGGATTGAACTCGGCGTCGGTACGCAGGCCGGCAAACTGAAAGGGGCGATCGCGAAGCGGGTCGCCCCCCCAAGTCTCGTAATCCAACCAATAGAAGGTCTCGCCCAAGCCGTCAGATCTTTTCCTTGATCCGCGCCGCCTTCCCGGTCAAACCGCGCAGATAATAGAGCTTGGCGCGCCGTACATCGCCGCGGCGTTTGACCTCGATGCTGGCGATCGCCGGGCTATAGAGCGGGAAGACGCGCTCGACCCCCTCACCATGCGAGATCTTGCGCACGGTAAACGACGAATTGAGACTGCGTCGACGCATGGCGATCACGACTCCCTCGAAGGCCTGGAGGCGTTCGCGGTCGCCTTCACGTACCTTGACCTGAACGACCACGGTATCACCTGGGCGGAAGTCCGGGATCTCGCGGTTCAATTGCTCGATCTGTTCGCGTTCGAGCTGCTGGATGATGTTGCTCATGGTTTGCTCCTGTATTCAACCGGCCCCTCCTCGGGATGGGCCTGGATCGATGCCTCGAGTGCTGCTTCTAGCAAGGCGCGCTCACGCTCGCTGAGTCCGCGGCGCTTGATCAAATCCGGTCGGCGTTGCCAGGTCCGCAACAACGCCTGCCGCAGCCGCCAGCGCGCGATAGCGGCATGATCGCCGGAGAGCAAGACCTCGGGGACGCGCCCCTCAGCGGTCTCCTCCGGACGGGTGTAATGCGGGCAATCCAACAGGCCATCCATGTATGAATCGAGCTGCGCCGATTGATCATGGCCGAGTGCGCCGGGCAGCAGGCGAATCACCGCGTCCATGACGACCATCGCCGGCAGCTCACCGCCGCTTAAGACATAGTCGCCGATCGACCATTCCTCATCGACATGATGCTCGATGAGCCGCTCATCGACCCCCTCGTAACGGCCTGCCAGCAGGACCCAGCCAGGCTGTTGGGCGATCTCGACCATAGCTGCCTGATCGAGCAGCCGGCCCTGGGGTGAGAGATAGGCCACCCGACTATGAGGGGCAGCGGCGCGCACTGCGGCAATGGCCGCACGCAAGGGCTCGACCTTCATCACCATCCCCGGCCCACCGCCATAGGGCCGGTCATCGACAGTGCGATGCGGGTCCTGGGTAAAGTCGCGCGGGTTCCACAGGTGGATCTCGACCAGGCCCCGGGCTACCGCCCGACCGCTCACTCCATAGGCGGAGAGGATGCGGAACACCTCCGGAAAGAGGGTGATGACATCGAAGCGCATCGCATCCGCTCAGAACTCGGGGTCCCAATCGACGCGGATGAGACCCTGAGCGCAATCGACCTCGAGGATCACCTGGTCCCAGACAAAGGGGATCAGCCGCTCGCGTTCGCCGGCAACCACCAGGACATCGTTGGCGCCGGTCGCGAAGAGACGGGTGACGCACCCTAGATCGACCCCTGTCTCGGTGATCACGCTCAGGCCCTCGAGGTCGGTCCAATAAAATTCGTCTGGACCAGGCGGCGGCAACTGCTCGCGCCAGACGGCGATCTCCAGACCCACCAGATGCGCCGCTTGATCGCGATCGTGACAGCCATCGAGATGCGCGACAAGACCCTTGCCCTGGCGTCGGCCTTCGAGCACCCGCAGCACCTCCCCCTGCGGACCGACGAGCCAGGGGGAATAGTTGAGGATCCCCTCGCGCGGCTCGGTCTCGGAATGGATCTTGACCCAGCCTCGCACACCATAGAGACCGACGATCTGGCCCAGAACCACCCGCCGATTGGTGGCAGCGGCCACGGCGGCATGCCCCCTCAGGGTCAAGGGTTAGACAGTAGCCGCCTCGCGCCGCGCCTGCTTGAGCAATTGTCTGACACGTTCGGTCGGCTGGGCGCCTTGTTGAATCCAATGTTGAGCGCGCTCGGTGTCGAGGCGCAGCGGCACTTCGCCGCCGCGGGCATTGGGGTTATAGAAGCCTAGACGCTCGATGTAACGTCCATCCCGTTTGCAACGGATATCGGCCACAACGATGTGATAAAAGGGGTTCTTCTTGGAACCGCCGCGAGACAAACGAATCTTGACCATGTGTATCGCTTTAGGCTGGATAGAAAGACCGCGGTTAAACGCGCAAATATACATGAATCAGCCTAGAATGGAAGAGTCTAACGGCCCTGATCGCGCAAGGCACGCCAGATGCAACCCCTGATCCATCTGTCCAGACTGGCCTACCGCTGTGCATGACAAGGCGCATTCCCAAGGCGCCCTGACTTCCGTATCCTCAAGGGTCATGCACAGTCCTCGATCCTAACGGCCTCAAGCAGTGGCGGTCTCACCTTCGATCAATGCCTGGCTCAAGGCGCAGCGCCCGCTGGCGAGTCGGGCGCTTACCTTGAGTATCTGGCTCAATACCTGCAACGGTCTCTTGGCGATCGCCCAGGCTTGGGCGATCGCGAACATCCTCGATGCCACCATCTTCGGGCACCAGGGCTTGATGGCGCTCCAGCCCTGGCTGTGGGGACTCCTCTTGCTCTTTTTCGGGCGGGCGCTTTTGATCTGGCTGGCCGAGCGCGCGGCCTTCACCGCCGCTGCCGCGGTGCGCTTAAGCCTCCGCGATCAGGTCTATCGGCATCTGCACAGGCTCGGGCCCACCATGCTCGCCGACGAGCGCAGCGGCTCGCTCGCCGAGGTCTTGACCCGCGGGATCGATGACCTGGAGGGGTATTACGCCCGCTTCATCCCCGCCATGGGCCTGGTCATGACCCTGCCGCTCGCGATCCTAACCGCGGTCCTGCCGCTCGATTGGCTGTCGGGTCTGGTGTTGCTCTTTACCGCCCCTTTGATCCCAGTCTTCATGATCCTGATCGGCACGGGCGCCGAGGCGCGCAATCAGCGCCAATGGCGCCAGCTTGCACGCATGGGGGCGCATTTTCTCGACGTCATCCAGGGGCTCACAACCCTCAAGCTCTTCGGCGCCAGCAAACGCGAGGTTGGCCTCATCGCCCAGATATCGGACGACTATCGCCGCGCTACCATGCAGGTCTTGCGCATCGCTTTTTTAAGTTCTGCGGTGCTCGAGCTCTTTGCCAGTATCGGGATCGCCTTAGTGGCAGTCTTCATCGGCTTTCGGCTCTATGGCCTGGCCCTACCGCTCCCTGAGTGGATACGACTGCCTGAGCTGAGTTATCTGCAGGGGCTGTTTATCCTGATGCTCGCCCCCGAGTTCTATGCCCCATTGCGCAACCTGGGGACCCAGTATCACGCCCGCCTCGGGGCGATCGCCGCCGCTGAACACCTGATCCAGATCCTGGAAAGACAACCGCCGGAGCATCTGGGCAAGGCGAAGCTTCAGGCACCCTGCCCTTTCGGGGTGCGGTTTGCCGGGGTGCATTTTAGCTATGCACCCGGGCGCGAGGCGCTTTGCAAGGTCAGTTTTGATATCCCTGCAAGCCAGCGGGTCGCCATCGTCGGACCCAGCGGCGCAGGCAAGAGCACAGTGGTCAATCTTTTACTCGGCTTTTTGGCCCCGAGTCGGGGTGAGATCTGGATCGGGGACCAAAGGCTCTCTGAGCTGGATCTTGAGGATTGGCGCCGGCATCTGGCCTGGGTCCCGCAGCAGCCGCACCTCTTTCAGGGGACCATCGCCGACAACATCCGGCTCGGTCGGCCCGATGCCGACCTGAAAGAATTACGCGCCGCGGCCCAACAGGCGCGCATCGCCGAGTTTATCGAGTCCCTGCCCCAAGGCTATGACACACCGATCGGCGAGCGCGGGGCAGGTCTCTCGGGCGGTCAGATCCAACGCATCGCCCTGGCGCGGGCGTTTCTGCGCGATGCCCCCTTGGTGATCCTGGACGAACCCACCGCAAGCCTCGACCCCGACAGCGAGCGGCTGGTGCAAGAGGGGATCGATGCACTTGCGCAGGGACGCACCCTGCTCGTCATCGCCCATCGGTTGCAGACAGTGCGCCGCGCCGACCGTATCCTAGTGCTCGATCAGGGGCGGGTCGTCGAGGAGGGCACTCATACATCGCTTCTCGCGGCGCATGGGCAGTATGCGCGGCTCGTCGCCGCCCATGCTGGAGGCCAAGTATGAACGCGCTTCGCCGCCTGTGGTCCTTGTTTGTCCCCTATCGCGGCTGGATGCTGCTCGGCATTTCGGTGGCCCTGATCACACTCCTGGCCAATATTGCCCTGATGAGTACGTCGGCCTGGTTTTTGACGGCAATGGCGGCGGCTGGAGCAACGGGCACGGCGATGAACTATTTCACTCCTGCGGCCCTGATCCGGGCGAGCGCCATCATCCGCACTGCCGGGCGCTACGGCGAGCGCCTGATCAATCACGAGGCGACCTTCCGCCTGATCGCCAGGCTTCGCGTCTGGTTCTATGAGCACCTCGAACCCCTGGCCCCAGCTCGCCTCCAACGCTATCACAGCGGGGATCTCTTAAGCCGTATCCGCGCCGACATCGATGCCCTGGATGGGCTCTATGTGCGAGTCCTGGTGCCGGTCGCAGTGGCCAACATGGCGACGCTGTTCTTCAGCTTCTTTTTGGCGAGCTTTCATCCGCTGTTGGCCCTCTCCGCCCTGGTCTTTTGGGGAGTCGCGGGTGTAGGGCTCCCCATTTGGGCCGAGCGACGCGGGCGCATCCCCGGCAAGCGGCTGGCCGAGGACGAAGGAGCCCTGCGCGCTGCGGTCGTTGATGGCCTCCA
Source organism: Caldichromatium japonicum (assembly GCF_011290485.1). Taxonomy (GTDB): domain Bacteria; phylum Pseudomonadota; class Gammaproteobacteria; order Chromatiales; family Chromatiaceae; genus Thermochromatium; species Thermochromatium japonicum. The sequence goes on along the minus strand of NZ_CP048029.1, from coordinate 1,275,396 downwards.
GGGGCTCGCTGAGCTCAGCGTCTATGGCGCCGCCGAGCGTCAGGCAAAGCGGATCGATGGTTTAAGCAGACAGATGATCACCGACCAAGGGCGTCTCGCCAGCGATCAGGCCCTGACCCAGGCAGGGGTTGGGCTGTGCGCAGGCTTGAGCCTATGGGTCATGCTCTGGATCGCGGTCCCCCTGGTCGAGGGTGGGCAGATCGAGCCACCTGTCCTGGCCCTGCTTGCGCTCTTTATCATCGCCAGCTTCGAGGCAGTGGCCCCCTTGCCTGCAGCCTTTCAGATACTTGGGCGGACGCTGGCCGCTGCCAGGCGGCTATTTGCCATCGTCGATGCCAAACCCGAGGTGATCGACCCACCCACCCCCTCCCCCCGGCCTAAGCGCTTCGATATCCGCTGTCAGGGCCTGAGCTTCACCTATCCAGGTGCGACCGAGCCTGCGCTCGTCGGACTCGATCTCGAGGTACCCGAGGGCGGGCGCCTGGCGATCCTAGGACCCACAGGCTCGGGCAAGAGCACGCTTTTTCATCTGATCTTGCGATTCTGGGAGCCAGATGCCGGGACCATCGCGATCGGGGGGGATGACATCCGCCTGTTCCAGGGCGATGATCTGCGCCGTTCGATCGCCGTGGTCAGCCAGCATACCCACCTCTTTGCCGCCAACATCCGCGACAATCTGCTCATCGCCAACCCCAATGCAACCCAAGATCAGATCGAATCCGCCTGCCGCGTTGCCCAGATCCATGATTTTATCGCAGCGCTTCCCGAGGGCTATGACACCTGGGTGGGAGAGACTGGGGTCAAGCTCTCCGGGGGACAGGCGCGGCGCGTCGCCATCGCCCGCGCCCTGCTCAAGGACGCACCCATCCTGCTGCTGGATGAGCCGACTGAAGGTCTAGATGCCGCTACTGAGCGCAACCTGATGCAGGCACTAGATCGGTTGATGGCGGGACGCACTGTGCTCCTCATCGCCCATCGCCCGGCGGGTCTCGATTGGGCGGATAAGATCCTGGTGCTCGATCGCGGCAGGGTCAGCGCCTACGGGGATCGCTCGGTCATCCCCGCCGCCATGCAGACGGTCTTGTCGTCTGATCTGGTTTGAAGAGACCTGTCTGTCTCGGAGCCGCGGGGCGATCGGCCTGCGCGTTGGCCATCTGCCGACGCGCCCCTAGCGGACGTAAAGACTCGATGAGACCGATGATCAGACAGGCAATGCTCGCCCCCAGACCCAAGGCCGAATAGACCGCAACGTGAAACAGAGATCCCCGGATCTCAGGCCAGTTGTTCAGCCGTACCCGCACCATCTCGGGCGTCACGAAATAGGCCAATCCCTCCGGTCCCAGGGCGGTGAGCGAGTTGCGCGCCAGATGATCGGCGAGCGGCTCGCCATCGAACAAGATCTGGAAATGGCCCGCCGTCTGCTCTAAAGGAAGCGCCAGCTCCTTCGGCGACCAGATGTTTGGATCGCCCCCGATCGCCCGCCCATAGTCCATCCCAAACAAGGCGCCGCTGATCGAGACACCGGTCAGACCGATCAGCAGCAATGGATTCAATCTACGTTTCATGACGCTCCCGCACACCCGCTGACTCAGCGCGCCTGCAGCCGAAAGGCTCAGGGCAGGCGCGTCCCGGAGATCCCAGCAGGCGTTATTGTGCCGGGTTAAGGCCCATGGAGGCTAGGGCAACGTCTGTACGAACCGGCAGTGGTTGCCACACAGTTCCAAGATCCACCATTGTTCCCAGGGATTGCCCTCGATGAAACGCATGTGGGATTGCCAGATCAGGCAGATAATCGCGCCTGCGCAGTATGATGCAATCGTCCGGGATGCGACAGATAGCGGCAAGCGCTTCCTGTGGACAGGTCAGCGAAGCGGTCCGCTAAGCTCCGTCGATCCTTAAACCGCGCCCCGGGGCGAGATTGGCCGTTAGAATGGGCGTTCTGTCTTTGTTAACCCTTGCAGCAAGCATCAATGACCCAGTATCACATCTATGGCATCGGCAATGCCCTGGTCGATCTGGAATACCAGGTGAGGCACGAGGACCTGGGTGTCCTCGGGATCGACAAGGGGGTAATGACCCTGGTCGATGAACACCAACAGCTTAGGATCATGGACCATCTCAAAGACCGTCACCACGGGCGCGCCTCTGGCGGCTCGGCGGCCAATTCGATCATTGCCTGCGCCCAGTTCGGTGGACGGTGTTTCTATTCCTGCAAGGTGGCCGACGACGATCTCGGTCATTTCTATATGCACGACCTGATCGCAGCGGGGGTGGACACCAACCATCACACCGAAAAGGACCAGGGGCACACGGGGCGCTGTCTGGTCTTGGTGACCCCGGACACCGACCGCACCATGTGCACCTTCCTGGGGGTCAGCGGCAATCTCTCGATCCAAGAGCTGGTCGAGGAGGCATTGCGTGAGTCGGAATGGTTCTATACCGAGGGCTATCTGGTGACCTCGGACTCGGCGCGTGAGACGGTCATCGCGGCCAAGCGGATCGCAGAGGGCTCGGGGGTCAAGACGGCCTTGTCGCTCTCTGACCCCAATATGGTCAAGTATTTCAAAAAGGGCCTCTTAGAAATGATCGGCGGGGGGGTGGACCTTCTGTTTGCCAATGCCTTCGAGGCCATGGGGATGGCCGGCTCAGAGGATCTCCACCAGGCGGTCGGATATTTCAAGACGCTCGCGCGCAGTTTTGTCATCACCCTGGGATCGGATGGCGCACTGGTGTGGGACGGCGCCCAGTTGATCGAGATCCCGCCGGTCCGCATCAAGGCGGTGGACACGGTCGGCGCGGGTGATATGTTCGCCGGGGCCTTTCTCTATGGCCTGACCCACGGCTTCGATCATCGGCGTGCCGGCGAGCTTGCGGCAGCGGCCGCGGCCAAGCTGGTCACCCAGTTCGGCCCGCGTCTTCCTGCCGAAGAGACCCGCGCCGTCCTCAAGGCAATGGGTTGAAACGCCCGCAAGATTCCCGCTACCGTTCAAGGGCTAGGCCGGGGTCTAGATCCCAGGCGAAAGGGCGACAAGCTGTCGCCATCCACTGCTCGACCGGAGTTTTATTGATCCGAAACCAATGAACTTATATTACGCGGCATCATGGAGCTTGGGATGCTGGAAGTAGCGCATGATGCGTTGGGAGAATTGAGAAGGCGGCGCAGGTGGCTGACGGTCGCCTTCTTCAGATCGCCCTTGGCGCGCCGGGCAATGTCCGGGTAGGTCTCCTCAAGCCACGTCTTGCCCGCCGGCGGGCTTTGCTCATAGGCGCGCCGAATCGGTTTCTGGGGCGTCAATCCCCAGCGCACCAAGTACTTGCCCTCCCCCTGCGGCCTGAGCTCGATGCCAAAACAGCCGAGGATCAACTGCCGCACCGCCTGCCGGCTCCACAGCGCAAACGGCAGCTTCAGCTCATCCGGTGTCCCGTCGCACATGAGCTTGCGTATCTGGGCGTCCTGCTCCGCCAACAGCGCCCGCTTCTCACCCACCTTGCGCCCACCCCCCTTGTCCTTGGGCCCCTTCGCGCGCCGCAAACGACAGCAATCTCATGTCTCGTCTTTCCATGCCCACGACATCAGGACAGCTCACTCAATTTCAAAAACATGTGTTTCTTATCAATAACCCTGTCCCACCGTCAGAGCAGTCAAGACCAAAGACCAGTGACATTTAGTCAAAATGGGAACAGGTCCACAGTTTGGCGGCTTAGCTGGCGGTTAATCTTACGAATAAGAGAGCGGCAAGCCGCCCAGCGCCTGGGCAGGAAGAGACCATGTATAGCAGCGACTCCTCTTCGATCCCTGTATCCCTGGGACAATTTGAGCGGGCGCCGCCGCGCCTGGATGCAGACCCGCAGGCCCTTGAGGACTGGGTGGGGGACCTCAAGGTGCGCGGTGTGTTGCAGGCAGGGCCGGCTTTGTTGCAGGTCCTGGAGATGCTGCGGAGGTCTGAACTACCGCTGGGGCGACGGCTGGGCATCCTGTCGCTCCTCAAGACTCCGGTGCTCAAGGTCTGCGCCGGACTGCCCAAGCCGCGCGCCGGTCGGGGCGAATCCGGATTGACCCTCGAACAGCGCCTAGGAAGGCTGATGTTCGTCAATCTCGACCATGCCTTGCACCTGTTCGATAAACACCACCCCTTCCCCGGTGAGCGCGAATCCCAGCAGCGGCTGTGGCTCATCCGCAACCTGTTTCGCTTTGCGGGTCGTCAGATCCGCTATGTCATCCAGTATAGAGCGGCCCTCCCGCCCGGGAGCTGGCGCGACCTGCATGAGCTCTATCTCTATCTCCTAAACCGCCGTCCGCTTGCCCTCTGGGACCTCGCCGCCGAACAGCCAGTCGGCGATGGGTTCGACTATGAGGCTGAATACCGCCAACTCTTGTTGCTGGGGTTGGCAACGCGCCTGAAGGCCGACATCATCGAAGATCAGGGCTTTATGGACCGGCTTGCGACCTGGGCGGATCAGACCCGTCTGGATGACCCCCATACCCGGCTCGGTTGGCTGGGTTCATACATCGTCGAGTCTTCAGCAGACGAAGCGCCGCGCTGGTTCAGCGGCAGCCTGGATCTCCCATTTCGTGGCTGGGTCCTGCGCCTGCCTCAGGAATATCTCGAGGTCTTAAAGACCGCTTGAGCGCCAAGAGCGAGAGATACTCAAAGACCAGGTTGGCGGCGAGGATGGCGGTGATCTCGCCGCAATCATAGGGCGGACAGACCTCGACCAGGTCAAAGCCGATGAGGTTAAGCCCCTTGAGTCCGCGCACCAATTGCAACAACTGATGGCTCGTAAGCCCCCCGACCTCGGGTGTGCCTGTCCCCGGCGCATAGGCGGGGTCGGCGATATCAATATCCAGGCTGAGATACACAGGCCCTGCAAGCCGCGGCAGGATCTCTGCCAAGACATCGGGGATACCCCTCTCCATAATCGCCTGGGCGGTGACCGTATAGGCGCCCAGCGCCCGCGCCTCGGCATAATCGGCAGGCCCCATCACCGGTCCGCGGATCCCGATCTGGACATAGGCGCCCTTGCGGATCAAGCCTTCTTGCAAGGCATGGCGGAAGGGGGTGCCATGGCTATAGGGGACGGCTGCAAACTCGCTCTCCCAGGTGTCCAGATGGGCGTCGAGATGGACGAGCGCAAGCGGCCCGTATCTTCGGGCATGGGCGCGTAACAGCGGCAGGGTGATGCTATGGTCCCCGCCGAGTGCGATCAGCACAGCGCCGCTGGCGATGATCTCTGCGGCTGTGGCCTCTATCGCCTCCATGGTGTAGAGGATCGAGGTCGGCACCACCTCGACATCACCATAATCGATGAGCCTAAGATGCTCCAGAGGGCTAACCTTGAGGGCCGGATGGTGTCCCCAGAGCAAGACCGAAAGCTCCCTGATCTTGCGCGGCCCAAAACGCGCCCCGCTGCGGTAGGAGACGGCGCTATCATAGGGGATGCCGAGGATGACCGCGTCTGTATTGCTCAGGTCGCGGCTTGCCGGCTGGCGCATGAAACTCGTGATCCCCATCAGGGGTTGCAGATGGGCGCCGAAGGCGGGGTTGTCGTTCATGGCGGCATGACCCTCGTTAGAGCTCAGTAGGGTGGGCAACCCCGGGGATTGCCCACATGAAACGATCTGAATGGCCGTTACGCCTGGACACGCCCTGCCCACCCTATATGTCCGTAGATACATTCATGCCAGATCATCCCACCGATCCAGCAGACCCTGAGATTTATCCACTCCGATTCATCGCCCGACTAGAACAGTTGCTCGCCCGGATCGAGGCGAGCCTACCGCCTGCCGAACCCGCACCTGATTGGTCAGCGCTCGCCTGGCGCTGGCGGCAGGGCTGGTTGCAGCCGGTTCAGGCACCGCAGCGGATCGCGCTTTCCGATCTCTGTTGTCTCGAACGCCAGATCGCCGAGCTCGAGCGCAATACCCGCCAGTTTTTGGCCGGCGGCGGGGCTAATCATGCCCTGTTATGGGGCGCGCGTGGGACCGGCAAGTCTTCCCTGGTCAAGGCGATCCTCAACGAATATAGCGATCAGGGACTGAGGCTCATCGAGGTCGGTAAAGAGGACCTCGGGTCATTGCCAGAGATCCTCGACCTGATCCGCGACCGCCCCGAGCGCTTCGTCCTGTTTTGCGACGACCTTGCCTTTGAGCCGGGCGAGTCGGGCTATACGGCACTCAAGGCGGCGCTCGAAGGTTCGATCGCCGCCCTTCCCGAGCATCTCTTGATCTATGCCACCTCCAACCGCCGGCATCTCTTGCCCGAATCCCAGGCCGACAACCGCGCTGCCTATCTCGAAGATGGCGAATTGCATCCCGGCGAGTCGGTCGAGGCCAAGGTCTCGCTCTCCGACCGCTTCGGGCTGTGGATCGCCTTCCATCCCTTTACCCAGGCCCAATATCTCATGACCGTGCGCCACTGGGTCAAGCGGTTGGCACCACAGGCCCTGCCCCCTGCGGAAAGCGATTGGGCAGCGATCGAACGCGCCGCCCTGCAATGGGCCTTGAGACGCGGCTCGCGCAGCGGGCGCACTGCCTGGCAATTCGCCCGCGATTGGGCAGGGCGGCGGGCGCTGGAGCAGTTCGCTTTGGCTGGGCGCTAGGGGGGCACGCGATTGGCCAGCAGCGCCATGTACATCGTTGGCATCCGGGTGCTCAGCCTACCCTGCTCTCAAGTAAAGTGCGCAAACAGGCGCACTGTTCTCTTCCTGCCCCGAATGCGGAGCGCATTCGTCTCTGACAGGTGTGACTTTCCCGACTACGGCAGAGACCCTCTCTGCTGTAGCTCCGCCGTTACCGGACGGACTCGCCACGGGTAGGGCAGTTGCGGTTGCCAGCCGTTTGAGATTGAGCGCGGCATTGATGTCCCGATCATGGCGCGTGCCGCATTGAGGGCACGTCCATTCCCGATCCTTCAACGCCAACATCTCATTCTCCCAACCACAGACCGAACACAGGCGGCTGCTCGGATCCCAGCGATCAGCTAAAACCAACCAGACGCCGTAGCATTTCCCCTTGTATTCCATCTGCAAGCAGAACATGCCAAAGCCCAGGTCCGCCTCAACGCCCAGGTCAACACCAGTCGTTTCATGCGCCTGCGATAGAACGCAGCATCGACCACTTCAACCTGAACGGCGACGAACCAGCGTCCGCAGTACGCGAAACGGTCGCACCAAGAATCTTGCCATCGAAGCACAACGCCTCGGTCATGGCGACCTCACCGCTCTTGGGCAGGCAAATGGTCTTGTCCGAGACGCCAAGCCGCTTCGCCGCCTTGCCTGTGCGCATCATCGTGCTTTCTATGTGGAAAATTATCCACTATCACGCACAGTTTGTAATGCTAGGGTTGGCTCCCTAGGCCCGGGCGATGACCCAAGCATCGACCCGACGGGCGCCTGAGCGCAAAAGTGCCTTGGTCAGTTCGCTCAGGGTGCTGCCCGTGGTCATGACATCATCGACGATGGCCAGGTGCCGCCCCGCCGCCATTCCTCGGACGGCAAACGCCCGGCGGACGTTGCGCCTTCGGGCGCGTCCATCGAGCATCGTCTGCGGCGGGGTATCGATTATCCGCGCCGCAAGCTGCGGCTCGATGGGAAGCCTAAGCAGGCGCGCAGCAACCCGCCCTATCTCAAACGCCTGGTTATAGCCGCGGGCGCGCTGGCGTCGAGGATGCAGCGGCACGGGGACCAGAGCCTCGGGCAATTCCACCCCCGACTCGCTTACCCGTTCGGCCAGACATTGGCCCAACAGACGAGCCGCCTCCAGGTGTCCGTGAAACTTGGCTCCGGTGACCAAAAAGGGCACCGGCCCCGCATAGGAAAAGACGGTGAGGCACTGAGCAAAGGGCGGCGGACGGCGCTGGCAGCGCCCGCAGAGTCGCCCTGGCGGCATCTCGTCGGCGAACGGCAGACCGCAGCGGCTACAGGCAAGGCGGTGATAGGGCAGCTCGGAATGACAACCGAGGCATAGATCCTGACCCACCCCCGGCGCGCCGCAGAGTAGACAGGTGGGCGGATAGATCAGATCGAGCAATAGGCGCTCAGCGGCTAGGCGCGCGTCAGCGCCCGCTAGGCCCCCAAAGAATTGATGGTGCGTATCATGACCCTCCCTCACTGCTGTCATGACAGCTAGACAACGGCTCATGCAATGTCAAGGGCCGGATGTCAACCGCCGCGGTCTTGACCGGCATTGGTAAACTGATCGCAGGTCAATCGGTTGACAGACTCCCGCGATCCTTTGTAGGGTGCGCAGTGCGCACTCTCGATTGCGATAGAGCCGGCAAGATGCCGGCACCCCTGGTGCGTAATGAGCACCCTACCGCCGATCGATTGCAACCCGGGTTATATGTCCGTCACCCATGCGAGCCGAGGAGCCACATGTCAAGACCCCTGCCCTGCCCCCAAGACCCGCCGCGTCACGACTGGACCTTGCAAGAGGTCGAGTCCATCCTCGAGCTTCCGTTCAATGACCTCTTGTTTGCCGCCCAGTCGCTCCATCGCGCCCATTTCGACCCCAATCGCATCCAGGTTAGTACCCTGTTGAGCATCAAGACAGGTGCCTGTCCCGAGGACTGTGCCTATTGTGGTCAAAGCGCCCATCACTCGACGGCGGTCGCCCCCGAGCGCCTGTTGTCGCTCGATGAGGTCCTGGAGCGTGCGCGCGCAGCCAAGGCGCAGGGTGCAACCCGCTTCTGCATGGGCGCGGCTTGGCGCAACCCGACGGACAAACAGCTCGATCCGGTGATCGCCATGATCGCGGGGGTCAAGGCTTTGGGGCTTGAGACCTGTATGACCCTCGGCATGCTAACCGCAGAACAGGCCAGGCGTCTGAAGGCGGCCGGGCTCGATTATTACAACCACAATCTCGATACCTCGCCCGAGTTTTACGGCCAGGTGATCAGCACCCGCACCTATCAAGAGCGGCTTGCAACCCTAGAGCACATCCGCGCCGCGGGCCTGAAGACCTGTAGCGGCGGGATCCTGGGGATGGGCGAATCCAGGCGCGATCGCGCCGCCTTGCTTCAGCAACTGGCGACCCTGCCGGCACACCCCGAGTCGGTCCCGATCAATCTCCTGGTCCAGATCGAGGGCACGCCCCTGTTTGGTACCGAGCCCTTGGATCCATTCGAGTTCGTGCGTGTAGTGGCGGCGGCGCGCATCCTCATGCCGTGCTCGCATATCCGGCTTGCCGCCGGCAGACATCTGATGAGCGATGAGCTTCAGGCATTGTGTTTTCTCGCCGGGGCCAATGCGATCTTTTATGGCGAGCGTCTCTTGACCGCCCCCAATGCCCCCGGCGATCGCGACCGCAGGCTGTTTGAACGCCTGGGACTTATGACCGAGCCCTTCGTCCCCGAGCGCAGCGAGCCTATGGCCTGTCAGCGGGAGCAGCGGGCCGAGCATTGCGTCTCATAGGGTGTGCATTGCGCACCCTGCTGCCACCGGATTAGACCTTCATCCTGCCCCTATGTCGATCGATGAGAGCAAACTGCAAAGCCGTCTCCAGGCGCTGCGCGCGCAGGGGCTGTGGCGCCGCCTGCGGGTGCGAGCCGGTCCCACTCAGCCGCATGCCACCATCGACGGCAGGCCGATGCTCGGCTTTTGCAGCAACGACTATCTAGGGTTAGCCAATCATCCGGCGGTCGTCGCTGCATTTTGCGCTGGGACAGAGCGCTGGGGGGTGGGCAGCGGTGCGGCGCATCTGATCAACGGGCATACCTGCGCCCATCAGGCGCTGGAAGAGGCCCTTGCCGAGTTCACCGGTCGCCCGCGCGCCCTACTCTTTTCGACCGGCTATATGGCCAACCTCGGGGTCATCGCTGCCCTGACCCGACCAGGCGATCTGGTCTTAGAGGATCGGCTCAACCATGCCTCGCTCATCGATGCCGCTCTCCTCGCCCGCGCCAGGCTTCGCCGTTATCGGCACGCCGACTCCGAATCGCTGCAAACCTTGGTTGCAAAAGAACAGGCGCGTCTCATCGTCACCGATGGGGTCTTTAGCATGGACGGCGACCTTGCGCCCTTGCCCGAGCTTGCGCAGATCGCGCGCAGCTCGGGGGCCTGGCTGATGGTCGATGATGCACACGGGCTTGGTGTCATCGGGCTAGAGGGTGGCGGCAGCCTAGCGCATTTCGATCTGGGGATGGAGGAGGTGCCCATCCTTATGGGGACGCTGGGCAAGGCATTGGGGACCTTCGGTGCCTTCGTCGCCGGTTCAGAGATCCTCATCGAGACCCTGATCCATCAGGCGCGAAGCTATGTCTATACCACCGCGCCCCCCCCAGCCCTGGCTGAGGCGACCCTGGTAAGCCTTCAGCTTGCCCGCCAGGAGACCTGGCGGCGCGAGCGTCTCGCCGACTGGATCGGGTGCTTCCGCGAGGGGGCGCGGCGCTTGGGCCTGCACCTGATGGACTCCGCCACCCCCATCCAGCCGATTCTCTTGGGCGAAAGCGAACTGGCCTCGGCCTGGAGCGAGGCGCTTGCAGCGCGGGGTATCTTGGTTCCGGCTATCCGTCCGCCGACCGTCCCCCAGGGCACCGCCAGGCTGCGGGTGACCTTTTCGGCATCTCATACCGCCGAGGACATCGGCCGCTTGCTTGCGGCGCTCGCCCGTCTCTTAGATGAGATGGGGGGATCCTGCGCGCCTGAGGTGCGACCTGCGCCCCCCCTCGATGCGGATGAGGAACAGTGCGATGGCTGAGCGGCCCTGTGTCTTGCTCCACGGATGGGGCATGTGCGATCAGGTCTGGGAGGCGGTGCCCGCAGCGGTCTGGGAGGGACTCGCGCCCCAGACGCTCGCCCTCCCCGGGCATAGCGGCATCCCCTTGCCTGCAGGCCGCGCGGACCTTGAGGGCTGGACCGAGGATTGTCTTGCGCGCGCCCCCCAAGCGGCGATCTGGCTTGGCTGGTCGTTGGGGGGGCTGATCGCCCTTGCCGCGGCGCTTCAGTCGCCCGAGCGCGTGCAGGCCCTGGTCCTCGTTGCTGCCAGCCCCAGATTCATCCAGGCACCGGACTGGCTGGCGGCCATGCCCGAGCAGACGCTCGATCGATTTCATGCCGAGCTCTTGACCGAGCCGCAAGAGACCCTCAACCGCTTTCTCGCCCTTCAGGTGCGCGGCGGGTCTGAGCCGCAATCGACCCTGCGCCGGCTGAAACAGGCCATCGCTGCAGCGCCCGCCCCTAACCCCAGGGCGCTCGAGATCGGTCTTGAGATCCTGCGTCAGGTCGATCTGCGGTCAAGACTGCAAGAAATCCGCTGCCCGCTCCTTTGGGTCCTGGGTGGGCGCGATGCCCTGGTGCCGGTCAGGGTCGGCGAGCGGATCGCCGAGCTTGCGCCAAGGGCCCAGGTCCAGGTCATCCCCGATGCCGCCCATGCCCCGCATCTCTCCCATCCCCAACCCTTTGGCGCAAATCTCAACGCCCTTGTCTCTCGTCTTCGCCCATGAACCCGATCGACAAACACCGCGTCCGTTTGAGCTTCGAGCGCGCAGCCGCAGGCTATGACGCCGTCGCTGTCCTGCAGCGCGAGATCGCCGGGCGTCTCCTGCAGCGGCTCACTCATCTCAAGGATTCACCCAAGGCGATCCTAGACCTCGGCACGGGTACGGGTCATCTCATCGAACCGCTCGCCCGCCGCTATCCACGCGCCCGCCTGGTAGCAGTGGACTTTGCCTATGGGATGTTGCTCAGGGCGCGTCGACGCGGCCACTGGTGGCGAAGGCCGCTATGCCTCTGTGCCGATGCCGAGTCGCTCCCCTTGGCCGCGGGCTCGATCGATCTCGTCATCTCCAATGCCATGCTGCAATGGTGTGACCCGAATCGGGTCTTTGCCGAGTGCCGGCGGGTGCTTCGCCCGGGCGGGACCCTGCTCTTTACCACCTTTGGCCCGGATACGCTCAAGGAACTGCGCCTAGCCTGGGCTGAGGTCGACGGCTACAGCCATGTTAGCCCATTCATCGACCTCCATGACCTCGGCGATTCCTTGCTGCGCGCCCAGTTAACAGACGCAGTGATGGACGCCGATCGTCTGACCCTCACCTATGGCGATCTGAGTGATCTCATGCACGACCTCAAGGGGCTCGGGGCACACAATGCGACCCTCGACCGCCCGCGGGGTCTTTTAGGTCGCAGGTGCCTAGAGGCCCTGACCGCCGCCTATGAGCGTTACCGGCGGGATGGGCTGCTGCCTGCAAGCTTCGAGGTCCTCTATGGCTATGCCAGGGTCCCAGAGGTCCAAGCAGGGGTGCAGACCGTCGCGGTCCCGATCAGCGCCGTCGGGCGCCGTTCAAGGAGCGGGCCATGAGCCGCGGCTGGTTGATCACGGGGACGGATACGGGTTGCGGCAAGACCGAGGTCACGCTAGGGCTCATGGCCGCGCTTCAGGCCCGCGGCTACCAGGTGCTCGGGATGAAGCCGGTGGCAAGCGGCTGTGAGCCGACCGCCGAGGGGCTGCGCAACGAGGACGCCTTGCGCATCCAGGCCCAAGGGTCGCTCCCTGTCCCTTATGACCAGGTCAATCCCTATGCCTTGGCCCCGCCGATCGCCCCGTACATCGCAGCGGCGCAAGCGGGGATCGAGATCCGGAGCAGGCGGATCAAAGACGCCTACACCGAGCTGCAAGCACAAGCCGATCTGGTGTTGGTGGAAGGGGTCGGCGGCTGGAGGGTTCCCCTGGGCGCCGAGCTCTTTCTCAGCGACCTGCCGCGTCTTTTGGAGCTACCCGTGATCCTGGTCGTCGGGATTCGTCTGGGTTGTCTCAACCATGCCCTGCTGACCGCAGAATCGATCATCGGCCAGGGGAACAGGCTCGCCGCCTGGGTCGCCAACTGGATCGACCCGCAGATGCTCGCCCTGCGCGAAAACCTCGATGTCCTGAGCTCCCTGATCCCTGCCCCTTGTTTGGGGATGGTACCTTGGCTCGCAGGTCCAGGGGCGCAGGCCGTCTCCGTCCATCTCGACCTTGAGCCGCTCGCCCTGGGCGAGCAGCCTTGAGGCCCTGTAGGGTACGCAGTGCGTATCCTACCGCTGTGGGCGTTTGCCGGTATGATGGGGTGCAGCATCCTCCGCCAGGCGACTCAGACGGCGTGATATGCTTTCGCCATTATCGCCTTCCAGCTATCTCACCATGCGCCGCTTGCTCACTTGGGCCGCTGTCTGTCTGTCCCTCTATCTGGTCCATACGCATTGGGTCTGGGGGGGTACCGGTACCGATCCGCTCGCCGAGCTGCGGTCGCTGAATCACGCAAGCCTATTGCTGCGCGAACAGGGGCAGGAGCGGATCGCGCTCGACCCGGATACACCGCGCATCCCCGCCTCGACCCTCAAGCTCCTGACCGCCTATGCGGCGCTTACCACCTGGGGACGGTGGCATCGCTTTGCGACCGAACTCTGGCAGGATCGATCGGGTTGGCTCTGGGTGCGCGGCAGCGGCGACCCCTATCTGGTCTCGCAGGAGCTCGATCGGCTGGCCCAGGCGCTGCGCACGCAGGGGCTTACGCGGGCTGCAGGGATCGGGCTCGACGATGGGCTCTTTGCCCCTGAACTTACGCTTCCCGGGCGCGAGGGCTCGACCAACCCCTATGATGCACCGGTCACGGCGCTTGCGGCCAATTTCAATACCCTAGGCCTCATCCGTACAGGCCAGACGATCCGAAGCGCCGAGCCCGAGACCCCGCTCACCCCGACCGCCGAGCGCATCGGTCGGGGATTATTGGCCTCCGGCGCTTTCCCCGAGGGAACAGCCATCCGGGTCAATCTCGGCGATCGAAGGTCATCGCTCGCCCATTTCGCTGAGCTTTTCGCCGCCAAGCTGAGTGCAGCCAGCATCAAGGTCGGCGAGGGACAGCGGGTCGGGCCGGTGCCTGCGGATGCGCACCTGATCCTGCGCCATCAAAACGCCCGCACCCTGGCCGAGATTGTCGCCGCGATGCTCAAATATTCAAACAACTTCATCGCCAATGCCCTGTTTATCAGACTGGCCGTATCCGATGGGCGCAGTCCGGTCGATCTCACCAAGGCGCAACAGGCGATGGCGGGCCTTGTGCGACGGTCTTTCGGCTGGCGGGATGCAGTCATCCTCGAGGGGGCGGGTCTTGCGCGCACCAATCGCCTGAGCGCCCGCCAGCTTGTTGAGATTCTTGAGTCGTTTACCCCCTATCTCGATCTCATGCCCGAGCAGCCCGGTGAACCGCGGGTGCGGGCCAAGACCGGTACCCTCAGCGGGGTTAGCGGCTATGCCGGCTATGTCCGACGCGATGGGGTCTGGGTACCCTTTGCCCTCCTGATCGAGCAGCAGGTCGATCCAGGGCTGAGGTTTCGGGTCGCCAGCAGGTTGGCGCGCTGAAGGTTTTGCACCCTACTCCCGCCGATGATCTCCCGCATGCCAGCCGCTTTGTCCAAACGCCCTGCCCCCAGCCGTGAACGCCCCCCCTGGTGGGCACGCCTCTGGACAGGGTTTGCCTTGTCGCTGCTGACCGCCTGCGCCACACCGCCCCCAGGCGAGCCCCCAGTTGCAAACGCGATCCAGCCGCTCTTCAGCCCCCTCGCCCAGCCGAGCTTGGCACCCCTGATGCGCCAGGTCATGCCGGCGGTGGTCGATATCCAAGTCGAGTCGCGGACCCTGAGCGAGACGCACCCCTTTCTCGATGACCCGGAGTTTAAACGCTTTCTCGAGCGCATGGGCCTGCCGCTCCCTAAGATCGAGACCTTACAAAGACGCCTGAGCTATGGTGCTGGTGTGATCCTGGATAGTGCACGCGGCTATGTGGTCACCAATGATCATCTCTTGCAGGATGCCGCGCGGATCGAGGTCAGGCTCAAGGATGGGCGCCGTCTGCCGGCCCAAAAGATCGGCGCCGATACGCGCTCGGACATCGCCCTCCTCAGGATCCCGCCGGTGGATGTGCGTCCCCTGCTGCTGGGCGATTCGGATCGCCTGCAGGTCGGCGACTTTGTGATCGCCATCGGCAACCCCTTTGGACTCGGTCAGACGACGACTCTAGGGGTCGTCAGCGCCATTGGCCCCCGTAGCCTTGGGGATCAGCCGCTCGGCGAGCTCATCCAGACCGATGCCTCGATCAATCCGGGTAATTCGGGCGGGCCCTTGCTCAATCTCCGAGGCGAAGTGGTGGGGATCAATACTGCGCTCATCGGGCCAGCGGGCGGCAATGTCGGGATCGGCTTCGCTGTCCCCAGCAATCGCGTCCGTGCGGCGCTGCGCATCCTGACCGGACAATCGAGCGGTTTGCGCCCGCCCGTGGACTGATCTAGAGTTTCAACATCTTGGGTGCCGATGCCAGGCACCCTGGCCCAGATGTCGTTGCCAATCGTTGCGAGACATGCAGATGGAGACACCGGATAGTGTGCGGATGGATAGTGTGCGGATGGAGACTGCGCCCTCTCATCACCCCAAATCTCAGGCGACGTTGACCGATGTGCGCCCCAACCCTGCCCTTGTGCGCTATCTCAAGATTTTGGCCGACCGCCTCCTCCAGTTGAACGCCGAGCTCAAGCAATCGCGTCAGGAGCTCGAAACCCTTGAGCGTGACCTGATTAGTCGCCTCGCTGACGTCGATGACGAGCGTCGCCGTGGCGAGACGCGTGTGCAGCGTCTCCTGAGATCCCAGCGCGATGAGTTAGATGCCAGTCTACAAGGCCAGCGCATCTTTATAGCCATGCTCCTGTTTCTAATCAGCCTGCTCGTGGGCAGCGGTCTGGCCTTTGTCCTCTTGAGACTTCAGGATTCTCACCAGTCGCTCGAGGCCCAGATCACTGACCTCAGAAAGGCCATCACCCAGATCAACCTCAATGCCTCGGTAACAAACGACCCCAAAACCCGCGACCAGATCGAACGGCTTTCCCAAGCTCTTACTCAGATCTCAAACGGCCTTGAACGGCGAGGCGATTTTACCCCTGACCTCAACCTCGATCTCACGCCAGCAACCCGACCTGCCCTGTTGTCAGACGCAACACCGCCTCCCCCTGCCACCCTAGCCCCCAGCCAACCGCTCGCTACGGGGACGGCAATGGCTGAGGACAGCGTAGCCTTGGTTGCCGATGCCTCCCCACCCCTTGGCCCAGCAGCGACTGAACCGGGCAGTCCCCTGCCGCCCCCAGAGGATCAGATTGAGCACATGGCAGCGCACGATGCCGAGGTCGCGCCCAATAGCCTCGACGAGACGCCAACGGCGGCCTCAACCTCAGCTCAGACTGAGGCAGCAGACCGATCGGGACGGGCGGATAGGCAGATGCCTGGGGATGTCTCATCCGCTCCAGGAGAAAGTGCTCAGGGTGGGCAGATCCAACC
This sequence comes from Caldichromatium japonicum, assembly GCF_011290485.1. GTDB lineage: Bacteria > Pseudomonadota > Gammaproteobacteria > Chromatiales > Chromatiaceae > Thermochromatium > Thermochromatium japonicum. The sequence goes on along the minus strand of NZ_CP048029.1, from coordinate 1,259,096 downwards.
GCCCGGCGACGAGACAGTACCAACTTCGCCCCCCCTGCCGGATCAATCTGCACCGTCCGGCACCGCCTCACCAGGGGCGCTGCCTGCCAAATCTCCCTTACGCCTGGCGCGCCGGATCGAGATCGGCAATCGGACATTCTGTCTCCAATTGATTGGCTTTAGTACTCTGCAAGCCCTCGAACGCTTTGTCGCCGACAATCCCTTCCCGATGGTCTATTACTATCGGGAAGAGACCTATCAGGGGCGTCCCTGGTTTGTCTTGATCCATAGCCTGCATGAGACCCGTGAATCAGCCGAATCCGCGGTGGCAAGCTTGCCCCCGCCGCTCGCCCGACTCAACCTCTGGGTACGCCGGCTCAAACCTGAGACCGAGTTGATCGAGGTTCAGCGGCTCGCCCCTTGAACGGTTGATGCGGATTTCAACCTGACTTCTCTCGAGGAAGGGTAGGCGTGGAGAGGGACGCATTGGGCTTGCCCTTTCCTTTTCGGCTACAGCTACAGCTACAGCGAGTATATGCAATGGCCGATCCATCGAAGAACAGCGTTCATTTCGATACCGATCTGAGAGAACGACTCGATCGCCTCTATTCAAGCGCAGGGACATCAAGCCTGGACCGCGCGCGGATGGCCATGCCCTTGACGCGGCGCAGCCAAAGTGCTAAGGCCCTGCAAGAGGCGCTCGCCGAGCTGCGCAATCGCCGCGAACAGGCCCAAGGCACCATGCGTCTCCAGGAAGAGATCGACTATCTGCGCGACCAGATCGCGCTACTGCGCTCACTAGGCAACGAGATCGACCGCCTGCGCCGACAGTTTACCATCAAGCGATAAGGAGATGGTCTGGGATGCAAAAACCCAGGAAGACCTATGGGCCGCTGGACCCGAATAGACACATCGATAGAGGGCTTGGTGTTGACAGGCTGGATATGAAGAAAGAATATATTTTCACACTAGCTCAGTCGAATGAGCCGCCATGAACCAGACCCGGGTCTACCCTCTACCCTTATTGCTCCTGTTCATTTCATTCGCGGTCCAAGCCCATTTTCAGGAGCTGATCCCCTCTAAGGACATCGTCTCCGACCCCAATGACACCGAGATCACCCTGGACCTGACCTTCACACATCCGATGGAGCGCGGCCCCGCCATGCCGATGGGTGAACCGGTGCAATTTGGTGTCTTGGGTCCGCAGGGGCGCGAGGACCTGCGTCCCTCACTCATCCAGCGCTTGCAGGACAACCAGCCAGCCTATCGCGCAAGCTACCGACTGAAAGCGCCCGGCGATTACATCTTTTATCTTGAGCCTGCCCCCTATTGGGAGGCGGGCGAGGGCCGGATGATCGTGCATTATACCAAGGTGGTGGTCGATGGCTTTGGCGGGGGTGAGTCCTGGGACGCCCCGGTCGAGTCTACGGTCGAGATCATCCCCTTGACCCGGCCCTATGGTCTGTGGACAGGTAATCTCTTCCGCGGTCTCGTCAAATACAAGGGCCAGCCCGTCCCCTTTGCCACGGTCGAGGTCGAGTGGCGTAACGACGGCTCGCTCAAACCGCCCGCCGACGCCTTCATCACCCAGGTCATTAAGACCGATGCCCAAGGGGTCTTCGCCTATGCTATGCCACGTGCTGGCTGGTGGGGGTTTGCGGCCTTGGTCGAAGGTGAGCAGCCGATGAAAGGCCCAGAGGGCCAAAAGGTGCCGGTGGAGCTTGGCGGACTCATCTGGGTCCATACCCGAGACATGCAATAATACCTGGGAAGCAAAGCAAAAGGTGGCTCATATCCCGGATGGCGTGCTTGGCGCGCCGGTCTTGATCGCAGGTGCTCTGGCGAGCGCAGGCTTGACCGCGGTCGCCTTGCGCCGCCTGCAGGATGAGCATCTGCCAGCAGCGGCTGTCTTGACCTCGACCTTTTTTGTAGCCTCGCTGATCCATCTTCCCCTAGGTCCGACCAGTATCCATCCGCTGCTCAATGGGCTGATGGGCCTCATCCTCGGTTGGACAGCGGTACCGGCCATCCTGGTCGCCTTGGCATTACAGGCCGTCTTTTTCGGTTTCGGTGGTCTCTGGAGCCTTGGGGTCAATACCCTGAATATGGCCGTACCTGCATTGCTATGCGGCTGGCTGCTTGCGCCGAGGCTCAAGGGGGCGGGTGCGACGCGCGCATCCTTCATCGGTTTTCTCGCCAGTTGCTGCGCGGTGCTGCTAACCGGTCTCTTGGTGGCCTTGAGCCTGGCAGCGAGCGGTGAGCTGTTCCAACCGGCAGCCCGATTGATCTTCCTGACCTATGCCCCACTCGCCCTGATCGAAGGGATCGTTACTGCAAGCATCCTCGGCCTTGTGCAGCAGGTCGCCCCTGAACTCTTGGTCCACCCTAGGGAACATCCAGATGCGTAAGTTCTGGGTGCTCGCCTGTCTGTTGCTCCTGATCAGCGCCCCTGCCTTGGCACATCGAATCAAGGTCTTTGCCCAGATCGAGGGCGACTGGATCAAGGGGCGGGTCTATTTTGTAGGCGGTGCGCTGGCTTCAGGCGCGCGCATCGAGCTGCGGGATGCCGAAGGCCGGTTGCTGGCAGAGCTTGCGCCCGATGCTGAGGGGCGTTTTGGCTATCGGATCGAGACAGCTGGTACCTATCAGGTCATCGCCACGACCGCTGACGGCCATCGCGCCGAGCAGTCACTCAATGCCGCCCCACTGCGCACCTTCTCCAGCCCGTTGGCAGAAGGCGATTCAGGCCAGACAAGCACGGCCCCGCCTACAAGCGAGATGTCCGGATTGCCTTTGCCTTCCCCTGCCCCGTCTATTCGGCTAACAGGACTCGATCCTGGACTCATCGCCCTGATCGACCAAACCCTCGCCCGTCAGACCCAGCCGCTTGCCGAGCAGCTCAATGCACTGGATGAGCGCATCCGTCTCCAAGACCTCCTAGGGGGAATCGGGTATATCTTGGGGCTGACCGGCCTTGCCCTCTGGTGGCGTTGCCGCCGTCCTTGACCCGTGCCTCCCTTCAACCCCTTATGGCCAGCGGCTGGCTTGCCCGCCGCGACCCGCGCCTGCGACTCATCGCTGCCCTAGTGTTTGCCCTGGCGACGATGGGGCTGCGCTCATTGTGGGGGGCAGCCCTAGCGCTCGTCCTGGCCCTAGGCCTGGCCCTGGGTGCGGGGGTGCACATGCAAGAGCTGATGCGGCGTCTCCTGGTCGCAGAGGGGTTGGTGGCTGTCTTGATCCTGACCCTACCCTTCAGCACCTATGGCCCCTGTGCGCTGACCTTCGATGGTCTGTGCCTGAGCCAAATGGGCCTTAGGGTCGCCCTGTTGCTGTTTCTCAAGATCCATGCCGCGCTGATCGCGCTCGCCGCTCTGGTCGGTACCCTCGAGCCTGCTGCGCTCGCCCAAGCGCTCGGCGGGCTCGCTGTCCCGCAGAGGCTCGGCCTGCTGCTCTTCTTGAGTATCCGCCAGATCCATCTGACCCAGACTGAGTTGATGCGCCTGAAGCAGGCGATGCGCGCGCGCGCCTTTGTCCCACGGGCCGATCTCCATACCTGGCGCACCTATGGCTGGCTGATCGGGATGCTCTTGCTTAGGAGCCACCGCCGCGCCCAGCGTCTGCTTGCGGCTATGCGCTGTCGCGGGTTTCGCGAGCGGTTTCATCGTCTGGCGACCCTGAGATGGACAGGACAGGACACACTAGCGGCCTGCGCACTCGCACCCCTACCCCTCGCCCTGTGCTGGCTGGACAGACACCTGCCATGAATACACCTTTGATCGAACTGCAAGGCATCAGCTTTGGCTATCCCGAACGTCCAGTCTTGCGGAGGCTGGATCTTGTCCTCGGCGCAGGCGAGCGGTTGGCGCTCGTCGGGGACAATGGCGCCGGCAAGAGCACCCTGCTGCATCTGATCGTAGGCCTCAAGCGTCCCAGCGCCGGTCGGGTGATCGCCTTCGGGCGCGAGCGCAGGGTCGAGGCGGATTTCTATGAGGTACGGGCAAAGGTTGGGCTATTGTTTCAGGACTCAGACGATCAGCTCTTTTGTCCGACCGTCTTGGAGGACGTGGCCTTCGGCCCTTTGAATCTCGGATACCCCCCCGCGGAGGCCAGACGCATCGCGCTCAAGACCTTAGAGCAATTGAGCCTTACAGGCTTTGCCGACCGGATCGCTGATCGGCTCTCGGCGGGCGAGAAACGCCTGGTGGCCTTGGCGTCGGTCCTTGCGATGCGCCCTGAGGTCCTGCTGCTTGATGAACCGACCAATGGGCTGGATCGGGTGGCAGTCGAACGCCTGATCGCACACCTTTCCGCTCTCTCTCAGGCCATGATCTTAGTCTCACACGACTGGCGCTTTTTGGGACAGTTGGTCCGGCGCGCCCTCTGCCTGAAAGATGGGCGGCTAAGCGCGGCCCTAATCCATGCCCATGCCCATGACCATCACCACAGCCATCCCCATCTCCATAGACTGGATGAACTTGGCTCGACCCATACTGACCAACCGTTCCGTTAGACTGCTCTCAAGAAAGTGCGCAAACCTGCATACAATTCTCTTCCTGTCCTGAATACTGATCGTATTCGTCTCTGAAGGTGTGACTTTCCCGACTACGGCAGAGACCCTCTCTGCCGCAGCGCCGCCGTTACCGGACGGACTCACCACGGGTAGGGCAGTTGCGGTTGCCAGCCGTTTGAGGTTGAGCACGGCATTATTGACTTACGCCCGCCCTGCTTGTCCTTGAGCTCTTGGGCCCCTTCGCGCCCATAGCCTTTGCAGATGTCGAACACCCCTGCGCCCAACAATCCCCTCTGCGCGCCTATCGCTTCATACCTCCAGCTACGCCGCCGCAAACTCACCACCTGACGCCGCCGCTCTTCGCGCGCCGCAAACGACAGCAATCTCATGTCTCGTCTTTCCATGCCCACGACATCAGGACAGCTCACTCAATTTCAATTGTGTGCTCTTTGTGTGCTCTCTTTTATTGATCGGCCAGTCGTGCCTGGCCGCGTTCAAAACCTCAAAAATAATCGGGTTTGCGTTGCCGACCAAATTTGGATTATAGAGTCTCGCTCCAGACCCCCTCTCTTGGATGCACCGGAGTCCAATATGCATGGCACGCCCCCCTGTCTTCTACGCGCTTGGTCGAATCATGCGCCCGAACTGAAACGTTATCTCGATCACCGTCTAGGTGATAGCGATGAGGCGGCGGACCTGCTCCAGGACGCTTTCATCAAGGCCCATCCTGCAGCGCCAGATCATGGAGCGCGTCGAGGCCGGCATGCCGCTGGAAAGCGCGGTGAATGACGTCGCCGCATGGCACCGCCAGACGGTTGCCGTTACAGACCCTGTCGTCAATTGAGCGAATCGGCATCCGTGACGCGGATGCCGTGTTTTTTCATCTTCTCCCAGAGATTCTTGCGACTGATGCCGAGCTGCGCCGCGGTCTCTGCGATGCGTTCGCTATTGGCGGCGAGCACAATTAGGATGTGGCGGCGCTCGGCCTCGGCGACATGTGCAGCGAGGGTGGCTGCCGTCTTGCCAGCGCCGATTTCCGACCCTGCCTTTGCCCTGCCCGCAATTCTTTTGGACACGCAATTGGGGTAAATAGACGTGTGTGAAGAAGGAGCGGGAAATGCTGAATGAGAGTGAGGGTGGTGGGGTTGCGCTGGGTGCGCTGGAAGGGGCGCGTAGCGCGGCGGGCGAGGTCAAGCGCTGGTCGTCGGGGCGGAAGAAACAAGTCGTGCTGCGCCTGCTGTGGGGCGAATTGGTGGATGCCCTGTTGCGTGAGCTGGCGGTGCCGATATACCGGCTGGAGGAGTGGCGCGACCGGGCGCTGGCGGGGATCGATGCAGGGCTCAAGGAAGGCGAGAACGATCCGGTTGAGAAACAACGCGATGATGCCAACTGGCGCATTGGCGAGTTGGTGATGCAAGTCGAGATCCTGCGCAAGGAAAGGCAGGCGAAGCGTCCTTGGGTCGGCAGGAGTCGGCACTACCGCCGCCTACGCCGGCAAGGGGCTCAAGCTGCGCATGGATCATGGCACGCAATACACCGCCGACGACTTCCTGAAACAGATCGCGTTCTGGGGTATCGACCAGAGCCTCGCCTTTGTTGCTGAGCCCCAGACCAATGGCGTGTTGAAGCCCGGCAGGCTTATGCCCTCCAGAAGGCCGCATGAGCTGCAAATCGCCGCATGAGCTGCAAATCAGTGTCCAATCAACTGCGGGCGGTATACAAATCACAATGAATCCGAAGCAGGCGATGTCTGTTGACTGAAAAATATTTATTTGCGCTTTTAAATATGCGCTTAATCAAATATGATTTGGCGGCATCAGCCACAGTCGTCCGGTTACGCCGATTCGCCCCATGCTCGCCCCCCAAGCCTTCTTCGAAGCCCTCGCCGATCCCATTCGCCGCCGCATCCTGGCCATGCTGCTGGAGGCCGATGAGCTGTGCGTTTGTGATCTGCACAGCACGCTCGATGCGCCACAACCGAAGGTCTCGCGTCATCTGGCGGTGCTGCGCGGGGCGCATCTGGTCCTGGCGCGACGCGACGGCACCTGGATGCGCTATCGCCTCCATCCGCAACTGCCGGCCTGGGCGTTGCGCATCCTGATGCACATGCGCGATGGGATGAGGAGTGAGCCGATCGTGCCCGCGCCATCCGTCTCGCGCCATCCGTCTGTGAAAGCTGTGAGTCCTGATCACCGACCAAGACCCAGCGCCGTTCAATCCCATCGCCTCCAGTCAGCTTGCGAGAACTCAGTCATGAACACGGCCCTCAAAACCGTCCTGGTCCTCTGCACCGGCAATTCCTGCCGCTCGCAGATGGCTGAAGTCCTGCTCAACCATGATCTGGCTGGCCAAGTGCGCGCCCTGTCGGCCGGCACCCGGCCTCAGCCCAAGGTGGCCGATGGCGCCATCACGGCGCTGCAAGCCCTTGGCCTGCCGACCGAGGGCCTGCATCCCAAGGACATCGACGCGGTGCTCAATGAACCCATCGATCTGGTGGTGACAGTCTGCGACAACGCCAAGGAAAGCTGTCCGGTCTTCCCGCGTCCGGTCAAGCAGATCCATCTGCCCTTCCATGACCCGCACGGCGAGCCGCTGGAGTCTTTTATCCAGGTGCGCGACGACATTCGCGCACGCCTGATCCCAGCCGTCCGTGAAGCCCTGGGGGTCTGAGTCATGAGCGTGCAATGTGAAGTCACCGCCAAACAGGCCGTCGGTGCGTCCATGAGCGTTTTCGAGCGCTGGCTGAGTCTGTGGGTCGCGCTCTGCATCGTCGTCGGGATCGGGCTGGGCCAGTTCCTGCCCGCGCCCTTCCAGTTCCTAGGCGAACTGGAGGTGGCTCAGGTCAATCTGCCCGTGGGCGTGCTGATCTGGGTGATGATCATTCCGATGCTGATCAAGATCGATTTCAGCGCCCTGCATCAGGTCCGCGATCACTGGAAGGGCATCGGCGTGACCCTGTTCGTCAACTGGGCGGTCAAGCCGTTCTCGATGGCGCTGCTGGCGTGGCTGTTCATCCGTGGCCTCTTCGCCGACTGGCTGCCGGCCGAGCAGCTCGATTCCTATGTCGCCGGGCTGATCCTGCTGGCCGCCGCGCCCTGCACCGCCATGGTCTTCGTCTGGAGCCGACTGACCGGGGGCGATCCCTATTTCACGCTCACGCAGGTGGCGCTCAACGACACCATCATGATCTTTGCGTTCGCGCCGATCGTGGGGCTGCTGCTGGGGCTGTCGGCGATCGTCGTGCCCTGGGACACGCTACTGATCTCAGTGCTGCTCTATATCATCATTCCGGTCATCATCGCTCAGATCTTGCGCAAGATCCTGCTGGCCCAGGGACAGGCGCGCTTCGATGCCGTGCTCGACACCCTGGGTCATGCTTCCATCGTCGCGCTGCTGCTGACACTGGTGCTGCTGTTTGCTTTCCAGGGCGAGCAGATCCTCAGACAGCCGCTGATCATCGCGCTGCTGGCGGTGCCGATCCTGATCCAGGTGTTCTTCAACTCGGCGCTGGCCTACTGGCTCAATCGTCTGGTCGGCGAGAAGCACAGTGTCGCCTGTCCCTCGGCGCTGATCGGCGCCTCGAACTTCTTCGAGCTGGCGGTGGCGACAGCGATCGCGCTGTTCGGCTTCCAGTCCGGCGCGGCGCTCGCCACCGTGGTCGGGGTGCTGATCGAGGTGCCGGTGATGCTCTTGGTGGTGCGGGTGGTCAATGCCAGCCGGGGCTGGTACGAGGCGGGTATTCACATCGATCAGAGATACACGGAGGAACACAGATGAAAACACTCGAAATTTTTGACCCGGCCATGTGCTGCTCGACCGGCATCTGTGGCGTCGACGTTGATCCGGCCCGGGTGCAGTGTCAGGCCGATCTGCTATAGCTGGCCGGATAGAGGGTGAAGGTCGACCGTCACAACCTGTCACAGAATCCACAGGCGTTCACGGCCAATCCGACGGTGATCGCGGCGATGGAGGCCGGTATGGAATGCCTGCCGCTGACCCTGATCAATGGCCACATCGTTGCCCGCAGCGCCTATCTGTCGCGCGCCGAGCTGGCTGAACAGCTCGGTCTGACCCCGCCGACCGCCAATCTCTTCCGGGTCCAGGTCAGCGGCGAAGGCTGTTGCAAACCCGGCAGCGGGTGCTGCTGATGGCGCTTCCAGAAACCCGCACCCGCCATCTCTTCTTCACGGGCAAGGGTGGCGTGGGCAAGACCTCGCTCGCCTGCGCCACCGGACTGGCGCTGGCCGACGCCGGGCGGCGCGTGTTGCTGGTGAGCACCGATCCGGCATCCAATCTGGATGACGTGCTCGGGGTCGCGCTCGGCCAGACGCAGACCGCCATCCCCGGCGCGCCGGGGCTGTTCGCCCTCAACATCAACCACGAGGCAGCGGCGCGTGAGTATCGCGAGCGTATGGTCGCGCCCTATCGGGGACTCCTGCCGGCAGCGGCCATCGCCAGCATGGGGGAGCAGTTCTCGGGTGCCTGCACGGTGGAGATCGCCGCCTTCGACGAGTTCTCCAAGCTGCTCGGCGCACCGGAGGCGACCGCCGACTTTGATCATGTCCTCTTCGACACCGCCCCCACCGGTCATACGCTACGGCTGCTGACCCTGCCCTCGGCCTGGAGCGAGTTCATCGGTTCGGCGACCGGCGGCGCCTCCTGTCTGGGACCGCTCGCCGGTCTGGAGCAACAGAAGGCGCTCTATGCCGCGACCCTGGCGCGCCTCTCCGACCCCAGCGAAACCAGTTTGGTGCTGGTCAGCCGTCCCGAGGCCGCCGCCCTGCGCGAGGCCGAGCGCACCCGTGGCGAGTTGGAGGCGCTGGGCGTGCGCAATCTGCATCTGGCGCTCAACGGCGTGCTCGATGCCGGAGACTCGGACGACCCCATCGCTCAGGCGATGGCGCAACGCGGCGCGGCGGCTCTGGCTGAAATGTCGGACAGTCTCGCCCGGCTCCCGCAGACCACCACACCGCTGCTGCCGATCGCCACCCTGGGACTGGCGGCCTTGCGCCGTCTGGCCGATCCGGAGGCGGCCGGCCCGATGCCGGTCATGGCCGAATCCGACGGCGCGTGCCCGGAACGGCTCGCCGGACTGCTCGATACGCTGGCCGCGCAGGGCTGGTGTCGGCAAGACCACCCTGGCGGCGGCCCTGGCACTCGGACTGGCCCGGCGCGGTCATCCGGTGCATCTCTCGACCACCGACCCGGCCGCGCATGTGGCCGAGGCCATCGGCTCGGGCGTGCCGAACCTGACCGTCAGCCGTATCGACCCAGAAGCTGAGGTCGCTGCCTACCGGGCCGAGGTGCTGGAGACGGCCGGCGCCGGACTCGACGCCAACGGCCGCGCCCTGCTGGAGGAGGATCTGCGCTCGCCCTGCACCGAGGAGATCTCAGTGTTTCGCGCCTTCGCCCGCGCCGTCGACGGCGGCCGGGACGGCTTCGTCGTGCTCGACACCGCGCCCACCGGGCACACCCTGCTGCTGCTCGACACCGCCGAGGCCTATCACCGTGAGGTCAGCCGCACCCAGGGCGATGGAGCCGCCATTGGGCGTGGAGGGGTTGAGTCGGCTGCTGGAGTAAGACGACGGCACGGGCGCCGGGCCGATCCGAGCCAGCGCCTCGCCCTCGGCGTTGAACGCTTCGAGCAGATTGGCCACCTCCTAATACCCTGTCCACAGGGCCTCCTACAGTGCCTAGGCGCGGTAGGCGCGTATCAAGACCTCCACCTGCAGGCGATGCAGGCGCGCCGCCGCATCGTTCGCGCACTGAGCCAGGTCAGTGCAGACCAACGGCGGAATCTCGGTCGCGCCCCTCAGAAAATCACTCAGTAGACACTGCATCAAAGCTTCATTGCCCTGGCAGCTGGAACAGGCGCTCAGACCACACTGTCAGCGTCGTTCAGGAAGCGTGTCGGAACTCCAAGTCGTCGCCACGCCCTCGTGATGTGACAACTTTTCGGACCAGGTTCGTCCCAGTGGATGGATTCGGCACCAGGCGCCCCTATCATCCCTCTGCGCGTATGATGTAACTGGATTCAGCACGTGACGCCTTCGCTTCGAGTACTTGCAGTGTGTCGACCGGTTTTGGGTTTTTACTCTGCCCCATGTTGGGGGCCGCACCCTAGGTGGCCCGGACTGGCGGAGTATGTGGTCGGTCGACCCAACGGCCGGAGGAGGCCGCCACTACCCAAGATTTCAGGCGACTACAAAATCGTTCAGCCCCAAAAATGCAAAACGGCTAGCTGATTTCTCAGCTAGCCGCTTGATTTTATTGGTCGGGGCGAGAGGATTTGAACCTCCGACCACCTGAACCCCATTCAGGTGCGCTACCAGGCTGCGCTACGCCCCGATAAGGCCGAATATGGTACCTAGACAGCATCGAGACGTCAACGCTGGAGGATCTTGAGGATCTCTTCGAGTTCACGACAGAGTCTCTGGATGAACTGACGAGTCTGATCCGTATCCACTCTAACGGGGTCGTTTGCGCCCCTATCGTCCTCCAGCCTGTGCCGCGCACCGCTGATCGTAAAGCCTTGTTCATAGAGCAACTCACGGATGCGGCGCACCAGCAAGACATCATGACGCTGATAATAGCGGCGGTTGCCGCGGCGTTTGACCGGTTTTAGCTGCGGGAACTCTTGCTCCCAATAGCGCAGGACATGCGGCTTGACGGCGCACAGCGTGCTCACCTCACCGATGGTGAAATACCGCTTGGTGGGGATGGGCGGCAGGTCGCCTTCACTCAACTCAACCAGACTGTCGCTTGGTTCCCGCATAGCCATCGACCTTCGACTTGAGTTTCTGACCGGGGTGGAAGGTGACGACGCGTCGGGCAGTGATCGGGATCCCCTCCCCTGTCTTGGGGTTACGACCAGGGCGCTCTTTCTTTTCGCGCAGATCGAAATTGCCGAAGCCAGACAGCTTGACCTGGTCCCCGCGCTCAAGTGCAGCACGGATCTCCTCAAAAAAGCGCTCGACGATCTCCTTAGCCTCGCGTTTATTGAAACCCAGCTCGTTGAACAAATACTCAGCGATATCGGCTTTAGTCAAGGCCATCTCCGCTAATCCCTCAAACGTGCGCCCAATTCCGCATCCAGACGCTCCAGGACGGTGGCGAGCGTTGCATCGACTTGTTCATCGGTGAGGGTCTGATCGTTCGATTGCAGGACTAGGCCTAGGGCCAAACTCTTGGTAGCGGGTGGGATATTAGGACCGGTATAGACATCAAACAGGATCAGCTCGCGCAATAATCCTGCAGCAGCAGATCGAATACAGCCTTCGACCGCTTCATAACTGATACCCTGCTCGACCAGGATTGCCAGGTCGCGGCGGATTGCTGGGTAGCGCGAGATCTGGCGATAACGCGGCAAGATACCCGAGGTCAGGGGATGCAGATCGAGCTCAAAGACGAAGACATCGCCAGGTAGATCGAGCCGGTCTGCCAGGGCTGGATGCAGCATCCCGATCCAACCGACTGGTTGGCCCAAGCGTTCGATCCGTGCACACTGTCCCGGATGCAAGGCTGGATGCTTGTCCGGTATGAAACGGAATGTATCGAGCGAGCCGGTTGGTGTGAGCAGGGCCTCGACATCTGACTTGAGATCAAAAAAGTCTAGGCGGAGCTTGCTCTGTCCCCATTGCTCGGGCACACAGGGCCCCATCGCAAGTGCGCCGATCCCTGGGGTCTGACTCAATCCATCGGCAGTGAGGCGAAAACGCAGGCCGATCTCGAAGATGCGGATGCGCTCCATCTGCCGGGCGCGATTATAGGCCGCGGTCTGCAAGAGACCCACCCAGAGGCTGGTGCGCATGACCGAAAGCTCGGCGCTGATCGGATTGGCAAGGGCAAGCGTCTCGACTCCGGGCGCGATGAGCGCCTGCATCTGGGGACTTACAAAGCTGTAGGTGATGACTTCTTGAAAACCGCGCTCGACCAGACAGCAGCGGGCGCGGTTAAGATCGAAAGCGGACTCGGAGGGAAGCTGGGGGGCAAACGCCAGGCCGAGTTGGGTGACCGGGATGCGGTCATAACCATGGATGCGCCCGAGGTCAGCGATCAGATCGACATCATGGAGTAGATCGAAGCGGGCGCTGGGCGGGGTGACGCGCCAACCCTGTTCTATACGCTCGATGTCCATCCCCAGCCGACCGAGCACCTCTTCCACCGTTTCAGGTGGGATATACAGACCCAATACCTGCTCGATGCGCTCGGGGCGCAGCTCAAGGCTTGCGCGGCGCGGCAGATGGTCAGGACTGGTCGATTCATCGAGGGGCCCGGGTTCGCCACCGGCGATCTCTAAGATCAACTGGGTGGCGCGTTCGATCGCGCGGATCTGCAATTCGGGATCGACACCGCGCTCAAAACGGTGCGAGGAATCGGTATGCAGGCCATAGCGCCGTGCCCGCCCGCTGATCGCCTGGGGCGTGAAAAAGGCGCTTTCCAGCAAGATGTCGCGAGTCTCTAGCCCTACGGCGCTATCGGCACCGCCCATGATTCCGGCAAGGGCAACCGGGTGCTGGTGATCGGCGATGACCAGGGTATCGGGATAAAGATCGATCTGCTCGCCATTGAGCAGGCGCAACATCTCGCCTGGTTCGGCCAGACGCACCCGGATGCCGCCGTCGAGCCTATGTAGATCAAAGCCATGCAACGGCTGGCCGAGTTCGAGCATGACGTAGTTGGTGACATCGACCACCGGGCTGATGGCGCGCAGACCCGAGCGCCGCAGACGCTCGCGCAGCCACAACGGGGTGGTCGCGTGGGGATCGATGCCGCGGATGACGCGGCAGACATAACGCGGGCAGGCGGTGGGAGCTAGCAGTTCGACTGCAACGCGCCCCTCATGGACAGGCGACACGGGCTCGATGGCCACCGGATTTAAAGACACGCGATTGATGGCCGCGACCTCGCGCGCAAGACCCGCGATGCTCAGACAATCGCCGCGATCCGGGGTCAAATCTAGGGTGATACAGGGGTCATCAAGTTGCAACCAGGCGCGCAGATCTTCACCGATGGGCGCGTCATCCGGCAGATGCCAAATGCCGTCCGCCGATTCGGCAAGACCCAATTCACTGGTCGAACAGATCATGCCGAATGACTCGATCCCGCGCAGCTTGGCGCGTTTGATCCTGAGATCACCCGGCAAACAGGCCCCGGCGATCGCCACTGGCACCCTCATCCCCGCGGCAACATTGGCGGCACCACAGATGATCTGGAGGGGCTCGCCTTGGCCGAGATCGACCGTACAAACCTTGAGCTTGCTGGCATCTGGATGCGGCTTGACCTCGATCACCTGACCGATCCTGACCCCCTCGAAATGGGGCGCAGCGGGCGCGACCGCATCGACCTCCAGCCCTGCCATGCTGAGCTGATCGATCAAGGCGCGGCTTTCTACCGGCGGATTCACCCACTCGCGCAGCCAGGCTTCACTGAATCGCATGTGTTATCCCCCATCCCGAGCGTTGCCCGCCACAGGCCGTCATCAATGAACTGTTCAACGGAATTGGCGCAAGAAGCGCAGGTCGTTGTCGAAATTGAGCCGCAGGTCATCAATGCCATAGCGCAACATGGCCAGACGTTCGACGCCCATGCCGAAGGCATAGGCGAGATGGCTGTTGGGGTCGAGGCCGACCGCGCGAAAGACCTCCGGATAGACCATGCCGCAGCCCAAGACCTCGAGCCAGCCCGTCTGTTTGCAGACCCGGCAACCGCTGCCGTCGCACATCACGCATTGGATATCGACCTCCGCTGAGGGTTCAGTGAAGGGGAAATAAGATGGGCGAAAGCGCAGTTGCAGATCACGCTCGAAAAACTGGGTCAGAAAATCGTAAAGCACACCCTTTAAATCCGCGAAGCTGACCCGGTCCGCGACTACCAAACCCTCGACCTGATGAAACATGGGGGTATGGGTAAGATCCGAGTCACAGCGATAGACGCGTCCCGGCGCAATCACCTTGAGCGGCGGCGGTTGCTGTTCGAGGACACGGATCTGCACTGGCGAGGTATGAGTCCGCAGCAGGCGGGTGGCATCGAAATAGAAGGTATCGTGCATCGCCCGCGCCGGGTGATGCTCGGGGATGTTGAGTGCCTCGAAATTGTGATAGACGTCCTCGACCTCAGGTCCCTCGACCACGCTAAATCCAGCCTGGATGAAGAGACGCTCGATGCGCATGAGCACGCGGGTGATGGGATGCAGGCCACCCGGCGCTTGGCCGCGCCCAGGCAGGGTCACATCGATGCGCTCGGCGGCTAGCCGTTTAGCCAGACGCTCTCGCTCAAGGGCGGTCTTGCGCTCTTCGATGGCCTGTTGAATGGTCTCCTTGGCTTGATTGATCGTCTGGCCTGCTGCAGGGCGCTCACCGGGGGGCAAGGTACCGAGCTGTTTGAGGACGCCAGTCAGCTCACCATGCTTACCCAAATAGCGCACACGCACTTGATCGAGCGCTGCCAGATCTTCTGTCTGGGCGATGGCAGCCAAAGCCGCCGACTGGATTTTTTGAACCCCAAGCGGACTCTGTTCGGACATGATCTACTCCGCGTGATAAATGCCCGGACCAGGCGCTAGATCAAACAGCACCTGGCCCGCAGGCCCTGTTACTGGCCAAGGAAAACGGCAAACAAGCCAATCCTCGCGAGACACATCAGAGCGCGATCAGACCCCTGAATAAGACCCTCCTGGGAAAGCACCGCGCCGAAGGCAGAGCTGTGCTCGCGATCAGGAATGACCAGAGCTTTAGACTTGAGCCAGGGCGGATTTGGCTTGTGCAGCTAGGGCCGCGAAGGCAGTGCTATCGTAATAGGCAAGGTGGGCAAGTACCTTGCGGTCGATGACAGCACCAGCCTTTTTGAGCCCATCGATCATGCGGCTGTATGATAAACCATGCTCGCGTGCCGCCGCGTTGATACGCACGATCCATAACGCACGGAACTCGCGCTTTTTCTGACGCCGGTCGCGATAGGCATATTGACCGGCCTTAATGACGGCCTGCTTGGCGACGCGAAAGACTTTACGCCTGGCGCCGTAATACCCCTTGGCCTGTTTTAGGATCTTTTTATGCCGCGCATGGGCGGTGACGCCGCGTTTGACTCTGGGCATCTTCGAATTCTCCTGTCGGTAGGATCAGCAATAAGGAATCATCCGTCGCGCCGCGCGCAGATCCGAAGGATGGATCATATGGGGAGCGCGTAATTGACGCTTCCGCTTGCTTGATTTCTTCGTCAGGATATGACGGCGATGCGAGGCATTGCGCTTGATCGCACCAGAGGCGGTCAAACGAAAACGCTTTGCCGCCCCCCGGTTGGTCTTTAGCTTGGGCATGGGATGCTTTACTCCGCGATTGATATGGACTCATTCAGACGGCTCGGGGTCCCTGACAGACCGATCGGCTAAATAAGATCGGGCGCCGTCCGGCGCCCGATGTCATTTGCTTCGATTGCTGTCTGAGAATACGCCTGATCGCCGCTATTTCTTTTTGGGGCTCAAGACCATCACCATCTGTCGGCCTTCCATCAGCGGCTGCTGCTCAACGACGCTGATCTCGGCGAGATCCATCTCGATCCGCTTGAGCAATTCCAACCCTAGATCGCGATGGGCATGCTCGCGTCCCCGGAAGCGCATCGTGACCTTGGCCTTGTCCCCATCGTTGAGGAAACGGGTCAGGTTGCGTAGCTTGACCTGATAGTCTCCTTCGTCCGTCCCTGGGCGAAACTTGATCTCCTTGACCTGAACCTGCTTTTGCCGCTTTTTGGCCTCACTTTTTTTCTTTTTCTGATCGAACAGAAAACGGCCAAAATCCATCAGACGGCACACCGGTGGATCGGAGTTGGGTGCGATCTCAACGAGATCAAGCCCTTCTTCTTCGGCCATCGCCAGCGCCTCACGCGTGCTGACAACTCCGATCTGATTGCCCTCCGCGCCGATCAAACGCACCTCTGGCGCGGTGATCTCCCGGTTGACCCGGTTTTTCTTGGGTGGTACAGCGATTGCGGGTTCCTCCAAGAAGCAAACGATAAAGTGCGGTCTATTTCCGTTTAAGCGCTTAGGCTGCGCGCTCGGGATGCCTGGCGAAGCTGTTCGCCAAAGGCATCCAGGCTCAGGGTGCCGAGGTCCTGACCCTGGCGATCCCTGACCGCGACCCCATGCGATTCGACCTCACGATCCCCGACCACAAGCAGATAGGGGACCCGTTGCAGGGTATGCTCGCGGATTTTAAAGCCGATCTTTTCGTTTCTCAAGTCGGCCTCGACGCGAAACCCCTTATCGCGCAAGGTGTTAGTGACATTCAGGGCATAATCTGCCTGGCGATCGGTGATATTGAGCACGACTGCTTGCACAGGTGCCAGCCATACTGGAAAGGCACCCGCATAGTGTTCGATCAAGATCCCAATAAAGCGCTCCATCGAGCCCAGAATGGCGCGGTGGATCATCACCGGCGTGCGGCGGGTATTATCCTCGGCGACATAGGAGGCCCCTAAACGCTCAGGCATGGCGAAATCGACCTGGATGGTTCCGCATTGCCAGGCGCGCCCGATGCTATCGCGCAGGGTGAACTCGATTTTGGGTCCATAGAAGGCGCCTTCCCCAGGCTGGATGCGATAGTCCAGTCCCTTGTCGCTCAGGGCCTGGGCGAGCGCCGCCTCCGCCTTATCCCACAGCGCATCGGACCCGACCCGCTGCTCGGGACGCAGCGAAAGCGCAAGCTCGATCTGGTCGAAACCAAAGTCACGATAGGTCCGAAAGACCATCTCGATTAGGGTGCCGACCTCGGTCTGGAGCTGGTCCTCGGTACAAAAGACATGGGCATCGTCCTGGGTGAAGCGACGGGCGCGCATGAGCCCATGCAGGGTCCCAGAGGGCTCATTGCGATGGACCACGCCAAATTCAGCGATGCGCAACGGCAGATCGCGGTAGCTCCTGACCCCTTGGTTGAAGATCTGGATGTGTCCCGGGCAGTTCATCGGCTTGACCGCAAAGTCGCGCTCATCGAGCCGGGTCGTGAACATGGCTGCGGCGAACTTGTCCCAATGACCCGAGCGCTCCCAAAGCGACCGGTCCAGCACCTGCGGGGTCTCGACCTCAAGATAGCCGTATTCGGCAAGTCGCTCGCGCATGTAGGACTCGATCAGCCGATAGACCAATCGCCCCTTGGGGTGCCAAAAGGCCATCCCCGGGGCCTCGTCCTGAAAATGAAAGAGATCGAGCTGTCTGCCGAGCTTACGATGATCGCGCCGTTCGGCTTCGGCGAGACGGTGCAGATACTCATCGAGCTCCTGCTTGTTGCGCCATGCGGTGCCATAGATGCGTTGGAGCATCGGGTTGCGTGGATCGCCTCGCCAATAGGCCCCGGCGACCTTGAGAAGCTTAAAGCCGTGCCCCAAGCGCCCAGTGCTCGGGAGATGCGGACCGCGGCAGACATCGAACCAGTCACCCTGACGATAGATCGAGACCTTCTCGCCCTCGGGGATCAACTCATCGATGATCTCGACCTTATAGTGCTCGCCGATCTCGGCAAACAGCCGTTTGGCCGCCTCGCGCTCCATGACCTCGCGCACGATGGGCAGATCCTGCTTGACGATCTCGTGCATGCGCGCCTCGATGTGCTCGAGATCCTCGGGGCTGAAGGGTTCAGGACGCGCGAAGTCATAATAGAAACCGTTTTCGATCGCTGGCCCAATGGTCACCTGGGTCCCTGGATAGAGCTCCTGCACTGCCTGGGCCATGACATGGGCGGCGTCATGACGCAGGAGTTCAAGCGCGGTCTCCTCATCCTTAAAGGTGAGGAGGGCAAGCTCGGCATCCTGCTCGATGACATAAGAGAGATCAACGAGACGACCGTTGACGCGCCCGGCAAGGGCGGCCTTGGCCAACCCAGGTCCGATGGCAGCGGCGACCTCCTGGACCGTCACCGGCTGGGCAAAAGACCGCTGCGAGCCATCGGGAAGTGTGATCAGAGGCATCTTGAGTCTGGCGGTTGCTGATGGCTTTGAAGATCTGGTCAGCTCTAAGAAGGCGGCTCGGCCAATAAAAAAAGCCATCAGCCTATTGCGGAACAACTCTCAGCCGCGGCGTGCTGAAAGCGGGGCGCTTAGAGGCTGACAGCCGGGGTTTGGTAGGCGCGATTGGACTTGAACCAACGACCCCCACCATGTCAAGGTGGTGCTCTAACCAACTGAGCTACGCGCCTTTCGGTTTAGAGTATGTAATTTTATATGCCTCTTGGGAGTGATGCAAGATCCCGTATGCATCATACCGCGCAGGTGCGGTGACCTCATGACGGGCAGCATCCTGTGGAGGATGCGCCATGCTGGTCCGACTGCCCAAGGGCGCCCGCACCACGCCATCAATCCGGGCGAAGATTGCCGCCAGCGACGAGCCAATTGACATCTTGGCCGAGCACACTTTCCCGCAGACCAACGGCATGGTGGAGCGCGTCATCCTTTGCCCCAGGCTGCCCTCAACAGTCGAACGCCCCTGCCGACCATGCGGGACTCGTCTCAGCAGCGCCCCGAGCTGTTTCATAAAGCCTACCTACATCACCCAGGACGTGATAGAACAGATAAAAGACCACATCGGCCTCGTCCACCGCAAGCTGCATGCCAGAGATATAGACGCAGCAAGACGTGCCGAGCAGGGCCGAGGCGACATTCAAGGCGATGGTGATAAGCACCCACCATCGCAAAGACCTTGCCGGCCAGTTACTCTAAATTTAGTGGACTGCTGCGCCTCCCAGTTCAAGAAGCCCAGGGGCTGGACAAAGAGCTAAGGTGCGATGGGCATGAGCACTGCCCTTCAAGCCTGAGCGGTCCTGTCACGACTGAGGGCCGCGAGCAGGACTTGGTGTTCGAGTTCATCGAGGGCCTGGGTCAGGAGAGGACCCTCGGGCGCGGCAAGCAGGCGCTGTCCCTCTTCCCCCTGCAAGAAGCCGACCCAGGCGCGGGCGATAGGGTGCCCCTTGACCGCGGCATGGGTGAGCCACATCAGACCCAGGTCGAGATCGCGATCGATCCCTTGGCCGGTGAGATAACAGCGCCCCAGCCAACACATTGCCTCCGGATAGTATTGCTTGGCCGAACGCTCAAGCCAACAGACAGCTTCTTGCGGACGCTGGGCTGAGAACAATAGGAGCGCCAGATCGCATTCGGCTTGGGGTTCGCCGCGGTCTGCGGCGAGGATGAGGTTTGTATGCTCGCCACTGAATGGGGGCTCTGCCAGCCTCAAGACGTCAGCAAGCACCACCTGGGTTCGCTCGCCCGGCTCACCGCCCAGGGCCCGCAGTCGCCCAGCGCGGATATGCCGCCACAGAGTGCGTTTAGTCAGCCCAGTAATAGCCGTGGCTGTCTGTAAGCTGATCCGATTCACGCTGTTTGCACTGTTGCGCTAACATGGGGCCAATGGCCAGGATCGGGAGGACCGAGGCGCAGCAGCCACCCGCTACATGGCCGCAGCACACAGCGGCAATCGGTTTTCCTTGCCGTGCGGATCCAAACGATCAATCCTCAATCCTGTTTAATTAAACCCATGAAGCTCAATCTACCTGTTACCCAGAAAGAACGCGACTATCGCGATTCTTGGGTCATCGTTTCAACGACCGATACCAAGGGGATCATCACCTATTGCAATAAGGCATTCGTCGATGTTAGCGGATTCACGGAACAAGAGCTTGTAGGTACTAACCATAATATCATCCGCCACCCAGACATGCCTCCGGCAGCATTCAAGGATCTCTGGGATACGATCAAGAAGGGTAAACCCTGGCGCGGAATCGTCAAAAATCGCTGCAAAAACGGCGATCATTATTGGGTGGATGCCTATGTGACACCAGTCTATGAAGGTGAGACCCTGCTAGGGTATCAGTCGGTACGGGTCAAACCGACCCGTGCCCAAATCGCCGCCGCCGAGCAGCTCTATGCTCAGATCCGCGCGCGCAATCTGCAAGAGCTGCCAAGGCGCTTGAACCTGGAGTTCAGCCACAGGTTCTGGCTGAGCGCGGCCTTTGCCCTGGTGGGGATCGCAGCAATCCTGGCTGGCTGGCTAGGTAGCATCTGGGTTGGGATCGGCGCCCTGATCCTCGCCCTGATCCTCGCCCAGATCAGTGCGCACAAGATCTTTGAGAACATCTACGAGGCGGTACGGATAGCGAAAAAGATCGCTGGCGGGGATCTCAGTTCGCCGATCCATGTCAAGGGCAACAATGAAACCGCCGAGGTCTTACAGGCGATCAAGATGCTCCAGGCGCGTCTGGCAACCGTGATGGGGCATATCCAGGAGGCGGCAAGCGGTGTTGCCGGCGCTGCAACCCAGCTCGTGCAGGCTAGCAATGCCTCCCATAACCTGATGGAGCAGCAGCATCAGGAAACCGACATGGTGGCAACCGCTATGAACGAGATGTCGGCGACAGTCGCGGAGGTCGCTAATAATACCACGGCTGCCGCCGACGCTGCGCATCAGGCCAGCCATCAGGCGCGCGAAGGTCGGATGGTGGTGCGCCATAGCGTAAACGGTATCCGCGCCTTGGCCGATGGTGTCGGCGAAGCGGCCCGGACCATCCAGCAGCTCGAACATGAATCGGTCAATATCGGCAAGATCCTGGATGTCATCCGCGGGATCGCGGGTCAGACCAACCTGTTGGCGCTCAACGCCGCCATCGAGGCAGCGCGCGCCGGTGAGCAAGGACGGGGGTTTGCAGTCGTCGCTGATGAGGTGCGGGCGCTTGCCCAACGTACCCAGGAATCGACCCAAGAGATTCAGGAGATGATCGGGCGGCTACAGCAGGGTGCGCGCAGTGCCGCAGCCATGATGCAACAGGGTCACGATCAGGCCGAGCAAAGCGTAGCGCTTGCCAATGAGACCGATCAATCGCTCGACGCTATCACCCAATCGGTTGAGCATATCAATAATATGAACGATCAGATCGCCACTGCGGCTGAGGAACAGCGTGCGGTGGTCGAGGAGATAAATCGCAACATCGAGAGCATCCGCATGCTTTCCAATCAGACCCTCAAGAGCACCGACGAAGTAGTCAGTGCCACTAGCAACCTCGAGGACCTGTCGGGCAAACTCATGAGCGTCGTCTACCAATACAAGGTCTAGGCAACCTTGAGCAGACGCCGTATCTCCCAGCCGGCCAAAGCACCGAAGACGGCAAGGCAGGCCGTGCCGATGCCGAGCGCCGGCCAGCCCTCACTGACCAGCCAACGGCTCAGGAGATAAAGCCCTATACCCAGCCCGATATAGCCCAAGACCCGTTTAAGGTTATAGGGTACAGGGTAATAACGTCGCCCAAGGAGATAAGACAGGATCACCATCGACGCATAGCAGACCAGATGCGCCCAGGCCGCACCCCAATAGCCATATTGCGGCACCCACCACAATAGGGCACCGATGGTGATCCAGGCACCGATCAGAGAGACACCCGCCCCCATTAGGGTGCGGTCAGTGAGTTTGTACCAGATGGAGAGATTGACATAGATCCCGAGCAGGAGATTGGCAAATAGCAGCACCGGCACCACATCTAATCCCGACCGATAGTCTGCACCGACGAAATACTGAAAGAGATCTAAATATAGGGTCACCAGCAAAAATAAAAATACACTGGCAATGACAAACCCATTCAGGATCAGCGCATAGATCGCACGCGCATCCTGTTGTTTGGCATAGTTGAAGAAAAATGGCTCGCCAGCATAGCGGAATGCCTGAATAAATAATGACATCAGGATCGATAGCTTATAACAAGCACTATAAATCCCAAGCTGCGCCATATTGGTCGCGTCGTCATAGGGTAAAAGATATTTAAGCGCCGCACGATCGAGTGTCTCATTGATGATCCCAGCCAAACCGATGATCACCATCGGCAGCGAATAACCGATCAATCGTCTCAACAGCAACAGATCAAAGCCCCCTAGTCCGTCTACCAATTGGGGCGAGAGAAGTAAAAGCTTCAATAGACTAGCGGCGAGATTGGCGATAAAGACATAACCGATACCAACCCCCGGGTCCCAGAGGCTACCGAGCACTGAACCAGGATCAGCAAGGTGGGCAGCTCGGGCAATCCCAATAAACAGGATGGTCAATGCGATATTGGCGCCGATCTCGATCAGTTTGATCGCGGCAAAGCGGATCGCCCGCTCCTCGGCGCGTAGACGGGCAAATCCCAGGGCGCCGATGGCATCAAATAGTAAGATCCCTGCGAACCAGAGGATATACTCGGGATGTTCAGGATGACGCAATAAGACAGCGAGTGGCTCTTGCCAAAATACAAAGGCCAAAAACCCCAGGCCATTGACGAGGATGAGACAGGTGAGCACCGTGCCATACACAATTGTGGGCGGCCATTCTCCACCAGCACGAAAGCGGAAATAGCCGGTTTCAAGCCCTAGGGTCGAGATAACGGCCAAAAAGGATAGGTAGGCATAAAACTCAGCTACCACCCCATATTCGGCAGGGTCGAAGCTATAGGTGAGCAGCGGGACGAGTAGATAATTCAAAAACCGCCCAAGGATACTGCTCACCCCATAGAGGGCGGTTTGTGAGGCGAGTCGTCTGAGCGGGCTCAAGGCCGGGTGAGATCCACAGTGGCCCAGACCTCATTCCCTGACCCGCGATACTCAAGGCTAGCAAAGGCCAGATGGCGGGCCATGGCGATCCCCCGCCCGTGGCTGTCGAAGGCGCGCGCCGGATCGAGATCGAGATAACGTTGCCAATCAAACCCCTTGCCTTGATCGCGGATGACAAAGCGCAGATGGTCAGGCTGGCGTTCGACCTCGATCAAGGCATAGCGTCCCGCTTGGGCGGGGTGATCGAGCCGGCGTCTGATCTCATCCTCCCAGATGCCTTCATCGAGCAGCCTGCCCTTTTCGGCATAATCGATCCCGAGATTGCCGTGTTCTACGGCATTGAGCATGAGCTCGGATAGACCTAGGGCGACGAAGTCGGGCTGGGGGCACATCCGTCCCAGACTGGCGGATAGGATGTGGACCTCATCCAGGGTGCGGAAACGAAAACGTGCCTGATCGATCAGATCAAAAATGGTTTGGAGCTGGGCGCCGATCTGGATCAGTGCTCTGCGGGTACGGCGATCATCGAGTGCAGCGCTGACAATCCGATGCAATGCCTTAGCCGAATAGGGTTTGGCTAGGTAATACCAGGCACCTGCGGCCAGTCCCTCGGCGATCTGCTCAGGGCTGTCGGCAGCGCTCTGCATAATGACCGGCAGGTCGCGCAGGCTGGGGTGAGCCTTGAGGCGCTTGAGGAGCTCGATCCCATCCATACGCGGCATCAGACGGTCGAGGATGATGCCATCGTAGAACTGTGGATGGGACTCGAGCATGGTCCAGGCCTGCAAGCCATCCTCGGCGAAGGCCAGTTCGTATTCATCACCCAGGCACTGGGCAATGATCTCCAGATTGATCAGTTCATCATCAACAACCAATAAACGTGCCATTGGCTGACGGTCGCCTTCTTCAGATCGTCCTTGGCGCGGGAGGGCGCCTGCGCGGTGATGGTGGCCTTGAGCATCTCGTTGGGGTTCAGTGCTGGGCTGTAGGGGGGGAGGGAGGAGGCCTCGATTTGATTGGCGCATGCAGCCAGCCACGCCTTGACCGACTTGGTGTGATGCACGCGCAGGTTGTCGAGGATGAGGAAGATCTTCTTGCCCCTGGCGTCCTTGACGAGCCGCTTCATGAAGTCGATCAGGATGTCGGCATTCATCGCCCCCGCGAACGCCTTCCAAGGCACCTTGCCGCGGTTGGTCAGCGTCGAGATCACCGACAGGCCTTCGCGACGGTGCGTGACGCGAATCTCGGACGTCTTGCCCACCTGCGGGCTTTGCTCATAGGCGCGCCGAATCGGTTTCTGGGGCGTCAATCCCCAGCGCGCCATGTACTTGCCCTCCCCCTGCGGCCTGAGCTCGATGCCAAAACAGCCGAGGATCAACTGCCGCACCGCCTGCCGGCTCCACAGCGCAAACGGCAGCTTCAGCTCATCCGGTGTCCCGTCGCACATGAGCTTGCGTATCTGGGCGTCCTGCTCCGCCAACAGCGCCCGCTTCTCACCCACCTTGCGCCTACCCCCCTTGTCCTTGGGCCCCTTCGCGCGCCGCAAACGACAGCAATCTCATGTCTCGTCTTTCCATGCCCACTATAAAAAGCATGTGTTTCTTGTCAATAAGCTGGTAGTCACCGAGATAGCGGCGTAACAAACGTCCATGAAGAGCGATCCCCTGGGTAGACAGGATAAGGGATAATCCATTATAGGCGGCGTTCTCAAGCGAATAGCCGACCGAATGCGAGATCCCCTCGACCCGCTCGCTCAGTGCATCCAATCTTTGTCGGTGCGCTTCTGCGCCTCAGCGAGGTCGCGAACCACCGCCTTGAGTTCGGCAAACTCGGCCTTGGTCACCGTTTGCTGAAGTTCGCCGTACATCTGCCGTAGGGTCTTGGTCAGCAGGCGCGCCTGCACCTCACCCATGCTTTGGGCGAATTCCTCATAGATCTCATAGAAGTCCATCATGCCCTTCCCACCAGATGCAACACTGGTTGCATCCTGATCTCCTTCACCCTCAAAGGCAAGGGGATGCGATCTCTGCTCACGTCCCTTTATCTTTACTGACCAGAGAACCTTGGCGTACCTTCTGATGCAACCTCCTGGTAGGGGTTTAAACCGGCCAGTGAATGAGTTCCCGTAAAAGGCTTGTCGCATAGCCCCCGCGCGGCAAACTGAATGCCAGATCGAGGCAATCGCCGACCTGTTCGCCTACAAGCCCTTCCGCCATTAACCGCAGGGGCCGGCGCTCTTGGTGCAGACCCTGAACAGCCAGACCCTCCGGCCAGGGCGTTAAACTGGCGGCAACAGCCAGCTCGAGGGCTTGAACGGCACCGCGTGTCGGCAGTTCACCCTTGCCCCATAGCGGTCCGGTCGGATGGAGATCGCAATGGAGCACCCGCCTGAACAGGGTCTCATCGATCTGCTCAGCGCAAAAAAAGGACCGATTTCCATCAAGCTGTAGACAATCGCCAGCCCGTGGCTGATCCCAGTCGCCGCGCCGCACCCGTTCGGCCAAGACCTCGTTAAAGAGTTGCGCCCGCACTGCCGACAGCCATAGACCGCGTTGGTGCGGGGTCGCACGCCGCCTGTCCCCGACAAAGAGCGCATGGGCACGTCGCAGGTTGTCTTCGTCTAGACCAAAGCGCTGTTCGCCGAAATAATTGGGCACACCGCGGACACGGATCGCCGATACACGTTCAGCAAGCGCCTGAGGATCGATCTGGACCCCACGGATGCGGATATGAAAGCGGTTGCCGGTGAGCGCGCCCCGCTGAAGTTTGCGCCGATGGCGGTGGACGGCAAGTACCTCGATCCCCTCGCCCGCCAGCGCGCCCCAGTCAGGTTCAGGACCGGGCTTGCGCGGCAGCGAGAACCATTGTTCGGTCACCGCCCAACGGTCCTTGAGACCGGCATAGCCGACATCCCGCACCGGCAGGCCGCTCAGGGCAGCCAGACGGCGCGCTACCCACTCGGTATTGACCCCGGTCTTACGCACCCACAGCCAGCAGTGATCGCCTTCCCCCATCGGTGTAAACCCCAGGACCTCGCTGACCCGAAAGTCTTGCGGCTCGACGCGCAAGAGCCCCATCCCTAGGGGCGCACCATGCGCCTGTGGCAGATCTGCAAACGCCGTCCAACAGGGGAGGCCAGCACCTAGGGAGCCGCTCAATCCCCGATCTCGGTCAAGAGTACCACCGCCGAGGCCGCAATCCCCTCGCCGCGGCCGGTGAAGCCCATACGCTCGAAGGTCGTCGCCTTGACATTGACCCGCGCTGGCGGGCATTGCAGATCGGTGGCCAGGGTCTCGCGCATGGCAGGAATATGGGGGGCGAGCCTCGGGGCCTGCGCAATCAGGGTGAGGTCGGCATTGTGGACCCGCAGTCTCTGACCATGCAGATCTACAATCACCCGCTGCAGCAAGACCCGGCTGTCGATCCCAGCATAGGCCGGATCGGTATCGGGGAAGTGCCGTCCGATATCGCCCAACCCAGCAGCGCCTAGGAGGGCATCGCACAGGGCATGGATCAATACATCGCCGTCTGAGTGGGCGAGCATCCCCCGTTCATAGGGGATCTCGATACCGCCCAACACCAGACGCCGCCCCTCGACAAAGCGATGGGCATCGAAACCTTGACCGATCAGCATCCTGATATTCGCCCCTGTTGTTCGAGATAAAACCGAGCCAACGGCAGGTCCTCGGCCCGGGTGATCTTGAGATTGTCGGCATGACCCTCGATCAGACGCGGGGCAAGCCCCAGACGCTCGATCGCCTGGGCGTCGTCAGTGACCAATACGCCGGACTCCAAGGCCTCGGTCAGCGCCCGCTGCAGGAGAGCGAGGCGGAACATCTGTGGCGTATAAGCATGCCACAGACCCGCGCGGTCCACGGTCGCGGCGATCCGACTGCCGGAATCGGCGCGTTTCATGGTGTCGCGCACAGGGATGCCGAGAAGCCCACCCACCGGGTCATCGGCGAGCGCGTCGAGCAATGCATCGAGATCAGCGCGCCGCAGACAAGGACGCGCTGCATCATGGACCAAGACCCAATCATCGTCAGCGGTCTGTTGCGCCAAGACAGCCAAGGCATTGAGCACTGAATGACAGCGCTCGGGTCCGCCAGGGGCCCGCATCACCTTGGGATGATGGGCATAGGCCGTACCCTCCCAATAGCCATCCTCGAGCCCCAAGGCCACGACGACCCCCTGGATACGGGGATGACCGACAAAGAGCTCCAGGCTGTGCTCAATCACCGGACGTCCGGCGAGCATGAGATATTGCTTGGGCATGGCGCTGCCCATGCGCCGACCCACCCCCGCTGCCGGCAGTACGGCCCAGAATCGCGTCATGGCCGCTCCTCCTGCACTGGAGACCGAGGAGGCTCGATGACCTGGATGAAAAACTCTCCAGGCTTGATCATGCCGAGCTCCAGCCGCGCACGCTCTTCGAGCGCCTCTGAGCCTGCGCGTAAATCATCCACCTCGGCTTGAAGTGCGCGGTTGCGGTTTTGCAGCCGCTCAAGCTCGGCTTGTTCAAAGGCGATCTCACGCTGGAGGCTATAGAGCTCGGCCAGGCTACCCTCACCTACCCACAGTCGATACTGGAGCATAGCCAAAGGCAGGAGTAATACCAAGATCAAGCCATAATACATCCTGGTCCCCGGTTAGCGCGCCCTCGGCATTTCAGTGATCAAGCCATTTGAAGGCCGTGCGTCCAGCATAGTTGGACTCATCGGCCAATTGATCCTCGATGCGCATCAGTTGATTGTATTTGGCGATGCGGTCGGAGCGCGACAGCGAGCCTGTCTTGATTTGACCGGCCCGGGTCGCCACGGCCAGGTCGGCGATGGTGGTATCCTCGGTCTCACCGGAGCGATGGGAAATGACCGCCGTATAGCCCGCGTTATGAGCCATGTTGATGGCATCCAGGGTCTCGGTCAGGGTGCCGATCTGATTGACCTTGATCAGGATCGAGTTGGCGATCCCCTGGGCGATGGCTTGACTGAGGATCTTGGTATTGGTCACAAAGATATCATCGCCGACGAGCTGGACCCGCTTGCCCAGACGCTCAGTCAGATGGCGCCAGCCCTCCCAGTCGCCCTCGGCAAGGCCATCCTCGATCGACAGGATCGGATACTTGCCGACCCAATCCGCGTACAGATCGATAAGCTCATCGCTGGTCAGGGTTCGACCCTCGCCCGCGAGACGATAGCGCCCCTCCTCATAGAACTCAGAAGCAGCCGGGTCCAGACCGAGATAGATGTCGGCGCCCGCCTTGAAACCGGCCTTATCGATCGCCTCGAGGATGATCTCAATGGCGGATTCATTGGTGGGAAGATCGGGCGCGAACCCACCCTCGTCACCGACCGCTGTTGCCAGGCCCCGGTGACGCAGGATAGATTTCAGGGCATGGAAAACCTCGGCGCCATAGCGCACCGCCTCGCGCAGTGTCGGTGCCCCCACAGGCAGGATCATAAACTCCTGGAAGTCGATGCGATTGTCGGCATGAGCACCGCCGTTGATGATGTTCATCATCGGCACCGGCAGGCGATAAGGTCCGCTGGCTAGAGACATGAACAAGGGCAACGCCTTTTCCTGCGCAGCGGCATGGGCGGCAGCCAACGATACCCCTAGCAGGGCATTGGCCCCCAGCCGCGATTTATTCTCGGTGCCGTCGGTCTCGATCAACCGTCGGTCGATGGCGCCTTGATCCGCGACTTCCATCCCCAGGATCGCCTGGCGCAGCTCACCCTGGATATGGGACACGGCCTTGATTACCCCTTTACCGCTATAACGCTTGGGGTCGCCATCGCGCAGCTCCAGCGCCTCGCGTGAACCGGTCGAGGCACCGGAGGGGACGATCGCGCGGCCGATGGCGCCATTGGCGGTGATGACATCGGCCTCGACTGTTGGGTTGCCACGCGAATCCAGCACCTCGCGGGCGCGGACATCGACGATTTCAGACATTGGATGACTCCTTGGATTGGATCGATGATTCGGTCATACCGCGGTACCGCCAGCATTGCTGTCGCGCGGCCCATCCCCTGATGATGCCTTGGATCAATCGCTTGCAGGTTTAAGATCCGGCGGTAGGCGGTGCAGTGTGCTTGATGCACCCCGTTGATTTGACGGTGCGATCGAGCGCAACCAGGGTCTCTAAAAGCTCGCGCATCTGGCCCAGGGGCCAGCTATTGGGACCATCGCTTAAGGCCCGGTCTGGATCTGGGTGGGTCTCCATGAAGAGCCCGGCGATGCCAGCGGCAATCGCCGCACGCGCCAAGGCAGGTACGAACTCGCGCTGACCGCCGGAAGAGGTCCCTCGGACGCCCGGAAGCTGTACCGCATGGGTCGCATCGAAGACCACCGGGCAGCCGGTCTCGCGCAGGATCACCAACGAGCGCATATCGACGACCAGGTTGTTATAGCCGAAGGAGACCCCCCGCTCGCAGACCAGGAGCCGGTCGTTGCCGACCGCCCGCGCCTTGGCGACCACCTGCTGCATGTCCCAGGGCGCGAGGAACTGGCCCTTTTTGAGATTAACCGGCTTGCCTTGACGGGCGACCGCCTGGATGAAATTGGTCTGGCGGCACAAAAAGGCGGGGGTCTGAAGGACATCGACGACCGCGGCGACCTCAGCCAGAGGGGTATCCTCATGGACATCGGTCAGCACGGGCACACCGATCGACCTGCGCACGCCTTCCAAGATCTTCAACCCAACCTCCAACCCCAAGCCGCGAAAGCTCTGATGCGACGAGCGATTGGCCTTATCTAAGGATGATTTATAGATCAAGGGGATGCCGAGGGCGTCAGTCATCTCCTTCAAGGCCCCTGCCGTCTCTTGGGCAAGGCCCTCGCTTTCGATCACACAAGGCCCGGCGATCAAAAAGAACGGGCGATCTAGGCCAACGGTAAAGCTAGCAAGCTCCATCAGCGTACGCGCCCTTCGTTTAACTGGCGCTGGACCAGAGCCGCGCGCACGAAGCCCTGAAACAACGGATGACCATCGCGGGGGGTCGAGGTGAACTCGGGATGGAACTGGCAGGCGATAAACCAGGGATGATCTGGCAGTTCAATGATCTCGACTAGGCGATTGTCGAGGGACCAACCGGAAAAGCGCATACCGGCGTCTTTCATGATGTCCAGATAGGTGTTGTTGAACTCATAGCGATGACGGTGGCGCTCGCGGATCTGCGGCTGACCATAGACCGAGCGGGCGAGGCTGCCTGGTTCGAGCCGGCAATTCTGCCCCCCCAGACGCATGGTCCCGCCTAGGTCATCCGCACCCGTGCGCCGCTCGATCCGCCCGCGTTCATCACGCCATTCGGTGATGAGGGCAATGACGGGATGCGGGGTATCTGGATCAAACTCGGTACTATGGGCGCCGGCAAGCCCTGCGGCATGGCGCGCATATTCGATCACTGCGACCTGCATCCCGAGACAGATCCCCAGATAAGGGACGCGCTGCTCACGGGCAAAGCGCACCGCCGCGATCTTGCCCTCGACCCCGCGCTCGCCGAATCCCCCGGGAACCAGGATGGCATCCAACCCCTCGAGACACCCTGTCCCTTCCCGCTCGATGGCCTCGGCATCGACATAGGCGATCTCGACCCGCGTTCGGGTATGCACCCCGGCATGGGCGAGGGCCTCGGACAGCGACTTATAGGCCTCGGTGAGGTTCATATATTTGCCGACCATCCCGATGCGCACCTCAGCCTCGGGATGATCGAAGCCATCCAGCACCCGGTCCCATTCGGCAAGATCCGCCTCGGGGACCGTCAACAAATGGAATTGGCGCACGACCAATTCATCCAGACCCTGGGCATATAACAGGCGGGGGATACGATAGATATTGTCGGCATCGACCGCCGAGATCACCGCGCGCTCCGGGACATTGGTAAAGAGGGCGATCTTGCGCCGCTCCTCATCAGGCAAGGGCCGTTCGGCACGGCAGAGCAGGATATCGGGCTGGATACCGATCGAGCGCAGCTCCTTGACCGAATGCTGGGTCGGCTTGGTCTTGATCTCGCCGGAGGCCCGGATATAAGGCACCAAGGTGAGATGCATGAAAAGCGAGTTTTCCGGCCCCATCTCAACCCGCATCTGGCGGATCGCCTCGAGAAAAGGCAAGGACTCGATGTCGCCCACCGTCCCGCCGATCTCGACCAGGGCGATATCGGCACCCTCGGCGCCACAGCAGATGCTGGCCTTGATCTCATCGGTGATATGGGGGATGACCTGGACCGTGCGCCCTAGATAATCCCCGCGGCGTTCCTTGCGGATCACGCTTTCATAGATCTGGCCAGTGGTAAAATTGTTGTTTCGCCCCATCCGGGTGCGCAAGAAGCGCTCATAGTGCCCCAGGTCCAGGTCGGTCTCGGCGCCATCGTCGGTGACATAGACCTCACCGTGCTGGAAAGGGCTCATGGTCCCGGGATCGACGTTGATATAGGGATCGAGCTTGATCATGGTGACGCGCAGACCGCGCGCCTCCAAGAGCGCCCCGAGTGAGGCCGAGGCAATACCCTTGCCCAGCGATGAAACGACACCGCCGGTGATGAAGATGAACTTGGTCATGATGGATGGCGCTGGGAGGGGCAAAATCTTCTCGCTCAACAAACTACCAAAATCACCGCAGCCGCTCAATCCAGAAAGCACTAGGCAGCGCCTCAGGCACTGGGGTTCTGCGCGGCCCGCCAGGTGCGCAGGCCGGGAAGTTCGCCGACCAGAACTCTTGATCTAGATCAAAAACAAGGGCATATAGCGGGTTCAAGTTGCCATCCATCTCGAAGCGAGCGAGGGTCAAACCTTGAGCCAGCATAGCGTGATCTCGATCGAATCCATCCGCGTCGCCTGCCGCAACTGCACCGTGTCGTCGCTCTGTCTGCCGATGGGCTTGGCCTCTGAAGATGTCGAACGGCTCGATGAGATCATCCGCCGCTCCCGCCCCTTGCAACGCGGCAATAAGCTCTTTGAGGAGGGTGAGCGCTTCCGCTCGTTGTTTGTCGTCAAGACCGGCTCGCTCAAGACCTTCGCCCCGACGCCTGATGGCAGCGAGCAGGTCTTGGGCTTTCATCTGCCAGGTGAGCTCATCGGTCTGGATGGGATCGACAAGGGGATCCACGCCTGCTCAGCGAGCGCCCTCGAGACCTCGGCCATCTGCGAGATCCCCTTTGGCCAGCTCGAAGAGCTGACCGCCATCATCCCTAGTCTCCAACATCAGATGTATCGTTTGCTGAGCAAAGAGATCGGCCACGACACAGATATGCTGCTGGTACTCGGCAAAAAGACCGCTGAGGAGCGACTGGCAGCCTTTCTGCTCGATTTTTCGCGCCGTCTGCGCCGACGGGGGCTATCGGCCACCGATTTTTATCTCAGCATGTCGCGACATGAGATCGGCAACTATCTCGGGTTGGCGGTCGAGACCGTCAGTCGCCTATTCACCCGGTTTCAAGACGATGGGCTGGTCCATGTCGAGCGCAAGCATGTCCGTCTGCTCGACCTGGCGGCGCTGGAGTCCATCGCCAACAGCATGGGTCCCTGCCGCCATCAACAGCAACGCTAGCCTGTTTCAGACAGAGCGATCCTCGCTCAACCAAACGCATTGCCCGCTTGCTGCCTCAATCGCCGCCAGGCGAGCGCGATGGGCCATCTCCTCTTCGTCGCTTGCCCGCACTACCCGCAGGGGTGGACGCTGTGGGTCGATGTGCCCACGCGAGCCAAGACCACGCCCGGCCCCAGGGTCACGCCTGAGCTCATCGCCCAGATGTAACGCGACCTGACCACCGGTCATCGCCAGATAGACCTCGGCCAAGAGCCCGGCATCGAGAAGGGCGCCATGGGCGATCCGCTTGGAATTGTCGATGGCGTAGCGTTTGCACAGGGCATCGAGGCTATTGCGCTGCCCCGGAAAGAGCTGACGCGCCAGGCTCAGGGTATCGCAGATCCCGCAAAGCTCAGCGACCCGCGGTGCCGACTCGCCCTTCCATAGCTGCAATTCATGATCCAAAAAGGCTACATCGAAAGCAGCGTTATGGATGATCAGCTCAGCCCCGCGCAGATAGTCGAGCAGGGATTCGGCGATCTCGGCAAATTTGGGCTTCTGGGCAAGGAACTCAGCGGTGATGCCATGGACATTGACTGCATCCAGATCGATCGCCCGCTCGGGGTTGAGATAGAGATGAAAATTATTACCGGTCAGTCGCCGGTCGATCAGCTCGATACACCCGATCTCGATGATCCGATGGCCTTCGCACGGTTCAAGACCAGTCGTCTCAGTGTCTAGCACAATCTGACGCATCTCGACCCCACCTCAAAGAACAGAGTGCACGCCCAGCCTTGCCAATCGGTCGGCGCGTTCATTGTCCGGATGGCCCGCATGGCCGCGCACCCAGTGCCATTCGATCTGGTGTCTGGCACAGTGATGATCTAGCCGCTCCCATAGATCGCGGTTTTTGACCGGTTGACGGTCAGCAGTACGCCAGCCGTTGCGTTTCCAGCGCGGGAGCCAGGCGGTCACCCCTTGCTGGACATAGCGCGAATCGGTCGCGATGCGGATGCAGACCGGACGCTTGAGCGATTCCAGGGCCATGATCACCGCCATCAATTCCATACGGTTGTTGGTGGTCTCCGGCTCCCCGCCATAGAGCTCCCTTTCATGCCCCTGCCAGCGCAGCACCACCCCCCAGCCACCCGGCCCAGGATTCCCTTTACAGGCGCCGTCGGTGAAGGCCTCGACCCAGATGCAATCCATCAGCCGCGCACTATGGGGCGCATGGCCCCGCTCGGCAGCAGGACATGACGCTCGCAGCGATAGGGTTTGATCGGGGTCAGGGTGGCTACCCGTTTGACAGCGCGAATCGCATACAGCCCTCCAAGAGGCGCCCAAAATCGCCGTCCAAGGTCTTCAATGGACTGGGCATGCCGGCCTAGAGGAGAGCCAAAGAGCGCATAATCCCGCGACTCGATCTCGAACCCCTGCTCGCTTAGCCAATGCTCGACCTGAGCCGCCAAGTAAAAACGGCCTGGCGGATAGCCGTCCGTTGGACGCCACAAACGGCTCAGCCGCCAGAGGCCCAGCGGATTGAACCCCGTAAGCACCAGCCGTCCCTCGGGGATGAGCACCCGCTCAACCTCAGCCAGGACCGCCCGCGGCTGAGGACAATGTTCTAGGACATGCGGCAAGAGGATGGCGTCCACGCTATCTGAGGCCAGGGGCAGTGCTGATAGATCGCTCAGGATACACATCCCCTCTCCACTCGGCGCCAAGGAGAAGGGGCTGATGAGGATACGCTGGCGGATACGACTGATGGCCAGCGCCTCGCCATATACATTGGGGGGGCCAACCTGGACCAGGTAGTAGCCAAAGACATTGGTAAGCAAGCGCTGCACACAGGCACATTCAATGCGCGCCACCGCCATGCCGAGTGTGGAGCGGTACCAGGCCTGCAAGCCATCAAGCCGATCGGATGAGAAACGATCTCTCATAGCATGGGGCCTCTTTGGACGCGCATGGTAACCGCAAGCTGTGTCCTTGTCCCCTTGTCTTTGCCATTCGCCAAGAGCGCGACCCGAGTTTCATGCCCTTGATACCTGGAGTTTGGTTGGGTTCTTGGGTTATGATAGCCTGGCTCTTTTAACAAAATCCATATCAATCAAGCACTTAAATTAATTAAACGGGGTTGCCATGCCAAAATCCAGGCGTTTACGGGCCGTCGTGGGGGTCCTTTCGACCCTTGCCCTGCCTTTTTTCAGCGGTTGTGCGAGCCAGCACGACCCGAATACGCTGATGGATTCATACTATACAGGCTCAGTCTCGGCCCGTGAGTATGGTTATGTCAGACCCGCATTGGACGTGGTCATTCGGGAGCGGGGGCGGATCGTTGGGCGTGGCGTTGCGAGCGGTGATCTGTGGCAACGGGTACGTGCCGGGATGCGCCTCGATCTTCAGGCCAATGAGCGGGTCGATGCCCTATTCGAGCGCCTTCGCCGCGACCCATGGGCCGTCGAGCGGCTCACCGAACGCGCCTCGCCCTATCTGCCGCTGATCGTCACCGAGATCGAGCGGCGGGGATTGCCGATGGAATTGGCGATCCTACCCTATGTCGAAAGTCGCTATGATCCCTGGGCCACCTCACCCAAGGCCGCCGCCGGCATGTGGCAATTCATCCCCACCACGGCGCGCGAGATGGGCCTGCGCCTGGATGAGACGCTCGATGAGCGGCGCGACGTGACCGCCTCAACCCGTGCGGCCCTGGATTATCTGGAACAGCTCCATCGCCGTTTCGACGGCGACTGGGAGCTGGCCTTGGCTGCCTATAATTGCGGGCCCAAGTGCATCAGTACGGCGATCGAAAACAACCGCCGCCAAGGCAAACCGACGGATTTCTGGTCGCTCGATCTACCTGATGAAACCCGCCAGTATGTCCCGCGCATCCTGGCCACCTCGCGCCTGGTGGCCGAAGCCCAGCGTACCGGCCGTCTCAGCACGGATCGCCTTGGACGAACCGCAGCCCAGTCCTCCCCCAGCGGCGCCCATCTTGCCGAGACCCAGACCCAGTCAGGCGGTGTCTTTTTGGACGATCATTCGTCATGATGAATGCCTGAGACAGCGAAGAAGAAGCGTAGCATCTCGCGCGAGGCATCAGGGCCTTGGGGTTCGGCGAACGCCATCTGTGGGTCCCCGCCGAACCAGCCATGCCCGCCGCCGCGAACCAGCCAAAGCTCAGCCAGTAGCTGCCCCTGGGGATCTCGGTAGGAGGTGACCGAACATGCTGCGCCTTTTTCCGGGTGGGTGTCCTGGGTGTCTGCGCGTAACTGAACACCCCCTCCGGCAAGGTCGCCAAGCGCCTGATGGATGATAGCTTCGGCATTGCGTGGATTGACCCGCCCATCGGCATCGCCCTGGAAGACGATGACCGGGATCGCAACCGGCAGAACGGGGATATCGCCCATCGCCGCTGGACCCTGACGCATCAGGGCCAGAGCGGACATCTGATCATGTGCCAGACCATGGGGAAGTCCCGAATGCACCCCGACCGCAGCAAAGCGTCCTGTCTGGACCGCTGCCAGGGTCAGGGCCATCGCCGCGCCTGCTGAGAGTCCGGCGGCATAGCAGCGTTTTGGATGAATCGCGTAGCGCTGCGCGACCTCCCCGGCTAGGGCCGCCAGCAGGGACGCCTCACCATGATCGGGCTGCCGATGCTCGGGTAGGAACCAATTCCAACAACCAGTCGCATTGGCAGCGCGTGCCTGACTTGGATAAAGGACGATAAAGCCCCCTTCATCGGCCAGATGGTCCATCCGTGTCAGACGGGCAAAAACCGTGGCATCCTGCTGGCAACCGTGCAGCATCACGATGAGGGCACGGGCACGCCCGGATGTACTGCAACTGGGTGGCAGATAGAGGCGATAATCACAGGCATCCCGTCCATGACTATAGCGGCCATGGATAATGAAACCGCCGCTTGGCGCTACGTCCTCAACGAACTCGAAATCGCCTGCGATGGTGCGATGCGCCGGGTTTCGCGCTGAGCGCCCGTGGGCGACATAGGCCGGTGGACGCGCGAGATGAAGACCGCGCTGGATCAGGGCCGTGGCCTCGGTGCAGCGCCCATCACGGCTCAGCCGCATCGCCTCGGCAAACAGCATCTTTAGTGTTTCGCTCATCCCGCATCAACCGCTCTAGGTCGTCAACTAGAAGACAGCTTAGCGGACTTGCGGCCAAAGATCGATGCTTAATGAGGACAATGCACTCAATAGCCGCGATGGCGCAGGGTCTCGATCAGGATCTCGCGATTGCGGTAGCGAACATCCTGGCCAAGCGCGACATAGATCACCAATTCGGCGATATTTGATGCATGTCTGCCGATATGTTTGAGCGCCTGGGCGCAGTAGAACAAGGTGATCGCGTAGCGTGAGGCCAGGCCCCCCTGAGCAGGATCGCTGAGCAATTCGCGCAGCGCACGCGCCGCTCGATCGAGTTCAGGCTCTTTCTCGAAGATCGCCAGCGACTGACTGACATCGAAGGTGGCAACGGCACGTAGGCTGCGCTCGAACATGCCGATGGCCTGTTCATTGAGCGACTGAAAGGCAGCCCGCACCGGCTCGACGAGCACATCGGTCTCCTGGATCCACTCGATGACCTGATGGGCGATGCGCGCCGCCTTGTCACCCGCGCGTTCAAACTCAGCGGTGATCTTGGAGAGGGCCATCACGATCCGCAGATCGACCGCGGCCGGTTGCCGGCGCACGATCAGCCGGAACACCTCTTCATCGGCATCGAGCGACAGATAGTCGATCTGGGGCTCACGATCGAGTACCCGATAGGCCTGATAGTCGTCGTCATCGAGCAATGCCTTGACTGCCGCCTGTACCTGCTCGCTCACATGTTCACCCATCTGCAAGATGATGGTGTGCAGCCGAGCCAGCTCTTGGTCATAGCGCCGGACCGTATGCCCGGCCAGCAAATCGGTCGCTGGCTGTTTGCCTTCTTGCTCGTTCATCCACCCCTCCCCTATCCTCAACCAAAACGACCGGTGATGTAGTCCTCGGTCAGTTTGTGCTGAGGATTGGTGAAGATCTGGTTGGTTTCTCCCACCTCGATCAAGTCACCTAGATGGAAATAGGCCGTGCGCTGGGAGACCCGCGCTGCCTGCTGCATCGAGTGGGTGACGATGACGATCGAATAATTGGCGCGCAGCTCATCGATCAGTTCCTCGATGATAGCGGTGGCGATGGGATCGAGCGCCGAGCAGGGCTCGTCCATCAGGATCACCTCAGGTAAGACCGCGATGGTGCGAGCGATACAGAGGCGCTGTTGCTGACCGCCGGAGAGGCCCGTCCCCGGCTGGTCGAGCCGATCCTTGACCTCATCCCATAACCCCGCCTTGCGCAGACTGCTCTCCACCAGCTCATCGAGCTCGGCCTTGCTATTGGTCAGCCCGTGGATGCGCGGCCCATAGGCGACGTTCTCATAGATCGACTTGGGGAAGGGATTGGGTTTCTGGAAGACCATCCCTACCCGCGCGCGCAACAAGACCGGATCGAGTTTTTTGTCATGGATATCTTGATCGTCAAGCTTGATCGACCCGGTGACGCGGCAGCCAGGGATGGTATCGTTCATCCGGTTGAGACAGCGCAGAAAGGTCGATTTGCCGCAACCCGAAGGCCCGATCATCGACAAGACCTCGTTTCGGCCGATGTCGAGGCTGACACCCCTGATCGCTTGTTTAGGTCCGTACCAAACCTCGACATCCCGACAGGTCATTCTGGGGTTCGGGACTGTAAAATCGCCGACGGTCTGGCGGGATACCCGCTCTTGCGCCAATTCAGCCGAACTGATCGCCTCAGTCGTTTTGCTCATTGTTTCCATGGTGTTCATCTACAGCGAATGCCTCGTCTGAAATTCATCAGGCCGCGGGATGCTCAGCACACCAGCACCGAAAGGAGATGTCATTGACAAAGCGCGCTCTCACCGCAGAGCCATACCTACCAGCGCCGCTCAAAACGACGGCGTAACAAGACGGCGGCCAGATTCATCGCAAACAAAAAGGCCAGCAAGACCATGATCGCCGCTGAGGTGCGCTCGACAAAGCCGCGCTCTGGGCTATCGGCCCACAGGTAGATTTGGACCGGCAGCACGGTGGCCATATCCGTGAAACCATGCGGGATATCGACGATGAAGGCGATCATGCCGATCATAAGCAGGGGTGCCGTCTCACCCAAGGCCTGGGCCATCCCGATGATGGTGCCGGTCAGCATCCCCGGCATGGCCAGCGGCAGGACATGATGAAACTGGGTTTGGAGGGGCGAGGCCCCCACCCCGAGTGCCGCCTCGCGGATAGAGGGTGGTACGGATTTGAGCGCTGCCCGGCTGGCAATGATGATGGTCGGCAGGGTCATGAGGGTCAACACCAGCGCCCCCACCAGGGGTGTTGAACGCGGCACCCCGAAGAAGCCGATAAAGACCGCCAGGCCCAAGAGACCAAAGACGATCGAGGGCACGGCAGCCAGGTTGTTGATATTGACCTCGATCAGATCGTTCCAGCGGTTGCGCGAGGCAAATTCCTCCAGATAGACCGCAGCCCCGACCCCAATCGGGAATGATAGGATCAGGGTCAAGAGCAGGGTATAAAACGACCCCATCAAGGCGCCGGCAATCCCCGCGAGCTCTGGTTCGCGGGAGGTGCTATTGGTAAAAAAGAGGGTATTGAAGCGTTTGGCGACGCGCCCCTCGGCCTCTAGACGGCTGATCCAGCTGAGCATCTGGTCCTTGACCCGCCGCTCGGATTCGGGGAGCCGGCGATCGATATGCCCCTTGATCAACATATCGATATCAGCCCCCGCCAAGATCCAGAGCTCCTGGGTAGTTCCGATCTGTTCGGGATGGGCGAGGACATGCTTGCGCACCAATTGAGGCGCCCCGACGCTGATCATGGAGGTCAGCAGGCGCCGCTCACGCCGGTCGGTCACCTCAGGAAAGAGCTGGTACAGGGCATTGCGGATCAATTCCATGTAATCGGCATCTGCGATCACCTCCTGCGAACGCGTGCCCTCGGGATCGATCGCCTCAGCATCCAGGGTGACCGGCAGCCGGACATAGGTCTGCTGAAAAGCCGTATAGCCCTTGAGGATGATGTCGGCGAACAGCAAGGCGACAAAGATCAGGCCAAGGATGACCGCGGTGGCGCCGAGCAGGCGAAAGCGCCGTTCGCGAGCATAGCGGCGCTTCAACGAGGCGCGTACGATGTCAACGGTGTTGCGCCGCATGAGCGGCGTCGTTTCCAGCGCTGGCTTATTCATACTGTTCCCGATATTTGCGGACGATCGACAAGGCGACCACATTGAGCGCAAGCGTCACCACAAACAGGGTGAGCCCCAGAGCGAAGGCGGCTAGGGTTTTAGGGCTGTCGAACTCCTGGTCGCCCGTCAACAGGGTCACGATCTGGACCGTGACCGTAGTCAGGCTGTCGAGCGGGTTGATGCTTAGATTCGCCGACAGACCCGCGGCCATGACCACGATCATGGTCTCACCGATGGCGCGTGAGACCGCCAACAAGATGCTGCCCACGATCCCCGGCAAGGCCGCGGGGATGATCACGCGCCGGATGGTCTCGGATCGGGTGGCACCAAGGGCATAGGAGCCATCGCGCATCGCCTGGGGCACGGCATTGATCACATCGTCCGAGAGCGACGATACGAAGGGGATGATCATGATGCCCATGACGAGTCCCGCCGCAAGCGCGCTTTCCGAAGCGACGTCAAGCCCCATTGAGGTGCCTAAACCACGGATCATGGGCGCAACGGTCAGGGCTGCAAAAAAGCCATAGACCACGGTCGGAATACCGGCCAGGACCTCGAGGACAGGCTTCGCGGTCGCCCGTACCTGCCTGCTCGCATATTCAGAGAGATAGATGGCCGACAATAGACCGATCGGCACGGAGACCAGCATGGCAATGGCCGAGATCACCAAGGTACCGACGAACAGCGGGATAACGCCGAAGGAGCCCGAGGCACCGACCTGGTCGGCGCGCAAGGCGATCTGCGGGCTCCAGTTGGTGCCGAAGAAAAATTCAAGCGGTGAGATCAGATTAAAAAAACGGATCGACTCGAAGACCACCGAGAGCACAATCCCCAGGGTGGTCAGGATCGCAATCGAGGAACATACGATCATGATCGTGAGAATGATCGATTCGACCCGATTGCGTGCCCGCAGATGGGGGTGGATCTGCAACCACACCGCAAGCATGGCCCCCACTGCTAGGGCCAGGACGACGACCCACATCGCGATGCGGGATATCTCATGTAAATGATTGTAATAATCTGCCGCGGCCTGGAGCTCGGCTGTAACCTGGGCTGAGACGATATTGCCTGTCGCCAGGCTGCGGATATCGCTAATCAATAGATTCAACTGACCCGCCGAGAGACCTTCAACCTGCTGAGGAGGAAGGGCATGGGTCAGCAGGGTGATGATGACCTGATCCTGAAAACCGATCCACAGGCCCATCATAAATAAGGCCGGAATACCGGCCCAGAGTGCAGCATAGAAACCATGATAGCCAGGCAATGAGTGGAGATGCTTGACCTGGTGTGGCCCACCTACGCGCGCGATAGCACGCCGGCGACCGAGCTGATAGGCCAAGGCCATGATGACGAGCACAATGAGCAGGAGTAGCCAGTTAGACATCGAGACCTCATTGTCTCCGGGAACGAAAGCCGATGCCCGGCTGGGCATCGGCGTCCTGAAGAGGACCCTAATCCATACTGCTGGAGCAGACTGGGTTAGTGAGCAGGTTTCGCCATCGGGGTGAAGGCGCGAGCCTTTTGTGCCTCTGCCTTACGATCTTCATCCGGCAAGGCGATCAGGCCCTTGTCAGCCAGATAGCCATTGGGTCCCCAGGCCTTGTCGCTGGTGAACTCAGTGACATAATCCTTGATCGCCGGGAAGGTATCGAGGTGCGCGTTCTTGACATAAAAATACACCGAGCGCGCGATCGGATATTTAGCTGTCGAGATGGTCTCATAGGTCGGCTCAACTCCCTTGATCTTCGAGCCCTGGAGCTTGTCGGTATTCTGATCCAGGAAGCTATAGCCGAAGATCCCCAGGGCACTGGGGTTGGCGACCAGCTTTTGCACGATCAGGTTGTCGTTCTCACCCGCCTCGATATAGGCCCCATCCTCGCGGATCCCTTGGCAGACCGCCTTATGCTTCTTCTCGTCGGTCTTTTTCAGATCCTTGATTTCTTTGAAGGTGTTACAGCCGCCCTCCATTGCGAGCTCAACAAAGGCATCGCGCGTGCCCGAGGTTGGGGGGGGGACCCAGGACCTCAATCTTGAGTTCGGGCAGATCGGGATTGACCTCATTCCATTTTTTATAGGGGTTGGGCTGAAAGCCGCCCTTGCCATCTGGAACGTCCTTGGCCAGCGCAAGATAGATATCCTTGAGGCTCAGTTCCCAGCGCCCGGAGTTCTTGGAATTCGCAATCACGATGCCATCGAAGCCGATCCTGACCTCGGTGATCTCCTTGACCCCATTGGACTGGCAGGTCTCATACTCGCTCGCCTTCATTTGGCGGGAGGCGTTGGTGATGTCGGGATGATCGACGCCGACACCAGCGCAAAAGAGCTTCATGCCGCCGCCGGTCCCAGTGGACTCAACCTTAGGGGTCTTGATGCCCTTTTTGCTGCGCCCGAGGGCCTCGGCCACTGCGGTCGAGAAGGGGAACACGGTTGAAGAACCGACGATATAGAGGTTGTCACGGGCCAGGGCCGGGACAGAGAACGCCGAGCTCGCGGCAAGGGTCACAGCAGCTGCAATCAGGGAATTCTTCATGGGACCTTGATCTCCATGCAATGGATAACTAAGGGAGTGCCGTTATTCTCTGCAAAAGCAGTTGCCATCTTATGCGCAAAAGATGACGGTTCAGTGACAAGCCCCCCTTCGCCTTGACTGCTCGCCTCTTACACCTGGCTTGTCGCAGCGCCTGGAATCATTCATCCACGCAGGATACAGAATCGGTCTTAATCCGGTATCATTAAAAGATTTTTCAGCCCTGGATGAATGAGCCATGCGTATTCTGATGATCTCGGACGTCTATTTTCCGCGGGTGACCGGGGTTTCAACCTCGATCCAGACCTTTGCGCGCGA
Organism: Caldichromatium japonicum; assembly: GCF_011290485.1. GTDB lineage: Bacteria > Pseudomonadota > Gammaproteobacteria > Chromatiales > Chromatiaceae > Thermochromatium > Thermochromatium japonicum. Next base: position 1,216,425 of record NZ_CP048029.1, on the reverse strand, counting down.
GTTTGGCACCAAAGGTCACCAGGTCACCCTGATCGCGCCCGAGTATGGCACCGCGGCCCCCGAAGACTTCGAGATCATCCGTATCCCCTCGCGGTATCTGCCCATCGACCCCGAGGACCGTATACTCAAGCCTTTGCGGATTCGCCAGCTCACCGAGCGTCTGCGGGGATATGCCTTCGATCTCGTCCATATTCAGACACCCTTCGTCGCCCATTACACTGGGCTGGCCATGGCTCGTCGGCTCGGGCTGCCCGTGATCGAGAGCTATCACACCTTTTTCGAGCAATATCTCCATCATTATCTCCCCTGGCTGCCGGCACACTGGATGCGCAACGCGGCGCGCCATTTTTCGGCAGCTCAGTGCAATAAGGTCGATGCCCTTGTCGTGCCTTCCCAGGCGATGCTCGATATATTGCGGGCCTATGGTATCCGCACGCCGGCTGAAGTCATCCCTACCGGCATCGATCTGCAACAGTTCAGTCAGGGGGATGGCCAGCGTTTTCGGGCGCTGCATGGGATCCCGCCCGAGCGTCCGGTGCTGGTCTTGGTCAGTCGCCTGGCCTTCGAGAAAAACATCGACTTCATCCTGCGCGCCTTGGTACGGATCAAGCGCGAGGTTCCGGATGTCTTGCTCGTGATCGCTGGCGAGGGCCCGGCGCGGCGCGAGCTTGAACAGCTCAGCATCCAGCTCGGACTTGGCGATAACACCCTGTTTCTGGGCTACCTCAATCGCGATGGGAGCCTAGAGAATTGCTACCGCGCGGGGGCAGCCTTTCTCTTTGCCTCGCGCACCGAGACCCAGGGATTGGTATTGCTCGAGGCCATGGCGCTCGGGGTGCCCGTGGTCTCGACGGCGATCATGGGGACCAAGGAGGTCCTCGGCGACGGCAGAGGTGCACTCATCGCCGAGGATGATGAGGTCGACTTCGCTGCCAAGGCGGTGCGCCTGCTCACCGACCCTGAGTTGCGGGCACGTCTCTCGTGCGAAGCGGTGGCCCATGCCCATGAGTGGTCGGCCCCCGTGCTGGCCGACCGGCTATTGGCCTTTTATGAGAGGACGATTCAGGCCCGCAAATCGATCAAATGATCCAGGCGATCGACCGAGGACTGTAAGACCTTGGCCGATGCCTCGACCTGACGCACATTGAGACTCTGATCGATCAAGGGCGCGCTGATATCGCGTACTGATGACCCCTCGATCTGCTTGATGCTGGCGATCTCGCTGGCGTTCTGACGCACCCCTTCCATGCCGCGCTGCATCCCCATCCAACCTGCTTGACCGACAATACCCGTGATCATCTTTTTCTCCTCCCCTGCACAAGTATCTACCCTATGGACATTGTAGGCGTTCACCGGCCATTTGGGCCAGAACGGGTTCATACAATCTTTATATCGGGCATGTGGTGGCAACGCTCTGTGGACATGTGGCCCTGTGCCTACCGCCTCCTGGCAATGCCCAAACCCCGGCAGGCGACTATTGATTGCCCTACCCAATCCGGCATAGGGAAACGGCCAGGGGGTGCGATATGCCTGTCCGTACCCATTAATTGATCCGAAACCAATGAACTTATATTACGCGGCATCATGGAGCTTGGGATGCTGGAAGTAGCGCATGATGCGTTGGGGGGAATTGAGAAGGCGGCGCAGGTGGCTGACGGTCGCCTTCTTCAGATCGCCCTTGGCGCGGGAGGGCGCCTGCGCGCACATGAGCTTGCGTATCTGGGCGTCCTGCTCCGCCAACAGCGCCCGCTTCTCACCCACCTTGCACCCACCCCCCTTTCCCTTGGGCCCCTTCGCGCCCATAGCGTTTGCAGATGTCGAACACCCCTGCGCCCAACAATCCCCTCTGCGCGCCTATCGCTTCATACGTCCAGCCACGCCGCCGCTCTTCGCGCGCCGCAAACGACAGCAATCTCATGTCTCGTCTTTCCATGCCCACGACATCAGGACAGCTCACTCAATTTCAAAAGCATGTGTTTCTTATCAATTAAGTGGAACATCTGGCAACCAAGCTCTCTTGGGAAGAGATCGAACGTAGCTCATTGCACGGCCTATGGCTGGCCGCACGCGATTTCGCCCTTGCTGCTCGGGAATATTTCTGCTATGTCCTATTCATCGTGCGCATAGTGCTATGTCATATGCAAGCGAGGTTGCATAAATCGTTCACAGTCACTGACATGGCGAGGGGCTGTTCACAGTGGGTGAAGTCTGGTCATATCCTGACTTTTGCGCAGGAGTCAGGATGGAGCGGAAGATGTTATGAGATGAGCGGTGGGCACGCATTGAGCAGCTGTTACCGGGGAAGAAGAGCGATCCGGGTTGCACAGCGAGGGACAACCGGCGCGTTGTCGAAGCCGTGCTCTGGATCATGCGCACCGGCTGTCTGTGGCGCGATTTGCCAGCCGAGCTGGGCCACTGGCACCGGACATATGTGCGTTTCTCGCGCTGGCGCGAGAAAGGTGTTTGGGAGCGCGTGGCCGCCGCACTGCAAGGCGATGCCGACATGGAGCATCTGTTCATCGACTCGACCATCGTGCGCGCCCACTCACATTCTGCTGGCGCCCCAAAAAAGCGGGCCAACAGGAAATCGGTCGCTTGCGGGGCGGGTTGACGACCAAACTGCACGTTGCGGTGGATGCCTTGGGCAATCCGCTGCGCGTCATTCTCTCGGCAGGGCAGGTCGCCGACATCGAGCAGGCCGCGGCGTTGATCCAGGACCAACCGACCGAGTGCGTCATTGCCGACAAGGGTTACGACTCGGATGCCCTTGTCGAAACGGTGACCGCACAGGGCAGCCAGGCGGTCATCCCCCCACGCTCCAACCGACTCAATCCGCGCTCGTTCAACCGGCATCTCTACAAAAACCGCAATCTGATCAAGCGCTTCTTCTGTCGCATCCAGCAATTCAGACGCATCGCCACGCGCTACGACAAGCTCGCCTCGTCTTCCCTGTCGTTCGTTTATCTGGCTTGCACCATCGCCTGATTGACTTGATTGAGAATACACCCTAAATCAACGATGACTGAAAAATATCGCGGAGCCAATCCTAGCATTACAAACTGTGCGTGATAGTGGATAATTTTCCACATAGAAAGCACGATAATGAGCACAGGCAAGGCTGCACGCACGCATTGCCAATGTCCGAGCGGACTTCACACATAAGCTCACGACCCGGCTCTGCCGCGAAAACCAAGGGGTGGTGATTGAGGATTTGAACGTCAAGGGCATGCTGGCGAACGAACGGCTTGCCCGCGCCATCAGCGACCTGGGCTTTGGCATGTTCTGCTTGCAGATGGAATACAAGGGGAAATGCTACGGCGTCTGGTTGGTTTTAGCTGATCGCTGGGATCCGAGCAGCCGCCTGTGTTCGGTCTGTGGTTGGGAGAATGAGATGTTGGCGTTGAAGGATCGGGAATGGACGTGTCCTCAATGCGGCACGCGCCATGATCGGGACATCAATGCCGCGCTCAATCTCAAACGGCTGGCAACCGCAACTGCCCTACCCGTGGCGAGTCCGTCCGGTAACGGCGGAGCTACAGCAGAGAGGGTCTCTGCCGTAGTCGGGAAAGTCACGCCTGTCAGAGACAAATGCGCTCCGCATTCGGGGCAGGAAGAGCACAGTGCGCCTGTTTGCGCACTGTCTTGAGAGCAGGATATAACGCGCGAGATGCGCAATCGTCTCTGCGGCTATCAGATCAACCAGCAGATTCCAGTATTGGGCAAAGGTTTGATGAAGCCCTGTCTTGAAAGGATTGGTCAATATCTCCAAACCCATCCAAATAGACCGCCAAGATTACAAACGACCCATTAGCAATCCAGACAGTCACCCGAATCAATGCCTGCATGATCGCTATGCTGCGACAGGCAAGGGATGATGGCATGCTGGGAACTTTCAATAAACATCTGAGATTAAGCCCTTTGCCGCTGGTATATCTTGAAAGGGGATGCTGCCGTCACACTGCTGAACCTATTCGGACGCGCTGGTGTCCGGTCGATTGAATTGACTGGATTACGGATGGCGCTGGAATGACATGGACCCCTGATCCCAATGCGCAGACAATGCACCGACATCGATGTTTTGGTCATCGGCGGCGGGGCGGCGGCGCTGGCTGCGGCGATCGAGGCCAGGCGCATCGGCTGCTCGGTGCTGCTTGCAGAGCGCGCCCCCTGCCATCTGCGCGGCGGCAATACCCGCCATGCCCGCAACCTGCGTTTGGCGCATCTCGCCCCTACCCCCTTTTCGCCCGGCGCCTATCCGCCCGCGACCTTTTGGTCCGAGCTTCAGCGCGCCACCCAAAACACTGCCGATCCGCTTCTGGGGCAGCGCTTGGTCGAGGGCTCGTTGGCCATCGCCGATTGGCTGCAAGGCGCAGGCGTCCCTTTGCAGCCGATCGCTGGGCATCGCCTGCCCGAGTCGCAACGCACAGTCTTTTTGTTGGGTGGCGGAAAGACCCTGGTCCAGCGGCTCTATGCCCATGCCAAGCATCTGGGGATCGAGATCCGTTATGAGACCGAGGTCACCGACCCCCTGCTCACCGGCGGGCGCCTGCTCGAGGTCTGCTGCCGCAAGGCTGAGTACAAGCAGCTGCGACCGCGCGCGGTCATCGCCTGTTGCGGCGGGGCTCAGGCCAATCGCGCTTGGTTGGCTCGACATTGGGGGGAGGCAGCCGATGGGTTCATCAATCGCGGCAGCCCATGGGTCACCGGTGAGTTCTTGGCGGCGCTCTTGGAGCAGGGGGCACAGGCGGTCGGCGATCCCCGCGGGGCCTATCTGGTCGCGGTCGATGGCCGCTCGCCTGCAGACGACGGGGGGATCGTCACCCGCATCCGCGGCATCCCTGAGGGGATCGTAGTCGATCAAGAGGGCCGGCGGCGTGAAGACGAAGGAGGCGATACCGCCTCGACCCGCTATGCCCTCTGGGGAAGGCGGCTAGCCGATTGGCCGAGGCAGATCGGTTATCTGCTCCTGGATGCGCGGGGGCTGCGCGCCGCCCCGCCGGCGCTCTATCCCCCCATCAGCGCCGCGACCCTAGGCGAACTGGCGATACAACTCGGCATCGATCCCGAGGCGCTGAGGCTGACCCTCGATGCCTATCATGCTGCCATCCGTCCGCCACGCGCCCCGGGGGATGACTGGCAGGCGCTGGGGCTTTTGCCCCCCAAGACCCGCCGCGCCTACCCCTTGGTTGAGCCGCCGTTTCATGCCTATCCGCTGCGCCCAGGGATCACCTTCACCGCTCAGGGCCTGGCCGTGGGCCCAGATACCCGGGTGCGCCTGGCAAACGGCGGGGTCGTCGAGAATCTTTTCGCTGCGGGGATGATCATGGCCCCGAATCTCATCCCCCAGGGCTATCTCTCGGGCCTGGCCTTGACCATCGGTCTGGTCTTCGGGCGAATCGCCGGGTCTGAGGCGGCGCGCTATGTCCGTTGCTAAGCCCTTTAGCGAGGCGCAGCGGATGCTTCGCATCTGCGCCATCTGTAACTATTGCAACGGTTTCTGCCCGGTCTTCGAGGTCAACGTGCATCACCCGCCGACCGCTGCGACGCTCGCTCATCTCGCCCATCTGTGTCACGGGTGCCGCAATTGCTTCTACGCCTGTCAATATGCCCCGCCGCATGTCTTTGCGGTCAATCTCCCGCGCGCCCTGGCCGAGCTACGCCATCAGGTCTATCTCGACCGGGTCTGGCCGCCCGCCGGCCGCTGGCTTTTGGACTATCCGTTCGCTGCGCTCTTGTTGGCCTTGACCAGCGGCTGGCTGTTGGTCCTGCTGGCCATCCTCGTCGGCACCGCCTTTGACCTGGGCGCACCGATGCAGACAGGCTTTTATCGCGTGCTGCCCTGGGGCCTGATGTCCTTGATCGGCGCCCTCCCATTGGCTTGGTCTGGGTTGGCCCTGGCGATCCAATGGGGACGCCATTGGCGCTCGATCCGTCCGCCACAGGCCCGGGGTCTGATGCGTGCCTGGTGGCGGACCCTACCTGCCATCCTAAGCCTCAGTCATCTCAGCGGCGGCGGGGTCGGTTGCAACGATCGGGATGCCGGGTTTTCTCAGGCCAGGCGCAGGTTGCATCAGGCCCTGTTCGCCGGGCTTGCGTTCTGTCTGGCTGCCACCCTGACCGCCGCCTTGTATCACCATGCCTTAGGCCTGAGCGCACCCTATCCGGTCTTGAGCCTGCCGGTGTTCTTCGGAACCGCGGGCGGGGTATTGGTCTGTGCGGCGACCTTAGGTTTCAGCTGGCTGGGGCTGACCGGTGACCCCGAACCCAGGGCGCCCCGCGCATCGCACCTGGACCTCGCCTTCGCTGCCCTGCTTCTGATCGTCGCAGCCAGCGGCTTGGCGCTCCTCCTCGGGCGGGCAAGCGCCTGGATGCCGGGGCTATTGGCGATCCATCTCAGCTCGGTTTGGGCGCTGTTTGCCCTCCTGCCCTATAGCAAATTTCTCCATGCCGGGTATCGGGCTCTGGCCTTGTTGCAGGAATCGCTGACCGAGCACGAGACCCGTGGAGACTGATCCGTTCGCTGCCACAAGATCTGCCCAGCCCACAGATGTTTCTAGATTCTGCCCCGGTTTGCGCCGGAATGGCGAGCGTTGGGATGGCGGGCAGAAGCCAACCCTAGTATTACAAGCTGTGCGTGATAGTGGATAATTTTCCACATAGAAAGCGCGATGATGGGCACAGGCAAGGCGGCGAAGCGGCTTGGCGTCTTGGTCAAGACCTTGCAACGCTGGGAGCGCGAAGGGGGTTTGATCCTGGTGGCGCGAACAGTCGCAAGGCACAAATCCGCGAGTTGATTGGCTTGCGCAGTAAGGTATCAGAGCCAACGCGGATTGATGCCCATGCCCAACCGTTTGCCGATCTTGCCAAGGCCTGGGATCGATTCTTTGCCGATATCAAGGCCGGAAAGAAGGCTCACGCGCTTCAGTTCAAGAAGAAAGGCCGGTGCCACGATAGCTTCTATGTTGCTAACGACAAGTTCCGCGTCTCGGACAAGACCATTTGCCTGCCCAAGAGCGGTGAGGTCGCCATGATCGAGGCGTTGTGCTTCGATGGCAAGATTCTTGGTGCGACCGTTTCGCGTACTGCGGACGCTGGTTCGTCGCCGTTCAGGTTGAAGTGGTCGATGCTGCGTTCTATCTCAGGCGCATGAAACGACTGGTGTTGACCTGGGCGTTGAGGCGGCGGCCAGGCTTTCCAATGGCGAGTCCGTCCGGTAACGGCGGCGCTGTGACAGAGAGGGTCTCTGCTGTAGTCGGGAAAGTCACGCCTGTCAGAGACGAATGCGCTCCGCATTCGGGGCAGGAAGAGCACAGTGCGCCTGTTTGCGCACTTTCTTGAGAGCAGTGATTCGGTGTTACCAGGTGCACACTGCGCCCGGGGCGGTCTGCTGGAGCCCCGGCTTTTAACTGGCTAAAATGGGCCTGCTGCCTGGGCATGGTGGGCCCGTCTAGCCGTTCCCACCCTATGACTCGCCTTGAGCCCCAGCCAACGCGAGGAGAGAGACCATGACTGCCGTCAACCGTTATACATTCGCCCAACGCCTGCTCCACTGGCTGCTGGCGATCCTGATCTTCGGGCTGCTCGCCGGTGGATTGACCTTCTGGGCCCTCGGCTATGAGGGATTGGTCAAGCTAGTCGGCGAGCAGATCGCCGGCGACCTCTACATGTATCACAAGAGCTTTGGCATCCTGATCTTGCTCTTGACCTTTCTGCGCCTGTGGCTGCGCTGGCGCCATCCCGCACCGCCCTACGACCCGCCTCTGAGACTGCCTGAGCGCCTGGTGAGCGGTGCCCTGATCCTCGGCCTCTATCTGCTCTCGCTTGCGGTCCCCATCATCGGGGGGCTGGCGACCTCGGCAGAGGGTTATCCCGTCCAGTTCTTCGGCCTGACCCTGCCTGGGCTACTTGCTGAAAACGAGGAACTGGGCGAGGAGCTATTCGATCTGCATGGGCTCGGCGCCCTGATCTTGGGGCTTGCGGTCCTGGTGCACATGGCTGCAGGGATCAAGCATTGGCTTCTCAAAGACGGGATCATGACCCGTATCAGTCTGCCATAGCCCCCAGGGAACCTTTGATCGATTCGGCACACCGGCGAAAGCCGGTGTCCAGTTGACGATGACCTGATTCCGTTTGAGCTTGCGCCGCGATGACGATCAGGGGTCCATTCAGCAGCCCGGGCACCCAGGGGGTGCCAGGCCTAGACCGGCTTCTATCTGTGTCTTACAGCCTGTGAATTTGAGTTGCGCAGTTCGCGCCCTACCGAGTGGGCCATGTCTTATCCCATCCTGATCCTCGGCGGGACCACTGAGGCCTATGAGCTTGCCGACCGCCTGGTCGCTGCGGGGCAACTGCGGGTCATCAGCTCCCTTGCCGGGCGTACCGAAAGCCCTCGCCTGCCTGCAGGGGAGGTGCGCATCGGCGGTTTCGGCGGGGTCGAAGGGCTGGCTGAGTTTCTGCGCATCCAGGCGATCCGCTGTGTGATCGATGCCACCCACCCCTTCGCCGCCCAGATGGGCTGGCATGCCTGGGAGGCCTGCACGCTCTGCGACGTGCCCTTGCTACGCCTCGAGCGCCCGCCTTGGACGCCCGCATCCGGCGACCGTTGGGAAGAGGTCGCAAGTTGGTCAGAGGCAGTCGAGCGCTTGCAGAGGCTCAACGCCAAGCGGATCTTTTTGGCGATCGGGCGCCAAGAGCTCCAACATTTTGCTGGTCTCGATGATCGGTGGTTCTTGATCCGGTTGGTGAGCCCGCCCGATCCCTTGCCCCCCTTCTGCCGGGCCGAGTGGCTCTATGCACGCGGGCCGTTCGACCTTGCTGCTGAGCGGGCCATGCTCGATCGCTACCGGATCGAGGCCATCGTCTGCAAAAACAGCGGCAGCGAGGCGACCGCAGCCAAGCTCATCGCCGCCCGCGAGCGCGCTATCCCCGTGGTGATGCGTAAACGCCCCCCGCGCTCGCCTGAGGTCCAATCAGTCGCAACGGTCGAGGCGGTCTTGGACTGGTTGAGCAGGGTTTCAAAGATGTAGGGTGCGCATCACGCACCCCACGGACAACGGGCCAGCACAAGGTATTACCAGCCGTAGGGTATGCAATGCATACCCTACGAACCCCCATACCACCTCGGCGTATAGACCCATGGAGTGGCGTCTGGGCGGGAGATGAGGCGGGTATGCGATGAGCCGATGATCACCAGGGTGCGCATATCGACCGCCTCGGGATCGAGCGCGGCGAGTGCGGTCACCAAGAGCGACTCATGGCGGCGGCCCACATCGCGCCCGATGACGACCGGTGTGTAGGGGTGGCGATGGGCGCACAGGATCTTGAGCGCCTCGGCGAACTGATGGGGCCTCGCCTTGGACCTGGGGTTATAGAGCGCGATCGTCAGATCGGCAAGGGCAGCATATTCGAGCCGGCGGGCGATGACCGGCCAGGGCTTGAGGTTGTCCGACAGCGACAGGACGCAGAAGTCATGGCCGAGCGGCGCACCGGCGCGCGCGGCCACCGCCTGGGCGGCCGAGATCCCAGGAAGCACCCTCAGCTCCACCTGGTGCCAGACAGGATCTGGCGCCTCATCCAAGACCTCGAACACTGCCGCCGCCATCCCGAAGACCCCGGCATCGCCGGAGGAGACCACCGCCACCTGTCGCCCTTGCGCGGCAAGCTTCAGGGCCAGACGGGCGCGGGCCAGCTCCTCGCGGTTATCCGAGCCGAGCACGCGTTGATCGGAGCGGAAGGGACCGGCGAGCTCGAGATAGGGCCCATAGCCGATGATGTCTTGCGCCTGCTCGATCTCCTCGCGCACCGCCGGGGCCATGAGCTCGGGAGCACCCGGGCCCAGACCCAACACCGCCAGGCGCCCAGTCTGGAGCGCCGGCCTCTGGGAGGCAACATCCGCTGGAGTATGCATTGCGTACTCGGCGGTTTGGCAGGCAACTGAGTTGTCGACCCTACATCCATCCATTGTTTCATCTCCGAGGCATACACCTTGCCAAGGCTTACCCGGGATCAGGATCAGCGAGAAATAGGGCACCGCCTCCGGCCTGACCTCATCAAGCCGACAGACCTGCTCATCCGACATGCTCGCGCGCTCAATATAACGCGCCCGCCCGTCGAGCCCAAGCCGCTCCAAGACCCGTTTGACCTTGGCGAAATGGCTGCCGAGCTTCATGATCGCCGCTGCCTCGACCCCTTGGAGGCGGGCGATCAATGTCTCTTCCGGCAGGGTGGCGGCGAAGACCTGAAACTGCTGATCGCGATAAACCAGGGGGGTACCGGCAGCAGCAGCAGCAGCGAGGATCGAGCAGACCCCGGGCACCACCACCGTCGGATAACGCCCGGCTAGTCGGTCGTGGAGATACATGAACGACCCATAAAAAAATGGATCGCCCTCACAGAGCACAGCGACATCCTGCCCTGCATCCAGATATTCGGCCAAACGCGCCGCCGACCGGTCATAAAAGGCGCGCATCTCGCCCTCATAGTCATAAGGCGGCTGAGGCTTAGGCCCGGTGACCGGATAGATCAAGGGCAGGCGGATCTGCTCCGGCTTGAGATAAGGTAAGACGGTGGTCAGCGCATGGCCGGGGCGCTGCGGTGCGGCATAATAGGCCACCACCTGGGCGCTCTGGAGATAGCGCAGTGCCTTGAGCGTGATCAATTCGGGGTCGCCTGGGCCGACCCCCAGGCCGTAGAGACGTCCGGTCGCCATGTCGATCTAGGGATGATCGCGCCCGAGGGCATTGACCGCGGCTGCAGCCATGGCGCTGCCGCCGCGCCGACCGCGCAGGGCGACAAAGGGCACGCCGCGGCTGTCGGCGATCAGAGCCTCCTTGGACTCGACCGCACCCACGAAACCCACCGGAAAGCCCAGGATCAAGGCGGGCTTGGGCGCACCTTCATCCAGGAGCTCCAAGAGACGAAAGAGGGCGGTCGGGGCATTGCCGATCGCCACCACAGCACCGTCCAGATGGGGGCGCCAGAGCTCGAGCGCTGCCGCCGCTCGCGTGGTCCCCAAGCGCGCTGCAAGCTCGGGCACCTGGGGGTCGTTGAGGGTGCAGAGGATCGGATTGTCAGCCGGCAGCCGGGCGCGGGTGATCCCCTCGGCGACCATCCGGCTGTCGCAGAGCACAGGCGTCCCCTCGGCCAGCGTCTTGCGCCCAGCCGCCCCTGACCCAGGGGTAAAGGCGAGATCCTGGACGATGTCGGTCATCCCACAGGCATGGATCATCCGCACGGCGAGGTCTTGCAGGTCCTCAGGGATGGCGCTGAGGTCGGTCTCGGCGCGGATGATCGCGAAGGATTGACGATAGATATCGTGGGCGTTGCGGTTGTAATCCATCATGGCGGGGCATTAAAACACGCGGGTCTGTCAGGCGCAGCAGGTCTATCTAAAGACGTAAGGTGCGCAATGCGCACCCTAGTTCATTCAATTGTAACCGAAGCGAAGCAATCTGGGACGCAATGATGAATTCCCCTGGATCTCCATCTGCCTGGCTGACCGTCGTCGGGATCAACGAGGATGGGCTGGCGGGTCTTGGCGATGCAGCGCGTGCAGCGATCCGCCAGGCGCGGGTGTTGTTCGGTGGGGGGCGTCACCTCGCCCTGATCCCCGAGCAACCGGACCAGGAGCGGCGCGCCTGGCCGAGCCCCTTCGAGCGCGCCTATGAAGAGGTGCTTGCCCTGCGCGGCCAGCCGGTCTGCGTCCTGGCGAGCGGCGATCCCATGTTCTATGGTGTGGGGGCCAGGCTTGCCGAGCGCCTGCCGATCGAGGAGATGCTCATCCTGCCTGCGCCCTCATCGGTCGCTCTGGCCGCCGCGCGCCTGGGCTGGTCATTGCCCGAGGTGCGGGTCATCCCTGCCCATCGCCAGCCGCTTGCTGGGGTCAGGCTTTATCTAGCGCCAGGGGCGCGCCTGATGGTGTTTTCTGCCGACGGCAAGACCCCGGCACAGCTTGCAGGCCTGTTGGTCGACTCAGGCTATGGTCCAAGCCGCCTGATCGTCTTTGAACACCTCGGCGGCCGAAGCGAGCGCAGGTTGGAAGGAACCGCCGCCGATTGGTCAATCGCCGAATGCGCCGCCCTCAATCTGATCGCGCTCGAGTGCCGGGCAAAGGGCCCAACGCCCTTCCTTTCGCGTCGCTCTGCCCTCCCCGATACCGCCTTTGTCAACGACGGTCAGCTCACCAAACGCCCGATCCGCGCCTTGACCTTGGCCTATCTTGCCCCCGGCCCGGGCGAGTTGCTTTGGGATGTGGGCGCGGGCTGCGGGTCGATCGCAATCGAATGGATGCGCGCCGATGATGGCTGTCAGGCAATCGCCATCGAGCCGGTCGAGAGACGGCGGGCATTCATCGAGCGCAACCGCGAGGCCCTGGGCGTCCCCGGGCTTCAGGTCATCGATGGTTCCGCGCCCGAGGCCCTGGCGGGGCTACCAGCACCGGACGCGATCTTCATCGGCGGAGGTCTGACGACCCCGGGCGTTTTCGAGTCTTGCTGGTCGGCGCTTAAAAACGGCGGACGTCTGGTCACCAATGCGGTGACCCTAGAAAGCGAGGCGAGGCTCTTGGATCTGCATGCGCGCCTTGGCGGTGAACTCATCCGCCTTGCAATCGAACAGGCCGCACCCCTAGGCCGTTTTACTGCCTGGCGACCGGCCATGCCGATCGCGTTGCTATGCCTCCATAATCAACCCTAGGGTGCGTAGTGCGCACCCTAGGGTGACAACGCAGGGCATACGCCCTGAAGTAACGCATTGCGTATCCCACTTCTAACCCCATTATCCGGTGTGATCCGAAATCCACTGGCCACCGGCCCTTGCCGCTGTGACGAGCGACCTTTTAGGCATTACCTACCCAGCTTACGCCTGTCTCAATGGTGAGGACAAGATGAACCCCAAAGAGCTGTGCCTCAGTCTTTCTAACCTCCACTGCGCCTCTTGCGTGGCACGGGTCGAGCGTCTGATCAACGAACAACCAGGGGTTGAGTCCTGTGCCGTGGATCTAGCAAGCGGTCTGGCCCAGGTGCGTCTGGCGCCTAGCTCGCTCGGTCCCTTAATCGAACGCCTGGACGAGGCGGGTTATCCAGCACGCATTGAATCCTTGCTTCTCCAGATCGGGGGCCTGCGCTGCGCTGGCTGCGTCACCCGCCTAGAGAAAAGCCTGCGGGCGCTACCGGGCGTCCTGGAGGTTGCGGTCAATCTCGCCACCGGCTCAGCCGAGATCCGTTATCTGCCGACAAACCTGACTGCCGCGCGAATGATCCACCAGATCCGCACCCTCGGTTATACCGCTGAGCTAACCGAGTCGTCAGAATCCGTCGCAGACCAGGCAGAAGGCGCCGAACAACGGGCGCTCGGAGGCGATCTCTTGCTCGCCGCTGCCCTGAGCCTGCCACTCCTCGCCATCACCATGGGACCGATGATATGGCACAAGCTCGCCGGGGTCATGGAGACTCTGGCGCCTTCTGCAGTCTGGGGTTGGGTTGAGTGTCTGCTCGCTGCGCCTGGGGTGTTTTGGGCAGGCAGGCGTTTTTGGCAGCGGGGGGTCAAGGAGCTGGTCCAAGGGACTCCGGAGATGGACGGCCTGGTGGTCTTGGGGAGCGGTACAGCATTCGGCTATTCGTTATTCGTCTTGATCCTGCCGCAGGCCTTTCCGCCTGGAGCCGCCCATCGCTATTTCGAATCGGCGGCCATGATCATCACCCTGATCCTGCTCGGGCGCCTGCTCGAGGCGCGCGCCAAGGGGCGAGCCGCGGATGCCATCCGCGCCTTGGCAGCGCTCAGGCCCCAATCCGCCCATCTGCTAACCGATGCAGGTGAGACCGAGGTGCCGGTCGATACCCTGATCCCAGGCGATGTGCTCTGGGTGCGCCCAGGCGAGCGCATCCCCGTTGATGGGGTGGTGATCGCGGGTCAGAGTACGCTCGATGAGTCGATGCTCACCGGAGAACCCATGCCGGTTGCCAAGGGCGTGGGCGATTCGCTCTTCGCCGGGACGCTCAATCAAACAGGCGCCCTCAAGTATCGTGTTACTCGCACCGGTGCCGACTCGGTCTTGGGTCAGATCCTTAAGCTTGTCCAGACCGCCCAGGCAAGCAAGCCGCCGATCCAGCGCCTGGCCGATCGCATCGCCTCAGTCTTTGTTCCAGCAGTCTTGGCGATCGCAGCCCTGACCTTGGTCGGCTGGCTGGTCTGGGGACCGGCACTCGATCAGGCAGTGATCGCTGCGGTCAGCGTGCTCGTGATTGCCTGTCCCTGTGCCCTGGGGCTCGCGACCCCGATCGCTATCCTTGTCGCCAGCGGGCGGGCAGCAGAGCTCGGGATTCTCTTGCGCGAGGGCGCCGCGCTCGAGTCGCTTGCGCGCATCGAGACCATTGCCTTTGACAAGACCGGGACCCTCACCCAAGGACGCCCTGAGCTGGTCGGCATCCAGACCTTTGGGATCGATGAGGCGCAGGCGCTTGCGCTTGCCGCCTCGGTCGAGCAGTGCAGCGAACACCCGCTGGCGCGCGCGATCGTGGCCGCCGCGCGCGAGCGCCATCTGACACTCATTGAACCGCAATCCTTTCGGTCCGAACCTGGCTGCGGGATAAGCGCCTCGGTCGATGACCGGGCAATTGCCGTCGGCTCGCCGGCCTGGCTCAAACAGCTCGGCGTCGATCTCGGCGCTGTATCCGCCCAACCATCTGCCCCTACCTCCGCTTCCGATGCGGCACCCGCAGACGGCCAGACGATCAATGCGTTGCCCACCAGCCTGCTCTATCTCGCCCAGGAGCAGCGGCTGCTCGCCTGTTTTGCCTTTTCCGATCCGCTCAAGCCAGAAAGCCAAGAGGCAGTCGCGCGCCTAAAGGCGCAGGGATTGAATGTGGCGCTGCTGACCGGAGACAGTCCAGTAGTCGCCGAGTCGGTCGCCCAGGTGCTGGGGATCGCCGAGGTCCACGCCGGCCTCTTGCCAGCCGATAAAGCCGCTTGGATCGCCCGCCTACAGGCCAAAGGCCGGCGGGTGGCATTCGTTGGGGATGGGATCAATGACGCCCCGGCGCTCGCCCAGGCGGAGGTGGGGATTGCCATCGGCACCGGGACAGACATCGCGATCGAGTCAGGGGAGGTGATCCTGATGCGCGGCGACCCGCGAGGGGTGCCCTCGGCTGTCATACTCGCGCGTCGGACCTTGCGCACCATCCAGGTCAATTTTTTCTGGGCCTATGGCTATAACGTCCTGCTGATCCCAGTGGCCGCCGGGGCCCTCTATCCGCTGACCGGCTGGCTGCTCGATCCCATGCTCGCTGCCGCGGCGATGAGCCTGTCCAGCCTATTCGTAGTCTTCAACAGCCTGCGGCTGCGGTGGTGAGATCTCTCAACCGGGTGGAACTCAGCAGGATACACATTGCGCACCCTTCTTAAGACACCATGAATAGCTCCGCTGCTGTACGTGGCGCTGAAGGAAAATAGAGATGCAGATAGCTCGCGCGGATGGGTCCGCAGTGATAGAAGGGCTCGCCGGGTTGTCCGCCCGCCTGCCGCCTGCCGAAAGACACCGGCGCAAGGGGGGTACGCATCGTCGAGTGATGAAAGCTATGACCGCGCAGCTCGCCTTGTGGCAGCACCAGCGACTGCATCCCCAGTCCCGCTAGCCGCCCCTGCATCTGCCCCTCGCCCGGCAAGAGGCCTATCAGCTCAGCGGTCTGACCCTGATGATCGGTCAGGCGCTCCAGGAGATAGAGCATCCCGCCGCATTCGGCATAGATGGGCCGTCCGGCTCGCGCATGGGCATGTAGGGACTGTTTCATCGCGCGATTGGCTGCAAGTTCAGTGAGATGAAGCTCGGGATAGCCGCCGGGCAGCCAGATGGCATCGGCCTCGATGCACTGATCGGCAAGGGGGGAGAAAAAGATCAGTTCGGCGCCGAGCGCCTGAAGCAACTTCAGGTTTTCGGGATAGATGAAGGCAAAGGCCAGATCGCGCGCCACGGCGATGCGCAGACCTTGCAGGGCCTTCGTTTCCGCTGGCAGAAGGGTCGTACCGCCTGCGGGCTGGGTAGGCGGGACAAAACGGCAGGGTTCGGGCAAGCGGGCGAGCGCAAGGTCCTGTATCTGATCGGCGGCGGCAGCGAGCCGGGCGTCGAGCTCCGGGATCTCGGCGGCCTGTACCAACCCAAGGTGCCGGCTCGGGAGCACCGCCTCCAGACGCGGGATGGGGCCAAGATAAGGCAGCTCGGGGGGCATCCCGGCGGCGATCATCTCGGCATGACGCGCGCTTGCCACCCGATTGGCGGAGATGCCCCAGAACTCAATCCCCTTGGCGGCACCATAGTGCATCAACCCCATGGCAACGGCACCCAGGGTCTGGCCCATGCCGCGGGCATCGATCAAGGCCAGGACAGGGATGCCGAAGGCCGCAGCGAGATCCGCCCCCGAGGGTGCGCCGTCGAAGAGACCCATCGCCCCCTCGATGAGGATCAGGTCCGCCTCACCCGACGCTTCATAGAGCTTGCGCCGACACAGCGCCTCGCCCACCATCCACAGATCCAGAGGCTCGACCGGCGCGCCGCTCGCCCGCTCGAGGATCATGGGGTCCAAAAAATCGGGTCCGGTCTTAAACACCCGCACCCGCCGGCCTTGGCGGCGATGATGACGGGCCAGGGCCGCGACGATCGTGGTCTTGCCCTGACCCGAGGCACAGGCGCCGATGAACAGGGCCGGGCAATGGCGCTCAGCGGTCATGCATCTTTCCCCAGAGGCATCTTGAGGAGGGGTGGTATCTTGGTAAGCGCCGGCCTCTTCCTGGCCTCTTTGTATGCATACCCCAGCATCGTCTACTTCTGCCTCATGATCGAGATCACTATTGGGCTCGGATTCCAACAAGGCATCCGCTGCGAGACGCTCAAACAGTCGATCGAGTCGCTCCTCAAACCCCTTGACCCGGTCGCGGTGTGCTGCCTGGCCAGCCATCTCCAGAAATCCACCGATCCCGTCTTGCGCGAGCTTGCACACATCCAGGGCTGGCCACTGCGTTGTTATCCATCTTCAGCGCTCGCTCAGGTTCCGGTCGCACACCCCTCAACCCGCGTCCACCTGACCCTAGGCACCCCGAGTGTGGCCGAGGCAGCGGCGCTGCTGGCCGCGGCTGAGCTGAGCGCCCGCGGCGAGGGTACCCCCTCGCTCCTCGTCTCCAAACAGGTCTATCGCGACGCTGAGGGCAAGGCCATCACCCTCGCCATCGCCCAAATAGGCCCAAGGGCCATGTAGGGTACGCGGCTGTGACCTCAACCAAACCACAACCCAAGGCGACCAGGCTCGCAGCGATCAGACAGGTCCAAGCTGCGACAAGATCATTATCCCACCTCCGCTGCACCCACTGCTGGCGCCTAAAGGCGCGGCGCATCACCCGCCCGCGCTCCTCCGCCTGCACAAGCCGCTGAAAGGCGCAACGCAACCGCGGCGAGGGCCGATCATACAGCCAGGAGGCAAGGTCTTCTTTCAGACTGGCGAGCGCAGATACCCCCGCCGGTCGACCATGAGGAAAGACAGCTGCATCGGTGAATACCACTAGCCCCAACACAGGCACCCCTAAACCGAGATCGGCGACGGCTTGGATGTGCAGGGCGTTTTGACGCAATGGGTTCTGAAAGAGCCGACGCCGCCGACCTTGGCGCTGACACCAATGGGGATCATCTGCCCGACCCAGGATCAGACCCCGGTAGTGTTTGGTCTCTACCACCAAAAGCCCCTTTGCCGTGAGTGCGACATGATCAATCTGGGTCCATCCCTTACCGAGCGGCAGGATCAGGTCATGCAGCACCGCCGGACACAGGCCTGCGAGCGCCCGTCCCACCAAGCGCTCGCCCCGCTGTCCGGCAAGCCGTCGCCCACAGGCGCGCCGCCAGAAATGCAGGGCCAAGAGCAACAGCACCGCGGGGATCGACCACAAGAGGGGGCGCCAAGCGGTCTGGGACCCGTCTCCCATAGACAACAGGGCGGAGGGTAAACCGAGCTCCTGCATGGCCTACGTCCGTCTCAAGACTCAGGCACCATCACCGCTGCCGCATCCCGACCAGATTACGCACCGGTCGCAGCGGGCGCAGCAGGATCGGCGCCTGCCCTTCCCCTGGATCACAATAAAATCCGGTCGATGAGCCGCCATACGGTCGCACCAAGAATCTTGCCATCGAAGCACAACGCCTCGGTCATGGCGACCTCACCGCTCTTGGGCAGGCGAATGGTCTTGTCCGAGACGCCAAGCCGCTTCGCCGCCTTGCCTGTGCGCATCATCGTGCTTTCTATGTGGAAAATTATCCACTATCACGCACAGTTTGTAATACTAGGGTTGGCTCCCCTTGAAACGCCGGTAGGCGAGATAACGCCCCCAGGCATGTGCCCCAAGTCCCAAGACGGTCAGGGCGATCAGACCCAGCCCCAGGGCATCGAGCAGGGGGCTGCGGCTCATGCCGACGACATAGGATTCATTGAAGATCGCCTGCGACCAGAGGCCGCGGCCTTTGAGATCGTTCTCGGCCCGATAGCGATAGAGGCGATCGAGGAGCCTGGACTCCTTGGCATGACAGTTGACGCAGTCGGTATTGCTGTCCTTGGCGGCGAGTATCTGGTGCGAGACCGGCTGACCCGCCGGGGTCAAAGGGGTGTGACACTCGAGACAGCGCACCGCCGCCCAATGTTTGTCGCGCTTGGGCAGCCACAGATGCGCCCCGCTTCCTGATTTGCGGACCGCTTCATGGCACGACAGGCAGAGCTGGTTATCGGCGCGCACGATCTCGGCGAGCGGCTGACCGATCTGGGCGTTGCGAAAGACATGGGGGTCATGACAACGGTGACAATCGAACCCCTGGGCTTCTGGCGCATCTGAGGTGGCGTGGATGCTGGCGTTGAACTCATCGCGGATGGTCGCGAAGCGATAGTCGCGCTCCGAAAGCCTTTCGTCCTGCTCATGACAGCCGAGACAGCTCAGACGCTGACCCAAAGACTCAGGCGAATGGGGATAGCGGTCGAAGCCCCCCTCATGACAGTCGATACAGGCCGCCGCCCCATGGACCGAGCGGGCAAACCGCTGGGGATCGATAGAGAGATCGATGATCTCCCCCGTCTTCCGGTCGCGATAGGCGAGGGTCTGCATGCGGTGACAGCGCAGACAATCGGCATTGGTAGTCCCCAGCCTCAGTTCAATGCCCGCCTCGCTCTCCCCCATGCCTCCTAATAGGAGGCCCAGTACCGCCCCCAAGTATCTGGCCCTGGTCTTGGCCCAGGGTGACCCCATGATCGACCCCATCGCTTGGTCCTTATGTGCAAGTGTTTACCAGAGTCTAATCCCGCGTTGGGCCAGATCACCGAGATCCATCTGCTCTCAAGACAGTGCGCAAACAGGCGCGCTGTGCTCTTCCTGCCCCGAATGCGGAGCGCATTCGTCTCTGACAGGCGTGACTTTCCCGACTACGGCAGAGACCCTCTCTGCTGTAGCGCCGCCGTTACCGGACGGACTCGCCACGGGTAGGGCAGTTGCGGTTGCCAGCCGTTTGAGATTGAGCGCGGCATTGATGTCCCGATCATGGCGCGTGCCGCATTGAGGACACGTCCATTCCCGATCCTTCAACGCCAACATCTCATTCTCCCAACCACAGACCGAACACAGGCGGCTGCTCGGATCCCAGCGATCAGCTAAAACCAACCAGACGCCGTAGCATTTCCCCTTGTATTCCATCTGCAAGCAGAACATGCCAAAGCCCAGGTCGCTGATGGCGCGGGCAAGCCGTTCGTTCGCCAGCATGCCCTTGACGTTCAAATCCTCAATCACCACCCCTTGGTTTTCGCGGCAGAGCTGGGTCGTGAGCTTATGTGTGAAGTCCGCTCGGACATTGGCAATGCGTGCGTGCAGCCTTGCCAACATCGCAGAGGATTTCCTTCGATTCTTCAAGATCGGAAGCCTTGTGCCTTTTGGCAGTCTGGCACTTGGCGCAAACCCAGCCCCGACCTTGGCCGCCTCAACCTTGCAAGAAAGGCGTCTGCCTCGAATCCTGAGACGACGAAGCGCAGAGGAGATTCAACAGACTCGCCATTGGAAAGCCTGGCCGCCGCCTCAACGCCCAGGTCAACACCAGTCGTTTCATGCACCTGCGATAGAACGCAGCATCGACCACTTCAACCTGAACGGCGACGAACCTGCGATCCGCAGTATGCGAAACGGTCGCACCAAGAATCTTGCCATCGAAGCACAACGCCTCGGTCATGGCGACCTCACCGCTCTTGGGCAGGCAAATGGTCTTGTCCGAGACGCCAAGCCGCTTCGCCGCCTTGCCTGTGCGCATCATCGTGCTTTCTATGTGGAAAATTATCCACTATCACGCACAGTTTGTAATGCTAGGGTTGGCTCCTGGGTGGCACCCAAGAGCCAGTGCCCACGCCAGTCGGTCTCGACAAAGGTCCGCCGCTCGCTCACCCCTCGCGATCGGATGCGCACCGCCCGCCCCGCCTCGACCAGATAGGGGCCGCCCTGAATCAGAGCGTCGATGCCCGGGTACAGCGCAAATGCCTGAAGGCGCATGAGATGGATCCCCCGCGCATCGCCATAGAGCACCCCGCTCAAGGGTTTGCCTGTCTCGATGCGGTTGCTGGCCTGACCCTCGGCGATCACCAGCCCGAGCGGGCAGCCATCGGGGTGAAAAAAACCGCCGTTGACCGCGGCAACGAGCCAGGCGGCGCGCACCTGTTCGCGCCAATCGGCTTTGAGCCCAGGCCCGAGATCGAGCACCGCTAAGCGCGCACGCCGTGAGTCAAACAGTGCGAGATGGATATGCAGTCGCCGACCCTCTGGCGACCCGATGACACGCATCTGATAGGCCACCGGTGCGGTTGACGCAGATTCCGCCGCTCCCTCCAGTGGGCGCCAAAGAGGCGGAGGCGCGCAGACAGCGCCCTGCCACCCCAAAAGGCTAAAAGGCCGCGCCACAAGCCCAAAATCACCCTCTGCAAGACACGCATCGGCCTTCCTCGAAAAACGGGACCACGCACTCCCCCGTACTTCCCCTTGTACCATCGCAACCGCATCCGACCGAACGGGCGGCCCATGCACCTCATGCCAAACCGTCCGAGCACCGGGCGCCTCATGATACCGAAATGCCTACAGGGCCGCAGATGAACCCGCGCCACACTAAAACAAGGATTGCGAGAACAGCGCTCCTGGAGTACCGAGCAATCAGGGCATCTCATGACAAGACCAAGGTAAGACATAGGGCTCGCCCCGATAGCGGCCGATCAGGGCCTCGATGCCATAGACGGCACCCAAGGACTCCGGGCTCAAGACCTCGAGGGCTGGGCCAAACCCGACCGATTGGCCGCGATCGAGGAGCAACAGGCGGTCGCAAAACCGGCTGGTGAGGCTGAGGTCATGGAGGACGATGATGACGGCCTTGCCGCCCTCGGTCTGGGCGCGCAGGAGTGCCATGACCTCGAGCCGATGGCGTGGATCGAGCGCCGCCACTGGCTCATCGGCCAAGAGTACAGGCGCCTCGACCGCAAGCGCCCGCGCCAGACGCACCCGCGCCCGCTCACCGCCCGAGAGTGTCTCGACCGAGCGCGCGCGCAGCGACCAACAATCGGTCGCGCGCATCGCCTCCTCGATCGCCTTCCGGTCCTTCTCGCTCAGGCCATCATCGCCCCACTGCCAACCGCGGCGATAGGGCCTGCGCCCGAGGGCCACCAGGTCATAGGCGGCGAGCGGCCAAGAGACCCGATCGGCCTGGGCGAGATAAGACAGATGTCTGGCACGCACCTCGGGCGCAAGGCGATCCAAAGGCTCATCCCCCAGCCAGATCCTGCCGCGATAGGGTAAAAGCTGGGCGATGGCCTTAAGCAAGGTGCTCTTACCTGCGCCATTGGGTCCGATGATCCCGATGCATTCTCCGGCCTCGATCGTACAGGACAGGGGATGGAGCACGACCCGCCGGCCGAGTGAAACCTCTACCCCCTCCAGCCTGAGGGGCATAGGGTGCGCGCTGTATAGACTGCTGGCAGTAGGCACCTAGCCCATCCCCCATGATTCCCTGCGCCCGCGCAGGATCAGCCCCAAGAAAAAGGGCGCGCCGATCAGGGCGGTGATGACCCCAAGCATGGGTTCGCGCGCCGTCGGCGCCAGACGCGCCGCAAGATCCGCTGCCAGCACCAACCCCACCCCCCCCAGGGCGCTGACCGGCAGCAAGGCCCCAGGGCGAAAGCCGACCCAAGGACGCAAGAGGTGGGGGACGACCAGGCCGACGAAGCCGATGACGCCGGTCACGGCAACGGTCGAACCGATGCACAGAGCCGACCCCAACACCACCCGCACCCGCAATCCCCTGAGATCCAACCCCAGGGTCTGGGCCTCATCCTCCCCCAGGGCTAAAAGGTCCAGCGCTGGCGCACAGCTCAACAGCAATCCCAATCCCAAACAGACGAAGGGCAGACAGAGCCACACCTCGGCGAGACCCTTGTCTGCTAGAGACCCCAAGAGCCAGAGCACGATGTCCTGGGCATCTGTGGGATGGGGCGCAAAATTGAGCGCAAGCGAGGTCAGGGCACCGGCGAGTGAAGACAGCGCGACCCCCGCAAGGACCAGGGTAAGATGATCGGCGCCGGTGCGGGTTAGGCCCCATAACAATAGGGTCGCGCTCAAGGCAAAGAGCATGGCCGAAGCCGGTAAGACCCAAGGGCTCAAGAGGGTCAGGCCGAAATACAGGGTCAAGACCGCACCCAGGCTGGCGCTCGCCGAGATCCCCAAGATCCCTGGCTCGGCAAGCGGGTTGCGCAACAGACCTTGTAAGGCCGCGCCCGACATCCCGAGCGCCGCCCCCACCAGCCAGGCCAGCATGACCCGCGGCAGGCGCAGCTCGCACACGATCAGTTGATGGCCATCGGGTCCAGTACCGATCAGCCCCCCCAGGACCTCCCCTGGCCCAAGACCTACCGGCCCAAGACCGAGCCCAATCAGGCTGAGCATCAGACACAAGGCCCCAAGGAGTGGATAAGGACTGAACATGATCTCAGGGTTTTAGGGAAAGTCTGAAACAACCATCGCTCCACTGCCAGCGCGCGGTCTGAGTGTCCACTGACGCTACCTGCCAAGTGACTTGCGGATGCCGGGTCTTAGCCGCCTTGTGCTTGTTCGCCCCTTGGATGACTACCCCGATTTGATGCTGGCATGCAGTGCAGACGAGCAGGCGCCCTCCCGCACCAAGGGCGATCTGAAGAAGGCGACCGTCAGCCACCTGCGCCGCCTTCTCCGCCTTCTCAATTCCCCCCAACGCGTCATGCGCTACTTCCAGCATCCCAAGCTCCATGATGCCGCGTAATACAAGTTCATTGGTTTCGGATCAATTGGTTTCGGATCAATCGGATCAATAAGAGCAGACCCTGGGCATTGGGGTCGGACGGCGATGGCGCTAAACTTGAAGGCATTTATCCATACCCCAAGCGCTCATGGCCCTGATTCGTGACCAAGACCTGATCCACAGCGTCGCCAAGGCGCTGCAGTTCATCTCCTGTTATCACCCGCCCGACTTCATCCATGCCCTGGCCGCGGCCCATGCGCGCGAACAGTCGCCGGCGGCGCGCGATGCCATCGCCCAGATCCTCTATAACTCCCGCCTTTGCGCTGCGGGGCGGCGACCTATCTGCCAGGACACTGGGATGGTGGTGGCCTTCGTAAAGGTTGGCATGGGGATACGCTGGGAGGGCAACAAAAGCCTCCAGGAGCTGATCGACGAAGGGGTCAGGCGGGCCTATCTCGATCCCCATAATCCATTGCGCGCCTCGGTCGTAGCCCCCCCCTTGGGCGCGCGGCGCAATACCGGCGACAACACCCCAGCGGTGGTCCATGCCGAGCTGGTCCCAGGTGATCGACTCGAGGTGCATCTGGCGGCCAAGGGCGCAGGCTCAGAGAATAAAGCCCGGTTTGCGGTCCTCAATCCCGGCGATGACCTCGTCGCTTGGGTGTTGGAGACCATCCCCAAGCTCGGCGCCGGTTGGTGCCCGCCGGGGATCATCGGCATCGGGCTCGGCGGCTCGGCGGAAAAGGCCATGCTCTTGGCCAAGGCATCGCTCCTCGATCCCATCGACCTGCCCGAGATCAAGGCGCGCGGACCGCAGGACCCCATCGAGTCCTTGCGCCTTGAACTCTATGAGCGGATCAATGCATTAGGGATCGGGGCGCAGGGTCTAGGTGGGCTGACCACGGTCCTGGATGTCAAGATCCGCACCTTTCCCACCCATGCCGCCTCTCTCCCCGTGGCCCTGATCCCCAATTGTGCGGCGACCCGCCATATCGCCTTCACCCTGGATGGCAGCGGACCAGCTCGGTTTGAGCCCCCGCGCCTCGAGGACTGGCCGCCGATCATCTGGACCCCTGATCCTAGCGCCCGGCGCGTCAATCTCGAGGCCCTCACGCCCGAGGAAGTCGCAAGCTGGCGCGCCGGCGAGCGCCTGTTGCTCTCTGGGCGGATCCTGACGGCACGCGATGCGGCCCATCGGCGTCTCGTCGAGCTCATGGCGCGCGGCGAGCCCTTACCAGAGGGATTGGATCTCAGCAATCGATTGATTTATTACGTCGGGCCGGTCGATCCGGTAGGCGATGAGGTCATCGGGCCTGCCGGACCGACCACTGCCAGCCGTATGGATCGCTTCATTGAACCCCTATTGGCGCAAGGGGTGCTCGGCATGATCGGCAAGGGTGAGCGCGGACCGCAAGCGATTGAGTCGATCCGCCGTTTCGGCGCGGTCTACCTGATCGCAGTCGGCGGGGCGGCCTATCTCATCTCTCGATCGATCCGCGCCGCACGTCTGCTTGCCTTTCCGGACCTGGGGATGGAGGCGATCCGCGAGTTTGAGGTGGAGGACCTGCCGGTGACCGTCGCGGTCGATAGCCTGGGTCAGGCCATCCATGAGACAGGCCCGGCCATTTGGCGTGGCCAGCTTGGGGTCATCCCGGTGATCGGCAGCTAGGACCCAAGGCCCAACTATTCTGCGCCTATCGAGAAAGGCAGATGTCTCTTCTACTGTGACCGAGCTTCCCCCGAAATTTCGTCTTCCAAGGGATGGGGTATAACGCCCCGTAGATTGGAAGGAGTAACGAAGTTGAAGAAGATACCGAAGCAGGAATACACGGCCGAATTTCGGGAGTTGGCGGTAAAGCGGGTAAAGACGGGCCAGACGGTTGGGGTGGTAGCGAAGGAGCTGGGGCTGATCGAGCAGACGCTGCGCAACTGGGTCAAGGCGTTCGAGGCGGGCAAGCTCAACGGCCCTGGCACGAAGCCGGTCACGCCGGAGCAAATGGAGCTCTCGCGGGTGCGGGCGGAGAACGTTCGGCTCAAGCGCGAGAACGAAATCCTAAAAAAGCACGGCGTACTTC
Organism: Caldichromatium japonicum; assembly: GCF_011290485.1. Lineage (GTDB taxonomy): Bacteria > Pseudomonadota > Gammaproteobacteria > Chromatiales > Chromatiaceae > Thermochromatium > Thermochromatium japonicum. The sequence continues at coordinate 1,191,042 of NZ_CP048029.1, read as the reverse complement.
GCGAGGGATGCGCTATGAAGTACGCGTGGATCGACGCGCATCGGAAGGAATTCGAACTGACGGGAATGTGCGAGGCGCTGGCGGTGAGCGCCAGCGGCTACCGCGCCTGGAAGCGCGGCGGCACGGCGGAACGCAAACGGCTCACGGATACGCAGATGCTGGCGCTGATCCGCGCCATCCACGCTGAACTGAAAGGGGCCTACGGCAGCCCGCGCATCACGCGGGAGTTGCGGGAGCGCGGCTTTCCGGAGAGCAAGGAACGCGTCGAACGCCTGATGCGCGAGAACGGTATCCGTGCCCGCCACAAGCGGCGATTCAAGGCGACGACGGATTCCAGGCACAGCCTGCCGGTAGCGCCGAATCAGGTCTGGACGGCTGATCTGACCTACATCTGGACCGATGAAGGTTGGCTCTACCTGGCCGTGGTCCTCGATCTGTTCAACAGGGAAGTCGTGGGCTGGTCGATCAAGCCAAGGATGACGGCGGACATCGTAATCGATGCGCTGACCATGGCGTGGTTCCGCAAGAAGCCGACCCCGGGGCTGATTCATCACTCCGACCGGGGAAGCCAGTATGCAAGTGGCCCCTTCCAGGCGCGGCTGAAAGAGTATGGCATGATCTGCTCGATGAGCCGCAAGGGGAACTGCTGGGATAACGCGCCGACCGAGAGCTTCTTCAACAGCTTGAAGAATGAGCGGGTGCATGGCACCCGCTACGGCACGCGGGATGCAACGGCGGCCGATCTGTTCGACTATATCGAGCCGTTCTACAACCGCAGGCGAAAGCATTCGCCGCTCGGCTACGCCTCGCCCATGAAGTTCCTGGAGGGCTGGATCAGCGCTCAGCATGAGCAGAAATTGGCGGCATAATGCCAATAGGTTGGAAGACGAAAAACAGAGGGAAGCTCACTACCCCCCCGAAACTTTCCGCGTCCTCAAGAAGAACGAAATCCGCCAGTTCGGCGAATACCGCACCCGCCGACTGGTGCTGGAGGCCTGGGACAGGAAAGAGGCATCGACCGTCCTTAAGATCAGCATCCATCACCCAGCCACTGCGCCCCTTAGGCGACAGCGCCATCCGCAGACTCACCGAGGCCGACTGCACCATGACCAGCTACCCTGCCTGCCGTATCCACCAAGACCCCCAACATCGCATCGCGATCGAACCCCTGGAGCGGCCAGGCCCGGCTGCGGGCGAGGTCTTGGTGCGGGTTGATTATGCCAGCGTCAACTATAAGGACGCGCTTGCCGGCACCGGTCGCGGCAGGATCCTGCGCCGCTTTCCCCTGACCGGCGGGATCGATGCAGCGGGCAGGGTCGAGCTTTCACAGCATCCGGACTTTCAGCCGGGCGATCCGGTCATCGCCACCGGCTGGGGTCTAGGGGTCGAGCATGACGGCGGCTATGCCGGCTATCTACGCGCGCCTGGTGACTGGTTGGTGCCAATGCCGGAGGGGCTCGATGCGCGCTCGGCCATGATCCTCGGGACAGCGGGTCTAACCGCTGCCTTGGCGCTCGAGCGGATACAGGTCAATGGCCAACACCCGGGGCATGGACCGATTCTGGTAACAGGGGCAAGCGGTGGCGTCGGCTCCCTGGCCATATCGATGCTGGCGCGCCTGGGCTATCGGGTCGTCGCCGTGTCGCGCAAGCCAGGGCTCAAGGATTGGCTGAAGGGGCTGGGGGCGGAAGAGGTCATGGATCCCCAGGCATTTGCCGGTCACACCCGCCCGCTAGAACATGCCCGCTGGGGCGGGGCGATCGATACCGTTGGCAGCGAGCTGCTCTCCCAGATCAGCCGCACCATTGTCCCCAATGGCAATATCGCTGTCGTAGGTCTGGCCGGGGGCTCGGAGTTGAATCTCAGCGTCATGCCCTTGATCCTGCGCGGGGTCAGCCTCTTGGGGTGTAACTCGGTGGATATCCCCAATCCATTGCGCCGTACCCTGTGGCAGCGGCTGGCCGGACCCTGGCGGCCAGATCTTGAATCGATCCTCACCGAGACCATCGGGCTTGCTGGACTGCCTGCCGCCTTTGAGCGAATGCTGGCCGGCCAGACCCATGGGCGGATCTTAGTCAAGCCACAGGTAGGCTAGGCAGGGCCCCAGGCTGCGGCTGAGCAGTCCTAGGCGAAGAGGAAGAAACTAATCGTCTCGCGCCTGGTCTGAGGGACGCGCTTGGGCGCGGCCTTATTCCCCCCTTGCGCCTATACGGCGATTGTGGTTTAAACCCGCGCCCATCGGAGCTAGCAATATCGCATGAAAAACCAGGAGAAGGTCATGATCGAGGTTGAACACCTCAGCCGCTCCTATGGCGCCCTCAAGGCGGTCCAGGACGTCTCCTTCCGTATCGAGAAGGGGGAGATTCTGGGACTGCTCGGGCACAACGGGGCGGGTAAGACCACCATCATGAAGATGCTGACCGGCTATCTCGAGCCGAGCAGCGGGACGATCCGCATCGATGGCCTAGATCTGGCCCAAGAGCGTCGCGCCGCCCAGCGCCGCATCGGTTATCTGCCCGAGAACTGTCCGCTGTATCCTGAGATGACGGTCTTGGATGCCTTGGATTATCAGGCCACCTTACTTGGCCTGCCGCCCGACCGCCGTCTGCATGCCATCCGTCGCGCCGTGGAACGGACTGAACTGGGTGCCAAGGCGACGGTAACCATCGGCACCCTCTCGCGCGGTTATCGCCAACGGGTGGGGGTGGCCCAGGCCATCCTGCACGAACCCAGGATCCTGATCCTGGACGAGCCGACCAATGGCCTAGACCCCAGCCAGATCCAACACATGCGCGCCCTGATCCGCGAGCTCGCCCAAGAAGCCACGGTGATCATCTCCACCCATATCCTGCAAGAGGTCGAGGCGATCTGCGCGCGGGTGCTGATCATGCGCTCGGGGCGCTTGGCCTTCGATGGCCGACTCGATGCCTTTGGGGGAACGCCGCGCCTGGTGGTCAGGATCGGCGGGGCGGACGAGGCCCTGTCTGTGCTCGGCGGGATCGAGGGCGTGTCTTCGGTTGAGGTCTTGGATCCGTCAGGGGAGGTGCGCCGCTTTGCCCTGACCGCTGCGCAGCCGGAGGAGGTTGCGCCGCGCGTCGCCCAGGCCGTCTGTCGGCAGGGTTGGGCGCTCCACGGCCTGGAGATTGAGCGCCATCGGCTGGAAGACCTGTTCGGCGCCGTGACCTTGGAACAGATGGAGGTGGGTCATGCCTGAGATCCTGGCCGTTGCCCGGCGCGAGCTCTGGTCCTTCTTCGGCTCGCCGGTGGCCTATATCTTCATCGGGGCCTTTTTGGCCATCTCGCTCTTTGTCTTTTTTTGGGTGGATGCCTTTTTTGCGCGCAATATCGCCGATGCGCGCCCCCTGTTTGAATGGATGCCGGTCCTTTTGATCTTTTTGTGCGCCGCACTCACCATGCGTCTGTGGAGCGAGGAGCGGCGCGCCGGCACCATCGAGGTCCTGTTCACCCTGCCGGTTCCGACCTATCAGCTGGTCCTCGGCAAGTTCCTCGCCGCCTGGGCGCTGGTTGCGGTCGCCCTTGCCCTCACCCTGCCTTTACCGCTGACGGTCTCCTGGCTTGGGCCGCTCGATTGGGGTCCGGTGATCGGGGCCTATCTGGCCGCCTTGCTCTTGGCTGCGGCCTATGTGTCGATCGGGCTCTTTGTCTCGGCGCGCACCGACAACCCACTCGTCGCCCTGATCGGCACCACCCTGATCGGCGCTGCCTTCTATGCCATCGGCTCGCCGGCGCTGACCAGCTTTGTAGGACATGACACGGGGGAGGTCCTGCGTCTCTTAGGGAGCGGTGCGCGCTTTGACTCGATCACCCGTGGGGTCATCGATCTCAGGGACCTTTATTACTATCTGAGCCTCACCGGCGTCTTCCTCGCCCTGACCATCTATAGCCTGGAGCGCCTGGGTTGGGCCGAGCCCGAAGCCAATCCGCGCCATCATCGCCGCTGGGGGTTGGTCACCGGGATGGCGATCGCCAATCTGATCGCAGCCAATCTCTGGCTCCAGGGGATCGCGGGCGCCCGCCTGGATCTGACCGAAGGTCGGCAATACAGCCTGTCAGAGGCGACTCGGACCTATCTGGGCCAACTCCAAGAACCGCTCCTCATCCGCGGTTATTTCAGCGCCCAGACCCATCCGTTGCTTGCGCCGCTGATCCCCCAGCTTCGCGACCTGCTCAAGGAGTATCAGATCGCCGGCGGCGACCGGGTGCGGGTCGAGATCGTCAATCCGCAAGACTCGCCTGAACTCGAGCGCGAGGCCGGCGAGCTCTATGGGATCCAGCCGGTCGCCTTCCAGACTGCAAGCAAGTATCAGGCATCGGTGGTCAATTCCTATTTCGATATCCTGATCAAATACGGCGATCAATACGAGACCCTGGGCTTTCGCGACCTGATCGAGGTCAAGGTGCGCGGCGAGATGGATCTCGATGTGCGCCTGCGTCACCCGGAATATGACATCACCCGCAGTATCCGTAAGGTGTTGCAGGGCTATCAGGGCGGTGGGGACCCATTCGCCCGCCTTACTAAGCCCGTGACCCTGCGCGCCTTCGTCTCGGCGTCGGACAGGCTTCCAGAGCCCCTCTCCCAGTTGCGCGTTGAGCTTGAATCCCTGCTTGCCGAGCTGAAAGGACGCGCACACGGGCGCTTTGACTTCGAAATCCAGGACCCGGGCGCTGGGGATGGCAGCCTGGCCAAGACCATCCGAGAGCGCTATGGTTTTGAGCCCCTGATCACCAGCCTCGTCGATCCGACGCCGTTTTATTTCTATTTGGTGCTTGAGGACGGCACGCGCAGCCTGCCGGTGCCCTTGCCCGAGTCGCTCGACCGGTCTGGTCTAAATCGGGCGATGGAGGCAACGATCAAGCGTTTTGCCCCGGGGGTCTTGCGGACCATCGCGCTCTATACACCTCAGCCGGAGGCCGGGTTATTCGGCATGGGCGGTACGGTCGATGATTACAACCTGCTACGCCAGGTGCTTGAGGACGGCTTCAATGTCCGGGCGACCGATCTTGCCTCAGGACAGGTACCCGAGGAGGCCGATCTCTTGCTGGTGGTAGATCCTGAAGGTCTGGATGACAAACAGCGCTTCGCTATCGATCAGTTCCTAATGCAGGGCGGGACCGTGGTCATCGCTACCTCATCCTTTGATCTCAAACTTGCAGGCGGGGCGATCAGTGCGCGCAAGCGCCCGACCGGGCTTGAGGATTGGCTGGCCCAGCAGGGTCTCACCCTCGAACCGCGCCTGGTGCTCGACCCGCGCAATACCCCCTTCCCCATCCCTGTTCAGCGCAATGTCGGTGGATTTGTCATCCGCGAGATCCAGACGCTGGACTATCCCTATTTCCCGGATATCCGCGGCGAGGGGCTCAATGCCGATCACCTGGTCACTGCCGGCCTCGGCCAGATTACGCTCAATTGGGTCTCACCGATCGGTGTAGATCAGGCAAAGACGGCCAACCGCAGGGTGACTCCCCTGATCCAAAGCTCGCCGGATGCCTGGACCAGCGAGTCTGAGGACATGCAGCCCGATTTCGCGGCACATGGACCCTTGGGGTTTGCGCGCGGTTCAGACCGCGGGCGCAAGCTACTCGCCGTCGCGGTCGAGGGGCGGTTTGAATCGGCATTCGCCGGCAAGCCCTCGCCCCTGCTCGAGCAACAGGATCAACCCAAGGACACGCCCGAAGAAGAGGGCGCTGAACCCGCCAAGGACGAAGGTGACAAGGGCAAGAGGTCGCCCAAGATCTCGCGGGTGATCGACAGCTCGCCCGAATCGGCGCGGCTGATCCTGATCGGGTCGGCGAGCTTTTTGAGCGATACCGCCATCAGCCTGGCCAACGAGGCCATGCAGACCCGTTATTTTAAGCCATTCGAGTTGATTCAGAATGCGATCGATTGGTCGCTCGAGGATCCAGCGCTCCTGTCTTTGCGCGGACGGGGTCAATTCGGCCGCCTGCTCGATCCGGTTGGGCGTGAGACCCGTCTGTTCCTAGAGACCCTGAACTATCTGCTCGCAGCGGCTGGGCTCATCCTGGTCTATTGGCTATATCGGCGCGCACGCGCCCAGCGCGCACGCTATCACGCTGCGATCCTAGGTGTTGGAGGTCAATGAACCATGGCTGCGATCCTGTTTTCGAAGTCATCTCATGACAGCGCTGAGCTGTCCCCAGCAGGCGTACCTGATCTCGGCTGGCGCCAGGATCTGCGCTCGCCATGGGTCATAGGTCTAGCCGGGCTTTTGGTCTTACAGCTGCTGATCGCGCTCGGTCTATCTCTCAGCGCCCCGAGCGAGCGGGCCTTTGCCCCCCAGACCCCACTCATCGCCTTCAAACCCGAACAGGTCAAGGCGATCCAAATCGAGGGGGCCAATGGCACAGAGCCGGTTCGGCTCGAGCGGCGAGAGAGCACTTGGATCATCGGCGGGCTTGGTGATTTTCCAGCGGCGAGCCACAGGGTTGATCAGCTCTTAAACGCGCTCGCGGATCTCAAGCGCCCGCTGCCGGTCGCCAACAGCGCCGAGGCGCGGAGCCGTTTCAAGATCGCAGACCAGGACTTCAAGCGCCGCCTGACCCTGATCGACAAGGATGGGCCGCTGGGGACCCTGATCCTCGGCGAAACCCCGAGCTTTAAACGACTCTATGGCCGACCGGCCGATGATCCGGCGGTCTATGAGCTGCCGCTGGCGATCGCCGATGTCTCCAACCGGCGCGAGGACTGGGTCGACAAGGAACAACTGCGGCTCGATGCCGAACAGATCCAGGATGTCTCGGCCTCCGACTGGCGGATCGCCAAGGAGGGTTCGGGTTGGCGTCTGGTCGATGCCGCCGCGGGCGAACAGCTCGACCAAGAAAAGGTGCGCGAGCTGATCCAAAACCTTGCAAACCTCGGCTATCGCGATGTGCTGGGGACCGCGGATGACCCGAGCTACAACCAGTCATCGCCGCTGCTTGAGCTCAAGATCCAGCTCAACTCGGGCCAGACCAAGGTCTATCGGCTCTCCAAGATGGCCGAGCGCGAGGAGTATGTGCTTAAAGACTCCGACCGGCCCTATTATTTCCGGCTCTCTAAGTATGATCTGGGGAGCCTTGATGGGCTCGATCGGTCCAGCCTGCTCGTCCAGACCAAGCCGGCAAAACAAGAAGGTCCGGCATCAGGATCTTCAACCCCACCAGCGCCTGCTGCCGAATAGCGGTTCGCACGGGAGGGACAGGCCTTGGGCTTGCCCCTTGGCAAGTGCAGCGGCTTGATCGCCTTTGCTCACTCGAATAGGCTTTGACAATCGAGCATGTTCCTTGCCCCAGACGACCGACGACCATGACCGCCGAAGCACCGCACGCCCCCGCGTCGCCGGCAACATGCAGCGCAGACGCCCTCCCCGCCTCTCCCAACAAGGGCACACCCACCGATAGCCAATATGTGGCCGAGGTGAGCTGCGATCTCAGCCGCGGGCTGCAGGAGATCCTTAAACTCACTGCCCTGAGCCTGGATACGGAGCTTGGGCCCACCCAGCGCGGCTATATCGAACAGATCAAGGTGGCAACCCAGTCCCTACTCGGTCAGGTCGAGACCCTCCTCGATATCGCCTGTCTGCAATCCGGTGCGCTCGGTTTGGAACAGATCCCGTTTAATCCGGCGGTGCTGCTTGCGGATCTCGCGAGCGCCATTGTGGCCAATGCCCAGGCGCAGGGTTGTTCGCTGAGCTGTGACCTGGCCAGTGACCTACCCACCCGCAGTCAAGGCGATCCTGGACGCATCCGCCAGATCCTAACGACCCTTACTAAACTGTTGTTTGCCAATTGCCCTGGGGACAACCTCTGTATTCAGACAAGACGGCTGGCAAGCGACGACCCCAGGGTCGATTGGGTACGCTTTTCGCTGTTTGGTTTGGGACAGACACCAGATGAGCTGCGCCGGCTATTCGCCCCGTCACCGCCACCAAAGACCCTGATCTCCCAGCTCGGCTGCCTGGCCTGTTTACAGATTGAGATCTGTCGGCGCTTGATCGAACATCTGGGCGGCTGGATCTGGATCGATGACCAATCGCCGACCACCTTACATATCGGCCTGCCGCTCTTGCGGCTTGCCTCCCGTGAGCCCCTGCTCCCCCCCTCTGGGCATTGGCATGGCAAACGGGCCCTGATCGTCGATGATCATAGTGAGACGCGGCGCACCCTGGTCTATTGGCTGAAGGAATGGGAGTTCGCCGTCGAGGAGGCAAGCAGCGGCACCCGGGCACTGGAGTTGGCACGGCAACAGGCGTTCGATCTCTATATCTTCGATGCTGTGCTCCCTGAGATCGACGGCTTCGAACTGGCCCAACGGCTTAGATCCGAGGGTCTGGCAGAGAGGGCGGCCTTGGTGATGCTGGCCTCGCTCGGACAGCGCGGCGATGCCGAACGCTGCCGCTCGCTCGGGATCGACGCCTTTTTGATGAAACCGACCACACCGCCCGAGCTGCGCGCCCTGCTCGGCCAGGTCCTGGCAGCCGACCGCCCCGCGCAGGACGCCCCTCTGATCACCCGCCACATCATCGCCGAGCATCGCCCCCGCCTGCGCATCCTTTTCATTGAAGGCGATCCAATCCACCAAAAGCTCGCCGCCGCTCTATTCCAACAAGGGGGACATGATCCGGTGATGGTCGCCGATCGCCAGATGGGTCTCGCCTGTTTGAAGGCAGGCGATTATGACCTGGTGTTCGTCGATCTCGGCCCTCCGGAGCAGATAACGGCGATGATCGCAGAGATCGCAAAAGAAACAACGCTGACCAGCCTCCGCCCTCCCCTCATCGGCATGCTCTCACCTGGGACTGAGTATCCGGAGATCTCCGGACTCGCCGAGCGGATCAGCAAACCTCTCACGCCGACGACCCTAGAGGAATTGATCCGGCGTTTGCTCCAGGCAGCCAGCGGCGCGGGACTAGAGAGCTAGGCAAAATACACCCCCCGACTCAGGCCCAAAAGAAGAGCCTTGGCCGCCGGTTTGCACCAAGGGAGAGGGCCTGTCAGGAGGCGTGATTGTTCAAAGGGACTTCTAGAGCCGGAAAAGACCTAGACGTTCTTGCAGTCGGTTGCCCAAACGGGCGAGCTCCTCGCTAGCGCTGGCGATGTGGGCGGAGGCCGTTGCGGTCTGATCTACCGTCGAGGAGATGGTGTGGATGTTGCGGTTGATCTCTTCGGCCACCGCCGCCTGTTCCTCGGCAGCGCTCGCAATTTGACGGTTCATGTCGGCGATGCGGGCGATTGCCGTGCTGATGGTGTGCAACGACTCGCCGGCGCGTTGCGCTTGAACAACGCTCTCGCGCGCCATCTGTTGTCCCTTGTTCATGACTGCCACTGCCCCAGCCGAACCGCTTTGCACCCGCTCGATCTTTTCTTGAATGTCCTGGATCGAGGACTGGGTGCGGCTGGCGAGGGTGCGCACCTCGGCAGCGACCACGGCAAAGCCCCGCCCCTGTTCGCCTGCACGCGCGGCCTCGATCGCGGCATTGAGGGCCAAGAGATTGGTCTGTTCAGCCACTCCGCGGATCACATCCAAGACCGCCCCGATCTCCTCGCTGTCTTTTGAGAGCTGAGCGATGACCTGACCGGCTGATTCGACCTCCTGCGCTAACAGATCGATCGCCGAGATGGTCTGGGCGACCACCTGACCGCCAGCCTCGGTCTCGCGGTCGGTCTCTTGGGCAGCATGGGCAGCAGCAGCGGCATTGCGCGCGACCTCTTCGACGGTCGCCGTCATCTCGTTCATCGCCGTGGCCACTTGATCGGCCTCTGACTGCTCAACCTGCACCTGACGCTTGGTCTCCTCGCTGGTCGCCGACAGCTCGGTGGCCGCGGCAGCGACCTGGGCGCTGGCAGTGGCGACCTCGCGCAGTAAGCGTCTTAGCCGATCGACCATGCGCGCCATGGCCGAGAGCAAACTGGTCTCATCGCCCGGTGGGATCTGGATGTCGACAGTAAGATCGCCTTCCGCCAGCTGATTGACGATCCCGACAACCTGGGCCGGCTCGGCGCCGAGCTGACGCAGGATGGACCGGGTGACCAAAAACCCGAGCAGGATAGCCAAAACTACCCCGATACCCGCACTGACCCAATAGAGAATGACCGACAACTGAGTTTCTTTTTGGGCTTTGGTCAGAATATCAGCAGTGGATTTATTCTTGAGCGCAACCAGGGATTCGATGAGCACCGCCACCCGGTCTGAGACCAGAAAGGCCCCATCGAGCTGTTGGGAGAACTGGGCATATAAGCTTTTATAGGCAGCATCATCCGGCGCCTCGATCATGGCGCGGGTTAAACGCTCAAGCTCGGCATAATGCTCGCGCCATTTAACATAATCGGCTTTCAGCGCCGTGAAGATCGCCTGTTCCTCGACCGAACGGGGCAAGCCATCGATCTGTTTGAGATCCTTATCCAGTGCCTGCCAGCTTGCGGTCTGCTGGCGTAAGATCTGGTCGAGTAAGGCGGTGTCTTTATGTTGCAGCGCTTTGATCTCATAGGTTAGGGCACGGACCTTGACACGCTCATAGTTCAAGCGATTCAACGCCACGATCGCTGGCCAGGTCTCTTGGCCCATCCCGACGAGATGAAGGCGCATCTTCAGCTCGGACTGGGTACCCAGAGCGCTCAAGACTAGGATCATCGCCACCATGATGAAGAAGCTGGCGGTCAGCTTCGTGCTTAATCTGAGATTGCCTAGCATGATCTTTAAACTGCCCCCGAGACTGTTTTATATGACCAAAGCATGAAGGGAGAGTCTAAACCAAGTTAGGGGGCAATGTGCCAATTGCATCACTTTCTTATAGGTCAACTAGGCCATCAGCGGCTGAGCCTGGAATCCTGGCCGGACCAACCGGCGGGGGGCACGCTCTGGACGCGCCTGCTTGACGGCATAGAGCGCCGCGTCGGCCTCGTGATAGAGCTGATCGAGGTCCATCCCCGGGCGATGGCTGGCCGCACCGATGCTCGCCCCGATCCCGATTCGCTCGCCTGTCTCGGTCTCGACCCACTGCTCGGCCAGCGCCTGGCGGATGCGCTCGGCGCAGTCCTTGGCCTCATCTAAGGTTGCCCCCGGCAGGAGTACCACAAACTCATCCCCCCCCAGCCGCACACATAGATCCGCTGTGCGGGTCACTGCGCGCAAGATCTCGGCCACCTGGCACAGTACCCGATCCCCGACCGGATGGCCATAGGTGTCATTGATCATCTTAAAACGGTCTAGATCCAGGACCAGCAGCGAGAGCGGATGGCGGTGGCGGATGCAATCGGCCAGCCATTGGGCGCCCTGAATCGTCAGGGCGCGGCGGTTACCCAACCCCGTCAAGGGGTCGCGCTCGAGCTGCCGGTTGATCTGAAAGAACCGGAGTGCATTGTGGATCGAGGGCACAGCCAAGGCCAAGAGAGCTTCGATCTGCTGCTGATCCTCGGCGGTAAAGGGCCGATTGCGCCATAGCTTCAACACCCCGAGCGCCTGCTCGTTGCACTTGAGCTGATACTGGATGCTATGCCCGCTCTGTTGTCCCTCGGCCAGACAGAGCTCATCGCCTGGGCTGCGATAGGACCAGCCGCTCGGCGCAACCACTTCGCCCAAAAAGGCGTTGAGTGTCCTGACCACCTCATCGAGATCGAGCGAGGCCGACATGGTCAACAAAAAGCGCACAGGATCGAGGGCACCCCCTGACGGCTGTTTGGATTCAGACCCAGAGACAAGCGTCAGCGATGGTATGGCAATTGGATGGATCGGTTGCACCTGAAACCCCCGCAATGACTGGTTGTCGCCAGGAATAACGCGAAATCCGTGCCAGGGCTTGGGAGGCGTAACACTCGACGGATTGGGCCGATCCAGGGCCGCCGCGCCGACGGGATGTCGACAGGGAAGGACTTGCAGTGACATGAAATCGGCGCTGTTCATCTTTCGATAGTCAATGGCAGATGGCTAAAGGGCGAGGGTCTTGCCAAGCGAGCGGATAGTCTGATCGAGATCGAGCCGACGCAGCGGACGCTGCGATAGCTGATCGCAGATCTGCACCAACCAACGCCGCCGCCCCAGATCGGCATCGAGCGAAAGGAGCAGACGCGCCTCCTGCCAATGTCCGGCGAGCGGTGCAATCACCCCGCTCCGACCGTATTGAGCACATGAATCGATCATCAATCGCCCCCAATACTCCATCGGTTTGGCCGAATCGTCTGGGGGCTGTAACGGCGGGGGAGGTGCTTTCTTGAGAGTCAGAATCCTTGGCCTGGTGCGCGACAAGCTCCGCCGTTCAGGATGGGAAAGCTTAAGGGCGAGACACCCCAGGTGTGGCTGTGAAGTGAGCGATGCAGTAGGGTCGCCTGCAGCAGGCACCCACCCAAGCGACTTAAACGCAGCTCATGGCCGCGCCTCAAGCGCTGTAGGCATCTTCGGCCTTGAGGGCGGGGAGGATGTCATAAATCTAGAACAACCAGGCCAGGACCTCCTCGAAGCGCTCGGCGAAATGGATCTCTAATCCATCGCGGACATGCTCTGGGACCTCTTCAAAATCACCTTGGTTGTCGGCAGGCAGGATGATCTCGGTGATGCCGGCCCGCCGGGCGGCGATGAGCTTTTCGCGGATCCCGCCAACTGGAAAGACCTCGCCGGTCAGGGTGATCTCGCCGGTCATGGCGATGCGGCGTACCGGCTGGTTGCGCGCTAGCGAGATCAGGGCCGAGGTCATAGTGATCCCGGCTGAGGGACCGTCCTTGGGGGTCGCACCTGCCGGGACATGGAGATGGATGAATGCCTTCTCGAAGAACTCGGGGTCGATGCCGAAGGCCTCGGCATGCCCTACCACATAGTCATAGGCGATCTCGGCGGATTCTTTCATGACCTCGCCGAGCTGTCCGGTGAGCTTAAAGCCGCGCGCGAAGTTGTGGACCCGCGCCGCCTCGACCGAGAGCGTCGCCCCGCCCATCGCCGTCCAGGCCAGGCCGGTGACCACCCCTGGCCCCGAGAGCCGGCGCTCGTCGCGAAAGACCGGGCTGCCGAGATAGATCTTGAGGTCCTTTTGACGGAGGCGGACCGGCGGCACAGTCCCCTCTAATAAACGCACTGCTACCTTGCGCACGATCTTGCCGAGCTGTTTTTCTAGCCGCCTGACCCCGGCATCGCGGGCATAGCCCCCGATGATCGCACGCAGGGTCGCGCCTCCGATCCTGAGCGCATCCTTAGCAAGACCCGCGCGTTCGAGCTGGCGCGGGAGCAGATAGCGCTTGGCGATCTGGTATTTCTCCTCGGCGATATAGCCGGAGAGCTTGATCACCTCCATACGATCGAGCAGGGGGCCGGGGATGGTGTCGAGCTGATTGGCGGTACAGACAAAGAGGACCTTGGAGAGGTCAAAGCGCAGATCCAGATAGTGATCTAAGAAATCGATGTTTTGTTCGGGGTCGAGGACCTCGAGCAGCGCCGATGCGGGGTCGCCGTGGTATGAGGCGCCGATCTTGTCGATCTCATCGAGCAGGATCACGGGGTTGGCGGTCTCCGCCTCCTTCATCGCCTGAATGAACTTGCCCGGCATGGCGCCGATATAGGTGCGCCGGTGACCCTTGATCTCGGCCTCATCGCGGATCCCCCCGACCGAGAAGCGATAAAAGCGCCTGCCCAAGGCATCGGCGATCGAGCGCCCGATCGAGGTCTTGCCCACCCCCGGGGGACCGACGAGGAGGATGATGGAACCGGCGATCTCGCCCTTGTGGATGCCGACCGCCAAGAACTCCAGGATCCGCTCCTTGACGTCCTCAAGCCCATAGTGATCGCGGTCTAAGACCTCACGGGCGCGCTTGAGGTCGAGGATGTCCTCCGAGTAACGGCCCCAGGGCAGCAGGGTCACCCAATACAGATAGTTGCGGGTGACGGCATACTCGGGCGAGCCGATCTCGAGCATCCCGAGCTTTTCGAGCTCTTCGTTGACCCGCTTCTCGGCCTGTTCGGTGAGTTTCAGGCCCTCCAGCCGGCTGCGAAACTTTTCAAGCTCAGCGGTGCGGTCATCCTTGGCGATGCCGAGCTCCTTTTGGATCGCCTTGAGTTGCTCGCGCAGGAAGAACTCGCGTTGTTGCTTTTGGATCTTTTCCTCGACCGTGCGCCGGATCTTTTGCTGCGCCTTGGCGAGCTCGAGTTCATTGTTGAGCAAGACCAAGACCTGCTCCATCCGCGGCAAGAGCGGCACGGTCTCTAAGACCTCTTGCAGTTGTTCCTTGGTTGAGGTCGTGAGACTGGCCGCAAAATCAGCTAGATGCGAGGGATCATCGGGTCCAAAGCGGTCGAGAAAGGTGCGCAGCTCCTCGACATACAGGGGGTTGAGGGGCAGAAGCTCCTTGATGGTATTGATCACCGCCATGGCATAGGCCTTGACCTCTGGGTCGGGCGGTCCCTTGTATTCGGGTAGATAGGTCACCCGCGCGCGAAACGGGGCCTGGCTTGAGATCCAGTCCTCGATGCGAAAGCGTTGCAGGCATTCGACCAGGACCTGGAGGTGTCCGTCCTGCTGATGGATGCGATGGACACGCGCGGCGGTGCCGATGCGACTGAATTGCTCGATGCCCGCCTCCTCCGAGGTCTCGGTCTCGACTAAGATGATACCGAGCAGCCGGTGTTCGGTCTCGACCACTGCCTTCATGGTCGGCACCCAGGGCTCCGCGGCCATCATCAGGGGAACGGCCTGCCCGGGGAAAAAGGGGCGCGAGGCGACGGGGAGTAGATAGATCTCGGTCGGCAACACATCCGTTGCCCGCGCCAGGGGTGCCGGCGGGGGGGTGGGCGCAGGGTCCTCGGTCTCTACCTCTGGCCGATCCGTCTCTGTCATCTCGTTCGCCTCGCTTGATTCAACCATAGGGCCGTTGAATGTCCAGTTTTTGACGGCGATTTGCAAGCCTCAAGCCCGAGGGTTCGGGGCGAGCTCCCAAAACTATCACACCGGCAAGGTCCCCAGCCTTCAACCCGGCGAAAGCCGCTGTCCGGCGGACCCCGGACCGCGGCGACATGACTGCCACAACAAACCCGCGGGATACGCATCCCGTAACCTGCCTCAGTGTTTCGTCATTCCGGCGCAAGCCGGAATCCAGCCAGTTGTAGGATATGCAGTGCATGCCTTATGGTCTGCTGGCCGAAGGTGTAAAATGGTGCCAGCTTCCACCGACAGGAGACGAGGATCATGAGGTTCATCCATCCAGGTCTGACCGAGGCCGAAGTCATCCGCGCCCGCGCCGAATACGGCTCGAATGCGGTTACCTCCCAGAAGGTCGAGACCTTCTGGGACAAGCTCATCGATAACCTCAAGGACCCGATCATCGTCATCCTGATCGTGGCGCTGGCGGTCACCGTCGGCCTGATGTTCTTTGGTTATGCCGAATGGTACGAGGGCTTTGGGATCGCCCTGGCGGTGGTCATCGCCACCCTGGTCGCCACCTGGTCGGAATATAGCAACGAGCGCTCGTTCCAAAGGCTGCTTGAGGAGGCCTCGCGCATCAAGGTCAAGGCCTTCCGCAATGGACACCTCAGCCAGATCCTGATCGATGAGCTGGTGGTCGGCGATGTGGTGCTCTTACAGCCTGGCGACACCATCCCCGCCGATGGGCTCTTGATCGCCGGTCATGCCGAGGTCGATGAGGCCGCACTTACTGGTGAGTCCGAACCGGTCAAAAAGACCGCCCTGCCTGAGGGCATCGCTGACCAGGAGGCCGCTGAGGAGCATCGCCTGGCGCGTGCGGGGCTGTTGGTCGATGGCGAGTGCGTCATGCGCGTCACTGCGGTGGGCGATCAAACCCGCTATGGCCAGACCATGAAGGAGCTCTTGTCGGCTGAGGATCGGCTGTCGCCGCTTCAGCACAAGCTTTCGGTCCTCGGCGGTCATATCGCTACCTTCGGCTATATCGGCGCGGTCCTGATCTTCGTCGCCTTCATGTTCAATAACGTCTTTCTTCAGTCCGCAGGACTCGAGGACTATCTGGCGCAATCGCCGGGCGTCATCGTCAAGGACATCGTGACCGCCCTGATCCTCGCCATCATCATCATCGTGGTCGCGGTCCCCGAGGGTCTGCCGATGATGATCGCCATGGTCCTGGCGATCAATATGAAAAAGCTCTTGAGCGAAAAGGTCTTGGTGCGCAAGCTCCTGGGGATCGAGACGGCGGGCTCGCTCAATCTGCTCTTTACCGACAAGACCGGGACCCTGACCCAAGGACGGCTGATGGTGAGCGCGGTGCTCGATGGCGCCGGCGAGCAGTTCGAGACGCTCGAGGCCATCCCCCAGACCCTGCGCGATGAGCTTGGCTTTGCCCTGCGCAACAACACCAGCGCGGTGATCGATGCGACCGACCCCAATGACCCCAAGCTGGTCGGCGCTGACCGCACCGAGCAGGCCTTGTTGCGCTTTGTGACACCCTATCTCGCTGCGCCACCTGCCGACATCATCGATCATATCCCCTTTAACAGCAGCCGTAAGTTCTCGGCGACCCAGGTGCGCAATACGCGTGCGCTTACCCTGGTCAAGGGCGCGCCCGAGGTGGTGCTTGCCGCCTGTACCCATTGGCTCGATGGCGCAGGCCAGGTGCAACCCCTGGATCGGGAACGGCTCAAGTCGGCGATGGAGGGGCTAACAGCGCGCGCCATGCGCCTGTTGGCCGTGGCCTGCACCGAGACCCCGATCGACCCCCAGAGCAATGCCTTACCCCGCCCCCTGAGCCTGCTCGGGGTCTTTGGGATGCGCGATGAGCTGCGCCCGACCTCCTATCCCTCGGTCAAGCTCGCCAAACAGGCGGGGATCCATGTGGTCATGATCACCGGAGACGCCAAGGAGACGGCCTGCGCCATCGCCCGGGATGTGGGGCTCTTGGAGGATGACCCGGAGGCCGTCGTCTTGACCTCAGCCGAGCTTGCCGCGATGAGCGATGAGGAGGTCAAGCGGATCCTGCCGCATCTCTATGTGGTGGCGCGTGCCTATCCCACCGACAAGAGCCGCTTGGTA
This sequence comes from Caldichromatium japonicum, assembly GCF_011290485.1. Taxonomy (GTDB): domain Bacteria; phylum Pseudomonadota; class Gammaproteobacteria; order Chromatiales; family Chromatiaceae; genus Thermochromatium; species Thermochromatium japonicum. The sequence goes on along the minus strand of NZ_CP048029.1, from coordinate 1,174,051 downwards.
AAGCTCGCCAAGGAGCTCAACCTGGTAGTCGGGATGACGGGGGATGGGGTCAACGACGCACCCGCGGTCAAGAACGCTGATGTGGGCTTTGCCATGGGCAGCGGCACCGAGATGACCAAGGAGTCGAGCGATATCGTGATCCTCGATGACAATTTTTCATCCATCACCAAGGCCGTGCTCTATGGCCGTACCCTGTTCAAATCCATCCGCAAGTTCTTGGTCTTTCAGTTGACCGTCAACCTCTCGGCGATCCTGGTGACCTTCTTTGGTCAATTCTTCGGCTTCGATCTGCCGCTGACCATGACCCAATTGCTGTGGCTCAATATCATCATGGATACCCTAGCGGGCCTGGCCTTTGCGGGTGAGGCGGCGCTTGAGCGCTATATGCGCGAGCCGCCTATCCGCCGCGACGAGGCCCTGATCAACGCCGATATGTGGTCGGCGATCCTCATCAACGGCTCATTTATCGCCGCGGTCAGCATCCTGTTTCTCACCAGCCCACTCACCCAGGATTGGTTTGATGGCGGCCATCCGGCGGGCAGCCCGGAGGCCATGGCCAAGTTCCTGACCGCCTTCTTTGCCTTCTTTGTGTTCGTGCAGATCTTTAATACCTTCAACGCCCGTACCCAGGGGCTGGATCTCGCCGAACATCTTTTCGACAACCAGCTGTTTTCACTCATCATCCCCTCGATCATGGCCATCCAAGTCTTTTTCATCACCTTCGGCGGCAACATCCTGCGTACCGTGGGGCTCAATCCCGCCGAGTGGCTGATCGTGCTCGCCATGGCCATCTTGGTCATTCCCCTGGACCTTGCGCGCAAGGTCCTGCGCAACCGGTTGTTCGGCAATCCAGTGCGTGCCTAGTCGAGGGCTTTTCAACAAAGGACATCGCCAGCCGCCGCTCGTCGGCGGCCGCTGGCCTTGCGCATTGTCATGTCCTGGGGCCCATAGGGATGGCGACAATGGGCCCATGAACCGCTTCCATCCATCGCTTACCCTTCTGTTGCTCCTTGCGCTGCTTGCCGCCTGCGGACCCGCCGATCAGGGTGAGGGGGTGGCGGATGGCAACTCGCCGCTCATCGAGGCCGCGGAGCAGGGCGATCTCGCCGCTGTCGAGCAGCTCTTGGCGCGTCATGTCAATCCAGACCCGCGCACCGAATGCGGCTGGACACCCCTGATGAAAGCGGCGCTCAACGGCCATGTCGCGATCGTCGAGCGCCTGCTTCAGGCGGGTGCCCGCGTCGATGCCGAAGACATCGGCGGCTATACGGCACTCATGGTGGCGGCGCAGAACAACCATGCCGCGATCGTCGAGCTGTTGCTCAAGCGCGGCGCTCAGATCAACCGCCAGGAACGGACCAAGGGCTGGACAGCCATGATCTGGGCTGCTAAACAAGGCCATACCTCAACGGTCAAGATCCTGCTCCAGTATGGCGCTGATCCCAGGATCCGCGACCTCGAGGGTAAGAGCGCCGCCGACTGGGCCCAGGCCGAGAGTCACCCCGAGGTCCTGGCCCTGCTTCGCTAGGGAAGCGCGGCTGAAGACGGCCCTCACCGCCGCATCGCCCTAAACGCCAGGCGTCTTGGGATGCGGGGCGAATGGGATTATGCTTGAGGCCATGTCAGCCTTAAGCGCCAAGCTTGCCGAATACGGGTTTGAATCGAACGACGACTACGACTATCTGGTCCGTTGTCTATTCGCTACCCCCTATACCGGCATCCGGCTTTTAAACATCGAGGGCGATGGCGAGCGCCGCAAGACGGCCTTCGCTGTGGCGCTGGCGCGTGCGCTCGACTATCCCCAGATCCTGTATCACGACTTTACCGATACCCATCCCCCATTGCCCGATGTCATCCTTCCGCCGACCCGCGATGAGCTAGGGCGCATGGAGCCGCCGATCGAGCCGCTCGATCGGGTGGTGAGCGAGGCCTGCGCCCACAGCGAAGGGGAGCCAACAGCGCTGATCGTCGATCAATTGCAGGCCGCCGATTTTCGTGAGCATCTGCGTCTTTATCGCCTGATCAAAGAGGGGATCTGGGAGGTGCGCGGCGCCCCCTATGTCGCCAACCCCAGGCATCTGTTCGTCATCCTGATCTCGAAGGCGCCGATCTATCACAGCCTACGCAAGGAAGGCTTTCGCCTCTGGATCGGGCGGCTCCCCGACCGCCGCACCCCCTTTCAACCCGCCGATTTCGGCTTGGGTCCAGAGGCCGAGGCAGTGTTCGCAGCGATCAACCGATTATTCGAGCTGTTCGATGTGGCGCCAACGCACGGCGAGCTGGCACGTCTGTTGGTTGACCTCAGGCTGCATGTGCGTACCCTTGAACATCTGCGCCTAAGTCTCTATGGGCGCCTGGAGTCGGTCGAACGCGAGCAGCTTAATGACGAGCGCACCCAGGATGCTCAGCAGCAGCTCCTGGACACAGCGCGCGCCTGGCTGCTCGTCGAGCATATCGAGTACGGGACAGATTGAGGCCCCAACCCCCAAACGATGGAGCCAACCCTAGTATTACAAGCTGTGCGTGATAGTGGATAATTTTCCACATGGAAAGCGCGATGATGGGCACAGGCAAGGCGGCGAAGCGGCTTGGCGTCTTGGTCAAGACCTTGCAACGCTGGGAGCGCGAAGGGGGTTTGATCCTGGTGGCGCGAACAGTCGCGAGGCACAAATCCGCGAGTTGATTGGCTTGCGCAGTAAGGTATCAGAGCCAACGCGGATTGATGCCCATGCCCAACCGTTTGCCGATCTTGCCAAAGCCTGGGATCGATTCTTTGCCGATATCAAGGCCGGAAAGAAGGCTCACGCGCTTCAGTTCAAGAAGAAAGGCCGGTGCCACGATAGCTTCTATGTTGCTAACGACAAGTTCCGCGTCTCGGACAAGACCATTTGCCTGCCCAAGAGCGGTGAGGTCGCCATGACCGAGGCGTTGTGCTTCGATGGCAAGATTCTTGGTGCGACCGTTTCGCGTACTGCGGACGCTGGTTCGTCGCCGTTCAGGTTGAAGTGGTCGATGCTGCGTTCTATCTCAGGCGCATGAAACGACTGGTGTTGACCTGGGCGTTGAGGCGGCGGCCAGGCTTTCCAATGGCGAGTCTGTTGAATCTCCTCTGCGCTTCGTTGTCTCAGGATTCGAGGCAGACGCCTTTCTTGCAAGGTTGAGGCGGCCAAGGTCGGGGCTGGGTTTGCGCCAAGTGCCAGACTGGCAAAAGGCACGAGGCTTCCGATCTTGAAGAATCGAAGGAAATCCTCTGCGATGTTGGCAAGGCTGCACGCACGCATTGCCAATGTCCGAGCGGACTTCACACATAAGCTCACGACCCGGCTCTGCCGCGAAAACCAAGGGGTGGTGATTGAGGATTTGAACGTCAAGGGCATGCTGGCGAACGAACGGCTTGCCCGCGCCATCAGCGACCTGGGCTTTGGCATGTTCTGCTTGCAGATGGAATACAAGGGGAAATGCTACGGCGTCTGGTTGGTTTTAGCTGATCGCTGGGATCCGAGCAGCCGCCTGTGTTCGGTCTGTGGTTGGGAGAATGAGATGTTGGCGTTGAAGGATCGGGAATGGACGTGTCCTCAATGCGGCACGCGCCATGATCGGGACATCAATGCCGCGCTCAATCTCAAACGGCTGGCAACCGCAACTGCCCTACCCGTGGCGAGTCCGTCCGGTAACGGCGGCGCTACAGCAGAGAGGGTCTCTGCCGTAGTCGGGAAAGTCACGCCTGTCAGAGACGAATGCGCTCCGCATTCGGGGCAGGAAGAGCACAGTGCGCCTGTTTGCGCACTTTCTTGAGGGCAGATCTCATGCAGATGAACCGTAAACAGCGTATCGAACAACGTCTCCAGGAGGCACTGTCGCCGGTCTATCTTGACGTAGCCGATGAAAGCTATATGCACGCCGTGCCCACCGAGGCCGAGTCGCATTTCAAGCTTTTAGTAGTGAGCGCGGCATTTGCGGGGATATCGCTGCTCGAACGTCATCGGCAAATCAACGAGCTACTGGCCGACGAATTCAAGCAGGGGCTGCATGCCCTGACCATGCATACCTGGACGCCGGAAGAATGGCAGGCGCGCGGCGGCGCACCCGAGTCGCCTCCTTGTCTCGGCGGATCAAACGGCTAAGACCTAGGTCCTTCACTGGGCTGCGGCGAGCTGGATACAGGGCCTCCGACAGCGCCTAGGTTGTTCAGTCCGCTGACGGTTCGTCAAGCCCAAGACGCATGATCAATGCCTCCAACTGCTCTGGACGCAGGGCGGGCGCGCAGAGATAGCCCTGAAAAGCATGACAGCCAGCCTCAAGCAAAAATTGGCGCTGGGTCTCGTTTTCAACCCCTTCAGCGATGACCTGGAGATTGAGCGCCTTGGCCAGACTAATCACTGCTGTGGCGATGACGGTATCGCTCTCATCATTCGGAATGTCGCTGACGAATGAGCGGTCGATCTTGAGCCGGTGGATCGGGAAACGCTTGAGATAGGCTAGATTGGAATAGCCTGTGCCAAAGTCGTCGATGGCCAAACGAACACCCAGACCTACCAAGATCTGGAGCCGTTCCAGGGTCTCCTCGATATTCTGGATCAGGATCGATTCGGTGAGCTCAAGCTCCAAAAGGTCCGGGGGCAAATTGGCCTCCGCAAGGTATCGTGCTAGGCGCTCACTGAAATCAGGTTGCTGAAACTGGGCCGCCGAGACATTGACCGAGACTAGGAGCCTTAAACCCTCACAATACCAGCGCGCTGCCTGTGTAATGGCCTGCTGTAAGACCCAGTCGCCGAGCGCAACGATAAAACCGCTTTCCTCAGCGATAGGGATGAAATGGGCAGGGGACAGATTGCCCAGGTCTGGATCGCTCCAGCGCAACAAGGCCTCAGCGCCCTTGATCCGGCCATCTTTGAGATTGACCTGCGGCTGGTAGGCAAGCCAGAAATGACGGCGTAGCAGCGCTTCGCGCATGGCATGATCCAGACGCACCCGCTCGAGCAGATGGAGGTTCATCTGCCGCCGATAGAAACACAGGCCATTGCGCCCGCGTTCCTTGATGTAATACATGGCGGTGTCGGCGTTTTTGATCAGCTCATCTGCGGTCTCGCCATCCTCCGGATACATGGCGATCCCAATGCTGCAACTGAGGGTGAACTCAAACCCATCGATCGAGAAGGGCTTGGCGACGGATTCGAGCAAACGACGGGCAATCTGCTCGGTCTCATTTGTATCAACGCGATGTAGGATGAGGACGAACTCATCGCCCCCCAATCGGACCACGGTATCGACATGACGCAAACACTGCGCGATCCGCTCAGCGACCTTAATCAAGACCCGATCGCCGAAGAGGTGCCCCATGGAGTCGTTGATATGTTTGAAGCGGTCGAGATCGACGAAGAGCACCGCAAAGCTTGATTTTGCGCGCTGGGCGAGCTGAATATTGAACTCTAGGCGCTCATCGAGCCGCCGGCGGTTGGGTAGTCCGGTGAGCGAGTCATTGAAGGCTAGACGTTCGATATATTGACGCGCCGCGACGACCTCGGAGAGGTCCTTGACGAAGACAAGGTAATGAGCGACCGACCCGACCGCATCCATCACCCGAACCAGCGAGGCCAGGCAGACCAATTCACGGCCATCGGGATGGCGATAGTTCAGCTCACCCTGCCAATGGGCTGTCTGTTCGAGCAAGCGGCAGATCTCGGATTCCGCGGCCGACCCTGACCACAGCTGCAGGATCTGATCGATCCTTTGACCAATCAGCGAGGCGCTGTCTTGTCCGATCAACTGGGAAGCGGCGGGATTGAGGGTCAGGATGTGCAGCTCGGGATCTGTAATCAAGATGGCATCGAGGCTGGAGGCGAAGACCTGTGCCGCCAATCTGAGCTCCTGCTCATGCTTGAGGCGCTGGGTTATGTCGGTGAATGAATAGACCCGCCCGATGGGACAGCCGCGGGAATATTGGGGTACCGTGGTCCGCTCTAAGACCCGACCGCTGCGAAAGATCAACATGTCCGTCGATTTGACCAGTGGATCTGAGGCGATCTCCGCCAAGCGGCGGGCATAATCTTCGGCATTTTTAACCTTGGCCAGCATCCAGTCATAGATCGCGCTGTCGTTGCGTTCGGTCAGCAGCTCATTGGGCAGCTCCCAGAGCTCGGCAAAACGCCGGTTGAAACTGCGGATCGCCCCATGGAGATCGGTCACCAAGATACCGTCGGCGCTCGATTCGAGGGTGGCGCGCAGTTCAGAGACCAGTTTTTCGAGCTCGTTTTCCGCGGCATAACGCTCACTCTGATCGAAAAAACAGACCAGATAGAACTCCCCTTCTGCCCCCCAATTGAGCCGCCCTACCCGTCGCAAGACCTCCACCAGGGTGGCATCCTGTCGGCGTATGAGGGTCTTGGAGAGCAAGGTCTCAGCACGTCCGCTCAGGGCATCCTCCCAGAAAAAGAGGTCTTCTGGGGTATAGACGAGCTCAGTGACGTGGCGGCCGACCAGTTTCTCGCGGCACAGGCCAAAGAGATCTAGGGCAGCACGGTTGACCGCGATCAGGCATGCGTTTTGGGGATCAACCAGCCAGACAGCCTCGATCAATTCATCAATGAGTATTTGGGCAAAGGCGAGTCCCGCATGCGAGCCTGCAAGCGTCATGATATGAACTCCTTGAGCTTGGCCCGATTGAGGTGATTACGTGAGAATATCTAGGAGGATCGGTCGTCGATCGCACACGCGCGCTCAAAGAAATAGCAGATCCGCTGACGGGGCAGGAGATATTGGAACGCTGCCCGCGGTAGTTGGGTAGGTTTTAGGCTTTGGCGGATACTGAGATCTGGGCGCTCCTCCAGATCGGTTACCTGCGCTGCCTCGCGCGGTATCCAGGGCTTATGGATCAACACCCGCGGCTTGAGTGGGCGCGCGGCATTGACCGAGACCACCAGGGCATGGCGACCATTGCTCAGGAGCACAACCGAGCCCGGCGGGTAGACCCCCAGCATCCGGATAAAGACCGATAGGATCTGAGGATCAAACTTAGAGCGCGACTGGGCGAACATCAGCGCCAGCGCCTGATGCGGGGTCACTGCCTCGACCGGATTGTTCGGATTGCACAGTTTGTCATACTGATTGACCAGCGACAGGATGCGGGCATCGCGGCTGATCTCCTCGCTCTTGAGCCCGCGTGGAAAACCTGAACCATCTACATACTCATGATGCTGGGCGATTAAGGTGCAGATCTGTGCATCCAGGCCCATGCTTTCGGCCAGAGCTACCCCGTATTCGACATGCTGCTGGAAGAGCTTACACTCAGAGCCATTGAAATCACTGCTATACCAGCGCAGACGTTCGGGCAATTTTACCTTGCCGATGTCATGCGCCAGCGCCGCCAGGGTCAGTCGCTTCCGAGCATCCTGATCGAGACCCAAGCGCTGGCTGAGCAATAAGGTGATGGTCGCGACATTGATCCCATGTAGTGCCGAGTGATCGCCAGCCTGTTCCGGGAGCAGACGGATATAGAATTCGCTATGATCCGCCAATTCACCGAGCAGTTTATAGGTGAGCTGTTCGGCCTGTTCGCGTGCTTGCTGCGGCTGGGTAAGGACGATCTTGAAGATCTCGCGCAGCGATTGGGCCGCTTCGGCAAACTTGCGCTCGCAACGCAACAGGCTGAGCTCATCATCTGTAAGCACACGCGCAGGCAGGTGGGTGGAGGCAGCGGCCACGGGGCCAGCCGATAGCCTTTTTGTGGCGCCGCTGGTCGGCTCTGGATCGCTCAGCTCAGGTGACCAGCGCACCTCCTTGAGGCCGAGGTCGCGAATCGCCTCGATCTGCCTCTCGGACTCGATCTTGAAGTGACTCAGGAGAAAAGGGTGCTGGATCCAGTTCAGATCAAGATGGATATAGAGCCCGACCCGCAGCTTATCGACACTAATGGATGGCAATAGTTCGGTCATCTTCGGTCTTAGTCATCACTCACACGAAGGCCCTAGCGACCGCTACGAGCCGCGCGCTGCAAGCGGTCGCGCGCCAGTTTGGCCTCAGGGGCGTTGGGGTAATCGCGGATCAGCCGTTCCAGGACGGACCGCGCCTGTTCGGGTTGGCGCTGCTCATCATGGATCAGCCCGATCTTGAGCAAGGCACCCGGCGCCTTTGTGCTCGCTGGGTATTGCTGGATCAGGCGTTCATATTCAGCCAGGGCGGCGGGATAGTCGCGCAGCGCATACTCGGTTTCGGCCAGCCAATAACGGGCGCCATCGGCATAGCTGCCCTGGGGATAGCGGCGCAGATATTCGGCAAGGGCGGCCTTGGCCTCTGGATAGCGGCGTTCCTTGAATTGGTTAAACGCCTGGGTATAGAGCGCGCGTTCGTCGCCCTGGGCGGTTTCCGGCTGAGGCAAGGCAGGGATACCGCTCGGATTGGGGGCAGCCGGTTCAACCGGGAGGACTGCCGGTTCGGGAGCGATGCTAGGTGCTGGCTGGTCACCCTTATCGGCGCTAGGATCTGACGGCGTATTGGGAGTCTGGGGCGCACGCGCGCCCGACTGCAAACGGGGGGCATTTAGATCCAGGAATTGATCGCGCTGCTGGCGCTTGAGCCGCTCGATCTCGATGCCTTGCTGTTCGACCATTCCGCGCAGCGCCTGCATCTCGCCCTGTAGCTGCTGCATCTGGAGCAAGAGCTCTGCGCCGCTTTGATTCTCGATGATCCGTTCCAAACGCCCGAGCCGCGCCTCGATCTCAGGTTCGGCGGCCCAGACACGGGACGGACCTTGCATGATACCCATGCCTCCCAGGATCAAGGCCGACAGGCGAAGCAAGCCATTCATCGCTGTTTACCTTTTTGATCCGAAACCAATGAACTTATATTACTATTACGCGGCATCATGGAGCTTGGGATGCTGGAAGTAGCGCATGATGCGTTGGGGGGAATTGAGAAGGCGGCGCAGGTGGCTGACGGTCGCCTTCTTCAGATCGCCCTTGGCGCGGGAGGGCGCCTGCGCGGTGATGGTGGCCTTGAGCATCTCGTTGGGGTTCAGTGCTGGGCTGTAGGGGGGGAGGGAGGAGGCCTCGATTTGATTGGCGCATGCAGCCAGCCACGCCTTGACTGGCTTGGTGTGATGCACGCGCAGGTTGTCGAGGATGAGGAAGATCTTCTTGCCCCTGGCGTCCTTGACGAGCCGCTTCATGAAGTCGATCAGGATGTCGGCGTTCATCGCCCCCGCGAACACCTTCCGACGCACCTTGCCGCGGTTGGTCAGCGTCGAGATCACCGACAGGCCTTCGCGACGGTGCGTGACGCGAATCTCGGGCGTCTTGATCGCCGGCGCATAAGAGCGCCCGCTTCTCGTCCTTGAGCCCTTGGGCCCCTTCGCGCCCATAGCGTTTGCAGATGTCGAACACCCCTGCGCCCAACAATCCCCTCTGCGCGCCTATCGCTTCATACCTCCAGCCACGCCGCCGCTCTTCGCGCGCCGCAAACGGCAGCAATCTCATGTCTCGTCTTTCCATGCCCACGACATCAGGACAGCTCACTCAATTTCAAAAGCATGTGTTTCTTATCAATAGTATTGGATGAAGACTCGGCGATTGAGACGCCAGGACTGTTCCGTATGCCCTGGATCGGAGGGACGCTCCTCTCCATAGCTGAGGGTTGCAAGCTGCTTGGGCCGAACCCCTTCGGAGAGCATGAATTGGTGCACCGCCTCGGCGCGTCGGTCGCCAAGCGCCAGGTTGTATTCACGCGTCCCACGTTCGTCGGTATGGCCCTCCAGGGTCACCCGCAGATCGGGATGATCACCGAGATAGCGGGCATGGCTACGGATCAGATTCACATATTCGGGCTTGATCTGGGCGGTGTCATAGTCGAAATAGATGGTGCGCTCATAGAGAGGGCTAGACGGGTCCTCCCAAGGGCGCAAGGCCCCTGGACGCTCGCTGCCCAGGGGCCGGGTGGCGGACTGCCATCCAGCCGGAGGAGAGGTGCTGGTGGCGCTTTGACCTTCACTCGCATTCGGCTTGGAAGTCGAGGCGCAGCCCATAACCAGGGTGCTTGTCAGGATGAGGAACAAAGGCAAGCGGTAGCGCGCGTCTGAGAGAGACATGCTTGATCTTCCTATGTAAGCCAGCAGTGGAGCGGATTGCAGCGCTCAACCGCCAAGCCCAGGCAACATCGATTGCCTGATCGAAGATGTGGGCAAGGCGGTCGGATTGCCAGCGCTCAGCGGTGGTTTTTTTGTTGTCTTTGAGAAACATCCTGACTCAGGGTCGAGGGCGCCATGCCCGACCTCCCCAGGCGAGCGGCGACCAGGCCGGATCGCGGACCTCACCGCTGTTCTGGCTCAGGCGTTGGCTCACCCCGCCTGTCACCGCGGCAGTGGCCAAGACCCCGCGACCTTGGTGGATGGTGGCATAGATCACCATCGCCCCGTTGGGGGCAAAGCTCGGCGATTCGTCCAGGTCGCCGCGGCTAAGCAAACGGGTGGTGCCCTGGGTGAGGTCTAATAAGGCGATCCGGAAGGCCCCATTGACCCGAGTCACCATGACGATCGAGCGGCCATCTGGGGCATAGGAGGCACGTCCATTGTAGTCCCCCTCGCGGCTCAATCGCTCGGCCGCCCCGCCAGCGGTCGGCATGCGATAGATCTGCGGGCCACCGCCCCGATCGGAGGTAAAGAGGATCCATTGGCCATCAGGTGACCAGGCCGGCTCGGTATCGATCGCATAATGATCAGTCAGGCGTTTAAGCTGGCGGCTGGCCAGATCCAGGACATAGATCTCTGGGTTGCCATCCTTTGAGAGGGTCAGCGCCAGCCGCCCACCATCGGGCGAGAAGGCCGGCGAGCCGTTGATCCCTGGGAAACTGGCGACCAGTTCGCGCCGTCCCGAGGCGAGCTCTTGGATATAGATGGCCGGTCGCTGATTCTCAAACGAGACATAGGCCAGGCGTTGGCCATCTGGCGACCAGGCCGGCGAGAGGATCGGCTCAGCCGAGGAGACAATGGTCTGAGGGTTATGGCCATCGGCGTCGGCCACCCGCAGGCTGACCTGAAGCGCATCGCCGCTACCTGTCGTGCTCACATAGGCGATCCGCGTCGCGGCCACCCCTGGTTGACCGGTGAGCCGTTCATAGATCTCATCGGCGATGCGGTGTGCGGTCTGGCGCAGACCAGTAGCGGTGCTGGTCAGGGTGCCATTGGCCAGCTCAGCGGCGCGAAAGACATCGAACAACGCGAAACTGACCCGATAGCCAGCGCCCTCGGGTACAACCTGGCCGATGACCAGATTGTTCATCCCCAGCAGGCTCCAGTCACGGAAATCGATCTCTTCGCGCCGCGTCGGACGATCCAGCATGTCGCGGGTCGCCATGGGCCTGAAGCGTCCGGTACGCGCCAGGTCAGCGGCGATGATCGCGGCTGGATCAACCGGCAACGATTGGGTCGCAGATGTCCCGAAAGGGATGATCGCAATCGGCTGGGCGGTTTCCGTCCCACCGGTGATCTCGATATTGAGCCGCTGTTGGGCCCAGCCAGGCAGCAGATAGAGATATAAAACCGCCAGGATCGTCAGGCGGACAACAGGGCCTGATCTGCGGGTCCCGAACATGACAGCAAGGCGTCTCATAAATCCTGAATCCCCTAAGATGGTCACATCATACACGCCCTCCAGCTCAGCGGTCGGGGCGGAAGGTGAAATCAAACTCGCGAAATGGCTCAAAGGGCGCGCCTGACGGCACCGGCAGGGGTGAGGCCCGATAGACCGCAGCGATCACCGATTGGTCAAAGGCTGTATGACCGCTGCTCTTGATGAGCTCGACGCTGCCCTGGATCACCTCACCGCTTGGCAGTAGGCGCACCCGCACCACGGCCGATAGGCCCCCGCTGCTCCCTGCTGGTCGGGCCCAAAACTGACGTACCCGTCTCTGGATGATCGAGATATAGCGCTCCGATTCGCGCAACGTTTGATCTAAGGGTGCCTCCGCTGCCTGCCCTCCCCTTGCCTGAGTGCTGGAACGCGGCAGCTCGACCTGCCGTTCGGCCAACTGCTGCATCTCTTCGGCAAGCCGTTGCTCCTCGATCTGGGCGAGTCGTTCAGACTCCTCGGCGATCTGGCGTTGGCGGGCCTGGTCCTCGGCCTCCAGGCGTGCCTGCTCCGCGGCAGCCAGACGCTCAGCTTCTTCTTGTAATCTTTTGCGCTCGGCCTCAGCCTGTCGGCGACGTGTCTCTTCGGCCTGCCGACGGTGCTCAGCCTCGGCCCGTTCGCGAGTGGCACGTTCTGCCTCGGCCTGCTGCAGGGCGCGTTCTTCGCGGGCTTGTTGCTCGGCGCGTTGCCGTTCGACCTCGGCCTGACGCCGCGCTTGGGCCTCGGCTTCTTGACGGCGGCGTTCGGCCTCACGGCGCTGTTCTTCGGCCTGCTTTCGGCGCGACTCTTCGGCCTGAAGGCGCTCGGCCTCGGCCTGCGACCGCTGATGTTCAACCTCGGTGCCATCCTGCTGCTGGGGCATCTCTGCTTCGGGCATAGGCGCCGGCTGGACCTGTTGCTGAACCGTCTCGGGCAGCGCTAGAGGTGCGGGTTCGGCCTCGTGCCCCCCCCTCCCCTGTGGGGTCTCCGGCGCAGGCAAGGGGGCCAGCTGGGCGCTGGAAGACACTGACGGCTCGGCGACCAGACGCGCCTGGATCGGGCGCAGTCCGCGCTCGGCGGTAGCCTTAAAGGGATCTGCGCCGATCAACAGTACGAGCAGCAAGATCAGATGCAGCGCGAGCGAGCCATAAAAGGCCCAGCGATCGACGCGCAAGCTCTCCCAGATCATGGGTTTTCAGGATCATGTGGCGGCATGGTGATCAAGCCGATCTCGGCAGCACCGGCCTGCTGGGCAATGGACATGGCCCGCACCACGCGGCCATAGTTGACCCCAGCATCGCCGCGCACCAGGACGGGCGTTCCTGGACGGTAGCCCAAGACGACCCGTAGCCGGTCATAGAGCATCTCCTCGCTTGTCGGCTGACCCCGGTCCTCGCCGATGTCCAGATAATAATCGCCCGCGCGATCGATGCTGATCACCACCGCTTCCGTCTGCGAACCGGTGAGCGGACCGGTAGCAACCCGCGGCAGATCTACCTTGACGCCTGTGGTGATGAGCGGCGCAGTCACCATGAAGATGACCAACAACACCAGCATGACATCGATATAGGGCACGACATTGATCTCGGCCATCAGTGGCCGGCGGTTGCGGCGACGGCGGATCATGGCTAGTTCTCCCTTCACCTAGCCCCGACCTTGACGTTGGAGCAGGTTCATGAATTCCTCGACGAAGGTCTCATAGCGGTTGTAAAGCCGCTCGACCTGGTCGGCATAGCGGTTATAGGCGACGACCGCAGGGATGGCGGCGAAGAGGCCGATCGCGGTGGCGACCAGGGCCTCGGCGATCCCAGGGGCGACCGCAGCCAGGGTTGCCTGCTCCATCCTGCCCAGGGCATGGAACGATTGCATGATCCCCCAGACGGTGCCGAATAGCCCCACATAAGGGCTCACCGAGCCGATGGTGGCCAGCAGCGGCAGATGGGCCTCTAACCGATCTATCTCGCGGCTTAAGGCCGCCCGCATGGCGCGCTCGGTCCCGCCGAGTATCGTCAGCAGGTCGGCATCTTCAGCCTTGCGCAGACGCACAAAGTCCTTGAAGCCAGCGCGAAAGATCGCAATCAAGCCCTGCTGTCCCCGCTTGTCCTGGCTGAGCTCCTTATACAGCACTGATAGGTCGTCGCCGGACCAGAATCGCGCCTCGAAACGCTCCGCCAGACGGCGGGCGCGTCCCAGCACGCGGGCGCGATCCAGGATCAGGGTCCAGGAAATGATGGATGCGGCGATGAGCAGCACCAACACCGCTTGAACGACCAGGCTGGCATTGAGGACCAAGGCAATGAGTGAGAGTTCGGCGTTCATTGCTATTTCGCTTTACATCTGGGCATCTAACCGCCTAAAGGCGGGGATTGTCTAAGGCAGCTGCCACAGTTAGCCAAGACGCGCAGCTTACTTTAGAGCGCGGCCAACAGGCGCGCAGGCAGCCGGCGCGGGCGTAAGCTCACAGCATCGAGACAGGCGACCTTGACCTGCCCCGTACAACACAGCGACTGATCGGTGCAGCGGATGATCTGCTGTTCGAACCCCAGGCTGGCGCCACCCTTCTGGATCACCCGCGAGCGCACAGTGAGCAGGCCATTGAAACGGGCCGGGGTCAGATAGCGCAGTTCGACCGCCGTGACAGCAAAAAGCACGCCCTCTTGTTCGCGCAGCACATCCTGCTCAAACCCCAGTGCGCGCAGCCACTCGGTACGCCCACGTTCCATAAAACGCAGATAATTGGCATAGAAGACCACCCCGGCGGCGTCTGTGTCTTCATAATAAACGCGCACCGGCCAGTCGAAATAGCGCGCTTCGGTGAGCGGCGGGTTGGACATACGATCGTTTCTCCGTTGGCGGGGAAGCGGGGGACGGAAGCGCATCCAGCCCCTGCCGCAATCATGCGGACGTCTTCCCCGCTCCCTGAGAAGCGCCCTGAGGTCGATCTCTTTCCCCTTTGCCTCCAGGCCAAGGGGAAGACGGCTAATTGCGGCTGCGATCGACCAATTTCTTTTCGCGAATCCAGGGCATCATCTCGCGCAGGCGCTCACCCACCTGCTCAATGGGATGCTGGGCGCCAAGGCGGCGCATCGCCTTGAGCACCGGCGCACCGGCCTGGTTTTCGGCGATGAACTCGCGCGCAAATTGACCGCTCTGGATCTCGGCGAGGATACGACGCATCTCGGCACGGGTCTGTTCATTGATGATGCGCGGGCCGCGGGTGAAGTCGCCGTATTCAGCGGTATTGGAGATCGAATAGCGCATATTGGCGATACCGCCTTCATAGATGAGGTCCACGATCAGCTTGACCTCATGCAGGCATTCGAAATAGGCCATCTCGGGCGCATAGCCGGCCTCGACCAGGGTCTCGAATCCGGCCTGGATGAGGGCGGTAAGCCCCCCACACAGCACCACCTGTTCGCCGAAAAGGTCAGTCTCGCACTCCTCGCGGAAGGTCGTCTCGATGATCCCCGCACGCCCGCCGCCATTGGCTGCGGCATAGGCGAACGCGATCTCACGCGCCTGCCCGGTGGCGTCCTGATAGACGGCGATCAGCGAGGGTACGCCGCCGCCCTGGACATAGGTCGAGCGCACCAGATGCCCCGGGCCCTTGGGGGCGATCATGATCACATCCAGGTCCTCGCGCGGGACGATCTGGCCAAAGTGGATATTGAAACCATGCGCAAAGGCAAGCGCCGCGCCCTGTTTGATATTTGGCGCAATCTGGTCGCGATAGAGCGCGGCCTGATGCTCATCCGGCGCCAGGACCATGACTACATCGGCCTCGGCCACGGCCTCGGGGATAGATTTGACGGTGAGTCCAGCGTTGGTCGCCTTGATTGCCGAGGTCGATCCCGGCCGCAGGGCCACCGTGACGGACACGCCGGAGTCCTTGAGATTATTGGCATGGGCATGGCCCTGCGAGCCATAGCCGATGATAGTGACCCGCTTGCCCTGGATCAGGGAGAGGTCAGCGTCTTTGTCGTAATACACCTGGATGGTCATGGGATGGTCCTTAAAAGCTACTCGATGGAATCTTTTGGGCAGAAGGGATGGGGGGACTTGCTAAGCCCGCCATTGACAGGATGGCGGTTGGGCACTGGCGAATCTAGGAGCCAGATACGGTCAGTCCCCGAGATCCGCGCGCGATCGCCGTCGGCCCCGAGCGGACGACTTCGATGATCAATCCCTCGGGCAAGGCATCGATGAAGGCGTCGAGCTTACGCGAAGCCCCGGTGAGCTCGATGACATAGCTGATATCGGTCACATCGATGATCTTGGCGCGAAAGATGTCGGCCAGGCGCTTGAGCTCCTCGCGATCCTGGCGCTCGGCGCGTACCTTGACCATCATCATCTCCCGCTCGATATGCTCGCCTTCAGTGAGATCGACCAGCTTGACGGTATCGATGAGCTTGTTCAATTGTTTCTTGATCTGCTCGACGACCTCGTCGTTGCCGATGGTGACCAGGGTCATGCGCGAGAGGGTCGGATCCTCGGTCGGGGCGACGGTCAGCGATTCGATGTTATAGCCACGGGCCGAAAAGAGCCCAGAGACGCGCGACAGCGCGCCGGCCTCGTTTTCCAGCAACACGGCGATGATATGTCTCATGGATGGATCTCGGCTCGGTTCGGTTGCGCAGGCGGCCGTTTAGGCCAGTTCGCGGTCGGCTTGATGATGGGGCGAGAGCTGCATCTCGTGCTGGCCCTTGCCGGCGGCGATCATGGGATAGACGTTTTCGGTCGGGTCTACGATCACATCCATGAACACCAACCGGTCGCGCCTGGCAAAGGCCGAGCGCATCGCCTCCTCCAGTTCGTCAGGACGCTCGACCCGCATCCCGATGTGCCCAAAGCTTTCGGCCAGTTTCACGAAGTCCGGCAGGGCATCGACATAGGAATGGGAGTAGCGGCTCTCATAAAAGAGCTCCTGCCACTGGCGCACCATACCCATATAGCCATTGTTGAGCAGGATCACCTTGATGGGTAGATCATACTGCTTGCAGGTGGCGAGTTCTTGGACGCACATGAGGATGCTCGCCTCGCCCGAGATACAGGCCACCTGGGCGTCTGGATAGGCCAGTTGTACCCCCATCGCCGCCGGCAGCCCATAGCCCATAGTGCCCAGACCCCCCGAATTGATCCAGCGCCGCGGCTGATCGAAGCGATAGAACTGAGCGGCAAACATCTGATGCTGGCCGACGTCCGATGTCAGATACAGATCGCCCTGAGTGACTCGATACAGGGTTTCGACCGCAAACTGCGGCTTGATGACCTGATCCGAAGGGGTGTATTTGAGACACTCAAGCGCCCGCCACTCATTGATCTTGGCCCACCAATCGGCGAGCGGCTGCGCCTGGGCGCGCTGCTCACGATAGACCCGCAGTATGTCGCTCAAAACATTTGCGACCTGACCCACGATCGGCACATCGACGCGCACGTTCTTGGCGATCGAGGCGGGATCGACGTCGATATGGATGATCTTGGCATGGGGGCAGAAGTGCTCGAGCTTGCCGGTGACCCGGTCGTCGAAACGGGCGCCGACCGCGATCAGCAGGTCGCACTCGTGCATGGCCATATTGGCCTCATAGGTGCCATGCATCCCCAGCATCCCGAGGAACTGGGGATCGCTCATCGGATAGGCGCCAAGCCCCATCAAGGTGCTGGTGATGGGAAATCCGGTCTCCTTGACCAGGGCACGCAACTGCTCCGACCCATTGCCGAGGACCACCCCGCCGCCGGTATAAAAGATCGGGCGCTGGGCCTGGAGCATCAGCTCGACAGCCCTTCTGATCTGACCGGGATGGCCCTTTTCGACCGGGTTGTAGGAGCGCAGCCGGATCTCGCGCGGATAGACATAGGGGATCTTGACGTTCGGGTCGGTGACATCCTTGGGGATGTCGATCACCACCGGCCCGGGACGCCCAGTGGTGGCGATATGAAAGGCCTTGCGGATGGTGAGCGCCAGGTCGCGTACATCCTTGATCAGAAAGTTGTGCTTGACACAGGGTCGGGTGATGCCGACTGTATCGACCTCTTGGAAGGCATCGCTGCCGATGACCGGGGTCGGCACCTGACCGGTGATCACGACCAGAGGGATCGAGTCCATATAGGCGGTCGCGATCCCGGTGACCGTATTGGTAGCACCTGGCCCCGAGGTGACCAGACAGACCCCGCACTTACCGGTGGCGCGGGCATAGCCGTCTGCCGCATGTGCCGCCCCTTGCTCATGGCGGACGAGGATGTGTCTCGGCGCCTCCTCTTTGCGTTTGAAGAGAGCATCATAGATATGCAGGACCGCCCCGCCTGGATAGCCAAAGACGAACTCCACGCCTTCGTCTATCAGCGCCTGGATGACGATCTCGGCCCCGCTCAATAATGGTGGTTGTGTTTCAGTCGTGCACACCTTCAAGACCCTCCCACATCGTTGGCTTATTGGGGCCTATGGATCACGCATTAAAATATTTAAAGCTACTTGGACCATCCGAGCTGGTCAAGGATGATCTCGGTCAGACGTTGAACCGAAAATGGATGATATCCCCGTCCTGGACGACATAATCCTTGCCTTCAGCGCGCAATTTACCCGCCTCGCGCGCCCCCTGCTCCCCGCCATAGGCGATGAAGTCCTGATAACCGATCACCTCGGCACGGATGAATCCCCGCTCGAAGTCCGAATGGATGGCACCTGCGGCCTGCGGCGCCTTGGTCTGGGCGGGGATGGTCCAGGCGCGCACCTCCTTGGGCCCAGCGGTGAAATAGGTTTCAAGGCCTAAGAGCCGATAGCCGGCGCGGATGACGCGATGGAGACCAGGCTCAGCAAGGCCGAGCTCGGCCAAAAACTCGGCGCGTGCGGCATCGTCCAGTTCGGTCAATTCCGCCTCGATCGCCGCACAGATCGGCACGACCTCCGCCCCTTCTGCCTCGGCGATTGCCTGGACCTGGTCGAGCAACGGGTTGGTGGCAAACCCCTCCTCGGCGACATTGGCGATATAGAGCATGGGTTTGGCGGTCAGGAGAAAGAGATCGCGCAGCTCCACCAGCTCCTGGGCTGCCAGCCCCAGGGCGCGCACCGGGCGCCCCTGATTGAGCACTGCCTGGACCCGCTCGATCAGCTCCTTACGCCGGATGGCCTGTTTGTCCCCGCCCTTGGCCGCACGCTGTGCCCGATCAAGGGCCTTACCGACCGTCTCGAGATCCGCCAAGGCGAGCTCGGTGTTGATCACCTCGATGTCGCGCGCCGGATCGACCCGACCGGCGACATGCACCACATCGGGGTCCTCGAAACAGCGTACCACCTGGGCGATGGCATCGGTCTCGCGGATATGGGCCAAGAACTGATTACCCAGGCCCTCGCCCTTGGATGCGCCCGCGACCAGCCCTGCGATATCGACGAACTGCATGGTCGTGGGGACCACCCGCTGCGGCTTGACGATCGCGGCAATCGCATCCAGCCTGGGGTCCGGCATCGGCACTACGCCGACATTGGGGTCGATCGTGCAAAAGGGGTAGTTCTCGGCGGCGATGGCCGCGCGGGTCAGGGCATTGAACAGGGTCGATTTGCCGACATTGGGCAGGCCGACGATACCGCATTTGAATCCCATCGGTTACTGTCCTTATAGACTGGTCAATGTGTTTAAGGGTGTAGGATACGTAAAGCTCGTGGGCTGACCGGTTCGGGTGAGGAAGGCAGGGACGCCGTGTATCTCTCCTGGCAGGCTTGACGATGGTCTCAGTGCCATCGACACCCCTGCTGTTCCTCCCCTGAGCCGGGCTTGAGGTCCAAGGCCTTTGCTTCAACCCCGGACAGGCTCGCTTGGGTCGCGATTGTAGAGGTCTTCGAACCTGAGGATGTCGTCCTCGCCGAGATAGCTGCCCGACTGGACCTCGATGATCTCGAGCGGGATGCGCCCAGGGTTTTCCAAGCGATGCCTGACCCCGACGGGGATATAGGTCGATTGGTTCTCGGTGAGTAAAAAGGTCTCGTCGCCCCGAGTGACCCGCGCCGTCCCCGAGACCACGATCCAATGCTCGGCGCGATGATGATGCATCTGAAGCGAAAGCGATTCGCCCGGTTTGACGGTCAGGCGCTTGACCTGATAGCGCGCCCCGCGGCGGATGGATTCATACTCGCCCCAGGGCCGGTGTACGCATTGATGCTGGATATATTCCCCGCGCTGCTGTTTCTGCAGAAACTGGGTCACTGCCTTGACGTCCTGGGCAGCGTCCTTGCTGGCGACCAGGACGGCATCTGCAGTCTCGACAATGATGAGGTCCTTGACTCCGATCGCTGCTACTATGCGGTGCTTGGCAATCAAGAGATTGTCACAGGCGTGATGGACGAAGGTATCTCCATCGAGCACATTGCCGCTCTCGTCCTGCTCACGCACCTCCCAGAGCGCCGACCAGGCGCCGACGTCCGACCAGCCAACCTCCAGGGGCATCACGATGGGGCGCGGTAGCTCCTCCTCGCCTTGCGCCGCCCGCGCCAAGGGCTCCATGACCGCATAGTCGATCGAATCCGCAGGACAGGCGCCGAAGGTCTCGGCATCCAAACGCAAAAACTCGCCGTTTTGCCTCGAGGCCTCCATCGTTTGCGCTGTGGCCCGCGCGATGTCTGGGCGAAAGCGTTCGATGAGCCCAAGCCAGACGGAGGCGCACAGGACGAAGAGACCGCTGTTCCAGAAATAGTCCCCTGTGGCCAGATAGCCATTGGCGGTCTCAGCGTCCGGCTTTTCGACGAACCCATCGAGCTTAAAGGCCTTGCCTGCAAGACCGCTGCGCTCGATCGCCGCACCGCGGCGGATATACCCATAGCCGGTCTCCGGCTTGGAGGGCACGATCCCAAAGGTCACCACCGCCCCCTCGGCAGCCAGCCGATAGGCATCGGCAACCGCAGCCCGAAAGGCGCGGGCATCGCGGATACAATGATCGGCGGGCATCACGAGGAGTACCGGGTCTTCACCGGTACGCAATGCAACCTGTGTTGCAAGGGTTAAGGCAGGTGCCGTGTTGCGTCCCTTGGGTTCGAGCACGATGGTCTGGGGGCGGCGGTTGATCAGCCGCAACTGTTCGGCGACCAAAAAGCGGTGGCTCTCGTTGCACACCACAATTGGATCGCGCAAGTCGATCTCGTAGCCTGGATGCTCCTCGACCAATCCATCCAGGCGGCGGACGGTCTCTTGCAGCATACTGTGCTGGCTGGTCAGAGGCAGGAACTGCTTGGGATAGGCTTCGCGCGACAGCGGCCACAGCCGGGTACCGGCCCCGCCGGAGAGAATGACAGGTTGTAGGGGGGTCACATCAGGCTCCGCTGTAACATGCAAGATCTATCATTATATCCCCAATATCGAGCTCGCGTGACCCTGAGATGAGACCCGAGATTGCCTACCTCGCCCGCCTGCTGCGCGCAACCGCAGCGACCATCCTCCTGCCGAGTTGGCCTGGTGTCCAGGGCCGGCGCAAGGCCGACGGCAGCCTGATGACGCCTACCGATCTCGCCGTACAAACCTATCTCGCTGAGCAACTCGCGCGCGATTTCCCTGAGATTTCTTTGCTTGGGGAGGAAATGACCAGTGCTAAGCAGTCGGATCTGCTCGCAGACATCAGCCGCCCGCTCTGGGTGCTCGATCCCTTGGACGGGACCACCAACTATGCCGCCGGTTTTCCGGTCTTTGCCATCTCACTTGCCCTGATCGAAGGGGGCGAGACAATGCTGGGGGTGATCCTCGACCCCATCCGCGATGAATGTTTCGGCGCAGTACGCGGTCAGGGCGCCTGGATCGACGGCCAGGCGATCCGCCCCTCTGCACCCAGCAACAGGCTCAAGGATTGCGTGGCGGTGGTCGATCTCAAACGGATTGCAAGACCCCAGGCCCAAGGGTTGATCCAACATCGCTGTTTCGGGTCGCAGCGCAACCTGGGGGCGGTGGCGCTCGAATGGTGCTGGCTGGCTGCGGGGCGCTTTCAGTTATATCTCCACGGCGGCCAGAAGCTCTGGGACTATGCCGCAGGTCGCCTGATCGCTGAGGAAGCGGGGGCAGCGGTCTATCAGCCGAGCGCCAATGGAGTCATCCCCAGTCCTTGCCTCGCACCTCGTCTGACCGCGGCAGCGGCCGATGCCGAGTTGCTTAAGGACTGGCTCTCTTGTCTGGGCCTCGGCAATTGGGAATAGATGACTGGTCATCATTCCTGCGCACGTCGGTATCCAGACAATTCGCTCGACTGGATACCGCCATCCGTCGCTGTGAACCAATCTATCCGGCCCCTAACGCAACACCGCCCGCAGACGCATCAGGATGCGATCCGCAGACTCGGCGGCAAGGTCGGCATAGATCTGCTCTTGCTCGATCTGTTTGCCGAGGACCTCGATGTCTGGATTATCGAAGATACGGCTTAAATCCAGGGTCTGGCGCGGCAGGTGAGTTTCACCACCAGCGTCCACCGCTGCAAAATCGACCAGATAATGAAGATCCCAAGCCAGGGTCTTGCCCTTGAGATCGACCGCAGCGACGCGCGCATCCCGTTGTTCTGTATAGAGGATCAGCCGCAGGCGCGCCGCTTGCGGGTCTCCCGTGACCTCGATCCCACTGCTCAGCAGCCGGTCGCGGATGATCGCGGCGACAGACGAGTGGCTCGGCGCCTCGATCAAGATTGGTCGATAGCCGGGAGGGACCTCAAGATGTCCGCGCAGCCGAAAGCCGCAGCCCCCAAGCAAGCCGAGCGTCGCAAGACTGCCGAGCAAGGCGCGCCGCTGCATGCTCAAATCACCAGATTGAGCAGCTTGCCTGGAACCAGGATCGCCTTGCGGATCTGTTGATCACCGATGAACTTGGCGATCTGGGGATCGGCGAGCGCTGCCGCCTGGATCTGCGCCTGATCGGCATCAGCAGGGACGCGGATGCTGCCGCGCAGCTTGCCGTTGACCTGGATCGCATATTCGATTAGCTCTTGTTTGAGCGCCGCTTCATCGACCTTGGGCCAAGGAGCCTTGAGGATGTCGTCGCCGAACCCGAGCAGACGCCAGAGGTGATGGGCAACATGGGGGGCGATGGGGGCAAGCAGCCGCAGGATCAGGCTCAAGCCCTCGCGCAACACGGCAAGACGGGCACTCGAGGATCCAAGCCGGTAAAGCTCATTGACCATGGTCATACAGGCCGAAACCACGGTATTGAACTGCTGGCGCTCATAGTCGTAAAGGGCCTTTTTGAGTGCGGTGTGGATCTCGCGCCTGGCCTGACGCGCCGCCTCGTCCAGCTCGCCCGGCTCGGGCGCCAAGCGGATCGTCTCGGCCTCGCCGGTCGCCAGGTTCCAGAGCCGGCGGATAAAGCGAAAGGCCCCCTCGACGCCCTCATCGCTCCATTCGAGCGACTGCTCGGGCGGGGCGGCGAAGATGATATAGAGCCGGACAGTATCGGCCCCATAGCGGTCGATGAGCGCCTGGGGATCGACCCCGTTGTTTTTAGACTTAGACATCTTTTCGATCCCACCGAAATGGACGGGTTGGCCATCCGACTTCAGGCGGGCGCTCAGGATCCGGCCCTTGTCGTCGCGCTCGATCTCGACCTCGGCCGGGTTGAACCACTGCCGATGCCCCTGGGCATCTTCGCGATACCAGGTCTCGGCCACCACCATCCCCTGGGTAAGGAGATTGGCAAAGGGCTCGTCGCCATCGACCAGCCCCTCGTCACGCATCAACTTATGGAAAAAACGGGCATAGAGTAGATGTAAGACAGCGTGCTCGATCCCGCCGACATATTGATCGACCGGCAGCCAATAGCGGGCGCGTTCATCGAGCATCGCCGTCCGGCAATCGGGGGAACAGAACCTGGCGTAATACCAGCTCGACTCAAAGAAGGTATCAAAGGTGTCGGTCTCGCGAATCTCGCCATTGGGGAGCTGATAGAACTCGGGCATGCGCTTTAGAGGCGATCCCGAGCCATCGACGGTGACCTCCTCGGGCAGGCGGACCGGAAGCTCGGTCTCCGGACGCACCTCACCCACAGGCGTATAGACCACCGGGATGGGACAGCCCCAGTAGCGCTGGCGCGATACACCCCAGTCGCGCAGCCGAAAGTTGACTGTTTTTTTGCCCTTGCCGCGCGCCTCGAGCCACTCGGCGATCGCGGTGAATGCCTCCTCCGAGGTCAGGCCATCGAAGGGGCCGGAGTCAAAGAGGATCCCCTTCTCGGTATAGGCCCCCTGCTCGATCCCGCAAGGACTGCCGTCAGCCGAGCGGATCACCTGTTTCTTGGGGAGGCCATAGCGCTCGGCAAACTCCCAGTCGCGCTGATCGTGCGCAGGGACCGCCATGACCGCACCTGTGCCATAGCCCATGAGCACGAAGTTGGCGGCATAGATAGGGACCGGCTCGCCGGTAATCGGATGGATGGCATTGAGCCTCAAGGAGTACCCTTTCTTCTCCAGAGTCTCGATCTCGGCCTCGGTGACACCACCCCGGCGGCATTCCTCGATGAATACGGCAAGCCCAGGGTTCTGCTCGGCGCAGCGGCGCGCCAGGGGATGCTCAGCGGCGACCGCGACATAGGTCACGCCCATGACGGTATCCGGACGGGTGGTATAGATTCCGAGGCGCTCATCCGCACCCTCGACCCCGAACTCCATATAGACGCCCTCGGAGCGCCCGATCCAGTTGCGCTGCATAGTGCGCACACGCTCCGGCCAGCCAGAGAGCCCTTCTAGGGCGTCCAAGAGCTCCTGGGCATAGTCGGTGATGCGCACGAACCACTGTTCGATCTCGCGCTTTTCAACTAGGGCCCCCGAGCGCCAGCCGCGCCCGTCGATCACCTGCTCATTGGCGAGGACCGTCTGATCGACCGGATCCCAGTTGACCACAGCCTTAGCCCGATAGGCGAGACCCTTGTCCAGCATGCGGGTGAACAGCCACTGCTCCCAGCGATAATAATCGGGGTCGCAGGTGGTCAGCTCTCGGTCCCAGTCATAGCCGAACCCCAGACGTTTGAGCTGGGACTGCATATAGGCGATGTTGGCACGGGTCCAGCGCGAGGGGGGGATGCCGTGTTGGATCGCGGCGTTCTCGGCAGGCAGACCGAAGGCATCCCAGCCCATGGGTTGGAGCACGTTTTTACCCAGCATCCGCTGATAGCGGGCGATGACGTCACCGATCGTATAGTTGCGCACATGACCCATGTGCAGCCGCCCGGAGGGATAGGGGAACATGGATAGACAGTAGAACTTCTCGCGGCTGGGGTCCTCGACTGCCTTAAACGACCGATGTTCCTCCCAATAGCTCTGGGCCTCGGACTCGATGGCATGGGGATTGTAAGGGGTCTGCATAGAGCGGCTGATCCTGAAACAGAAAAACGCTATAAGCGGATACCCGGCACCTGCGCCATGGCGAGTGGGGACAGCGATCGCAACCTCCGCGGCTGTCCACCCCTCGCCCCAGGCACAGGAAAGGGGATTGACCATGATCCTTAAGGATACCCGAGAGACCTTTGCTATCCTAATCCTGCAGTCCAAAACCCTATTTGGAGCCGCCATGAGCGAAGAGCACAAAGATCCTAACGACCGTCTGGTCGCGGCCTATGAGCGCATGCTCAACTGGACCCACGAGGTCATTGATAAGGCCCAGCAAGAATCGGCGCCGCGGCTGCGTGAAGCCCTGGACCACGCACGTGAACAGATGATCGAGCTCGGTGAACTGACGCGCGAAGAGGCACAGCGGATCTCTGACTATATCCAGCGCGATATTGAAGATGCGGCGCGCTATATCGCCGAGACCGGCCAGGACCTGCGCGACTGGTGGCGTTTCGATCTGGAGCTGATGGAGCGGCGCATGTTCGAGATGTTCAAACTCGTCGCCGATCAAACCAGCCTGCAATGGGCACAGTGGGCCGAGGCGGCGCGGCGGATGAGCCTGTATCAAGCTGGCGAGATCACCGGCCCTGGGACGCTGGTCTGCGACCGTTGCGGCACCGAGATCCATTTCGTCAAGGCCGGGCGCATCCCTGCCTGTGCCGAATGTGGTGGCTTGGCCTTTCGCCGGCTCAACTCAAACCCAACGCCTTGACTGTTCATCTAGACCAGGCCCGCTTATAGTTGGCCAGATGATCCCGTTCTGTTCGCGAGTGTGACCATACCTGCGCCGCTCTGGGCCTATTGCGGTCTTACCGGCAAGCGCGGCGCCAAGACACCCACCGGCATACGCCCGTTATCGCCCATTGCCCGCGCCGTCCGGCTGAGGCAATCCCTTGATGTTTAAGGAGAGCCGCATGGCCCTGCGTACACCCCTGTATCCTGAACACCACAAGCTCAATGCCCGTCTCGTCCCCTTCGCTGGCTGGGAGATGCCGCTGCATTACGGCTCGCAGCTCGAGGAACATCAGGCCGTGCGCCGGCACGCCGGGATGTTTGATGTCTCGCACATGGGCCAGATCGATGTCGAGGGCCCAGACGCCAAGGCCTTTTTGCGTACGTTACTGGCCAATGATGTCGCCAAATTGAACGCTGTGGGCAAAGCGCTCTATACCTGTATGCTCGATGAAAGGGGCGGTATCCTCGATGATCTGATCGTCTATCTGCGCGGACCCGGCACCTACCGGCTGGTGGTCAATGCCGCCACCACTGCCAAGGATCTGGCCTGGCTCAACGACCAAGCTGAGGGCGATCTGGAGATCCGCCGACGCGATGACCTGGCGATGATCGCAGTGCAAGGCCCCAAGGCGCGCGCGCTGACCCTGGACTGCCTGCCCCCTGAGCTGTCCGGTTTCGCCGCCGAGCTCGCGCCCTTCACCGCCACCCAATGCGGCCCCTGGTTGATCGGGCGGACGGGTTATACGGGCGAGGACGGCTTTGAGATCATGCTGCCGGCGACCGATGCGCTAGATCTCTGGCAGATATTGCATGCCGCAGGCATCCGGCCTTGTGGACTGGGTGCGCGCGATACCCTGCGCCTGGAGGCGGGGTTGAACCTCTATGGCCAGGATATGGACGAGACGACCACCCCCTTCGACTGCGGCCTCGAATGGACCATCGCCTGGGAGCCCACTGAGCGTGCCTTTATCGGGCGTGCAGCGCTCGAGGCACAGCGCGACGCGCCCAGGCGCTGGACCTTTATCGGCCTGGTCTTGTTGGGCGAGGGGATCATGCGCGCCGGCCAGCCGGTCCTGAGCCAGGGTCAGGCGGTGGGTGTCATCACCTCGGGCGGCTTTGCGCCCACCCTCAACCGCTCGATCGCCCTGGCGCGCGTCGTCCCTGGACTTGACCCAGACTGCGTAGTCGAGATTCGCGGCAAGACCCTACCGATGAGGATCGTCAAACCGCCCTTCGTGCGGCATGGACAGATCTTGGTCGATCTTAAGACCCCAACCAGTGGCTTTTGAGGGTCACAAAGCAGCTCTTTGCTCGATAGAACCCCGTTGCTTCGCCTGCTGATTGCAGCCTCAAAACCAAACCCAAACCGGACGGATAACCCATGAACGACCTACCGACCGAACTGAGATATTCCAAAACACATGAATGGGCCCGGATCGAGGACGATGGAACCGTCACTGTCGGGATCACGGATCACGCCCAGGATACGCTCGGCGACATCGTCTTCGTCGAACTCCCCGACTGCGGGCGCCAGGTCGCTGCCGAGGAGCCCTGCGCTGTGGTCGAATCGGTCAAGGCAGCATCCGACATCTATGCCCCGATCGCCGGCGAGGTGATCGCGGTCAATACGGCCCTGCGCGATGCCCCAGACACCATCAACAACAGCCCTTATACCGATGGTTGGATCTTAAGGCTGAAGCCCGATGAGCCCAAGGCGCTGGAAGCGCTGCTCGATGCCGCGGCCTATGCCCAGCTCGTGGCCGATGAGTCTTGATCCCGATCCGGTCCCGACGCATGTCTTTTATCCCCCATACGCCTGAAGACATCGCCGAGATGCTCGCTGTAATCGGCGTCTCTGCGATCGATACCCTCTTCGATGAGATCCCCGCAGATCTGCGCCTCAAGGGGCTTGAGAATATCCCTGAGGCACTCTCTGAGCTCGAGGTCACGCGCCTGATGCAGGCGCGTGCGCGCCTGGATCGACCCCTGCTCAACTTCGTCGGCGCCGGTGCCTATGAGCACCATATCCCAGCGGTCGTCTGGCAGATCGCCGGCCGCGGTGAGTTTTATAGCGCCTATACCCCTTATCAGGCCGAGGCGAGCCAGGGGACGCTGCAGGTGCTCTATGAGTTCCAGTCGATGATGGCGGCCCTGACCGCCCTAGATGCTGCCAATGCCTCGCTCTATGACGGGGCCTCGGCCCTGGCCGAGGCGGTGTTGATGGCGGTGCGCGCCAATCGCCAGACCCACTCCAGGCAGGTCCTGATCCCGCGCGCCCTGCATCCGGCATACCGGCGGGTCGTGCGCACCCTGACCGCGCCCCAAGGGATCGAGCTGATCGAGGTCCCTTTCGCTCGGCAGACCGGTCAGACGCCGGTCGCCGCCCTGGCCGAGGCAGGGATAGACGAATGCGCCGCCGTCATCATCAACCAGCCGAACTTTTTTGGGGTCCTGGAAGAGGTCGATGCCCTGACCGACTGGGCGCATGCGCACAAGGCATTGGCGATCGCGCTCGTCAATCCCATCGCCCTCGCCTTGCTCAAACCCCCAGGCGAATGGGGCGCGAAGGGCGCAGATATCGCCTGCGGCGAGGCCCAGCCCCTAGGGATGCCGCTCTCTGCGGGGGGGCCTTATGCCGGCTTTATGTGCTGCAAACGCGAGCATGTCAGACAGCTCCCAGGGCGGATCGTGGGGCGGACCATCGATCGCGATGGGCGGACCGGGTTTACCCTGACGCTTCAGGCGCGCGAACAGCACATCCGACGCGGCAAGGCGACCTCGAACATCTGCACCAATCAGGGGCTCATGCTCACCGCCGCGACCATCCATCTGGCGCTCTTAGGCGCCGAGGGGTTGGAACGGGTGGCGGCGACATGCTGCGCCCATACCCGCCTGCTTGCTGAGCGGTTATCTGCCATCCCCGGGGTCAAACCCTGTTTCAGCGGCCCTTGTTTCCATGAGAGGGCGCTGAGCCTGCCTGCCCCCAGCGCTGCTGTACTGAAGGCCTTAGTCGCAGAGGGGATTCTCGGTGGCTTTGATCTTGCGCAGGATTATCCAGAGCTTGCGCCGGCGCTCCTGGTCTGCGCGACTGAGCTGCGCACTGCAGATGAGATCGCGCTCTACGCCGAGCGTCTGAGTGCAATCCTTGCCTCCCATCGCTAAATCCTTGAGCGCCGAAACCATCATCATGCTGATCCAAGAACGCTCCCGACCTGGCCGTCGCGCCCCCGCGCAGGCGCCGCTGTGCGCCCCTGAGCCGCCACCTATCCCTGAGCATCTGCGCCGCAGCAGCCGACCGGTGCTCCCCGAGGTCTCTGAGCTCGAGGTGGTGCGCCATTACACCGGATTGTCGCAGAAGAACTTTTCGATCGACACCCAGTTTTATCCCTTGGGCTCATGCACCATGAAGTACAACCCCAGGGCCTGTCATACGCTCGCCATGCTACCCGGGTTTGTGGACCGCCATCCGTTGGCGCCAGAGGATCAGGGGCAGGGGCTCTCGAGTTGCTTGTATGAGCTGCAGGAGATCCTCAAGGCGGTCACAGGGATGGACGCCATCTCGCTCGCGCCCGCAGCGGGCGCACAGGGTGAGCTTGCAGGGGTCCTGATGATCCGCGCCTATCACCACGCACGGGGCGATCTCGAGCGCACCGAGATCCTGATCCCAGACGCCGCCCATGGGACCAATCCGGCATCGGCGGCCATGGCCGGGTTCGAGGTGCGCGAGATCCCCACCGGCCCAGACGGCGATGTCGATCTTGCCGCCCTGCGCTCAGCGCTTGGCCCCAAGACCGCAGGGATCATGCTCACTAACCCGAGCACCCTCGGGGTCTTCGAGCGCAAGATCCAGGCGATCGCCGAGGCCATCCATGCCGCCGGCGGTCTGCTCTATTACGATGGTGCCAATCTCAACGGGATCTTAGGTCAGGTGCGCCCGGGAGACATGGGCTTTGACATCGTCCATGTCAATCTGCATAAAACCTTTGCCACCCCGCACGGCGGTGGCGGGCCAGGGGCAGGCCCAGTGGGTGTGGCTGCGCATCTCGCCCCTTATCTGCCGCTTCCGCTCGTGGAGCGCGCCGCGGACGGCCGCTATCGCTGGCTGACCGAGTCTGACCGACCCCAGAGCATCGGGCGGCTGACTGCATTCGGCGGTAATATCGGAGTCCTATTGCGCGCCTATGTCTATGCCCGTTTGTTGGGACGCGAGGGCTTGGGGCGAGTCGCCAAGTTTGCGGTGCTCAATGCCAACTATCTCGCCGCGCGCCTGCGGGCTGCGGGCTTTACCCTCGCCTATCCTGAGCGACGCGTCAGCCATGAATTCATCCTCACCCTCAAACCCGAGGCCAAGGCGTTCGGGGTGAGCGCCATGGACATCGCCAAGCGCCTCTTGGATTATGGCCATCATGCGCCGACTACCTATTTTCCCCTCTTGGTTCCCGAGTGTCTGTTGATCGAGCCGACCGAGACCGAGAGCAAACAGACCCTCGATGACTTTGTCGAGGCCATGATCGCCATCCGCCGCGAGGCCGAGCAAGACCCCGAACTGCCTAAGAACGCCCCGCATCATCTACCCGTGCGCCGACTCGATGAGGTCCATGCGGCGCGTCATCTGGACCTCGCCTGGCGGTCCAAGTCGAGCGAGGGCGATCATGGCTAACCGCAATGTCCGCGGCTGGCGGCGGGTGATCTATGCCTTTGGCTATTCCATGAAGGGGCTCAAGGCCTGCTTCGAGCTCGAAGAGGCCTTCCGCCAGGAGGTCTTTCTCCTGATCCTGCTCGTACCCCTGGGATTGTGGTTGGGCGAGACCCCGGTCGAACGTGCCTTGCTTGTCGGCAGTCTATTGATCGTGCCGATCGTCGAGCTCTTGAACTCGGCGATCGAGGCCAATGTCGATCGCGTGGGCCTAGAGCGCCACGAGCTCTCTGGGCGCGCTAAGGACATCGCCTCGGCCGCGGTCTTTGCCAGCATCGCCTTCTGTCTCGTGGTTTGGGCATTGATCCTAGTGCCAAAGTGGCTGTGAGGCAGAAAGGCAAGGACCCGCCTTGAGCCAGAACTTGGAAGCATGCCCGGCCTCATTCAGACGATCGGCGAATGGAAGGGAGGCCCTGGACCTTAGTCCACTGGAGCGACTGAAAGGCGTATCAATCTCGGTTTGGCGGCCTCACCCCTCTCCTGCCTCGGAGAGGGGCTTGCCCAAGCGATCAGTTATTCTTCGCCCCCTGCTCGATCCAGGTCTCGATCAGCTTGACATCGGCGGAGGGAAGCGGGTCCTTGTTATGCGGCATCTGGATCGAGGGATCAACCTCCCCAGCCACAAGGCGGTATAGACTGCTCGAAATCGCGTCACCAGGGACGATCACAGGCCCATATTTGGTGCCTTTCATGATCGTCTCATAAGATTCGACCGAAAAGCCGCTCGCCGCATAGCCTTGGCCATTGGGCAGGTGGCATTCGACACAGTGTTTTTGCAAAAGCGGATATACATTCCTGGCAAAGCTCACCGGGCCAGCCGCACTGGTCGGCGCATAGACCCCCAACATCACCAGGATGCCGGATGCACTGATGGCAGCGAAACGGGGCAGATAGCGCTTCATTGTTTTAATCTCATCCAAGGTTGCAAAACGGCCTGACCTTGTCAGTCGGCCCTCGGTGCCCGCCCGACGGCAACGCCATCGATCATTCAATGGGGCAGCAGAAAAGGGGCAGACCCTGTTTCAAACATAGTCCCTTTCCTGTCCAGTAGACATGATCCAGGCCAACATTTTGTGCAGCGAGCTAACCTGCCCGCCGCCAGGTGGTCCCCTGGGGGCCATCCTCAAGCACAACCCCTGCCTCAGCAAGGATCGCGCGCAACCGATCGGCCTCGGCCCAGTCCTTGCGGGCGCGCGCCTGGGCGCGCTGGTCGATGAGCGCGCTGATCTCGTCCTCGCTCAAACCCTCTGCCCTGCTCGGCTGACCCTTGAGATAGTCCTCCGGGTCGCCCTGGAGCAATCCCAGAATACCGCCGAGCTCGCGCAAGACGGCGCCAAGCCCTGCAGCCTGAGCCAAGTCGCTGGGTCGCACCCGATTGATCTCGCGCACAAGGTCAAAGAGCACGGCTAGGGCCTCTGGGGTATTGAAGTCATCGTCCATCGCCGCCTGAAAGCGGCTGCGGAAGACCTCGCCACCGATAGGTCCAGATTCGGTCAAGCCGCGTAGGGCCGTGTAAAGCCGGGTCAGGGCTGCACGCGCTTGCTGGAGGGCGGCGTCATCATAGTTCAAGGGACTGCGGTAATGGCTCGTAAGGATGAAATAGCGGACCTCTTCAGGCTGATAATGGCGCAGGACCTCGCGCACGGTAAAGAAATTGCCCAAGGACTTGGACATCTTTTCCTCATTGACCCGCACAAATCCATTGTGCATCCAGATATTGACGAAGGGTTCGCCCGTGGCTCCTTCGGATTGGGCGATCTCGTTTTCATGATGCGGGAATTGGAGATCCGCTCCACCGCCGTGGATGTCGAAATGGGGCCCTAGACACTGGGTGCTCATCGCCGAGCACTCGATGTGCCAGCCTGGGCGCCCTGGGCCCCATGGCGAATCCCAAGCCGGCTCGCCAGGTTTGGCGGCCTTCCAGAGGGCGAAATCTAAGGGGTCACGCTTGGCCTCGCCCACCTCGACCCGTGCCCCGGCGCGCAGCTCCGCGATGTCCTTTCCCGAGAGCCTACCGTAGTTGGGGAAACGGCTAACCGCATAATAGACATCGCCGTTGCCGGCGACATAGGCCAGCCCCTTGTCGATCAGGGTCTGGATCATCGCCTGGATGGCGGGGATGTGCTCTGTCGCCCGCGGCTCATGGGTCGGCGGCAGGACACCGAGGGCTGCGCTATCCTCGTGCATCGCCCGAATAAAGCGCTCGGTGAGCACGGCAATGGACTCGCCGTTTTCATTGGCGCGTCGGATGATCTTGTCGTCGATGTCGGTGATGTTGCGCACATAGGTCACCTCATAGCCCAAGGCGCGCAGATAGCGATAGACGACATCGAAGACCACCAGCACTCGCGCATGCCCGAGGTGACAATAGTCATAGACCGTCATGCCGCAGACATACATCCGGACGCTGGGGGGGGCGAGCGGCTGGAAGGGTTCTTTTTGGCGGGTCAGACTGTTATGGATCTGGAGCATAGGGGCCGGCTTGAGATGAGAAGCGTCAGGGCCTCGTCATGGTAACAAAGATCAGAGGGCGCACGGCAGGCGATACGCATCATTGCCCTTGGCCTGGGGCGCGCCGATTGGACTAAGATAGCCGTTTGCCACACGATAGTCGCGAAGATCATGCCACAGCGTAACGATCCTGCCTCAACCCACCGCCTGCTTTTGGATGCGATCGATAGCCCTGTTGACCTGCGGCGCCTGCCCGAGCATCGCCTCCCCGAGCTGGCCGCTGAGCTGCGCAGCTTTTTGATCGAATGCGTCTCCAAGACAGGTGGACATCTCGCCGCAGGGCTCGGGGTAGTGGAATTGACCATCGCCCTGCACTATGTCTTCAACACCCCGCATGACCGTCTAGTCTGGGACGTCGGCCACCAGGCCTATCCGCACAAGATACTGACGGGGCGGCGCGACCGGATGCACACCCTGCGGCAGAAGGGCGGGATCTCTGGCTTCCCGCGTCGCAGCGAGAGCGAATACGACACCTTCGGTGTGGGGCACTCCAGCACCTCGATCAGCGCCGCACTCGGCATGGCGCTCGCCGCCAAACAGAAGGGTGAACGGCGTCAGATCATAGCGGTGATCGGGGACGGCGCCCTAGGGGCCGGCATGGCCTTCGAGGCGCTCAATCACGCCGGCTCGATGGATATCGACCTGGTCGTCATCCTCAACGACAACAAGATGTCGATCTCACCGCCTGTAGGCGCAATCAGTAATTATCTCGCACGTCTGCTGTCTGGCAAGTTCTATACCAGCATGCGCGAGGGTAGCAAACAGGCACTCGCTGGGATGCCGCAATTGCGCCACCTGGTCGGGCGTTGGGAGGAGCACGTCAAGGGAATGCTGATGCCGAGTACCCTGTTCGAGGAGTTGGGCTTTAATTACATCGGCCCAATCGACGGGCATGACCTGGATGGACTGATCCGTACCCTGCGCAATATCCGCGACATGCCTGGTCAGCGTTTTTTGCATGTCGTCACCAAGAAGGGCCGGGGTTTCAAGCCCGCCGAAGGCGAGCCGGTCACCTATCACGGGGTCACCCCCTTCGATAAGCATACCGGCCAGCTCATCAAGACCGCGACCGGCCCGACCTATACCCAGATCTTTGGCGGCTGGCTATGCGATACCGCCGAGTCTGACCCGCGGCTCGTCGCCATCACCCCGGCGATGTGTGAGGGCTCGGGCCTGACCGCATTCGCCAAACGCTTTCCCGAGCGCTATTTCGACGTCGGGATCGCCGAACAGCACGCAGTTACCCTTGCTGCTGGGCTTGCCTGCGAGGGACTGAAACCGGTCGTGGCCATCTATTCGAGCTTTTTTCAACGCGCCTATGATCAACTCGTCCATGATGTGGCGCTGCAAAACCTGGATGTAACCTTCGCCGTCGATCGCGCAGGGCTAGTCGGACCCGACGGCGCCACCCACGCCGGCAGCTTCGATCTGAGCTTCTGCCGCCCGATCCCCAATCTCGTCATCATGGCGCCTGCCGACGAAAACGAGTGCCGGCGCATGCTCAAGACCGCTTATGAATATCCGGGTCCGGCCATTGTGCGCTATCCGCGCGGCACAGGCCCAGGCGCGCCCATCGATCCCCAGGCACCTGCGCTTCCCATCGGACAGGGCGAGATCCGACGGCAAGGCTCAAGGATCGCCATCCTGGCCTTTGGCCCCATGCTGCAGCCAGCGCTCGAGGTCGCTGAGGTCCTCGATGCCACGGTCGCCAATATGCGCTTTGTGAAACCGCTCGATGCGGCTCTGATCTGGGATCTCGCAGACCGGCATGAGTTTCTGGTCACGATCGAAGAAAACGCCATCGCCGGCGGTGCGGGCAGCGCGGTGGCCGAGCTATTGGCCGCGCAGGGGATCGTCAAACGCTGTCTGCATCTCGGGCTCCCCGACCGCTATATCGAGCATGCCGAACATCATGAACAGCTTGCCGATGTCGGGCTTGATATCCGCGGGATCATCTCCAGTATCCAGGAGGTGTTTACAGGTCAAAACAACCCATCCGATGCTTGAGGTTCAACCCATCCAGGCCTTCGAGGATAACTATATCTGGCTGCTCACGGAGGGGACGGGAACAGCCGTTGTCGTAGACCCTGGTGATGCCGAGCCGGTGTTAGAACTGCTTTATCAACGACAGCTGATCCTGACTGCGATCCTAGTCACCCATCATCATTTTGACCACATCGGCGCCCTGGAAGAACTGGCGGAGGCCTTTCCAGGGGTGGAGATCCATGGGCCAGCGGATAGGCGCATCCCCGCTGTTAACCGTTACCGGCGGGAAGGCCAGCGCTTTGTCCCAGCAGGATTGAGCACTGCCTTTGAGGTATGGGAGACCCCTGGCCATACCGCTACCCATATCGCCTATCTCGGCGCCGGCTGCCTCTTTTGCGGCGATACCCTTTTTACTGCCGGTTGCGGGCGGGTGTTCGATGGGACCCTTGACCAGCTTGCCCAATCGCTTGACCGAATCGCTGCGCTTCCAGATGGGTGGCTGTGTTATTGCGCACACGAATATACACGCGCCAATCTCGGCTTTGCTGAGTGGGTCGAGCCCAGCAACCCAGCGCTCGATCGACGCATCCGTCAAACCCAGATCCTCTGTGCTAAAGGCAAGCCCACCGTCCCTGCCCCACTCGCGCTAGAGCGCGCCACCAACCCCTTTCTGCGCACCCGCGAGCCCCAGGTGATTGCTGCTGCCGAACGCCAGGCCGGACGGCGACTACAAGGGTCTCATGAGGTCTTTGCTGTTTTAAGGCGCTGGAAGGATGAACAATATGACTTAAGGCGCTGGAAGGATGAACAATATGACTGAGGGATTCGGGCGCTGTTCGGATACAAAGGCCCTGCTTCGGGGCCGTTGGTCAACGGTTGCCTTGGCTCGATAGGGACAAGGGCTAAAGGCCAGAAAAACGATGAGATCCGCTCCTGGACCCATCTGTTTTTACCTTTGCTGATTTTGTCTTATGGACCAGATATTGGTGGATTGGGATTGGCGGAGAGGGAGGGATTCGAACCCCCGGACCCTTGCGGGTCAACGGTTTTCAAGACCGCCGCTTTCGACCGCTCAGCCACCTCTCCATTCATTGCAAGCCCGTTTGGGGCACCTATGATAGCGCATCATCGGCCTGTTCCCCAAGGGCTGGCGGCCGAGTGCGCTGTGAGGCCCCCAGCAACCCGATCAAAAGGCCATTATCCTTGATTTAGGGAGCGATGGTTCCAGCGATGGAGGTGTCAGATGGAGATTCAAACGCTTTCTCTCCACCCTCAGCCAATGAAACCCAGTCCGCCGCCCGAGCCGATCCCGCCGCCGGGCGGCAACATCGAAAACCGGCAACCGCCGCCCGAACCTCAGCCACCGACACCGCCGGCGGGCGGAGCTGTCGGCGATGGCCCTCAGAGCGATACAGCGACAGGCTCGCCGGTGTCCGGCAATGCTGCGCCACCGGGATCTCCCTTGCAGCCGGGGGATGTCAATCTATACGCTTAAGACCGGTTCGGCAAGGAGGCAGTCCGCCTGCTCGTCTATCCCAGCGATCCGCACCTCGATCAGAGTACCGGGGGCGGGCAGTGTCGGTACCTGGAGAGCGACCGGCAGATAATTGGGCGTATAGCCGAGACGGATTCGTTGGTTGGACTGGGGTGAGGGATGCTCGCACAGCAAGACCATCCGCTTGCCCAGTTGGTCACGCATGACCGCAAGCCGCGAACGGCGCACAATCGACTCAAGTCTCTGTACCCTGGCCCGACGCGTCTGGACATCGACCTGGTCAGGGAAACGCGCCGCCGGCGTCCCCGAGCGCGGCGAATAGCCGAAGGCATGGATATGGCCAAAACGCAAGGCCTCGGCGAGCGCCAGGGTCTCCTGCCAATCCTCCTCCCCTTCCCCTGGAAAACCGGCGATGAGATCGGTGGTGAGATTGAGGTCAGGGATGGCCGCCCGCGCCCTTTCGACCAGTCGGACATAGTCGGCCTGCCGGTAACGCCGCCCCATCCATTTGAGCACCCGATCCGAGCCGCTTTGCAGCGGCAGATGGAGATGCGGCATGAGCCTGGGGTCGGCAAAGAGAGACCATAAACCTGGTGGCAGGGACCAGGGCTCGAGCGAACCCAGGCGAATCCGCGGGATCGCGGTCTCGGCGAGCAGGCGCTCGATGAGATGCGCCAGATCGATCCCCTGCCCCCGACCATAGCCCCCGAGATGCACGCCGGTCAGTACGATCTCCTGGATCCCTGCGCGTTCAAGCGCATGCACCTCGGCGAGGATCGCCTCGAGGGGGCGGCTGCGTTCAGGCCCGCGGATCCAGCAGGTAAGACAAAAGGTGCAGCGATGGCGGCAGCCGTCCTGTACCTTGATGAAGGCGCGCTGGCGCCCGCGGGTCAAAAGGACCTGTGCGGGATCGATGGGACGAGGCTTGGAGAAGATCCCGAGCAGAGCAATGACCTGCTCGATGAGGCGCTCTTTGTCACGATTCGGCACGACCAGGTCGCTTGCGGATAGGGCAATGCCCGGTTGTCCGGCGAGTGAGACAGCGCAGCCGCTAACCACAAGCCGAGCGCCTGGCACTTGGCGCTGGAGGCGACGCACGAGGGCGCGCGATTGGCGCTCGGCCTCTGCGGTTACGGCGCAGGTATTGATCACCACCACATCAGCCGGACCCGCGCCAACGACCTCAAGGCCGGCCCCCTGAAGACCACGCGCCCAGGACTCGACCTCGGCCTCATTGAGCCGACAGCCGAGACACTCGAAGCGGACCCGTTTGACGGTGGAAGGGGCCATAACCCTTAAGCCAGGGCCGTGAGCTCGCTCATGGGGAAGGGGCTGGGCAGTGGCCCAGGCGAGTTCTGATGGATCAACAGGCGCCAGCCATCCGGCCCACGCTGGAAGATATGGAGGGCATAGATGGGCGGCGGCGGATCGCCGGATGTGACCTGGGGGTGCTCCTCGACCAGATGGATCGCAAGATCATCCTGCTCGATCCATAAGAGGTGTCTAACCTGTAGATCAAAGCCCTGGCTGCGGGCAAACAGCGCCTGCCACAGCCTTCTGACCTGGCTGCCGATGGCAAGCGGCGCCATCGGCAGCAGACAGAAGACATCTTCCGCCTCGGCCCAGACTGCAGCCATGGCCTGGGCATCCGCTGACTCCAGGGCGTCGTAATAAGCGTCCTCGGCGTCCTGGGGAGTGGGAAAACCCATGCCTACCGGGCCCCGCGCCAGGGATTGGTGGTTCGCGGTACGCGGATCAGGATCTGACCATCCTTGACCTCGCGGGTCATGTTGGCGAGATCGGCATCCGGCGGCAGGCCCACGCGCCGGACGCTGGTGTCGCGGGTCAGACTATAGCGGTTTTGATAGCCCTCACCGCTAGGCAGGGCATCGCTTTGCTGATGGCGGATGGTCGCTTGATGGGTAATGACCAGGCCACGTCCAGCAGGACGGATCTCTACCTGATCAGGCGCGATGTTTTCTAGGTTGATCTCGATCAGATAGGCATCCTGGGTGGTGCGCCGATTGAGGGTCAGGCGCGGCCAGGCAGGGCGCTCCGGCATCGAGGTCCAATCATCACCCTCCCGCGACCAGGGCGTAGCAGGCATCGGGGGCACTATTGGGTGGTAGTCTGGATAGGCGAATGGCTCAGGAACAGGTGGGGCATAGGGCGGATAGGGTTGCCAGGCCAGGGCCAGGCTCGGGACGACGAGCGAGCAGACCAAGGCAGGGAGAATGATTCGGCGCATCATAGACTCCTCTCTGGATCGGGTGGAAAATGGGCGGCAAATCGCTCCATCAGTATAAAGCGAGTTCAACCACAATTCGCAATTCCTGCGCATCCATCATGCAACCAAACGACCTCGCCCGTCTGCTCGCCGAGACGCCATTCTCTTGGCAGAGGCCAGTCCCAGAGGGCCTTGTGCTCACCGATATTCAATGGCGTGCCGATGCCTGCAATCAAGGCTCGATCCTGTTCTTTCAGTGCTTCGAGGACGGGCTGTCCGACGATGAGATCTATCGGCGTTACCTTTCAGGTCGCCGCTTCGCTGCCCTGGTCACCAACCGTCCCCTGGCCTGTTTTGCTAGGCTAGAGGAAAGCAGGATCTATGTGACCCGACCCGACGACTGGGCCGAGGTGGTCCGCCGCTTTTGCGACCTGGTCTATCCCTTGGACCCCAGAGTACGTTTCATCGGGGTCACGGGCACGAACGGCAAGACCACCACGGTCAATTATCTCTCGGCGATCCTGCGGGCTAGGGGTCTGCGGATATTGACGATCGGGACCCTTGGGGTCTGGCGCGACGGCAAGCGTGTCGCCGAGACCGGCTTCACCTCACCGCCGCTGATCGAGCTTCGGCGCATCCTCTATGCCGAGCAAGAGCGGATCGATCTGGTGGTCATGGAGGCGAGCAGCCATGCCCTGGATCAAGGGCGCATCGCCGGTATCCGCTTTCAAGATGCCGGCTGGACCAATTTCGGCCTGGATCACCTGGACTATCACGGCGACGAGGAGCGCTATTTCGCCGCCAAGTCGCGGATCCTCGACCACATCGCCCCGGGGGGACGACTCTATTGCGCAAGGCCAGAGGTCGTCCAGCGCCTGGATGCCCTCGGTCGAAATCCAGAGATCACCAGGGTCTTGCTTAAGCCGCTCAACCTGCCGCCCGAGGCCCTGGCCGCCAAGCCCTTTTTGGCCTTGCCGCACAACCGCACCAACTATGCCCTGGCCCTGGCCCTGGCCGGACGTGAGCTCGGTTTCGATCCGCTTGCAGGCGAGATACTCGCGCAGCGCGACGACTGGCGGTCTCTCGAGCCCGTACCCGGCCGATTCGAGTGCTATGGCCGCGATGACCGTCGATTCCTGATCGACTTCGCCCATACCCCGGATGCGCTTGAATCGATTCTA
The DNA here is from genome assembly GCF_011290485.1 of Caldichromatium japonicum. Classification (GTDB taxonomy): domain Bacteria; phylum Pseudomonadota; class Gammaproteobacteria; order Chromatiales; family Chromatiaceae; genus Thermochromatium; species Thermochromatium japonicum. The sequence goes on along the minus strand of NZ_CP048029.1, from coordinate 1,134,294 downwards.
ACCGCGATCCGCACCGCCTTCCCCCAGCATCGCCTGGCTGTGCTCTTTGGCTGCGGCGGCGATCGCGACCGCAGCAAGCGCCCGCTCATGGGCGCCATCGCCGCGGGTTACGCCGATCTCATCGTCCTGACCTCGGATAATCCTCGTTTTGAGGACCCCGAGCAGATCATCGCCGAGATTCAGGCAGGGATCGCCGAGCATCCCGACTGCCAGAGGATCGTCGATCGCGCCGCAGCGATCGCCGCGCTCTTCGACCGCCTGGCCGCCCGCCCCTTCTCCGAACCCTGGGTGGCGTTGATCGCCGGCAAGGGGCATGAGCCCTATATCGACCAGAACGGGGTCAAACGGCCTTATAGCGATCGGGAAGAGGTCGAGCGCCATCTCAACCGGCTCGGCTGGGCGGCCTAGGCGATGTGGCGCAGGCTCTATTCGATCCCTGTGGGCCTTCTGGTCGGCGTGCTCTTGGCCTTTTTCTGGCCGGCGGGGGCGCCTGCCATCGCCTGGGTCGGACAGGTCTTCGTTTCGCTCTTGAAGCTTTTGATCCTGCCCCTGATCCTGGTCTCGATCTATGCCTCCTTGAGCAGCGCCCAGGAGCTGAAACGCATCGGCGGCGGGGCCTTGGGACTGTATCTCCTGACCTCGGCGATCGCCGCCACCTTCGGCACCTTGCTCGGGCTCGGCTATGCCTCAGAGGTCCAATCGGGGTCGATCGAGCTGGATGAGGTCTCGACCGAGCGCCCGCCCTTGAGCCCGGAGCGCCTGATCGCCTTAGTCATCCCATCCAATCTCTTTGCGGCCCTGTCCCAGGGCAACGTCCTGCAGGTCGTCCTGGTCGCCATCCTGGCCGCACTGGCCGCCAGGCGCCTGGAAGAGAGCCAGCGCAAGACTCTATCGGCGGGGGCCCAGGCGCTCGACGCCCTTCTCATGCAATTGTTATCCGGGATCTTGCAGCTTGCGCCGCTCGGCGTCGCCGCCCTAGTCTATGGGAGCCTTGCGGGTCTCGATTGGTCGGCGCTCTGGCCGCTGCGCTCGTTCGTCTGGGCGGTGCTCTCTGCCGCCTTGCTCCATGCCCTACTGGCCCTGCCCTTGCTCTATCTCCTGTTTGCCCGCCGTTCGCCCTGGCGCCTGGCCCTCGCCTGCCGCGCCCCCTTGCTCACCGCCCTGGCTACGGCCTCGAGCTCGGCGACCTATCCGGTCTCCAAACATGCGCTAGAGCGTTTCGGCGTCTCCGAGCGGATCACCAGCCTGACCCTGCCGTTGGGCGCGACCCTGAACATGGACGGTTCGGCGCTCTATCAATCGATCCTGTTGCTCTTCATGTGCCAACTGGCAGGGATCGATCTTGATCTTTGGCAAACAGTCTGGATCCTGATCCTCGCGATGGCCTCCTCCGCCGGCACCGCTGGGATCCCGGGCGGTGGGATCGCGATGATGGCCTTCATGCTGGACCTCTTGGGGCTGCCTGAAGGCTATTTGGCCCTCTATCTCCTGGTCGACCGGTTCTTCGACCCGCCGATCACGGCCATCAATGTCTGGGGGGACCTTGTGGTTGCTGCAGTTCTCAACGTCAAGGCTAGAGAAACGCCCCCCGAAAGGCACTCAAAAATGCATCGTAGTCAGACCCGGGCAAATGATTGATCCCGCCGGCTGCCGCCCGTCCGCCGCCGGTGGGAAAGCGGCGGCAGATCTCGCCCGCACCATAGGGTCGGGTAAGCGGGGCGCGCACGCTGACGATATATCCACCCTCAAGACATGTGAGGATGGCATGGGCCACATCCGGCTCGGCCTGTGCGAGCTCATTGGCCAGGGTACCGCTCGCCCGCCGCGCCCAGGGTTCATTGGGCAGGATCAGCAGGCAACAGCGATCGTCCCGATAGGCAGGACGGACCGAACGCGCCCGCGCCATGTCCTCGCGATAACCTGCCTCTAACTGTGCAAAGGCCGAATCCTCGGCGATAAAGACCAGGGGATCGGCATAGGGTCGCAGCCTGAGAGACAGCTCAGCCGGCCGGATATGGAGGTCCTCGACGCGCTCGCCATAGCCGTTGTAATTGAGATAGATCCCCAACCGGCGCAGGCGCTTGAGGTCTGCATCGGCAAGGCCCAAGGGGGCAGCGGCGCAGCGGGCGCTGGTCTCTAAGTTATCCCCGAAGGCACCGACCACCGCCCAGGCGCGCGCCTGCCCCTGAAGGTATTCATCGACGATCAGGCTGGTGCAGGTCTCAGGCCGTTGATCAAGATGGACACTGAGACGCGGATGCTGGGGGACCTCACCTGGGTCGTGGTGATCGAAATAGATCACCTCGGCGCCTGCCGCAAGCAATGCCTGAAGCGGTTCGGCGTTTTTGGCCAGCGACAGATCGAGCACCGTCACCCGCCGCGCCTCATGCGGCGGCACGCGTGCCAACAGAGCGATCTCGCGTTTTGGCCCCGTGATCAGCCTGGCCGCGCGTGGCTCGCACAGACGCAATTGTTGAAGAGCGCAGATCCCGTCGGCATCGCCGTTGAAAACGTCATAGTCGTACACTAACTTTGAACCGCACAGATAGATATTGGTTTGGCCCGATCTAGCCCTATTCCCCGGAAACCTGTGATGAAACCCCGCCTCTCCTGCCTTGTCCTCGCCCTTGTATCCCTATCCTGGACTGCGCAGGGAGAAGAGCTTAGGCCAGCGCCGAGCTGTAGTATCCCTGCGCTCGACGGCGCTGCCCAGATCGATCCTGCTGCCTATAAGGGCCAGGTGGTCTATCTCGATTTCTGGGCCTCTTGGTGTATCCCCTGCGCCAAGTCGTTTCCCTTCATGAACGAATTGCACGCCCAGCTCGGCCGACAAGGTTTGCAGATCATCGCCATCAATCTCGATGAGACACAAGCCGAGGCCCGGGGCTTTTTAGCAAAACAACCGGCGGACTTTGCAATCGGCCTGGACCCCGAAGGCCGCTGCCCCAGGCTCTATGGGGTCAAGGGGATGCCGACCTCCTATCTGATCGACAGGCGCGGCAACATCCGGCATGTCCATCGCGGTTTTAAGACCTCCGACATCGCCGAGCTGCGCGTCAAAATCGACGGCCTGTTGGCAGAGCCTTAGACATGCATCCATCCCTTGCGCAATGGCGATCATCCTTGGTAGCGGGCGCCTTGTTTCTCACCGGCTGCGCCAGTCCGGTTGCGCCTTGGGAACGCGGGGTCTTGTCGCGCCCCGAGATGGCCCTTGACCCCGATCCACTCGAATCCAGCCTTCACCAGCATGTGTTCTTCTCCAAGGAGGCCATCGGCGGCGGCTATGGTGTCGGCGGAGGCGGCTGTGGCTGCAACTGAATACCCAAAAGACCTTGCCGGGGCGCATCTAGACCCTGAGGGGCTGGCAGTCAATCAGGCCCCTTCCCCGCATCCGACCCTGGCCGCCTTGACCAGCGCGGCCTTGGCCATTCCGGGTCTTGCCTCACTTGCTGAGGCCGCCACCCCTGAACCGCGGCAATGGGACCTGCTTTATTTCCATTACCGAGAGCACGGCGAGCGGATGCAGGTCGAAGGGCTCAAGCAGCGCCTGGTCTTACCGCTTGGTGATGAATGGGATCTGAGCTTCAATGGGGTACGCGACGCCATCTCGGGCGCCTCCCCGATCTATAACCTGCCTGAGATCCATTGTCAGGACGGGCGGGTCATCACCCCACCTGTGCTCAGCGTCAGCGGCGCCTCTGGTCCGCCTCCCGTTGTTGACGGCATCACGCCCGAACGCCCGCCTCTGGGCGGCGAGTGCCGGGTCCGCTCGGCGCGTCAGGTGATGCTGGAGGATACCTTTCAAGACACCCGTACGGCAGGGGATTTCAGGTTCAATCACTACCGCGGCGATCTGGTACTGGGTCTGGGGGCTGGGGTCTCCAACGAACAGGACTATGACTCGACCTTTGCCAGCCTGGATCTGCGTCAGACCTTCAACGACGGACTCACGACGCTAGCGGCGGGTTACAGCCTCGCCTCGGATACCCTCTCACCGCTCAACAAGCCCGATTTCACCGCGGATAAGACCGTCCATCAGTTTTTGCTGGGCATGACCCAGGTGTTGAGCCGCCATGAGCTGGTTCAGCTCAATCTCAGCTTCAATGACGACCTGGGCTATCTCAGCGACCCCTATAAAAACGTCTATGTGCTCGCCACCAATCGGGCGGTCGATGAGGCACGTCCCGACCGGCGCCGGCAATGGAACCTGTTGGCGCGCTATGTCCGCTATGTCCCGCGCTTTCAAGCGGCCTTGCACCTGGATTATCGCTATTCGACCAGCGACTGGGGGATCGATGCCCATACCCTGGAGGCATCCTGGATTCAACCCCTGGGTGCAGGCTGGACCCTGACGCCGCGCATCCGTTATTACAGCCAGGGCGAGGTGGATTTTTATCACCCCTATCTCCAGACCCTGCCCGACTCCGGCCATTACAGCAGCGATTATCGTTTGGCCGGGTTCGGTGCCATCAGCGGCGGCCTGAAACTCGCCCGCGCGCTGACCGATCGAGTACAGCTTGAACTCGCCGCCGAATGGTACGACCGCCAGTCGCGCTATGCCCTGCAAAAGCATACGGATAATGCATTCAGCGACTATGGCTTTGCCCTTTATAGCCTGAGCCTCAGATGGCGGTTTTGATGGGGGAGGTTCTGGCCAGATCGACTCGCCCCTTAGGTCACGCTTAACCGCGCCCGGCGCGCTCCTTCCTGGCGGCCCTCAGCAAGACCTGCCCGCTGCCCATCCCCATGCTTTGCACCGACAAGGGCCAAGGGATCAGCGACCGCTTCGTCACCACAGGCGAGCGCACGTCGGCCGGCAAGTGCGCCTGCGCTTGGCAGCAAGCAGCGGCGCACCCCTCGCAATGTGCGCCCTACAATTTTTACGTGGATTTTGAGGCATGGAGGTCCATCGCCTCTGTTTTCGCGCCATGGGCTCGCCCTGCGAGATCCTCTTGGCGGGGGTGGGGCAGAGACAGGCCAAGGCGGCCGCTGCCTGGGCCCGCGCCGAGATCGAGCGTCTCGAGCAGTGTTACTCCCGTTATCGCTCCGAGAGCCTCTTGAGCGCGATCAACCAGGTCGCCCAAACCGGGGGTACAATCGCGGTCGATGCCGAGACTGCTGCCCTCCTTGACTATGCCGCGGTCTGCTACCGCGAAAGCGAGGGTCTTTTCGACATCACCAGCGGTATCTTGCGTCAGGCCTGGCGGTTTGATGCGGATACCCTGCCCGCGCCCGAAAAGCTGGCCGCGCTGTGTGCGCGCATCGGCTGGGATAAGGTGCGCTGGGAACGCCCGCGGCTTGGCTTCGGTCAAACTGGGATGGAACTCGACCTCGGTGGGATCGTCAAGGAATATGCCGCCGACCGCGCCGCCCTCTTGTGCCTCGAGTCCGGTATCCGGCATGGACTGATCAATCTCGGGGGGGATCTCCGTGCCATCGGGCCCTTGCCCGATGGTCAGCCCTGGCGGGTCGGTATCCGCGACCCCGAGCATCTAAGGTGTCTGCTCGGCTGGGTCCCGTTAGGGGAAGGGGCGCTGGCCACCAGCGGCGATTATCTGCGCTGTCGGGTGATCAAAGGTCGCCGTTACAGCCATCTGTTCAATCCCAGAACCGGCTGGCCGGTCTTTGGTCTGACATCGGTCAGCGCAATGGCCGCAAGCTGTCTGGTCGCCGGTAGCCTGAGCACGATCGCAATGCTCAAGGGAAAGGCAGGCGCCCAGTGGTTGGCCGAGCTGTCCGTGCCGCATCTGTGGCTCGACGATCAAGGGAGACGCGGCGGTGCTGGGGTGTTCGCTCGGCTGCTTGCACAGCAGGGCACCCAGCGTTGATCCACCTACCCCATTTTCCCAAAAGGAGCTTGGTGCGCTCATCCTCGGAGGTCGAAGCGATCAGGCGGCGGCCCTAGATGCCATCCTTACGGGGCGGGCTGCCCTCCTTCACGCCTTGCGCGTGAACGGCGCTCTCCAGGTCGGCACAATCCACGCCATCAGTATTCATGCGATTGCCCCAAGCGAGCAGTTGCTGCCAACCGATCGCCTGCTCGACAATGAGTATCAGGGTGACAAACAATAGACCGCCGCTCAGCCAGTTGAACCAGGGGGTTGCGAGAGGGAGGCAGGGGTTGATTCCTTGGTCGAGATCGAAGGGATCTTGAGCATCGAGGGGTCAAAACTCCTGAGCATTCTTGATAAGAAACACATGCTTTTGAAATTGAGTGAGCTGTCCTGATGTCGTGGGCATGGAAAGACGAGACATGAGATTGCTGTCGTTTGCGGCGCGCGAAGAGCGGCGGCGTGGCTGGAGGTATGAAGCGATAGGCGCGCAGAGGGGATTGTTGGGCGCAGGGGTGTTCGACATCAGGGCAAGGGGGGTGGGCGCAAGGTGGGTGAGAAGCGGGCGCTGTTGGCGGAGCAGGACGCCCAGATACGCAAGCTCATGTGCGACGGGACACCGGATGAGCTGAAGCTGCCGTTTGCGCTGTGGAGCCGGCAGGCGGTGCGGCAGTTGATCCTCGGCTGTTTTGGCATCGAGCTCAGGCCGCAGGGGGAAGGCAAGTACATGGCGCGCTGGGGATTGACGCCCCAGAAACCGATTCGGCGCGCCTATGAGCAAAGCCCGCAGGCGATCAAGACGCCCGAGATTCGCGTCACGCACCGTCGCGAAGGCCTGTCGGTGATCTCGACGCTGACCAACCGCGGCAAGGTGCCTTGGAAGGTGTTCGCGGGGGCGATGAACGCCGACATCCTGATCGACTTCATGAAGCGGCTGGTCAAGGACGCCAGGGGCAAGAAGATCTTCCTCATCCTCGACAACCTGCGCGTGCATCACACCAAGCCAGTCAAGGCCTGGCTGGCTGCATGCGCCAATCAAATCGAGGCCTCCTCCCTCCCCCCCTACAGCCCAGCACTGAACCCCAACGAGATGCTCAAGGCCACCATCACCGCGCAGGCGCCCTCCCGCACCAAGGACGATCTGAAGAAGGCGACCGTCAGCCACCTGCGCCGCCTTCTCAATTCCCCCCAACGCATCATGCGCTACTTCCAGCATCCCAAGCTCCATGATGCCACGTAATACAAGTTCATTGGTTTCGGATCAATAGATTCCTGAGTTCACTGACCTCGGTGCCGCAGTCTGCGCCTCATCTGGCGACATGGCAGCGGGCCCGTCCAGGCATTCGACATTGAGCAAATAGACACGGCGGCTGTCGGCGCGGATGACGGTGAAACGGAAGGGACCGAGCTCAACCGCCTCGCCGCGTTTGGGCAGGTGACCAAAGGCATTGATCACCAGGCCGCCGATGGTATCGAAGGTCTCATCCGAGAAGTCACAGTCAAAATAGGCGTTAAAGTCCTCGATAGGAGTGCGGGCCTTGACGCTGAACAGATTGGGGCCGCGGCGAAAGATGCCGGTATCGTCGTCATAGTCGTGTTCGTCATCGATCTCGCCGACGATCTGTTCGAGTACGTCCTCTATGGTCACTAGACCCGCCGCCTGACCGTATTCATCGACGACAATGGCCATGTGATTGCGGCTGGCGCGAAACTCCTTGAGCAACACATTGAGCCTCTTGCTCTCGGGCACAAACAGAGCCGAACGCAGAAGCTCGCGGATATTGAAGGCCCGCCGCCGGTCCTCGGCGCAGAAGGCCAGGAGGTCCTTGGCCAGCACGATCCCGACTACCTCCCCTTTGTCCTCACCGATCACCGGAAAGCGCGAATGCGCCGTCTTGATGGCAATCTGGAGAATTTTGTCCAAGGGATCCTCGCGTCTGAGGACCACCATCTCGGCGCGCGGGACCATGATGTCGCGCACCCGTAGATCAGAGACGCCAAGGACGCCCTCGATCATGCTCAGGGCATCGTTATCCAATAATTGGCGCCGCCGCGCCTCTTTGAGTAGCTCGATCAGAGCCTCGCGATCCTTGGGTTCGCCCCCGAACCAATGGCCAAAACGCTCAAACCAATGGCGCGGACGCGAACCCTCCTCGTTTGATCGGTCACTAGTCATGCCTTGTTTCCAATTCCTCCATAGCTTCCTGGTCTTCATAGGGCGGGGGAAATCCCAGACCGGCCAGGATCGCGGTCTCCAGGGATTCCATCTCAGCGGCCTGTCCTGGGCTATGATGGTCATAGCCGATGAGATGTAGAACGCCGTGAACGACGAGATGGGCCCAATGGGCCTCGAGCGCCTTGCCCTGGGCGCTTGCCTCTTGCCGGACCAGAGCGCTACAGATCACTAGGTCCCCGATCAGGCCGTGGATCGGGTCCCGGGGGTCGATCCCAGGCGGCAGCTCAAAAGGAAAAGACAGCACATTGGTTGGACGGTCGCTACCGCGATATTGTCGATTCAAGGCCTGGCTTTCAGAAGGTTCCACCAGACGGATGGTCAGGGCGGCGCGATTGCGGCGACCGCTCAAGGCGGCCACCACCCATCGCTCAAGTTGTTGCAGGGTGGGGTGATCTCGGTCCTCAGCGGCAATTTGCAGGTCGAGGTCTAAGTCAAGGCTCATCGATTCTCGAACGCCTCGTAGGCATTGACGATGCGTTGCACCAAGGCATGGCGCACCACATCGCTGGCGTTGAAGAAGGTAAAGCTGATCCCTTCGATGTCCTTCAGCACCTCGATCGCTTGACGCAACCCCGAAGGCTGGCCACGCGGTAGATCGACCTGGGTTACATCGCCGGTGATCACCGCTGTCGAACCGAAACCGATGCGGGTCAAGAACATCTTCATCTGCTCGGGTGTTGTGTTTTGCGCCTCATCAAGGATGATGAACGCCTCATTGAGGGTGCGCCCGCGCATGAAGGCCAAGGGCGCGACCTCGATGACATTGCGCTCGATGAGCTTGTTGACCTTCTCAAAGCCTAGCATCTCGAAGAGGGCATCATAGAGCGGGCGCAGATAGGGATCGACCTTTTGCGCCAGGTCCCCAGGCAAAAAGCCCAGGCGCTCGCCGGCTTCGACCGCGGGTCGGACCAGGAGCAGGCGGCGGGCGCGCTCCGACTCAAGCGCCTCGACGGCACAGGCCACGGCCAGATAGGTCTTGCCGGTACCCGCGGGTCCGATACCAAAATTGATGTCATGGGCGAGGATGGCGTTGAGATAGGCCTGCTGATTGGGTCCGCGCGCCCGAATCAGACCGCGCCGGGTACGGATGGCAAACTCGGCGTGCGGTTGCACATCTGGCTCAACATGGTAATCCGCCCCAGTGGCTTGCAGGACGAGGTGGACCTTGTCGGGGGTGAGGACCTCGTTGGCGGTCTCGGCATAGAGTGCGCGCAAGACCCGTTCGCCGCGACGCACCGATTCGGGCTCGCCGATGAGACGGAAACAGGCCCCGCGGTTGTTGATCTCGATCCCGAGACGGCGTTCGAGATGGCGCAGGTTCTGGTCAAACTGGCCGCAGAGATTGGCTAGGCGGCCATTGTCGTTGGGGAGGAGCTCGAAGTCGAGCGCTTGAATGGACAGGCTCAAGGGTGTTCGCGAGCGAGATGCCCGCGCAGCGAATTGGGGAGGGCCTCGGTGATGGTCAGTTCGACGAACCGCCCAACCAGCGCGCGTGGACCGGCAAAGTTGACCACGCGATTGTTCTCAGTGCGACCGCAGAGCACATCGACATCCTTGCGCGAGGGGCCCTCGACGAGCACCCGCTGCACTGTGCCGACCATCGCCTGACTGATCCGCTGGACATGGGATTCAAGTCGCTCTTGCAGGAGGGCAAGACGCTCCTTCTTGACCGCCAAGGGCACCGAGTCTGGATAGCTCGCCGCCGGTGTGCCGGGCCTGCGGCTATAGACGAAGCTGAAGCTCTGATCGAAACCGATCGCGTCGATCAGGTCGAGGGTGGCGGCAAAATCCGCCTCGCTCTCGTCGGGGAAACCGACGATGAAATCCGACGAGATCCCGATCCCCGGGCGCACTGCACGCAGCCGCTCGACCTGGGCGCGATATTCAGCGGCGGTATAGCCGCGTTTCATCGCCGCGAGGATGCGGTCCGAGCCCGACTGCACCGGTAGATGCAAAAAACTGACGAGCTTGGACACCTCGGCGAAAGTCTCGATGAGGTCATCGCCAAACTCGGCAGGATGGCTGGTGGTGAAGCGGATGCGCTCGATCCCGTCAATCATGGCGACATAACGGATCAGGAGCGCCAGGCTCGCCTCGCTCCCATCGGCCATGGTCCCGCGATAGGCATTGACGTTTTGCCCCAGCAGATTGACCTCACGCACCCCTTGCTCGGCCAGGGTCGCGACCTCGGCGATCACATCGTCGAACGGCCGGCTGACCTCGGGTCCGCGGGTATAGGGCACGATGCAATAGGTGCAATACTTGGAGCAGCCCTCCATGACCGAGACATAGGCCACTGGCCCCTCGGCGCGCGGCTCGGGCAGGCGATCGAACTTTTCGATCTCGGGGAAGGAGACATCGACCTGGGGCCGACCAGTGGCCTCCAGCGCCTTGAGCATCTGGGCCAGGCGATGCAGGGTTTGGGGACCGAAGACCAGGTCGACATAGGGGGCGCGGGCGCGGATGGCCTCGCCCTCTTGGCTCGCCACACAGCCGCCAACCCCAATCACCACCCCTGGGCGGGCCTGTTTCAAGGGTCTCCAGCGCCCAAGCTGCGAAAAGACCTTTTCTTGGGCCTTTTCGCGCACCGAGCAGGTGTTAAGCAATAACACATCTGCCTCTTCCGGCGTGTCGGTGAGCTCGAGTCCGGCCTCGACCCGCAGCGACTCGGCCAGGCGCGCCGAGTCATAGACATTCATCTGGCAGCCGTAGGTTTGGATAAACAGCTTACGGGGTCGTCGATTCATCAGGTGTGTTTTACCGCAGCGCCCATCATCCATGATCATAGGTCAAGCCTCTCTATCCGTCAGCCCCTTCAGCCCCGCCCCACCCGCTTGCGGTCGTTTTCCTTGAGATGGCGTTTGCGCACGCGGATGGCCTTAGGGGTGACCTCGACCAGTTCGTCGTCCTTGATGAACTCGAGCGCCTGCTCCAGGGTGAAACGAATGGGCGGGGTCAGCAGGATATTCTCGTCCGAGCCGGCGGCACGGATGTTGGTCAGCTGCTTGGCCTTGAGCGGATTGACCGTCAGATCATTGTCGCGGCTATGGATGCCGACTACCTGGCCCTCATAGACCTCCTCGCCCGGACCGATCAGCATCCGGCCACGTTCTTGGAGATTGAACAGGGCATAGGCCAGGGCCTTGCCGGTGGCATTCGAGATCATCGAGCCATTGCGCCTGGGGGCGATGCTGCCCGGCTGGGCAGGGCAGTAGCGCTCGAAGACATGATATTTCAGGCCCGTCCCTGAGGTCAGGGTCATGAACTCGGTTTGAAAGCCGATCAGTCCACGCGAAGGGATCTCATAGTCCAGCCGCACCCGCCCCTTGCCGTCGGGGACCATGTCTTTGAGCTCGCCGCGCCGTTCGCCGAGCGCCTGCATGACCCCGCCTTGACAGCCCTCTTCAATATCGACCGTCAAGAGCTCATAGGGCTCGCAGATCTGGCCATCGATCTCGCGGAAGATCACCTCGGGACGCGAGACCGCCAGCTCATAGCCTTCGCGCCGCATGGTCTCGAGCAGGACCGCCAAATGTAGCTCTCCGCGTCCGGAGACGCGGAAACGGTTGGGGTCATTGCCCTCTTCGACCCGCAGGGCGACATTGTGGATCAGCTCGCGCTCCAGGCGCTCCTTGAGCTGGCGCGAGGTCAGATACTTGCCCTCGCGCCCAGCGAATGGCGAGGTATTGACCTGAAAGGTCATGGTCACGGTCGGCTCATCGACGGCCAAAGGCGGCAACGCCTGGATATGCTCGGGATCGCATAGGGTATCCGAGACATTAGGCGCCTCGATGCCGGTCAGGGCCACGATGTCGCCGGCGGTAGCCTCCGGCACCTCATAGCGTTCGAGCCCGAGATACCCATAGACCAGCCCGATCTTGGCCCGATAGGATGACCCATCCCGTTTGACGACGACCACCGGCTGATTGGGACGTACCCGGCCTTGGCGGATGCGCCCCACAGCGATGGCGCCAACATAGGGATTATAGTCCAGGGTCGAGACCTGCATCTGGAATGGGGCATCCGGATCGACCTGGGGCGGCGGGCAATGCTGGATAATCGCCTCGAAGAGCGGCGTCATATCGCCTGAGCGCACGTCCTCGGTGAGTCCGGCATAGCCTTGAAGGGCCGAGGCATAGATCACTGGGAAATCGAGCTGCGCATCGCTCGCCCCCAGCCGGTCGAAGAGGTCGAAGACCTGATCGATGACCCAGGCCGGACGCGCGCCTGGGCGGTCGATCTTGTTGACTACCACGATCGGGCGCAGGCCATGAGCGAATGCCTTGCGGGTCACAAAGCGGGTCTGAGGCATGGGGCCCTCCTGGGCATCGACCAGGAGCAAGACCGAATCGACCATCGATAAGACCCGTTCGACCTCACCCCCGAAATCGGCATGTCCAGGGGTATCGACGATATTGATGCGATAGCCGTTCCAGCGGATCGCCGTGTTCTTGGCCAGGATGGTGATCCCACGCTCGCGCTCTAGATCGTTTGAATCCATCACCCGCTCGACGGGGCCGAAACGTTCATCGAGCGTCCCCGACTGCTGCAAAAGCCGGTCAACGAGCGTGGTCTTGCCATGATCGACATGGGCGATGATGGCGATGTTGCGCAGTGTTTCGATCACGGGGCAACGACTCCGGGCCGCTGTATGCAGATCGCTGAGATCTCGTTCATGATGGGAGATTATGTTGGGATGGGGCGCGGCTTGGTTTCGCCGAACGGGCAACGCGGGCAACCCCTCGGCCTAGACGGACAAACGCGTTAGGCCTCGCCCAAGGATTTTCAAGGATTGTACCCCAAGGGCCGGACATTGGTAAGAATGGGGACAGGATGACCCCAGGTTGGCTTGAGGCCCTATACGTGGATGCTAGGGGTGTGCATGAGTGTACTTTCCCCAGATGCCCAAGCAAGTCCGCTCACCCAAAGACCGCTGCACCAGCCAAATGGTCACGAAGCTGTAAAACTCGATCCCGCTTGGACTTTTTGGAGATACCAACAGAACCTGTGGATAACCCTGTGGATAACTCTGGCCTGCTGCCCGCCAGGGCGCGTCATCTTTGGGCCCAAAACAGATTGCACGCATTTTAGGCGCTTTAAAAAATTCTCAAAAATCAAAACTTTATCTAAAAAAGAAGCTGCTAGCCCGCGACCTACTGCCCCCTACACAAACCAGACATTGGCGGTGGCAGGCTGTGGACAAATCCAGGTTTTGGGATCCAAGTCAAGTAAACTGACCGAGGCGTTCGCTCCATGTCAGGGTCTCGCCTGGTTCGCCACAGCGGCGAATTGCCCCGGCATTACATATCAAGAGACGCAGATCGCGGAGGGTTGGCATGACGGGGTCGGACTGTTTTCGAGGTTCTGGCAAGGATGAACCCATCGGGTATTCGAATATGCTGATCGATGAATATATATTTCGCAAAACAAAGACTTGCGTTTGAACAATAAAAGCCCCAGCATAGCAGTCGAGGTGCATCGGTCCAGTGTCGGCGAGGCAAAGGCGCTGGATCGGCAAAGGCGTGGGCGAGACCGATCAGTCGGGATAGACGGCTAAGCCGCTCACCCCCAGCGATCGATTCGCAAAGACCCCAGATCACGAGAAGAGACCCGCATGACCCCTAGCGACCTTCAGCCCGTCCGCGATCATCTCGCCAGACGCGTCATCGGCCAGCGTTCGTTCATCGACAGCATGCTGATCTGTCTCTTGAGCGGCGGGCATCTGCTGGTTGAAGGCATGCCCGGGCTTGCCAAGACCACTGCTGTCAAGGCGCTCGCCGAGGCGATCGAGTGCGACTTTCATCGCATCCAGTTCACCCCGGATCTTCTGCCATCGGACCTCATCGGCACTGACATCTATCGCCATGACAAGGGCGAGTTCGAGTTTCGGCCTGGGCCCTTGTTTCATAACATCCTGCTCGCCGATGAGGTCAACCGCGCCCCCGCCAAGGTGCAATCGGCGCTCCTTGAGGCCATGGCCGAGCATCAGATCACTGTGGGCCAAAAGACCTATCCGCTGCCGCGGCTCTTTATGGTCCTCGCCACCCAAAACCCGATCGAGCAGGAGGGGACCTATCACCTGCCTGAGGCCCAGCTCGACCGGTTCTTGATGCAGGCGATCGTCAGCTACCCGAGCCGCGACGAGGAACTGAAGATCTTAGAGCTCGACAGCGAGCAACAGAAACAGACCCCGCAAGCACCGGCGAGGCCCCTCAGCCAGGCCGAGCTCTTTGCCATGCGCCGTGCGGTCGCCGAGGTCTATCTCGACCCGCGGCTGAACGGCTATATCGTCGATCTGGTCCAGGCGACTCGTAACCCCAGGCTCTATGACCGCGACCTGGGGCGCTGGTGTCGCTTTGGCGCCAGCCCGCGCGCAAGCATCGCCCTCGCCCGCTGCGCCCGCGCCCGCGCCTGGCTGGACGGCGAGACCTATGTTGCGCCGCATCATATCCAGTCGGCCGCCCCTGAGATCCTACGCCACCGCATCCTCCTGACCTTCGAGGCCGAGGCCGAGGGGGTGAATGCAGACGAGGTCATCCGGCGGCTCCTGGGTCTGGTCGCCGTACCCTGAGAGGCCCCTGATGGACTGGCAGTCGATCATCACCGATCCGCTGCTCTCTGAACTCCCGTTCAAGATCGAGCTCAACGCATGGGGCAAGGTCGAGATGACCCCGGCCACCAACCTGCATGGTTTGTTACAGGCGACCATTGCGGTCCTGTTGCGGCGCCATCTGCTGGACGGCAAGGTGCTCCTCGAATGCAGTATCGAAACGGCGAAAAACATCAAGGTCGCTGCTGCCGCCTGGTGCTCGGCGCCATTGTTTGCGCGTCATGGCTATCGCATGCCATATCCAGAGTCGTCTGAGCTGGTGGTGGAAGTTGCCTCGCCGAGCAATCGCTTAAGCGAGCTCATCGAGAAGAGGGAACTTTATTCTGCACGCGGGGTGCAAGAGGTGTGGATCTGCGAAGAGACGGGAGAGATGCGCTTTGCTCGACCGACCGGCCCACTGACTCGCCCGCTGATCTGTCCTGGTTTTCCCGAGAGGGTCGAGCTTTAGATGAGCCTCTATCCCCGCCTCGATGACCTCTTGGAGCTGCGCCATCAGGCGCGCGCCTTTGGTCTGCCTTCGCATCATCTGGTCAATTCGGCATTCGCTGGGCTGTATGCCTCGGTCTTTCGCGGGGCGGGGCTCAATTTCGAGGAGGTGCGCGACTATCGCGAGGGAGACGACATCCGCTATATGGACTGGAAGGTGACAGCGCGCACCAATGAGCCCCATATGAAGATCTTTCGCGAGGAACGCGAGCGTTCGGTATTTCTTTGTGTGGATAAGGGGCCGCAGATGGCCTTCGGCACCCGCGGGACCTTCAAATCGGTCCAGGCGGCACGCGCTGCGGCCCTCCTCGGTTGGGCGGCCAGCCGGCTCAACGACCGGGTGGGTGGGCTGATCTTCGGGGATGGAGGGGGAAGAGGCCGGCAAGAGGTCGTCGCTCCCCAAGATGCCGATGCCCCGTACCTCCAACACTTTCGCCCCGCGCGCGGTCGGCGGGCGCTGTGGCAACTGTTACGCGCGCTCAGCGAGCCCGCAATCCCTATCGCACCGCCCACCGACCCCTTGATCGAGGCCCTGCGCCGCACCGACTCGGGCCTACCGACGGGGTCTCTGATCTTCGCGATCGGGGATTTCAACCGCGAGGTCGCCCCGCTCGAACAGGTCCTGGGCAACCTCTGCCAGCGCCATACCCTGGTCCTACTCCCGATCGATGACCCCGCCGACTGGGAGATCCCGCCGATGGGCCTGATGACCTTTCGCGGCCCAGGGGGTGAACTCGTCGAGATCGATACCGATGACCCAGAGGCGCAACGGCGCTATCGCGCCCTGTGGGAGGAACGGCGGGCCCGCCTCAAGGCGATCGCTCAGCGCCTGCATATCCTGCTCTTTCCGGTGCGCACACAAGACGAGATCCATCTGGCGCTGTTGCGCCATCTCGAACAACGGGCGCGCTCGCGGGCGGTCTAGACATGGACCCATTGCTTCCGCTCGAACCCACCCTCCAGGCATTGCGCGACATCCGCGACCTGCCGCCCCTCCCCTGGTGGCCGCCAGCGCTTGGCTGGTGGTTGCTGGCCGCGGGTCTGATCGCGCTCGGCTTACTCATCTGGCGCTGGCGCTCGATCTTGAGCCTTTCCCTCCCGCTCCCTGGGATCACCCTGGGCACCTGGCGCTGGGAGGCGGCGCAGGTCCTGCGCGACCTGCGCCGCAGGCTTGCGCGCGGCGATGACCCCAAGGCGCTCGCGGGCGAGCTCTCTGAGCTCATGCGCTGCATCGCTATGGCCCGCTTTGGGCGCCCTGCCTGTGCCGGATTGACGGGGAGGGATTGGCTCTCTTGGCTCGCTGAACACGACCCCAATGGCTTTTCCTGGGAGGAACGAGGCCAGATCCTGATCCAGGCACCCTATGCCCCACCGGGTCGGGTCGAGACAGAGCAGGCGGTGGCTGCCCTACAAGCGCTGATCGCAGCTGCCTGGGGGTGGGTCGAGACAGGCACCCAAGGCAAAAGCATCGCCGTTAGAAACGCCGGCCGGAGCGCCGCCATCTTGCGGGCTTCATCTGCCGCCGAGATGGCGGCGTTCGCAGGTGTGCGAGACAAGGCCGATGTTTGAGTTCCACTGGCCCTGGGCTGCACTCCTACTTCCCCTCCCTTGGGTGTTGCCAAGGCTATGGCCGGATCGCCGGCCTGCCGAGGAAGAGGTCCTGGATGGTCAACGCCAGACCCTGCTCCATCCGCGCATCCATGATCTCCAGGCGACCTTCAGCACGCGGCGCCTGCGCCTACCGCTCGCCGGTTGGCTCTATCGCGCCCTGTTGGGACTGTCCTGGATCGGCCTGGTCGTGGCACTCATGGGCCCACAATGGCTGACCCCCTATACCGAGGTCAGTACCCCAGGCTACGACCTGATGCTGGCGGTCGATGCCTCGCACTCGATGGAGGCGCTGGACTTTACCGTCGAGGGTCGTCCGATCAGCCGCATGTCGGTGGTCAAGGGGGTGATGGGGCGTTTCATCGATGCGCGCGCCGGCGACCGCGTGGGTCTGGTGCTCTTCGGCACCCAGGCATTCGTGCTCTCACCCCTGACCCTGGATCGGCATGCCGTGCGCCAACTGCTGGATGGGGTAGTGCCGAGCATCGCCGGGCCGGCGACTGCCCTTGGCGATGCCATCGCGCTCGGCGCAAGCAAGCTGCGCGAGCGTCCCGAGGGCTCGCGGGTGATGATACTGATCGCTGATGGCGACAACAATTCGGGAAGCTTTACCCCCCGCGAGGCGACGCTGCTTGCCCGCAACTGGGGGGTGCGGATCTATGTGATCGGGGTCGGCAGCAGGCAGGAGCGCATCCCGATCCTGGAGAACGGCCAGATCCGTTATCGCGATGACCTGACCATGGACGAAGGCAGGCTGCAAGAGATCGCAGACCTCACCGGCGGGGCCTATTTCCGCGCCACCGATACCCGCGCCTTGGAGGAGATCTCGGCGCGCATCGATCAGCTCGAAAAGACCGAGGCCCAGGCCCGCACCGCCTTTCTGCCGCGCCCCTTGTATCGCTGGCCTTTAGGGATGGCGCTTGCGGCCCTGCTTGCCCTCGGTCTATTCCCCGAGGGACGTAAGCGTCTATTGGGAGGGATCGCCCGTGTCTGAGACCGGATTTCATTTTGCCCAGCCGCTGTGGTTTCTGGGCCTCTTTCTGATCCTGCTGGTCGCCCTGTGGCTCAAACATAGCCGCATCCAGGCCGCGCGCGCCCCCATCCACCGCTATGCCGATCCCCATCTCCTGCCTCATCTCACCGGCATGCGTGAGTTAAACACCGCCGAGCGCTGGGGGCGCTTTTGGCGCTGGGCCTTGCTGTGGACTCTCGCCCTGGTCGCCATGGCCGGCCCGCGCTGGGACTATCGCGACCTGCGTCTGTTTCATCCGGGAAATAACTTGTTGATCCTGCTCGACATCTCGCGCTCGATGCTGGCTGAGGATACAAGCCCCAATCGGCTGGCGCGCGCGCGCCAGGAGATCCAAGACCTGATCGTCCACAACCGCGAGGTTAGGCTGGGGTTGATCGCCTTCGCCACCGTGCCCCAGGTGCTTGCCCCGATTACCGAGGACATGACCAGCCTGCTCCATATCCTGCCCGCGCTCTCCTCTGACCTGGTGAGCTCCAACCTCCAGGGCAGCAGCCTGACGCGGGCACTGATGCGCGCCGAGCCACTGCTCGCCGGTCTGCCCAAGGAGAGCACGCGTTCGCTGCTTCTAATCTCAGATGGCGACTTCGTCGAGCCTGGTCTGCGCGAACAGGTCGTACGCCTCGCCGAGCAGGGGGTACGCCTGCATATCCTAGGCATTGGCACGCCGGAGGGAGGGAGCATCCCCGCCCCTCAGGGCGGGGTCATGGTCGATCCCAAGGACCCCCAGCGCCGACCCGTGCGCTCGGCCCTCAACGAGCCCTTGCTCCAGGAGCTGGCCCAGCTCGGCGGCGGGACCTATCGGCGCGCCGATTTTCGCACCGGCGACACCCAGGCGATCCTCAAGGCGGTCGCAGCCAACCGCCTGCCGCCAGAGGCGAGCGATGTGCGCACCAGAATATGGAATGAGCGCTATTGGCTGGCGCTGATCCCTCTGGCCCTTTTGCTCCTGCTCCAATTTCGGGAGGCGCGCAGGGTGCACAGCGCGCACCCTGCTGCGTTCTTGCTTGCGCTCGCCGTCTTGCTCCCACCACCCTCGGCCCAGGCCGGTTGGTTCAAGACGCGCGAACAAGAGGGCTATGATCTGTACCGTCAAGGCGACTATGGCTCGGCGGCCCGGTCCTTTGCTGACCCCTATCGCCGCGGCGTGGCGCTTTATCGCGCTGGCGACTACCAGGGGGCCGAACGCACATTCTCCCAGGCGCTCGATGGGCCGTTTGCCGAGGATGCCCGCTATAACCTGGGCAATGCGCGCTTTAAGCTCGGCGACTATGCGGGGGCGGCCGAGGCATACGAGGGCGTGCTCGCCCAGAACCCATCGCATGAGGACGCCGCCTATAACCTAGCCCTGGCGCGCGCCATGCTCGCCCGTCTCGAGCAGGAACAGTTCCGCGAAGCAGCCAAGGCGCAGGAACAGCAACAAGAACAGCGGCAGGCCCAAGATCGACAGGGGTCTTCAAGTCAGTCCACTGAACCTCGCCGCAAGGGCGAAACCGAAAAGACGCAGCGCGGACAAGAGACTGCCAAGCAACGGCAGGCGGACCAACAACAGCGCCAAGAGCAGCAACAAGGCGCCCAACAGCAACAGCAGTCATCCCAAGTATCGCAACAGACCTCCGGCCAGTCGCAACAAGGCCAACAACAGCAAGCAAAACAGGGTCAACAAGACCGGCAACAATCCGCTCAGGGGCAGCAGGCCCAGCAGTCCGCCGGTCAACGACAGGGCAAACAGCAACCAGGCGGCGCTCAACAGCAGTTCTCATCAGACGCCTCATCCGACCAGGAACAGGCCGACCAGTCGGCCGCCCAGAGCGGCTCGGGACAGGGATCCGATCAGGGGACGCAGGGAAGATCGCGCGCTGACCAGCAGGGGCATAGCCAGGAGGGCGAGACCGCGGGCGGCGCGGCTGAGGGCGAGGACCAGGGGATGCAAGAGGACCAAGTCCAAGGGATGGATGGGGGGGAGACCTCATCTACGCAGCAGCAGGGGCAGATGGGCGAAAAGACAGAGGGTCCTAAGACCCAGGGCGCCCAACCCCGAGAGGCGCAGCACGACGACCGCGGTCAGATGAGGCGCGACAAAGGAACAGGCGACAGCAAGCACGAGGGTTTGAGTGCCGGCGAGCGCGGCGCTCAATCCCCCGAATCCGCTCAGAAGGCCGCAGGCGAGGAGCAACCTACCGACCGCCGCGGTCGTCGGGCGCAGGAACAAAGTGCACGCGATCAGCAGGCAGACGCCGGCCAAGAACAGCCCGACGCCGGCGACGAGGGTCAACCCAGGGATCAGGAAGGGATGGGCGGCGCCGAGCCCAAACCCGAGGCACCCCACTCCCCCGTCGCCAAGGGAGAGGCCAAGGACCCTGCCGGACAACGTCCCCCCAGTCGCGGCGCGCGTCCTATCCAGCCGAGAGAGCTTAATCCTGATTCAGCGACCTCGGTCGAGCGCTTCGACCAGCTCGGTCAGGGTCTGGGCGAGGATGAGTCCCGCGAGGGGGTGAGCCCTGCCTTCCAGGGGCTTCGGCTCATAGCGGGTCCGGGGATGGCGATCCTGGAGGAACGGCTCGAACAGATCCAGGGTGACCCAAGTCTCTTGATCCGCAATCAGTTCCAGTTCGAGGAACGACGCCTGATGCCAGGCGCGACCGGTCAATGGATGGAGACGCGCCCATGGTGATCCCAGGGGGACAAGGGCCTCTTGCCCATCTCCATCATCAATGTCACCGATCCCTAGGGTACGCATTGCGTACCCTGTTATTTGCCATCTGTCTTATCGTGACCGCGCCTGCATTCGCGCAATCCGAGCGCACTCCGGCGAACCCATCGCCGCCTTGGATCCAGCCTGAGCAGCCTGATGGCACCCCCTCCGAGCAGCGGGGCGGGATGCGTCCTCCTGAGTCTCCCTTTTGGCTGCCCCCGGGCCGGTCGTTTCAGCCGCCCCTACCCTACGGCGCCCCACCGGCCCCTTGGCACTATCCCGCGCAACAGGCGCCCGGCCAGGCCCCAACTCAGTGGTCAACCTCCTCCCCTTCCGGCCCCTGGGGACAGGGACCCCAGCCGGCAGCCCCTGGTTGGCCTGCAGGACAAGGCTGGGGTCCGCAGCGGTTTGGGCCCTGGGGGCCAAATCCCCCGTCTTCACCGCCGCAGCGGGCCCAGCCCCCCGTCTCTCCGCCGTCCGCATCCTCTATGCCTCCTGACTGGCCTAAGATGGCCCCTGGTTGGCAAGGCCCCGCTTCTCCCCCGAGCGGCCCGCGCCCGCAAGCTCCAGGCCCCTTCCAGGCCCCGAGCGCCTGGACTCCGAGGCTGAATTGGTCGATCGAGACCTCAGACCCCTATCTGCAACAGCCCGTATTGCTCCGGCTTGAGGTCGCCAGCAGCGATGATCCGGGGACCTTAAGCCTAGAGCTTCCGACCACAGACGATGCCTTGCTCAAGGTTTTCAGCGGTCCTACCAACGACATCCGCTTTGAACAGGGTGTACAACAGATCATCAAGCGCTTCATCCTAACCCTGACCCCGGTGCGCACTGGCGACCTGGCCCTGCCGCCGATCAGGGTCAAGGGTACCCTAGGATTCGGCCAGGTCTATGAGCTGGCGACCGACCCTATCCGCCTCCAGGTGCGCCCACCCATGCCCTCTGTGCGCCCCTGGTTGCCGCTCAAGTCATTGATCCTGAAGGCGCATCTCGACCGCGAAGGACCCCTTGCGCCCGGTCAGCCAGTGACATTGGTCATCGAGCTTGCGGCAACCGGCGGGACGGCCACCCAGCTCCCCAGCCTCGAAAAACAGCTCGCCGCCTCTGGCCTAAGGGTCTATCGCGAGCAGGCGCTCACCGACACCAGGCTGTCGGCGGATGGACAGGCGCTCCTGGCGGGCCGGACCGAGTATTACACCCTGATCCCGCAAAACAGCGGGCGGCTGACCCTGCCTGAGCTCAGCATCGCTTGGTGGAACCTCGAGCGCGCTGTCCGCGAGGTCGCGCGCCTGTCGCCCCTGACCCTGGAGGTGCGCGGTGGCCCATTACAACAGACGCTCGCTTGGCTGGCCGATATTGCTGCCAGGCTGTGGCTGCCGCTGGTCGTCATCCTGCTCGTGCTTGGGAGTTACTGGGTTGGAACCCGTTATCGCGGGCGCCTACCGGAGCTCGGTCGCGATGTCATACGCCTGACGCTCACAGTTGCGGCAGGGGGTTGGCGTCAGCTCTCTGCCTGGGGTGCACCCCTTACGCGCACCCTCGCCCCAGGCTCTGTGTTCAGGCGGCTGCATCGATTTGGCTTGCGTCTATTGCCCGAGCAACGGCGACTGATCCTGAAGCTGCGCCATGCCGAGGGCGCCAAGACGCCAGAGGACTGGTATCGACGCCTCATGCAAACGGATCTTGTAGATCCAGGCGCGCTCACTCGACCGGGCCTGCTTGGGCGCTTGGTGAACGCCTGCCCAAAGGCTAACCCACAGACACTTGCGCGTCTTTTGCGCCAACTGGATGCGGCGATCTACGGTCGAGAGCCGCTCGATTTTGCTCAGTGGAAACGCGACTGGCACCGTCAACTGCGCCGGGGATGTAAACCGCTTGCGAGAACCGGTCGGTGGCTGCAGCGTGCCGGGCTGCCGCCTCTCAATCCGCAGGTATAGTTCTTTCACCAGGGCAAAAAGAGCGCCATGACCGCTCCCCGCAAACTCCCCATCGGCATCCAGACCCTTGCCAAGATCCGCGAAGGCAATTGCTACTAGCTAGATAAAACACCCTTTGTCGCCTGCCTTACTGAAGAAGGCAGTTACTACTTACTCTCTCATCCCCCACATTTAGGCAAATCCCTGTTTCTCGATACCTTGCCGAGGCGTTTTCCGGGAATCATGGACTATTCACGGTGCTGTACCTGGCAGACCACTGAGATTGGGACAGGCGGCACCCGGCGGTGCGCCTCAGCTTTGCCGGCCGTACCCCATAAGCCTGCCTAGATGGACACATCCACGACCTTCTGGAAAAAATGCCCTAGCACTGGGCATTGAACTGCCTCCGCGCAGCGCCGAGGTGTATCTGCACTTCGATAGTCTCATCGTCCGCACTGCCGAGCGCTACCAGCGGCGCACGGTGGTGTTGGTCGCTGAACACGACAAACCCGTCCTCGAAACCTGACTGAACCCGAGATCGTCTACCAGATGCACGAGGGCTTGAGAAACCTCTATTCGTTGGTCAAAGGCCGCGATGTCGATCTGCGCTTTGTCTTTTTGACTGGAATCTCCAAGTTGAGCACGGCGTCGATCTTTTCCGGACTCAATAATCTCAACGAGATTACCTTGGATCGCTGCTATGCCACGCTCTGCGGCTATACTAAGGAAGATTCGAGCAGGTCTTTGCGATCGAATTGGAGGGCTTAGATCGCGACGAAATCCGGCACTGCGACAATGGCTATCTTTGGGACGGGCCGACGGTCTATAATCCATTTAATCTCTTGTCGTTCTTCGATACCCACGACTTTCGGGCTTGCAAATCATTGAGATCGGGATTGAGCCTTCGCGCAACCAAAGACAGATCCTCGATTGGACGTCATTCAAAAAGATTACGCAATGGATAACCTACATCGGCGGTATTTATACTCCTTCACCCACATCATTGTATGGGCATGATAGATTGCATGATCGCCAGGCTCGCTCAATTCCAATAAAAACAACAGCTCCAGCGACGGTTAACTCTATTCTCGTTTCGATCAGGGCTCTAAGGTAGGCTATCCATTGCATGTCATTTTCTTTACTCGAAGCCGCACCTTGACCTCTCCATTCAATTGCAGAGGATTGAAGAACCATGTTTGAGGCAACCAAGATCGGGCGTTCGGTTAGCAAAGAAGAATACAAGGAACAACAGGAAGAACTGCGCACCCAACTCTTAGCAGTGCAGCGCGAACTCAGAAATTCGAATATCGCAGTGGTCGTTCTGATTGCTGGGATTGAAGGCGCGGGTAAGGGTGAGGTGGTCAACCGACTACATGAATGGCTGGATACGCGTGGGGTCCAGACCTTTGCTTTTTGGGATGAATCGGACGAAGAGCGCGAGCGCCCACGCTATTGGCGCTTTTGGCGGGCGATGCCGGCAGGCGGCGAGATCGCCATCCTCTTCGGTGGCTGGTATCAAGCCCCAATCGAACACCACTTCCGCGGACTATGCAATGACGCCGAGCTGGATGCCGAGCTTAACCGCATAGTTGACTTTGAACAGATGCTAGCCGAGGACGGTGCGCTGATCGTCAAGTTCTGGTTCCACATGTCCGAGGCCGACCAGAAAGCACGGCTGAAGGAGCTCGCGCGCGATGATCGCAGCCGCTGGAAGATGCTCCCTGAAAAGAGCCGGTTCTCTGAGCACTATGCCACCTTCGAGCAGGTCGCCGAGCGGGTGATCCGGCATACCGACCGCGGCTGTGCCCCCTGGTATCTGATCGAGGCCACCGACCGGCGCTATCGGGACCTGACGGTGGGCAAGACCCTGCTCCATGCCATGCGCGCGCGCCTGGACGAGACCAACGGTACTGACACCTCTCTCCAGGCAACAGATGCGCTGGAGTTGCCGGCCAGCGACAGCGCCCATATCACCTTGCTCGATCGGCTCGATTTGGACCTGAGTCTGCCGTCTGAGGATTACAAGGGACTGCTTAAGCACTATCAAACCGAGCTTAATGAACTGGCCTGGGCAGCTTATCATAAACGGCGCTCAACGGTTTTGGTCTTCGAGGGGATGGATGCCAGCGGTAAGGGCGGGACCATTCGGCGTATCGCCCAGGCCGTGGATGCACGTCTCTATCGCGCCATTCCAGTCGCCGCCCCGAGCGATGAGGAACGGGCACATCACTATCTTTGGCGTTTTTGGAGACATATCCCCAGGGCCGGACGCATGACCATCTATGACCGATCTTGGTATGGGCGAGTCTTGGTCGAGCGGGTCGAGGGGTTTGCCAAACCTACTGAATGGCGCCGCGCCTATTCCGAGATCAACCGTTTCGAGGAGCAGCTCGTCGATAGCGGCATTATCCTGTTGAAGTTCTGGATTCAGATCAGTCTCGACGAACAGCTTCAGCGTTTTCATGAACGCGAGTCCGTTCCCTATAAGCGCTATAAGATCACCGAGGAGGACTGGCGCAATCGTGAGAAATGGCCTCTCTATAAAGAAGCAGTCAATGAGATGATCGCCCGTACCAGCACCCAGCATGCTGCCTGGACCCTGGTTGAGGGTAATGACAAACGCTATGCCAGAGTCAAGGTCTTGCGTACTATCTGCGAGGCACTCACTGCTACCTTAAAGACGCCGCTGCAACCGCGAACTGGCTATTGGCCATGCGGTGATAAACGTCTCGACCAACAGGGTGATAAAGCGAGTCAATCCAAGCCCAATCACTGAGTTACAACACGCCTAACCTATTGTCCGGTCCCAGCGCTGAGCATCAGGAGGGATGGTGCGGTCACGAAGAAGGGGCTTTTTCTTTGGAAGCAACCAGGGGCAATGCGATGGGCCCCAGGTGATACCTGGATGAAAGCGTCTCAAGCGGACGAGGCCTTGCCGCGTATCGTTTCAGCGAAGGAGCTCACTGCCCTGATCCTTGCCGGCGGGCGGGGCAGGCGTTTGGGCGGGATCGACAAAGGATTGGTCGAGATCGGCGATCGCCCCTTGATCGCCTGGATACTCGCTGCGCTTGCACCCCAAGTCGGCGCCATCCTGATCAGCGCCAATCGCCACTCAGAGCACTATCGATCCCTGGGTCATCCGGTGCTGACCGACCCCCTACCCGATTATCCAGGTCCCTTGGCCGGTATCCTTGCTGGTTTGCGCGCCGCCCCGAGCCCTTGGATTTTGGTTGTACCCTGCGATGCGCCCTGTCTGCCGCTGGATCTTGGGACTCGCCTAGCCAGGGCCTTGGTCCAACATAGGGGCGATCTGGCCGTGGTCCACGATGGCGAGCGCGCCCAATGGCTCCATGCCCTGCTGCCCGTGGGCCTTGCCGATGAGCTGGCAGATTTCTTGGCCCAGGGCGGACGGCGTGCGGAGGACTGGCTCAGGCGGTATCGTATCGCCTGGGCCGATTACTCCGGGCAGGCCAAGGCCTTTGTCAATCTCAACACCCTGGAGGATCTGAGGAACTTCCGAGACCTTTAGTTTTAGTTGCCTCACGGCCAACTGACTTGCTTGACGGATCTTGGTGCCCACTGCGTAGCTTCTGCGTTAAAGCAGGGGTCAGCGCATCTCCGCGCTCAATCTTGCGCAGGTCCTTGCGGGCTAGTTAGCCTTTAGCTCAGCGCCATTCAATGGATCTTCGACAATGCCATCCTTTGCTCTTCGTCTCCTCCCTGTATTGCTCTTCTTGCTGACCACGACGGCTTGGGCTGCACTGCCGCCGAGTGTCGATGGCCAGCTCCTGCCAAGCCTGGCGCCGATGCTTGAGCGGGTCATGCCAGCGGTGGCCAATATCTCAACCGTCACCCGCATTGAGGCCGCGGAACATCCGCTGCTGCGCGATCCCTTTTTCCGTCATTTTTTCGATATCCCCAACCAACACCAGCAACGCAGCAGCCTGGGCTCGGGCATCATCGTAGATGCCAAGCGCGGTCTAGTGCTCACCAATCATCATGTCATTGCCAAGGCCGACGAGATCCGGGTCACGCTCCACGATGGGCGGGTCTTAGAGGCCCAATTGATCGGTAGCGACCCCGAGACAGATGTCGCGGTTTTAAAGATCCTCGCCGAGAATCTCACTGCTCTTCCCTTCGCCGATTCGGATCAACTGCGGGTCGGCGATTTCGTGGTGGCGATCGGCAACCCCTTTGGCCTGCGCCAGACCGTGACCTCGGGCATCGTCAGCGGCCTGGGGCGTACGGGGCTGGGGATCGAAGGCTATGAGAACTTCATCCAAACCGATGCCTCGATCAATCCCGGTAACTCAGGCGGTCCCTTAGTTAATCTGCGCGGCGAGCTGGTAGGCATGAACACTGCGATCCTCGCCCCGGGCGGGGGGAATATCGGGATCGGCTTTGCAATCCCTGCCAACATGGCACGCGCCATCATGGAACAGCTCGTGCGATATGGGACGGTGCGGCGCGGTCTGCTCGGGATCGCGGTTCAGGATTTGAATGAAGAGCTCGCCCGCGCCCTCAATCTCACCCAGACCGAAGGGGCGCTGGTCGCCAAAGTGCAAAAAGGCTCAGCTGCCGAGGAAGCGGGCCTGCGCACCGGCGACGTGATCCTGAAATTCAACGACAAGCCGATCCGCGGGGCATCGGATCTGCGTAACCAATTCGGTTTGCTGCGCGTCGGCGAGCCGATCGTGCTGGATATCCTGCGCGATGGCCGACCCAAGCGCCTGAGCGCGCAGGTGGCTGATCCCTACCGCAACTATCTCCCCGGCGAACGGATCGCCCCCGAGCTGGCAGGCGCCTTGCTCGGTGAGCTGGATACCGGCTCGGGCGTTCCAGGTGTTCCGGTCGGGACGGTCGAGCGCGACAGTCCGGCCTGGCAGGCCGGATTGCGCGAGGGTGACCGACTGCTGCAAGTCAATGGTCAGCGCATCGGCAAGCTGCGCGACATCGGCGCCATCCTGCGCGCATCCAAAGGGTTGTACAGCCTGCATATCCAGCGCGGCGACAATCTGCTCATCCTGTCGCGTCGCTAGGGGACTGCTGATGGATGCGTTACCCCGGCCAAGCAGGTCTCTAGTCGATCGGCTTGCGCCCCAATGACCCAAGCCAGCACATCCTTCGCTGGCAGGCGTCTCTCCTACCGGTTTTTCAACAGCCGGCAGAGATGGGGGCAGGCTGCTGTGCCAGCCCCCAAAGCGGGCCGCCGCTCAAGGCATCTGCGATCGTTGCCAGCCGATGCCAGGGGTCGCCGGGGCTGACCCCTTTGATAACCCGATCAGCATGGGCGCATTGCCCGAGCAGGGCATACAGGCGTGCCAGCGGCAGACGTTTGAGTGCCGCCGCGATGCGCCCTTGTCGCAGGCGCGGCACTCGGTGTGCCTCCCACACCGGTTCCAGCGGCAGACGGCGCGCCTGGGCCTGGCGTGCTGCCGCAAGCATCCGCAGCTCTCGCGCCAGCGCCCAGAGCACGATGGCCTCGGCTATCCCCTCAGCACGCAGGACCTCCAGTATATGACGGGTGCGCGCCCGATCACCGCTCAATGCCGCATCCAGCAGGGCAAAGGGATCAAAGCGGGCGCTGTTGGCAAGCTGTCCCCAGAGTTCATTGAGCGTCAATGGACCGGGCCCCCTCAGCAGACGCAGCTTATCGATCTCTTGGGCCGCAGCAAACAGATTGCCCTCGCAACGCTCAGCGAGCAAATCTGCAACCCCCGGCTCAGGCTGAAATCCGCTTTCTTTTAAGCGCTGGCTTAACCAATGCTCTAACTCCGCTCCCTTCAGTGGCCAGACCTGAACGACCACCCCGAGGCGTTCGATCCCTTTGACCCAAGCGGATTGCTGGGCTTTGCGCTCCAAGTTGGGCGCCAGGATCAGGAGCAGGACATCAGCAGGGGGACGCTCGCAATAGGCGCGGATGGCGCCCTCGCCCACCGCGTCGATCTTACCGCTGGTCAGGCGTAGTTCGATCAGCCGGCGCGATGCAAACAGCGACAGACTGTGTGCAGCCAGGTTGAGCCGGCCCCATTGAAATTGCTCGGCCGTGTCCAAGATCTCGCGTTCAGCATAGCCGGCGCGGCGCGCCGCCTCGCGCACCAGGCGTGCAGCCTCATGGAACTGCCAGGGCTCCTCGCCCCAGATCAGATACACAGGCGCTAGGTCCTTGGCGAGCTGGCCGGTTAAGTCGTTGAAACGGATCGCCATGCTATAGTTCGGTTAACCCACTATGACTGAACGAAATAACAAGATCGATACAGCAATGGAGGAGAAGGACATGTTCGAGATCAAGCATCGCACAACCGGCGCTGTCCTGGAACAGATCGACGCTGATTCACTGGTGGGCGCCGATCTTCGGGAGATGCACCTCAGCGGCGCCGACCTCAGCGGCCTGGATCTGCGTTGGGCCGATCTGACGGGCAGCGATCTGGACGGCGCTTGTCTCGCCGGCGCTTCACTCGTCGATGCCATCCTGGTCGGGGCACAACTGCGCGCCGCCGATCTCAGCAATGCCGATCTGACGCGGGCACGGCTCGGCGCCGAGCAGCGTGCCCATGCCGCGATGCTCAATCACGCCAATCTGTCCGATGCCCGCCTGGTACAGGCAGATCTGCGCGCGGTCGAGGTCCGCTATGCTAATCTGCGCGGTGCGGATTTAAGCTATGCCGACCTGCGCCGTACCGACCTCTATGGCAGCGACCTGACCCAGGTCAGGGCCATCAAGGCGCTATTTATCCAGGCCAATCTGCGCGAGGCGAATCTGACCGGCGCCGACTTGCGCGATTCGCATCTCAATGACGCCAACCTGGTCCGCGCCAATCTGAGCCATGCCGATCTGACCAGCACAACTGTAGACGGTTTTACCGTACTGAACCTAGCTAACCTGGAGGGTGCCAATCTGACGGGGGCTCGTTTATGCGGGGTCCTCGCACAGGATGCCAACCTCCGTCAGGCCAATCTGACCGATGTGGATCTAACCAACGCCACCCTGGGAGGCTCGATCCTCCATCGCGCCAATCTGACCAATGCCGATTTTAAAGGGGTTGAATTGGCCAGCGTCACCCTGGAGTTCGCTACCATATCCAAGGCGCGCAACGCGGAGGTCCCCAGTTATAAACGCAACCTCCGCTAAACAGAAGGGGAGGGCGGCCTGTGTTCAACTATGCCAACTAGAGACACCCACGCGATGCCGTATTTTGTCTATAAGATCACCCCGCCCCGTCAGCTCGAGCATCTCGACACCGTCGAGCAATATCAGCGTGCGCGCGAGATCGTGCGCGAGCGCCGGCGCAACGAACCGCCTGGCACGGGTGTCGAGTACCGACTGATCTTTGCCCGCCAGCAGGCTGAAGCCGAGCGTCTCCTATCAACGCCGCGCGATACCCGCGTCATCGGCGAGGACTAGCCCCTAGCGCGCCGTCAGGATGAAGCTCGCCGGGCGTTCGTCCACATAAAAATGCAACACGCGACGGACATACTCCTGGGTCTCGTCATAGGGCGGGATCTGGCGTCCATATTTCAGCACTGCCCCCTCACCGGCGTTATAACCGGCGAGGGCAAGCTTGACATCCTGACCGAAGAGATCGAGCAGGTCGCGCAGATAGGCGGCGCCGCCGCGAATATTCTCGGCTGGATCAAAGGGGTCGCGCACCCCGTAGCGGGCTGCGGTCGCAGGCATGAGCTGCATCAGCCCCTGGGCACCCTTGGGTGAAACGGCCTGCGGGTTATAAGACGATTCGGCGCGGATGATCGCATGGATCAGGCTCGGCGACAGACCATAGCGCCGGGCATTGACCAAAACCAATGGATGATAGAGTGCGCGTCGTTCGCTCTGCGATTGGGTGAGGGGTGCTGCTGGCCGACTCGTCAGGACCCGCCCCTGGGCGATGATCCCCGCCCGCGGGTCTGTCGCGGTCAGATTACCGGAAACCACCTTGCTCGCCTCGCGCTGCCATTCGAGCCGATAGCGATTGCCCTGGAGGGGCGTATCGGTGAAATAGACATGTCCCACCGCATCGACGTATTTATAGATGTCGGCCTTCAGCAGCCCAGGAACGAGTAGAGCCAGAGCACTAAAAAACCAAGTAAGGCGTGCTGTCTCATCCATCCGCTTCGAGCCTCCAAGCAGGTGACGACCAGGGGAAAGCATAGAACATCTAGCGGACAAAATCAGCCAGCGTTTAGGATTCGTGCCCCATTGTTATCCTAACCCTCGACCAAAGACCCTATTCAGACCAAGCGCTTCTTGCGTAGAGTTTTTCAGACAGTCTTCATGTAATCTAGATACTTATGATTGATTTTTAGTGTTGCACTTTAGAAACAGGTCAATGAAACCGGGTGAAATTTTCATTTGCCTCATCGGGATGAATCACTATAATCTGGCCCGCTCATCTCATTAACGTCATAATGTACCGGGGGGAACATGAATCGACGTTATTTCCTAGGGTCCATCCTGTCCGCTGCCGCAGCGCCTGCTGCTGCCTTTCCGTTCTTCACCAGCCGTCGCCCGCCGGCAGCCGTCCAACGTCCGCGCTTCCTGTCATTTCATCACCTCCATACCGATGAGGCCGTCACCCTCGCCTATCGCGTCGGCGATGCCTATCAACCCGCCGCACTCCAGCGTCTCAACTATCTGTTCCGCGATCACCGCACCGGCGAGGTCAGGACGATCGACCCCAGATTGTTCGACCTGCTCTATGACCTCAAGGTCTATCTCGGCGACCCAGACGCCCGTTTTGAGATCATCAGCGCCTACCGCTCGCCGGCAACCAATGCCCAGTTGCGCAAGACCTCAAGCGGGGTGGCGAGAAACAGTCTGCATCTACGCGGCCAGGCGGTCGATGTACGCCTGCCCGATCTCTCCACCCGCCGTCTATGCGAGGCCGCCCTAGAGCTCGGGCGCGGCGGGGTCGGCTATTATCGGCGCTCGGACTTCGTCCATCTCGATACCGGCGAGGTCCGTTCCTGGGGGATCCAGGCCTTAACTAAGCGGGCGGAAGCTGACGTTTAGATCAGGCAGATCCACCTCATTGACGGCGAGCCGGACCGATTGATTGAGCGTCGTACCTTCGCGCAGACGCACCCTGGCCTCGAGCGCAAGCTCAGGGACAAGCATGATGGCGCGACGCTCCTCCAAGCCCACTACGACCCCTTCACCCCGCCAATTGGGATGCTCCTTGAGATAGATCAGCTTCCAGTGCTGATTGGCGAGGCGCTCGCAACGGCGCACATTTGCCGCGGCAAGCTCTGCCTCGGCGATCCGTTCAAGCACCTGGGTAGGCTCAAGCAGTGGGCGGCCCAAGAGCCAGGCGCGGATCTGTTGGTGCACCAATAGATCCGAATAGCGCCGCAATGGGCTGGTGGCTCGGGTATAAAGTTCGATCCCCAGGCCCGCATGACGATCGGGTTCGAGCACCAGGCGGGTCGGTTTAAAGGACCGCCGCTTGGCATACATGCTGGCGAGATCCTGCGCCGGATCGTTGTTGTCGGGCGGCGGCTGGACCGCAAAGGGGATAGGAATCGCGCGTTCTAGACAAAAACGCGCCGCAGCTTCGCCGGCCATCAGCATAGCGTCGGTGACCAGCTCGCGGCTCATCAGGGGCGGCAAGGGGCGGATCTGGATGCGGCCTTCGCCATCCAGCCTCAGACTCACTTCAGGCAGGTTCAGCTGGCTTGCACCCTGGGCGAAACGCCGCGCGCGATAGCGCTCGGTGAGTGCGCGCAGGTCAGCGAAGGACGCATCATCCAGGCGCCCCTCGACCTCGGCATAGCTCAATCGTGTCACCCGCACCCAGCTCCGGTGCACCTCGATGTCTTGGAGCATGCCCTTGGGATCACAGCGGATGGCAAAGGACAGTGCCGGTGAGATGGGCTGCAGACCCAGGCCCAGATGCTCGGTCACCGGCGCCGGCAGCATGTTGATGATCCCTTCGGGCAGATACAGATTGGCACCGCGGGCACGTGCCTCGCGTTCGATCGGGCTGTCAGATGAGACCAAGGCAGCGACATCGGCGACATGAACCCACAGCCGATCCCCCTCGATGCTCAAGGCGTCGTCGGGGTCCTGAGTGCCCTCGTCGTCGATGGCATAGGCGGCAAGCCCGGTCAGATCCAGCCGCTCCTCATCGCCCAGTCCAGGGACTGGCAAATCGGGATCGCCCTGTGCAACCCCACAACGCGTGGGATAAGGGTTGTAACGTTCGGGCCAATGGCCGACCCGGATCAAGGCGCGATGGGCGCCTTCTGGAGTCTCGGGATAGCCGAGCGCCTCCAGGATGCGGCTGTGTTCGCTCAAACCCAGCGCCAAACGCTCGACCTCGGCCAAGCGCACCCGATCCTCTGGCAGGAGACGCGCTTGCTGCATGCGTTCCAGAAAACTGCGCCAGTCGCGCTCGGCAGATTCCTTGGCGGCACGCTCGGCCTGTTCCCGCTCGACAACGGCGCGCGGGCGGATCTGGATCGCGTCAGGGGTGCCGACAAAGGCCAAGCCCTCAGCGACCCGCTGCCAGGTCGCCCAGGCGCTTGCCGGCGTATAGTCGTTGAAGATGAGCTCGGCAAGGTCGCGTAGGGTGGTTTCGCTGCCCTCCAAGAGCTCCCAGGCGGCATCCAGCTCGCCTTGGAGTGGCGCTAGCTCGGCGAAGCTGCGCACCGGCCCGGGATGGAGGAGCGTAATATCCTTGGGACGAACGCGCTTGGTTTCGCCACCCTCTAGCTCGATCTCGATCTTGTCGCCGAGCGCGATGACCCGTGCCGGTTTGACCTTATACAAAACCAGGCTGTCGAGGGGCGGTGTCGCTTGATCGGTAGCCAAAGGCTTCTATCTCCGAGTGAACATGTCATACTGGGCAGCGATCTTTGCTGTCCTGTGAGGTTACAACCATGACAAACCAATGGGGCGATTTTCTCCAGACAAGGTTCGGGGCCTCGATCGATGAGTTCGGCGTTGTTCACTTCCCCGAACCGTCC
This sequence comes from Caldichromatium japonicum, assembly GCF_011290485.1. GTDB lineage: Bacteria > Pseudomonadota > Gammaproteobacteria > Chromatiales > Chromatiaceae > Thermochromatium > Thermochromatium japonicum. Next base: position 1,100,920 of record NZ_CP048029.1, on the reverse strand, counting down.
CCAGCCGCTGATTGTCAACTGTTTGATCTCTCGCATCTCGGGCTGATCGCAGCCGTGGGTCCGGATGCGGCGGAGTTTCTCCAGGGGCAACTGACCAATGATGTCCGCGAGCTATCCAACCGCCACACCCATCTGACCGCACATTGCAGCCACAAGGGACGGGTGATCGCACTCTTTCGGGCGATGCGCCTCGGCGAGACCTTTTATCTCCAGGCCCCAGCCGAGCTCATCGCACCGACCCTCGAGCGGCTCAGGCGCTTTGTCCTGCGCTCCAAGCTGAGCCTCAACGAGGCGAGCGCTGCGCTCGTCAGGATCGGGGTTGCAGGTCACTCAGCCGCCGATCTTTTGAGCAGGCAGGGGCTGCCCATCCCCGAGCGCGACAATGGGCTTGAGCGCTATGATGCCTTAGCCCTTATCCGCCTGCCCGCCCCCGTGCCGCGCTTTGAACTCCTCGGGCCCTTCGCCGAGATCAGCGCCCTCTGGCAGGCGCTGATCCCTCAGGCCTCCCCCGCCCAGGCCGGCGATTGGCGGCGGCTCGATATCGAGGCGGGATTGCCGAACGTCTATGAGCGCACCAGCGAGCTCTTCGTTCCTCAGATGCTTAACCTCCAGTTGATCGATGGGGTGAGCTTTCATAAGGGCTGTTATACGGGCCAGGAGGTGGTCGCGCGGATGCAGTTTCTGGGGCGCCTCAAGCGGCGCATGTATCTCGCCGAGGTCGAGTGCCCTACTCCGCCCCAGCCCGGCGACGAGCTCTTTGCACCGGCCAGCACCTCGCAACAGACCGATGGCTGGGTGGTCGATGCCTATCCCCTCACCGATGTGCGCCATCTGCTATTGGCGGTTGCTGAGATCGCTGCGGTCGAGGCAGGCGAGATCCGACTCGGGCCCGATGGCCCGCCGCTTCGCCTGCGCGAACCGCCCTATGGGTTTGCCGATACAACGAGATAGGACCAAGGCCACGTATGCCTTTGGTTTTCGGTTTACAGACCGGCTCGGGCAGCCCAAGGCCCTTTTCAAGGCAGTTTCTCAGGACTCGGGGCGCATCTGAGGAAAGAGCAGGACATCGCGGATCGAGGGTGAGTCGGTGAAAAGCATCACCAAGCGATCGATCCCGATCCCCTCCCCTGCCGTCGGCGGTAGACCATATTCCAGGGCGCGCACATAATCGGCATCGTAATACATGGCCTCCTGGTCGCCTGCTTCCTTCGCCGCCGCCTGGGTGCGGAAGCGTTCCGCCTGGTCCTCTGGGTCATTGAGCTCGGAGAACCCGTTGGCGATCTCGCGTCCCCCGATGAACAGCTCGAAGCGATCGGTCACGCTCGGGTCCTGGTCGTTACAGCGCGCCAGCGGCGAGACCTCGGTCGGATAGGCGGTGATGAAGGTCGGCTCTAAGAGTCGCTCCTCGACCGTCTGCTCGAAGAGCTCGTATTGGAGCTTGCCCGGCCCCCAGTCGGCCTGGGTTTGGATCCCGCAGCCCTCAAGAAAGGCGCGCAGGCGCGCGCGATCATCGAGGTCCTGGGGGGAAAGCTCGGGGTTGAAACGCAATAGGGCCTCGCGCAGAGTCAGGCGCATAAAGGGGTGCGCGAGGTCATAGGTCTCCCCCTGATAACTGATCTGGGTGGTCCCCAAGACCGCAAGCGCTAGTCGGCGCAAGAGGTCTTCGGTGAGGTCCATGAGGTCCTGATAGTCGGCATAGGCCTCATAGAACTCGAGCATGGTGAACTCTGGGTTGTGGCGCGTCGACAGCCCCTCGTTCCTGAAGTTGCGGTTGAGCTCATAGACCTTCTCGAACCCACCCACCACCAGGCGTTTGAGATAGAGTTCAGGGGCGATGCGCAAAAAGAGCGGCATGTCGAGGGCATTGTGATGGGTGATGAAGGGACGCGCTACTGCCCCCCCTGGGATCGGCTGCATCATGGGGGTCTCGACCTCGAGATAACCACGCCCATCTAGATATTGGCGAATGAAACGCACGATGGCGCCGCGCAACCGAAAGACCTCGCGGCTCTCTGGGTTGACGATCAGATCCAGATAACGCTGGCGATAGCGGGTCTCGGTATCGGTCAACCCGTGAAACTTCTCGGGCAGCGGGCGCAGCGACTTCACCAGCAAGCGGATCTGGTCACAGCGCACAGACAGCTCCCCCGTCTTGGTCTTAAAGAGCCGGCCCGACACCCCGAGGATGTCGCCGAGATCGAGCTCGCGCTTGAAGAACTCATAGACCTCATCACCCACCGTCTCGCGCTGGATGAAGATCTGGATGCGCCCGGACATGTCCTGGATATGCGCAAAGCTCGCCTTTCCCATCACCCTTCGGCTCATCAATCGCCCCGCGATCCTGACGGGGATCAGACGCGTCTCCAGATCCTCGTTGTCCAATATGCCATAGGAGGCATGGAGCTCACTGGCCAGGGCATTGCGCCGGAAGTTGTTGGGAAAGGCCGAGCCTTGGGCGCGCAGATGGGCAAGCTTGTCGCGCCGCTGGGCGATCAGGCGATTTTCGTCCTCGGCGTGCTGAACGAGGGTGGGGTCGGAGTATGATTCGTCGTTCATCGGCGAGAAGGGCTCAGGTTTGGGATCAGCGGGGATCGCAGCAGATGGAGTGCGCCGGGCGGACTACAGCCCGCTTTTGAGGCTCGCCTCGATGAAGGGATCGAGGTTGCCATCCAAGACTGCCTGGGTGTTGGCGATCTCGACACCGGTGCGCAGATCCTTGATCCGCGATTGATCCAAGACATAGGAGCGGATCTGGCTGCCCCAGCCGATATCGGCCTTGCTCTCTTCCAAGGCCTGCTGGCTGGCACGGCGTTTTTGCATCTCGAGCTCATAGAGCTTGGCGCGCAGTTGTTTCATCGCCTGATCGCGGTTTTTGTGTTGCGAACGGTCGTTTTGGCACTGGACCACGATCCCCGTTGGCAGATGGGTGATGCGCACCGCTGATTCAGTGCGGTTGACATGCTGACCGCCGGCGCCCGAGGCGCGATAGACATCGATCCTCAGATCCGCGGGGTTGATCTCGATCTCAATCGAGTCGTCGATCTCGGGCGAGACGAAGACCGCAGCGAACGAGGTATGCCGCCGGTTGCCCGAATCAAAGGGCGATTTGCGCACCAGCCGATGGACCCCGATCTCGGTGCGCAGCCAACCAAAGGCATAGTCGCCGTCGAACTTGATGGTCGCCGACTTGATACCGGCCACCTCCCCGGGTGAGACCTCCAACAGCTCGGCCTTGAACCCCTTGCGTTCACCCCAGCGCAGATACATGCGCAACAGCATCTCGGCCCAGTCCTGGGCCTCAGTGCCGCCTGACCCCGCCTGGATGTCGAGGAAGGCATTGCAGGCGTCCATCTCGCCCGAGAACATCCGGCGAAACTCAAGCTCGGCGACCTCGGCCTCATAGGCCTCGAGGTCGGCGGCCAGGGCAGCGATGGCCGATTCGTCCGATTCCTCGGCAGCTAGCGTCAGGAGGTCCTCGGCCTCGGTGAGGGCATTGCTCAGCCGGTCGATCTTGAGCACTATGGACTCAAGCCGCGCCCGCTCGCGCCCTAGGGCCTGCGCGCGCTCCGGATCGTTCCATAACAAGGGATCCTCGAGCTCGCGCATGACCTCGGTGAGTCGATCCTTGGCCTCGGCGTAGTTAAAGATACCCCCTGAGGGACTCCAGGCGTCCCTTGAGATCTTCGATCTGATTGAGCAGCGGATTGATATCGGACATCATGAAGACCCAGTTTTTCGCATAGGGCGGGCGCCGCATACCCTAGGATGAACGCATGGCTTGACTCGGTAAAGGGATAAAGACCCAGCGCAGCCGGCCCAGTTACCAAAAAGTGAAATTTTATGTCCGGATGCCGGAGGTCGGTCAAGCAGCCTGCGTATGGAAACGCCGCTTGCGGGCATCAGGTCGCTCCCTCGGCGGATCCTAAACACCCTGTTGTCCCGTGATGCCGATCCCAGATTATCAGACCCTGATGCTGCCGCTATTGCGTTGTCTCGCCGACGGACAGGCGCGGGGCAAGCAGGAGCTGGTTACCTCCTTGGCCGCCCAATTCAACTTCACGCCCGCTGAACGCGAGGCGCTTTTACCCAGTGGTCGACAGCCGATCTTCTACAACCGTGCCAGTTGGGCAGCAACCTATCTCAAAAAGGCGGGGCTCCTGAGCGCACCGCACCGCGGCCTGCTACAGATCACCGATCGCGATCAGGCGATCCTGCATGAGGCGCCAGAGCACATCGATTGTCAGTTTCTCCGACGCTTTCCCGAGTTCGTCACCTTTCGCCTCCCCTTGCGAGTTGGCAAGCATCAAGAGGTGATGTCACTCAAGACCGAGGTGAGCGAGCAGGCACTCGAGGAAGCGATCGAGATTGCCTATCAGCAACTGCGCGCACGGCTTGCCGATGAGTTCATCGCACGTATCCTCGACTGCTCGCCCACCTTTTTCGAGCAAGTGGTGCTCGATCTCTTGGTGCGGATGGGCTATGGCGGCTCGCGGCCCGAGGCCGCTGCCCGACTGGGACGGACCAGCGATGGCGGCATCGATGGGATCCTCAAGGAGGATCGCCTGGGGCTGGATGTCATCTTCATCCAGGCCAAACGCTGGCAAGGCCCTGTAGGTCGGCCAGAGATCCAGAGGTTCGTCGGTGCCCTTCAGGGGCAACACGCTAAGAAGGAGATCTTCATCACCACCTCTTCATTTCACGCCAGAGGCCCTCACCTATGCGGTCAGGATCGAGACCAGGATCGTTCTGCTCGACGGCAAACAGTTTGCCGAGCTGATGATCGACTATGATGTCGGTGTCTCAACCGTCGTCCTAGACTATTTTGAGATGCTGGGCGACGGCGATTGAGGCGGACAGGCACGCCTCTTAGGCCTCAGCAAGGCGCTGGCACCCTGCCCGGAATCAGCCTCTGGCCAGTGCGTAGAGAGTGCGTAGAGATTGATATCCTCCCCGCAGTCAAGGGCAAGGCGTGTTGCGCATTGGATCACCAGTGGGCGCCAAGTTGACGCGACATGCCAGGGGACTAGTGCTCGATCCCAGCTTCTAGAGGAGCTTCTCCCACTCACCGGAGCGCTACCCGATGATCGCTGGTCTTCTCGGCATGCTCGCCGCTCTCGTCATCTTCGTCCTCGCCCTCTTTACGGGACGCCGCATTGATCCCAAGATCGCCGGCCCGTTCAATCAATTCATGACCAAATCCGGATTTACGCCCCTCAAGCCATCGGATCCAGTGTACAAGGAGACCAAGGACGCCGCGCGCCTGACCCGGTATATCGGCTATGTCGAGCAGATCTATCGCCGCGCGCAAGACGACTGCACGCTCTGCTGGACCCTGGATGCAGAGGATACCAACCATCGTCTCATCGCCTTGTTGCGACAGAGCCAACCGAGTAAGCTCTGGATCCTTTGCCTGCTCCCTGATCTGAGCGGCTCAAGAAACATCATACGCAAGACCTTTGCCCTATCGCTCGCGGGCTCTGGCTTTCAGCGGGTCGAGATGGCGGATCTCGGCCCGCTCGCCGATCAAGCCGATCTCTTACCCAAGACGCTGAGGCACTCCCGCGCCTTGGCCAAGGCGCGATCGATCGTCTGGCACAGTGCGGAAACCTCGTGCTCCGCTCAACCGGCACCCTTGTATTGTTGGAAAGGATTTCGGTCCATCACGAAAGACTCGAGCAAGAGGCGCGCGAGCTCATGCGGATGCAACGGCTCTTGACCGCATACCTCTAAGCGGTGCACCCCTGATGATCCTCCTCAGATTGCATCGCCATCGCCTCAGCTGCCTGGCACGAACCCATGTAGAATGGGTGGCCACGCAGGGGTTGAGGGGGATGCGAGAGTGCGATTCGGTTTCTGGCTAGGCGTCCTATATGGGGCACTTGCGCTGGTCGGCCAACCGGCAGGGGCCGTGGGGGAATGTCGCCAGGGGATGGCGGTGAGGGTGTGGACGGCACCGCTGATGGTGCGCCCAGGGCAACCGCTGGCAGTCATGGCGGTGGCAACCGACGGGGTACTGGATGCCATCCTGGTCACTGATCCCGCGGGTCGCATCGAGGTTTTGCCCAGCCGCCCGGGCGGCGGCCCCCCTTGGTCGCTGCAGGGGACGCTCTTTCGCGTGGAGGCGGGACCTTATCGCTTGACTGCGCTCCGCGCTGGGCAAGCGGTGGGTTGTACGGAGATCGATGTCGGTCAGGGGATGGGCGAGCGCGGCAGCGGGCGCTGGGATGAGGCAACCGAGGCGTTTTTTTCCGCTTGGATCGAGCATCTCTTCGCTGCCCCGCCCGATGAGACGCTGAGCCTCGATTCGCTCGCGCCAATCCTGCGCGATCCAGTGCACAACCTCTTGTTTAATTATCTCGGATTGAACGAAGACGACTCGTTGCGCGCCGAGCCGGATTGCGCCGATCTGCCCTATTATCTGCGCGCCTATTTCGCCTGGAAGCTGGGCCTGCCGATCAGTTATCGGCCATGCAGCCGCGGTACATCCACCGCACCACCACGCTGTCAGGCGCCGATCATCGACGCCCGCTTTGTCGGGGTACGCGCACCCTCGAAGAGCTTCCGCGAGGCCGTCCGCCGACTGATGGATACAGTACATTCGGGCAATGGACGCACCGCCCTGGACGACAACGCCACCGACCTCTATCCCCTGGCACTCGAACGTGGATCGCTCTGGCCCGGGACGGTTTATGCCGATCCCTATGGTCATACCCTGATCCTAGTCAAATGGTTACCAGGCGACGGTAAGACCCCAGGCCGACTGCTTGCGGTCGACGCCCAGCCGGACAACTCGGTGACCCGCAAGCGCTATTGGGAAGGTAACTTTTTGTTCGCTGAGACCCCAAGTGCCGGTCCAGGCTTCAAGGCCTTCCGCCCACTGGTGCAAGCAGGCGGTGGCTGGCGCCCCCTCTCCAACGCCGAGCTGACCGGACACGGGGCGCGCCCCTTCTCCCTCGAACAGCGCTATCTCGATGCGGATCAGTTTTATGCGCGTCTCGAGCAGTTGATCAATCCAGGGGGTCTAGACCCCATCAGCGCCTATGACGCGCTGCTTGCAGCCTTGATCGAACAGATTGAGACCCGGGTGCAATCGGTGGAAAACGGCGCGCGCTATCTGAGCCAGAACCCAGGCGCGGTCATTCCCATGCCCAGCGGGCCGGCAATCTTCGAGACCACCGGGCCTTGGGAGGATTATTCGACTCCATCGCGCGATCTGCGATTATTAATCGCCCTGAAGGTGGTCGAGGGGCTGGCGCAACGTATCCGCCGTTACCCCGAACTCTATACCCTCGGCGGCGAGGGCCCAGACAGCGCCGCAGCCCGGGTCGAACAGCGACATCAGCAAGCGCTCGACCGACAAGCGGTCGTTTACACCCGTAGCGACGGCAGCCCTTGGCGCCTGACCTTGCGTGAGCTCTACGTCCGGCGCGCTAATCTAGAAATGGCCTATAACCCGAATGATTGTATCGAGCTACGTTGGGGTGCCGAGCCGGGAAGCGCCGAGGCCGCAACCTGCCGGCGCCGCGCCCCTGCTGAACAGCGTGTCCGCATGGAGCAATACCGCATCTGGTTTCGCACCACCACCCGCCCGCCGCGATGAGCGCGCCCCTGGCCCTTGGCCATTGCACAATAGGCGCTGACCGGGCGGCGTTTGCCCTACAATATAGGCGGGAGTGTGCCCATCCCAGCAGGGCCCTTTTCTGGAAAGCCAAACTGGCTCAAGGGTTACGGGGCCTCATGCGGATCTTTAGTCCCTTCGCCCCTGTCAAGGCCGTAGCGGCAGCGCTCCTGGCGCTGTTCATGGCCTCCTGCGCCGCCCCGCCCGTACTCCCCCCTGTATCCGGGGGGAGCTGGCTGGGCCATCCCATCGGTACCCCACCCCTCCCCAACCCGCGTCTGAAGCAGGCCATCATCCACCAGGCCGAACAGGAATGGCGTTTCTTTGGGCGTCAGGAGGTGGTCTTTGCGGGAGGCATTGAAAGCATTCCCTTAGTCGGCGACTGGGAGGATGACGGACCGCGGCAAAGCGAACGGGTGAATGCATACTGGCGCGCCGTCGGTCATCCCGAGCTCACCGGTATGGACTGTCAAAAACCCTGGTCGGCGGCCTTCATCGGCTGGGTGATGCAAGAGGCCAACGTCCCAATGGATCAATTCAGGCCGACGATCGCCCATTGGGAATATCTCGCCGAACTCATCGCGCGCGCGCCCGAACCGGGTCGCTATTTTGTGCCGCGGCGCATCCAGGACTACAGCCCAGAACCGGGCGATCTGATCTGCGCGTCACGTCCTCCCTTTCAGCCCCTGCTGATCGATGGCTATATCGATCCTATGTCTTTAGGCGGATTGAAGGCACACTGCGACCTGGTCGTCCATAAACAAGGGCGGACCCTGGAGGCGATCGGCGGCAATGTGCGCAACTCGGTCTCGCGGGTGCGCCTTGAACTCGACCCTCAAGGGCACTTGCAACCTCTGTCCCGCCGCCCCTGGTTTTTGATCATGCAGAACCGTTTATGAGCAGGCGGCTTATACTTGGGGAATATCTGTCTTGCTGATCGATTGGGAGAAGCCCATGTTGCGCCATTGTGCCCTCGCGTTCGCACCTTGCATCTTCCTCGCTGGCTGCATGCCACCGCCACCGCCACCAGGCTATCTCATGCCGCTGGCCCAATCGGTCAGCCCCGAGAGCTTCGGCAATCATCTGTGCCGGCATCTGGATCTCGAGGACTATTCGGGCTGTGTCAGCGAGGTGATGGGCTATTTCGAGACCCCGATCCCTGATGACGTCCCCTATGGACGCAACTCAAACGCCGGGCCCATCGCCCTGATCCTGGGCCAGGAGATCTATCTCGGGCGCTATGATGCCTCACCCTTCGTCACCAGCTTTTGGGTCAACCACGGGGCCAAGCACTGTGAAGGGAACTATGACGCCTTCGCCGGTGCGACCCAAGCCATCCTCGAGGTCCAGTGCTCCGACGGGCGACGCGGGCGCGCCGATTTGGGTTCAGCGCTCGATGGGCGCAGCGGGATCGGGGTCCTGAGGTTTGCCGACGGTACGCGCGGCGAGATCGTCTATGGTTATCAGCCGCTCGGTCAGGCCATCCCCTATCGCTATGTCTCTTGGACCCCTCCGGCTGAATCTATGTAGTCAGATTACCCCGTAACTGTTCGGTGAGCTTCTGGATCTCGCGCTGCATCTCCAGGTTGTCAAAGTGGCGAAGGCTAGGCGCCTGGCGATCCATCAGGCCCTGAAGCAGGGTGCGGCTGGAACGGATTAGGCCCACCAGTTCCCCCGAGACGCGCACTGTTTCGTAGGTGTTCCACGCGGCAGCGATGTCTTGGGTGAGCGCCTGACGCGCTTGCCGGACCTGGTTGGACTGTTCGAGCAGATATTGACGGTAGATCTCAGCCGCCTGGAGGGTAAGCTGTTGGGCGCGTAGATTGCTTTCAAATAACGCCCGACGCTCGGGGGATGCCTGCTCAATCAGCCGCTGGGTGTCGGCAGCAAGCGCCTGGGTCTGCGCACGGATCTCATCGATCCGCGGGAGATACCTTGTAGCGATCGCGCTCTCGATCTGGGTGTGCATGCGCTCAAGCGCCTTGAGCAACACGACATAGATCCCATAATAACGGCGCGCCGCCTCTAAATCCTCACCGTTCTGTTCAAGCAAGACCTCAAGCTGCTGAGTGATGCGCTTGATGTTGTCGAATAGGATACCGAGATCAACCAGGTGATCGCCGACCACGGTGGATAACAAGAGATCGATCTGATCATCCTCAAGCCTTAAACCAATGGCGCGCAGCGACTGGGCGAATTGACGCTTGAGCCTATCGATCTCTTGGGTGGCTTTTCGGATCTCGGACTCGCGTGCCGCGATCAGGGCATCATAATCGGCGATGGTCTTTTTGAAGGTTGCCTGAGCAGGCGCGGATAGACGCCGCTGGCGATAATCCAGGATCTCTGCGCGCCAACGGTTGATCTGGAGCTCAAGCGCTTGGATGCGCTGGCGTTCATCGCGTGCTGGTGAAACCGAGAGGATGACAACGGCTTCATCGAGCAAGGCATTGATCTCGGCCTGATTGTCCTGTTGATCGCGCCTAAACCAAGAGCGTTTAGGCAGTCTCGGCTGACGCTCTTCTAAGCGCAGTACCTGATTGAGGCTAGGCATGGCCCTCTGCCAGACCTCGTTGAGCTCAGGTCCCTGCGCACTAAACCAGGATTGCATCTCGTGCATGGCCTGTCCCGCAAGCTCCCGCGATTGCCCCCACCATTGCGCCGCCTGTTCACCTGCCTGGGACCAGATGGCGCCGCTGTCTTGGGCGAAGACCTCAGCCGACGGGCATAGCGATCCACTTAGGCCCAGCAGAACAACAGAAACCAAAGGCCGCATGCACGCATACATGGAGAAAACCCTGCAGGGAGGTGGCAATTGTAGCATTGTCAATGCATGGGCCAGCCAGCTGCAAGCCAAGCCATCAGATCAATTGCCAGCATCTGCTGTCGTGAATGTTCCTTAGGATGGTCATTGGCGATCAAGGGAGTACAGCATCCACAACCGTCGCCTCATCGCCCCTCACTCATACCGCGCCCATCTTTATTGATCCGAATTGATCCGAAACCAATGAACTTGTATTACGCGGCATCATGGAGCTTGGGATGCTGGAAGTAGCACATGATGCGTTGGGGGGAATTGAGAAGGCGGCGCAGGTGGCTGACGGTCGCCTTCTTCAGATCGCCCTTGGCGCGCCGGGCAATATCCGGGTAGGTCTCCTCAAGCCACGTCTTGCCCGCCGGCGGGCTTTGCTCATAGGCGCGCCGAATCGGTTTCTGGGGCGTCAATCCCCAGCGCACCAAGTACTTGCCCTCCCCCTGCGGCCTGAGCTCGATGCCAAAACAGTCGAGGATCAACTGCCGCACCGCCTGCCGGCTCCACAGCGCAAACGGCAGCTTCAGCTGATCCGGTGTCCCGTCGCACATGAGCTTGCGTATCTGGGCGTCCTGCTCCGCCAACAGCGCCCGCTTCTCGCCCACCTTGCGCCTACCCCCCTTGTCCTTGGGCCCCTTCGCGCGCCGCAAACGACAGCAATCTCATGTCTCGTCTTTCCATGCCCACGACATCTGGACAGCTCACTCAATTTCAAAAGCATGTGTTTCTTATCAAGAATGTACTAGAACCCTCTGAGCCCGGGGGGCTGAAAGGACAGGACCTCATCTTCCTTCGCAATGTCTCGATCTATTTCGATCCACCGACCCGCAGACGCGCCCTCGAACGGCTCAAGGGGCTGCTGGTCCCTGGCGGCTACCTGCTGGTCGGCTCAACCGAGACCCTGGCCAATGACCTGGGGGTCTTAAGGCTCTGTGAACGCGAGGGGGTGTTTCTGTTTGTCAATCAGCCCCCTGACTCTCAGGGACAGGGCGAGGGCTCAGGGATAAGGTTCCCCCCAGAGGGTCAAGGGCCAGACCAGGGGGTGCCGCTGGAAGACGCAGGATCAAGGCGGCAGGTCAACCCAACCCTTGTGACACCGCCTCTGGACCCATGTCAGAGCGGTTTGCCGGGGTCTGTGCAGACAGCCGAAGACCATGGATCCAACAGGCGAGTGCCCACCTGGCAGCACCCCGCTATCCATCCTCCATCGGTCGAGAGGGGAAATAAAGAAGGGATCAGCGAGCCGACCTTAAGGGACGCCGCTAGGATCCGCCAGCAGGCGCTTGCCCTCGCCCAGGCCGAGCGTTATGCCGAGACCTTGGAGGAGATCGAACCGCTGTGTGTTGCCCCTGATCTACACCCCGAGGACCTGGTCTTCAAGGGGGGACTGTTGTTCACCCAGGGGCGACTAGCAGAGGCCGAGCGCTTGGCCAAGCAGCTCCTGGCAGCGGACCCTTGGGAGCTCGGGGCCCTGCTGCTCCTTAACCGGATCTGTCAGGTGCAGGGCCGCATTGAGGAGGCCATCGTATGGTTGCGCCGCGCCATCTATCACCGTCCGGATACCTGGACGGCCCATTTCCAGCTTGCCGAGGTCTATCGTGCCGCCGGTCAGGTCGAACAGGCCAGGCGTGAATATCGGGTGGTCCTCGGCCAGCTTGAGCGCCCTGCCCTGCAGTTGTCAGCTGGTCTAGAGCTTATCGGCCTGCCGGCCCTGCCGCTTGGCGATGTGCGCGAACTGTGCCGCAGCTGTCTAGAACGGCTCAAGGACCCAGAGGTCTGACCCCTCCCCTATGCCCTTAGACCTCCGACAGTTTCTGAACCGTTTCGTCGAGGAGGCCCGAGAGCAACTGCGGCGTCTTGAAGCGAGTCTTGCGCCTGTGATGAATAGTCTTGGGCTAGAGCGGGGAGCGGTCGATGAGCTCTTTCGCGCCGCTCATACCCTCAAGGGCTCGGCGCGGATGCTCAAGCTCGGGAGCATCGCCGAGATGGCGCATCAGCTTGAAGAGGTCCTGGGGCCCTACGCGATGGACGGATCGAGCCTAGCCCGGAATTGGGTGCACTCCTACTGCGCGCCCTCGATAGCATCGCCGCCCTGGTCGAGCAGGTCGAACCGAGCGCTGGCCAGCTTCCCGCCGTTGATTCGGTCCTCTGCGCCGAACTCGCCGCGTTGGTTCAGGCCGCTGATTAGTCATTTGGGCTGACGGCCCATTAGATCCTTGACCTACGCCGGGTCGGCCCCGACCACCGCACCCTGATCGAGGGGCGCCCGCCCCTCCTCTTTGAAGGCGCAGCCATCCCGCTGATCCCCTTGACTGAGCTTCTAGACCTCTCAGGACCTCAGCCACTCGACCCCCAGGCCAGCTGGCTGGTCATCCTGATCCAGTCCGGGCTGAGCCGTCTGGCTCTGATCGTCGAGCGTTTGCTCGACGAAGGTGATTTCCTCATCCTCCCCCTACCGCCAGCGATGCGCGGCCAACCGCTGGTTGCCGGTCTCGTGGTCCTGGGCGATGAGTCCTTGGTCAGTATGCTTAAGGCCCAGACCCTGATCGAGCGGGCGCACCGCCTCCAAGGGGCGCAGCCCAGAGCGGGCGCCAAGGAACAGGGACTGAGCGTGCCGCATATCCTGGTCGTCGATGACTCGTCCAACACGCGTGAGATCGAACGTGAGATCCTGGAATCTCAGGGGTGGCGGGTCACCGTCGCCGCGGATAGACTAAAGGGTTGGCAGAAGCCCTTGGTCGATTGCTTCGACGCCGTGGTCACCGACCTCGATATGCCGGGTCTTGATGGATTCTCCCTCACAGAATGTCTGCGCGCCCATGAGCGTTATCGACACACCCCATCGTCATGGTCACCGCCCATCAAGACCATGTTGACAAGCAGCGCTGCATCGAGGTCGGCGCCGATGCCTATATCATCAAGGGCGACTTCAATCAGTCGAGCCTGATTGATACACAAAAGAATGTCTTGGGTTGATATTACACACCATGCATATTCTCATCGTCGATGATGACCCCTTGACTGGCGCCTTTATCCTCGAAATCATCGAGTCCTGTGGGCATCGCGCACAGCTTGTCGAACACGTTCTATAGGACTTAGAGCGGCTCAGCGGCGATGAGCCCTTTGATATGGTGGTCTCTGATCTGCACATGCCCCTGCTCAGCGGCATAGACTTATTGCACGAGATGCGCGACCGCGGCCTAGAGTAGCTCTTTATCCTGCTGACGGGCGAAGATCCTGCCCAGATATCGGCCCGTGAGCCGGAGATATTCGCCTGTATCGCCAAGGACGAATCCTTGGAACAGTCCATGCCCTTGGTGCTTGAACAGCTCTGAGGCGAAGCTCCTGAAGGAGTCCCCGACATGCCGGTAGCGATTCAGGACCCCTTATTTCAAGAACGCAAACACCGCCTACGTCAATCGTTCATCGCCCAGCTGCCGGGACGTCTCGATCAGGCGCGCAACCTGCTACAGCAGATCAACTCTGATGCTGAGAATCCCCTCCAGACCCAGGAGCTCCTCAATCAGCTTCATGTCATCTTCCATACCCTCAAGGGCTCAGGGGCCTCGTTTGGTTCCACGTCGATCAACACCTTGGCCCAGCAGGCCGAACAATCCTTGCGCGAGGTGCTCGATGGCGAGCGCCGGCTCTCGCCGCAACTGATCGCCGAGCTGTATCAGGACATTGAGTCTCTAGCGGGCCTAGACCTGAATGATCTGCAGATCAGCAAGACGCCAGAGGCTGTCACTTCGGCTGCCATAGTGGCTCTCTATCTAGCCAAATCTGCCGAGCGAATTCGTCTTCGTGGCTATTCCGGTCGAGCACGGCGCGTACCTCGGCCGGCGTCAGTACCACCGGCAGGCGCTGCGAAGGCTTGGCGCGCGTGATGTTGTCGAGCCACGGTAACTGGATTTCCAGCACTTCGCGATACAGGAACAACAGCGCCGACAGCGCCTGGTTCTGCGTCGAAGCCGCCACGCGGCCATTCACCACCAGATCGCTCAAGAACGCCTCCACCTCCGGCGCGCCCATATCGCGCGGATGACGCTTATCGTGAAAATAGATGAAGCGCCTTATCCAAAAGACATATGTACGGATGGAGTAATGTTTCGTCCTCAGCCGCGCGCGCACCAGGTCGAGCAGTTTGGGCGGTCTGGGGGCGTCGGGCGAAACAGAAGGTGTAATATCGGGAGAAAGCACAAATGAAACCATATGATTCAGATGGTTGCCTGACTTCAAACGATGATAGGCACACTGTCCGCCGGATTTATACACCTTTTTCTGTGTTCACTAGACGTTGGGCGCTTTTAAAAAGAGGCAAATCTGATGAACGATAGGACAGGCGAAAGAATAGGTTGGATGGCCGGTTGGATAGGGGGATTTATTTGGGTGGCAATATTGTTCGTTGTTTTTATTTATCAAAAGAAATTTGTAGCCGGCTTATGTGGATTGCTTTTGACTGTAGCTTCTATTATCGCTATCTTTTCCCTCGCACCATGGAGACATCCGTCAACGCCATATTGGAAGCTCATGCTTACTCCCTACGGCATATTTTTCGTGTCCATAGCATGGGCCATATGGACGTTCGGCGGTCTTGAGTCTGTAGGCGTCAATTGGTGGAATTTGCTTTAGCTTATCCCCGCTTTGAGCCCTTTTGGAATGTTAAGCAATCGGAAATGGTCGGAATCCAACGCCCAACAAGGCGCTCCAGCGGACGCAGCAAAGCCGCGCCGCTGAGCTTGAGCGTTAGAGACCAACACACTTGGCGTAAATATGTCCATTCCTGACTATCAATCGTTGATGTTGCCGCTCCTTCGATTTGCTGCTGACGGCAATGACCACACCACACGCGAGGCCGTAGAGGTTCTCGCTACTGAATTTCAACTCACGCCAGCCGAACGCAATGAACTTCTGCCGAGTGGTCAGCAACCAATTTTCAATAATCGAGTGGGGTGTGCCAATTCCTATCTCAAGAAAGCGGGGCTCTTGGAGTCGCCGCGTAGAGGGGCGCTTCGCATTACTGCACGAGGTAAAATGGGCGGCTCCGTCACCCGCGTGGTTTCGCCGGTCATTCTCTTGCTTGAGTTCGTTATGTTTGTTGTCTTCGTTTGGCCTGCGAAACCCTTTTCCGCTAACCCCTTGCTCCAGCGGGACGCGCCGCAAGCGGCGCGCCCCTGAGCTAGCACGTTAGGCCAATTCGAGCATTTACCATGTCACGAGAAGGCGATTTGATGCGAAAGGCCCTCAGGCGACACCTACTACCTGCTCTCGCACATTTGGGCTTTGTCGGCAAGTCATCAAAATTTCAGCGCTTGCTTCCTGATTGGCAGGACCTCCTCGCCATCCAGTACTTCAGGTATGGCGGATCATTCATTCTTGAGTTTGGTCGTCGTGAGCGCGGACCTTTGTCCACGAGTTGGGGTCCGGTCGTGCCTGAAGAGAAGTTGGATGTCGTTTATATTTCTCCAGGCGAGAGGGGGAGGCTACAGGAGACAGAAGCCGAAGCCCGCGATCTTTTCGCTGGTTTCTCCTTTGAAGGCTTCGGTGAGGATTTCAGCAAATACGAGGCACTTGCTATGCGTGTAGCAACACTGTTACCGCAGGTTGACGCATGGCTGTCACAGCGTGTGAAAGGCCCAAACATTCATGCACTCTGATGGGCCTAACATTTCGCTCCAGTGGGACGCGCCGCAAGCGGCGCGCCCCTGAGCTTGAACGTTAGGCATCATCACTCATGCGCATCACTTCCACAGACGCCAACTCGTGGTTTGAAATCGAGCAACACGGCGACGAAGACTATCGTTCGTTTGTTGTGCGGGCCTCGGTCGATCTTGGGCATGGTCACTTCTCGGGTGAGAACATAGACGTTCATTTCTTTCTTCTGCGCGAATTTGCAGCCGATCTGGATCGCTTCATCCTAGATCGCCAACTTCGTCCGTCACTCAAAGGCACCTACGGTTCCAGCCTTACGTTTTGGAAAGGCAAGGCACTGAACGACGTATTGTTCAGCTTCGTTATCGGCGACGCCTTCTGCGGTTACTCCGTAACATCCGAGTACAAGGTTGAAGGAACATTTCAAATCGACCCAGAGACATTGAATTCACTGGTCGTTTTCTTCAAGGGTTGCCATGCTGATGCCTAACCCTCCGGTCGAGGGGACGGCCCAGAAGCTGCGCTTCTGGGTTCCCTTCGGGCTTCGCCCTTCGGCCGCCCCTCACCTTGAACGTTAGCTGCATTCATACGCAATGCTAGATTTGTCCGAAATCAACTGGGGTTCTGTGGCCGACTGGGTTTCTGGTGTCGGCTCCCTCCTACAGCCCGAGCTACCGATCCAAGCGAGCGTCTCAGAGATCACCGATCGGCGGCTCATCGATCGCCTGACCAGCTGTCTGGTCCCCGAGCCCTATCACATCCTCATCGTCGATGACGACCCTGATGTCGCCCAGTTCTACGCCATGATCCTGGAATCCGCAGGGATGCATACCCGGATCTCGGCCACCCCCGAACAGATCCCGAGCATCCTCGAGGGCTTCGATGCCGATCTGGTCTTGATGGATCTCTATATGCCGAGCTGCTCAGGGCTGGAGTTGGCACAGGTGCTGCGCCAGATACCAGGCTATCTGAGCCTGCCGATCATCTATGTCTCTTCCGAGACCAATGTCCGCCGTCAGTTCAAGGCCCTGGAGGTCGGCGCCGACGGCTTCATCACCAAGCCGGTGGAGCCTGAGCGCCTGGTGACCGAGGTCAGCCTGCGCCCCGAACGCATGCGCACCCTGCGTTCGCTGATGATCCGCGACAGCCTGACTGGCCTGTTTAATCACAATACCATCCTGCAATTGCTGAAGGTGACCCTGGCCTCTTGTCAGCGCACCGGCACCCCCCTGTGTCTGGCGATGCTCGATATCGAGCATTTCAAATCGGTCAATGATACCTATGGGCACCCCATCGGCGACCAGGTCTTGATGGCGCCTGGGCGCACCCTGCGTCTGAGATTGCGCGAGTCAGACATCATCGGGCACTATGGCGGCGAGGAGTTTACAGTGATCATGACGGGGGTGGGGCTTGGGTGCGCCAAGACCCTGATAGATGGCCTGCGCGAAAGCTTCGCCTCCATCGCCTTCCAGGCCGATGGTCACGTCTTCCATTGCACCTTCAGCGGCGGACTGGCCGCCTTCCCCGAACAGCTGAGTGCCTCGGAGCTCATCAAGGCCGCCGACCGGGCGCTGTATTATGCCAAGAGGGCGGGGCGCAATCGCGTCTTCAACGCCCATCTCGATCTGATAGGCGATGATGGCAGAGCTGGCAAGCACTCGCGATCCGCTTGAATTGATCCTCGACCAGCAACGGCTGGCTGAAAGGGAGGAGACCTCTGAGACCATCCCCTCCATCCAGCTGGTCATCTTTGCCCTAGGCGACCGGATCCAGGCCCTGCCTGGCCCTCAGGTTCGCGAGATCCTGCCGCCTTCGACCATCTACCCTGTACCGGGTTGTCCGCCGGCCTTCGCGGGGGTCATGCGCGTGCGCGGCGAGATCCTGCCTATGATCCGACTCAGCGAACTTCTCCAGATCAAGCCGGCCCAACCGAGCCACCCAGGGGTCATCCTGCGGATCCAGGGCTCGCGACAGATTGAGGGCCAACCCCTACAAGGCGGGCTGAGCGTTGATCGGGTCCTGGATGTCCTGGACCTCCCAGCTGAGCAGCTTCGGCCACCCCCTGAGACCCTTGCAGAACCGCTGCGCCATTGCGCACGCGCTGTCTTGCCGATCGCCGATCAGACGGCGATCCTGTTGGAGACCGACGCCCTATTCGATATCGCCTTGTGCGAGATGGGCCCAGCCAGATGAGCGATCAGCCAAGGGAGAGGGCTGTCATTGGGGCGAGCTCGGGACAGACCCCGGCAGGCTTGGCAGTGGTCAGCGTACTGGCCGAGGATCTCCAGCTGGCCTTCGAATCGGCCAAGATCGGGGCGCTCTATGCGGCAGGGGCCACCCTCGCGCCCAGCCTGGTAGAGTTCTTGGGCTGGAACGATTCTCAAGGCACCGGTAATTGGCGTCTGCTCGAGATCATCCACCCAGAGAGGCGGCGTTTGATCCGAGTCCGTGAGCCGGTGCGTCACCTGTGGCTGCCGGCAGCCAGCATCCGACCCGTCCCGCCCCTGCTTGCTGCCTGTCAGCGTGCCCTCGGTCGGACGCCCCAGGTGCGCGCTTTTGCCTGGCTTGATGGGACCGATGGCGGACTGGTGATCATCCTCGATGCCTGGCAGCTGCCTGAACTCCCCCCATGTTCATCCTCCTCAGTACCCCCCTGCGTGAGGCCGTCGGTCTGAATATGGATCGCCCAGCCTGGTCAGCCAAATCCAAACAGCGGTGGCCTAGCTGCTCTGCCCTGCTCTTGTTGCTCGGCATGGGGTCTCTGGTGTTCCCCCTTCGCCTCTCTGCCGAGACGCCCAAACCGGCCTTGACCGTGACCTCCACCCGCCCTGAGATCCGCGATTGGCCCGAAAATCTCGCGGCCGTGGGGCGCATCCTCCCCTGGCGCGAGGTGGCGGTGGGTGCCGAGATCGGCGGCGAGCGCATCCGCCAGGTCTTGGTCGATCTCGGGGCCTGGGTCGAGGCGGGGAAACCCTTGGTCGTGCTCGACGATCTGGCCTTAAGGATCGCGTGCGATCAGGCGCAGGCGGCGCTCGCTGAGGCCGAGGCGGCCCTTGCCGAGGCCAGGGCCAATGCCAAACGCGCCAGACAACTCAAGGGGACGGCGGGGCTTAGCGAACAACAGGCCGAGCGCGACCTCATCGCCGAACAGATGGCCCAGGCGCGGCTCGAGGCGGCGCGCGCCAGGCTCGCCGAGACCGAACTCAGGCTGGCGCGCACCCGCATCAACGCGCCGGTGGCGGGGATCGTGTCGGCGCTGCATGCGATCGAGGGCGCCCTCGTCCAGCCGGGCCAGGAGCTCGTGCGCCTCATCCACGACGGGCGTCTGGAATGGCGCGCCGAGGTCGCGGATACCCTGATCCACCGGCTTGCCCCAGGCATGTCGGCCTGGGTGCAGACGCCCGATGGTGGGCGCATCGAGGGCCAGGTGCGTCTCATCGAGCCTAGCATCGACCCGCGCACCCTCACTGGCCGCGTCCTGGTCCAGTTCCCGGTCGCCGAGACCCGAGATCGCCTGCGCCCAGGGATGTTCGTGCGCGGGTCATTCGCCCTCGGGCATACACTGGCCCTGACCCTGCCCCAGACGGCGGTGCAGCTCGAACAGGGCCAGACTAGGGTATTTGTGCTGGGCCGGGACCAGCGCGTGCACGCCCTCGAGGTAAAGATCGGTCGGCGCCTGGGTGATCGGGTCGAGGTCCTAAGCGGGCTTGGCCCAGAGGATCAGGTGGTCGAACGCGGGGTGGGCTTCCTCAACGACGGCGACCTGGTGCGGATCGGCGGGCCATGAACCTCTCGGCCTTCTCGATCCGCCACCCCATCCCCGCGATCCTGCTCTTTGCCCTCTTGGGTCTGCTCGGGGTGCTCGGCTTTCGGGCGATGCAGGTCCAGCAGTTCATGGACATCGATCTGCCCAGTGTGCGGGTGAGCGCGAGCCTGCCCGGCGCCGCCCCCAGCTTTTTGGAGACCGAGGTGGCGCGTAAGATCGAGGATGCGATCGCGACCCTCCAGGGGCTCAAGCATCTCTATACCAAGATCCAAGACGGCGCCGTCACCCTGACCGCAGAGTTTCTCTTGGAAAAACCGGTCCAGGAGGCGGTCGATGAGGTGCGCGACGCGGTCAGCCGCATCCGCCCCGAGCTCCCCGGCGAGATGCAAGAGCCGATCGTCGCCAAGGTCAATCTCACCGGCCTGCCGATCCTGAGCTATACGGTCTCATCGGCGCGCCTGGACGAGGAGGCCATGTCCTGGTTCGTCGATCATCTGCTCGCGCGCCGGTTGCTCGGGGTCCCTGGGGTCGGGGCGATCGATCGGGTCGGTGGGGTCGAACGCGAGGTCCGCGTCGAGCTCGACCCCATCCGCCTCATGGCCCTGGGGGTCAATGCCGCCGAGATCGCCCGGGGTTTAAGGCTCGTCCAGCGCGAAGACTCGGGCGGACGCGCCGACCTCGGCGGCACGGAGCAATCGATCCACATCCTGCTGAAGGCACGTGCGGCGGCTGAGCTCGCCGATCTGATGATCGGGCTGAGCGACGAGCGGCGGATCCGGCTGGGCGATGTCGCGACCATCCGCGACAGCATCGCCGAACGCCGCTCGGCGGCGCTGATCGATGGCCGACCGGCGGTGGGGTTTGAGGTGATCCGCGCCCGCGGTGCCGGCGAGGTCGAGGTGGCCCAAGGGGTGCGGGCCGAGCTTGCGCGCATCCGCGCAGAATACCCAGAGATCACGATCACCGAGGCGTTCGACTTCGTGGCGCCCGTGGTCGACAACTTCGTCGGTTCTCTCCAGCTCTTGATCGAGGGGGCCCTGCTTGCGGTCGCCGTGGTCTGGTTCTTTCTGCGCGACGGACGCGCCACCCTGATCGCCGCCTCCGCCCTGCCCCTGTCGATCCTGCCCACCTTTGCCGCCATGCACCTCCTGGGCTTTAGCCTGAATGTGGTCACGCTCCTGGCGCTCTCACTGGTGGTCGGGGTCTTGGTCGATGATGCAATCGTCGAGATCGAAAACATCATGCGTCATCTGCGCCTCGGCAAGACGCCCTATCAGGCGGCGCTGGAGGCGGCGGATGAGATCGGGCTGGCGGTGATCGCCACCAGTTTCACCCTGATCGCGGTCTTTTTGCCGACGGCCTTCATGGGCGGGATCGCCGGGCGCTTCTTCGTGCAGTTCGGCTGGACGGCGGCGCTCGCGGTCTTTTGGTCCTTGGCTGTGGCGCGCCTACTCACCCCGATGCTGGCAGCCTATCTGTTGCGTCCGAGCGCCCAGCGCCCGCCGCCGCGCTGGCTGGACTGGGCAGTGGTGGCAAGCGGGGCCTGTCTCAGACACCGCTGGCTGACCCTGATCGCCGCCGCGGTCTTTTTTGCCGGCGCCCTGGCCCTGGTGCCGCTCCTGCCGACCGGCTTCCTGCCGCCGGACGACATCTCTCAGACCCAGGTCAAGTTGGAGCTCCCCCCCGGCAGTACGCTCGCTGAGACCCTGGCCGCCACAGAACAGGCGCGCCGGATCATCGCCCGCCACCCCCAGGTCGAGCTCGTCTATACCACCATCGGCGGCGGGGCCGCCGGCAGCGACCCGCTGATGGGACCAGGGCTGCAAGAGGTGCGCAAAGCGACCCTGACCCTGCGGCTGACCCCGCGCCAGGCGCGCCCGGGCGTCCGCAAACAGTTAATCGAGCAGGAGCTGAGAGAGGCGCTCGCCGCCCTCCCCGGGGTGCGCTATACCGTTGCTCTCGCCGGGGCAAACGAGAAATATATCCTGGCCCTGACCGGCGAGGATGGCGAGCGGCTGCTTGGCCATGCGCGCCTCGTCGAACGTGAGCTGCGCAGCCTCCCCGGGATCGGCATGGTGACCAGCAGCGCCAGCCTTTTGCGCCCCGAGCTGGTGGTACGGCCAGATCCCGCCCGCGCCGCCGAGCTCGGGGTGAGCACCGCCGCCATCGCCGAGACCTTACGCATCGCCACCAACGGCGACTATCCCCAGTTTCTGCCGAAGCTCGATCTCGGCGAGCGCCAGGTGCCGATCGCGGTGCGCCTGCCGCCCGAGGCGCGCCAAGACCTAGCCCTCCTCGGCAAGCTCAGCGTGCCCGGGCGGTTTGGGCCGGTGCCCATCGACAGCGTCGCGACACTCACATTTGCCAGCGGCCTCGCCGAGATCGACCGCTATGACCGCCGGCGCACGGTCAACCTCGAGGTCGAACTCAATCAACAGCCGCTCGGTGAGGTCGCCAAACAGGCCCTGGCGCTGCCAAGCCTGCGCACCCTTCCATCCGGGATCGCCCAGACCGCGATCGGCGACGCCGAGGTTATGGCCGAGCTCTTTCAGAGCTTCGGCCTGGCGATGCTGATCGGGCTTGTGTGCATCTATGGCGTCTTGGTCTTATTGTTCCACGACTTCGCCCAGCCCCTGACCACCCTTGCCGCCCTGTTGTTCTCTATCCCAGGCGCGCTCCTGGCCCTGTTCCTCACCGGTCAGGCCCTCTCCATGCCCTCACTGATCGGGCTCATCATGCTCATGGGGATCGCGACCAAGAACGCGATCCTCTTGGTGGACTATGCGCTCCTCGGGCAGCGGCAGGGGCTAGGACAGCGCGAGGCCCTGCTCGATGCCTGTCGCAAGCGCGCCCGCCCGATCGTCATGACCACGATCGCCATGGGCGCCGGCATGCTACCGACCGCCTTGGGGCTGGGCACAGACCCGAGCTTTCGCGCGCCCATGGCGATCGTGGTCATCGGCGGGCTCGTCACCTCGACCTTCTTGAGCCTGTTTGTGGTCCCTGTGATCTATAGCCTGGTCGAGGATGCCCTGGGGATACTGGGCCGGCTGCTCGGCAAGCGGACCGGACAGGGCGAGCGATTGAGGGCGCTCAACGGCGAAAGGTCGCAGCGGTGATAAATCGCAGACGGCAACATCGCTCAATGGGGTATTGCCCCTGCTGGTCTCACCTTGGATCAGAGCACGGCCTCAAGACCCTTGTGCTTGATGAGGTCGAGCAGCTTCTGCGAGGGCCCGCTAGGCCTCTCATCACCCACTTCCGACTTGCGCACGGTCGAGTCGCTGGTGTTGAGGACCTTCCATCACCTGGCACCGTCTGTCGAATAGTTCCAAGGACGAGCGCATACCCTCCAACTTGCCTAACACGCATACCCTCCAACTTGCCTAACAGATGGCCCGGAATGAGGCAAGATCCCAAACAAGCTGATAACTTACAATCCTGAACCCATCCAAGACCGATCATGATGGCAACGTCCATGTTAAGCCGCTTTTTCACTGGCGCCGGTTATCTCATCCAGGGTCTGCGCCTGCTGGTGCGCCCTGGCATCAAGCGCTTCGTCCTCATCCCCCTCGGGGTCAATATCCTGGTCTTTGCCGCAGCCATCGCCTTGGCCATCCAGCAGTTTCGCCATTGGCTGGGCTGGCTGGAGTCCAGTCTGCCGACCTGGCTCAATTGGCTCGACTGGCTGCTTTGGCCATTCATCATCCTCGCTCTGGCCCTGGTGGTCTTTTTTACCTTTGGCCTGGTCGCTAATCTGCTCGCCGCGCCCTTCAATGGGCTCCTAGCCGAAAAGGTCGAACGCCTGCTAACCGGACGCTTTATCGTCCAGGAGGGCGACCAGGGGCGTTTTTGGGCCGAACTTATCCCCAGCCTAGTGGATGAGCTGCGCAAACTGGTCTATGCCCTGTTCTGGACGCTACCCTTTCTAGCCTTGCTGTCCGTGCCGGTGGTGGGAGCGATCCTTTGGTTTGGTTATACCGCCTGGATGCTGGCGGTCGAATATAACGACTATCCGATGGGCAATCACGGATTGCGCTTCAAGGAGATCCGGCAGCGGCTGCGCCAACATCTCGGACTGAGTCTGGGTTTCGGCGGGGCCGCAGCTGCGATGTCGATGATCCCAGGGCTTAATCTCCTGCTCATGCCAGCGGCAGTGGCAGGGGCCACCCTGATGTGGGTGCGGGAGTTTCGCCCAGCCGCCGACTACCCAGGGCCGCACCAGTCGCGGGTCGCCACGCGCGCGGTCTTGCTGCTGGTCGATCATCTCTCCGGGCGGATGAGCGGCAAGATCCTTTCTGGCCCCTTTGCCGGTCAGTCGCTTGAGACCATTGAAACCCAGGCCCTCATCGACCTGCTGATGGGCTATCTGCGGCGCGACCCAGAATCGGCGGAGGCGCTCGAGGTCTATCTGGCCCATGAACGCGGTCAACCCCTGATCGAGTCCGTGCGGCGCCGGCCTGTCGAAGAGGAACCACCGCCTACACCGCCTGGGCTGGATGAGCGCGAGGCCTATGCCATCCTCGGGCTCGATGAGGGGGCAGATCGCGCGGCCATCGAGTCTGCCCATCGGCGCTTGATCCAGCGTCTGCACCCCGACCGCGGCGGCTCGGCCTATCTCGCTGCCCGGGTCAATGAGGCGCGCCGACTGCTCATGGCACAGCGCGCAGCAGATCGACGCGATGCGGTTTGAGAAAGTGCGCCCCTTCGGCGGTGAGATGACGCTCGAAGGCGGCGCGCACCTGGGCGATCCGCTGAGCATCCAGATCGAGCGCGGTATGGGTGACCTGCAAGAAACGTGTGGCGAAGGACTCCCAGTCGGGATAGCTCCCTAGGGACTGATAAAAGACCTGTCGCTCCCAGACAAACAACCCCGACTGGACGGCGCGCTCGATCGCGGCATAGGCCGCGGCGCGCACCTCGCGCTCATCATGAATCAGACGCATGACCTCATTAAATTCGCCCCAATAGACGGGCTCGGAGACATAGAGATAACCGCTCGGAACCAGGACCCGGCGGATCTCGGCCAGGGCCCGGTCCATCTGCGCGCGTGGGACATGATGCAAGGACTTGAACATCAGGACCCCATCATAGGTCCCATCCGGGTCGGCGATCGATTCGGCCCCGCCAAACCTAAACTCCACCTCAGGCAGGTCGGCACTCGCCTGGTTCCTTTCATGCTGGAGGCGATCGACCTCGGTCGCCGTCACCTGACGCGCGCCAAGCCGCCTGACGAGCTGGCGGCTCATCCAGCCTGAGCCGCAGCCGAGCTCCAAAAGCCGGCAACCCTTGACCTCAAGCAGTTCTGAGACCACATCCAGCTCGTCGCATATGCGATAAGCGGCTGGATCGGTCTCGATCATCCGCTGCCCGGTCATTTGCGCTGCTTGCAGTTCCACGGTCACAATATTGCGTAGGGGCCTAAGCCATGAACCTAACTCAACTGCGCACCCGTCTTGGCCGCTGGCGTTTTGCTTTTCATTTCACCCGGGAGTATCTGAACATTGGGAGCCCCTTCTCGACTCGACCGTTGGTTATCCCTGTTGTTTCTGTATGTCGAAAAGCTCGTACTCGTCAGCGTGGGCGGGCTAGCGCTGATTGGCATCGGACAATTGTTGTGGGCCATCTGGCAACACGGCGAAATCCGGCTTGAAGACCTGCTCATGATCTTCATCTATATCGAGATCATGGCGATGGCCAATGTCTATTTTACGCGGCGAACGGTGCCCTTCACCTATCCCATGTTCATCGCCGTGACCGCCCTCTCGCGGCTGATCGTCCTCCAGGGAAAGGAGACCAGCACGGACGGACTACTCTATATCAGCGGCGCCATCCTGCTCATCAGCATCGCCATCCTGATCGTCCGTTTCAGCCAGCAATACAGCACAGAGTTCTTGGAGCAGCGCGAAAGACAACACAGAGATCAGCGGGAGAACATTTGACAGCGTTCATTGCCTATCTCGCCATCGGTGCCCTGGCGGGGCTACTGGCTGGTCTTTTTGGGATCGGTGGTGGCGCCGTCATGGTACCAGCCCTGTTCTTGTTCTGGGAACTCCTAGGGATCGGCGGGGACTGGACGGTGCATCTGGCGGTGGGGACCTCGCTGGCAACGATCATGGGCACAGGTCTGGCCTCGACCCTCGCTCATCAGCGACGCGCTGGGGTGCGCTGGGACCTAGTCCTATTGCTCTCGCCTGGCATCCTGATCGGCGCCCTAGCCGGCCCGGCACTCGCCGGCTGGGTCCCTGGTCTGTGGCTCAAACGTCTTTTCGCTGCCTTCTTGACCCTCGTCGGCTTGCATCTGCTCCATCCGCGCCGGCAAGACACCCAGCCGCGCCCCCTCCCAGGACGGGCGGTGCTGATCGGCGCCGGCGGTGGGATCGGGATGCTATCGGCCCTGGTTGGGATCGGCGGCGGGACCCTAACGGTGCCCTTTCTCAATCGCCACGGGATAGAGATGCGCCAGGCGGTCGGCACCTCAGCGGCCTGCGGGGTCACGATCGCCATCGCCGGCACGATCGGCTTTGTGCTCAGCGGCTGGGATCGGGCAGACCTGCCGCCAGACAGCCTGGGCTTTGTGCATTGGCCAGCGGTGCTGGCGATGCTGGCCGCAAGTCTGCCTGCTGCCACCCTGGGTGCACGCCTTGCCCATCATCTGCCGGTGGCAACGCTCAGGCGGCTGTTCGGCGTTCTCCTGCTCCTCATCGCCATGCGCTTGGCCCTAGCGGGCTGAACCAAAAGGACCAAGCACCAGGCGCCGATAGACATAGATCTGGCCGGCTTGATCGCGCAAGGCCAGCCGCCCCTGGTCCAGCGCGAACTCGAATGACTGGCTGAAGCCTTCTTGCCGATTGGTCAGTTCCAGGCGATTGCCCAATACCTTGAGATCGCCGTCGATCGAACCGCGACAAGGGGCATAGAGCCGATAAAACCCGCCCTGGACGATCAATAGCCCCCCCTGGTTGTCTTCCCAGACCCCTTCCAAGATCGTCGTGCCCGAAGTGATAGCGCCTTGGAATGACTGCCAGGCGGTGCTAGGCATGCCCGGCAAGGACTGCCCCATGGACCCAGGCGGGACAAGAGCGGGCGGGAAGTGGGGCGTCTGGTTCGCATTAAAGCCCATGCTCTCCATCATGCGCGCGATCGCCTGGGCCATGGCCTCGGCGAGCGTCTGTTGGGCGAGTGCCGGCTGGACAGCGCCTAGCTCAAGCAGGACGGCTGCGAGTATTCCTAAAAGGCCACAGAGAGAGATGGGTGTTCTTGTCATGGGGCGCTCAGTTTAACCCAAATCGCCCAAGTGCCATTTTGTCCGAGCGCCACTGCGGCCTGCCGCACCCATGGCTTCGCAAGCGAGTCGGTTGCCGGCGGCGACCATTCACCGAGGACTGACCTTGCTGCTCGAGGCCGGATGGCAGGCAGGTCAGACACAAGGGGCAGGGCCTTGCTGCAGAGATCTGATCGCACCTGCCCTACCATCGTCCAGTGGGAATGGGCGCAGCATCTGTAGCCAAGGTCAAGATCAATCGAAACGACCCGCGGACAATTGACTGAGCCGCCTGGGGGTCTCCGCCGGCGTGCGCCCTGACACGGGCGGTAAGAGTTCGCGCAGACGTTTGGTCTCTAGACCCAGGCGCGCGGCATAGATGATCCGGTAACTCAAGACCCGCTCGACATAGGTGCGGGTCTCAGCATAGGGGATGGTGGCGATCCATTGGTCGGCCTCCATGCAGGTATCCGGCAACCAGCGCTCTACCCGGTTGGGACCGGCGTTATAGGCAGCAGTGGCGAGTGCAGCATGCCCGAAGCGGTCGCGCAGCCGGGCCAGATAGGTGGCGCCCAGCAAGATGTTGCGCGTCGGATCGAGGAGCTCCCAGCGACTGGGCCGGGACAGGCGCAGCTCAGTGGCCAGCTCAGCGGCGGTCGTCGGCAGCACCTGCATCAGGCCCAAGGCGCCCGCTGGCGAGGCGAGATGCGGCGCGAAGATGCTCTCCTGGCGGATCACCGCTTCGATCCAATCTGGCTCGATCCCGATCTGCCAAGCCAGATCCATGACCTGATCGCCATAGACCAGGGGAAAACGGATCTCCAGATCGTCCCAGTCACCAGCCTGCGCGAGCAAGGCGATCGCCTGATCGTGCCAGCCACCGGCATGTGCCAGCAGCGCCGCGGCCCTCAGTCCTTCGGGATCGAGGCGCTGGGCAAGATCACGCCATTCGCGCCTCACCTCAAGATCACGCCCCAGCGCCGTCAACGCTTGAATACGCTGATAGGCGGCATCCTGTTTGAGCGACTCGATCCGTTCAGACGGCACGGCCAAGGGGCGGGAGACGAGCGGATAGACCTGATCCAGCCGGTCAGCGGCGAGAAAGCCCCACAGGCTGCGCACCTCTGCCGCCTCCGACCAGCTCGCGCGTGCTGCCTCTGGATCGCCAAGCGCCGCCTGCGCGACGCCTTGCCAATAGCGCCAGCGTTCGCGTTTGGCCTCGCCCTCGGGCATCCGCTCGACCCAGGCCGCGACCTGCGCCCAAGCGCCCAGGCGCAACGCCGCACGCAAACGCCGCTCCTGTTCAGGGAGGTTGTCGGGACGGGCCCCGACCTGGTCCCAATAGACCAACCCTTGGGGCTCGCCGAGCTCGGCGAGCGCCTGCCCAACTGCAGACAAGGCGCGCTCGCGGGCAGATGGATCTTGTCGTAGGTCTTGATCCAGACGTTGCAGGAGCGAGGCCGCCTGGAGCGGATCAGTCTCGGCCAGACGGGCGATGCCATGCGCCAGGAGCGCGGTGCGCAAGGGATGGGCCTCGTTTAACCAATCCGCCTGCGAGAGCTGGGCCGGCGTGCGATCGATGGTCAGCCAGCGCTCGAACCAGGACCGTTCCGTTTCCGGAAGCCAGGCACCTATCCGCTGTGCCAGGGCGCGATTGCCCGACGCCAAGGCCAGGCCGACCCGCGCCCATACCAGCTCTTCCGTCGAGCGTCCCATAGACCGCCAGCGGGCAAAGACCGTCTCACAGGCATCGGGCTGGGAGCGCCCCGTCAGCCAGAGGGTCCGGACCTGCGGCCAGGCAGCCTCGGCTTGTCCAGTCTCGATCAGGGCGCGCAGATACAGACAGCGCCGCTCGACCGAATCATCGGGGCGGTAGATACGCACATAGTCGGCCCAGCGCCTTGCCTTGGCCAGGCGCTCCAGATAGGCCAAACGCAGACGTCCGGCGAGAGGCGTGCTGGCATGTTCGCTCAAAAACGACTCGATCGCTGTATCCGGGGTCTGGGTCAGATCGCGGGTCAGCTCAGCAAAACGCAGATACGGATACAGCGGATCGGCGCGAAGACGCGCAGACAGGGTCTTGAAGGTCGCAAGATCGCCGCGCTTGAGCGCCGACTCAGCGGCGAGAAAATCGCCTTGGGGATCTGCCAGACAGCTCAAGGGCACCAGGCCCAATGCCAGGAGGTTCACCAAGGTCAATCGCATCTGTAGCCCTCCTCTGTAGCCCTCCTCCGATCGGGGCACTGCTTGAAATCTATAATGGACAATGGCAGACATCCATTCGACCGGTCAAACTGAGGGAAAGGCGATGCTGAACATCAGACAGCCGGCGGTTGCCGACCGTTTCTATCCAGGCGATCCCCAGGCGCTCACCCGGATGCTCGACCATCTATTGGCGGCTGCCCATCCCCCCGCTGTCCCAGCGCCCAAGGCCCTGATCGTACCCCATGCCGGTTATGTCTATTCCGGGCCGGTGGCGGCCACGGCATATGCGACACTTGCCCAGGTTAAGGATCGGATCGAACGGGTGGTCTTGCTTGGGCCATCGCATCGGGTGCCCTTTCATGGGCTGGCGGCGCCGAGCGCCGCGGCCTTTGCTACCCCCTTGGGTCTGGTCCCCATCGACCGTGCGGCGATCGAGCCATTGCTCAAACTCCCCCAAGTCCAGATCCTGGATGCGGCGCATGCCTGGGAGCATAGCCTCGAGGTGCAACTACCCTTCTTGCAGCGGGTGCTCGCCGATTTCAAGCTCGTCCCCCTGGTCGCCGGCGAGTCCGAACCCGAGGCCGTGGCCGAGGTCTTGGATCGACTCTGGGGCGGTCCCCAGACCCTGATCCTGGTGAGCTCGGATCTGACCCATTATCTCGACTATCACACCGCCCAACGCATCGATGCCGCGACCTCGCAGGCGATCGAATTCCTGCGCCCAGAGGGGATCGGCGAGGATCAGGCCTGCGGTCGCGTGCCCTTGCGCGGCCTCTTGACCCTCGCCCGTCGGCGGGGGCTTAAGGCCCAAACCCTGGACCTGCGCAACTCGGGCGATACCGCCGGCGGGCGCGATCAGGTAGTGGGATATGGTGCCTATGCCCTTTTCCCCGGTCCCTCTGCACCAGGGAGAGGTGAGGGGGCAAAGACCGAGAGGGGCCTTCCACATGGCCTATGACCAGGACCTGCGCGCCATCTTGCTTGAGGTCGCTGCCGACTCGATCGCCCACGGGCTCAGGCACGGGCGCCCGCTCGCCGTCGATCCGAATGCCTACCCCGAGCCGCTGCGCGACCTGCGGGCGACCTTCGTGACCTTGGAGCATTGCGGGCAGTTGCGCGGCTGTATCGGGGTACTCGAGGCCAGCCGCCCCCTGGTCGAGGACGTGGCGCAAAACGCCTTCGCTGCGGCCTTCGAGGACCCAAGGTTTCATCCCCTAGGCGCGGATGAATACCCCGAGATCGAGATCAAGGTCTCGATCCTTACCCCCCCTGAACCCTTGGTCTTCGGCTCAGAGGAGGAACTCATCGCCCAGCTTCGCCCGGGGATCGATGGCCTGATCCTGAGCGACCGCGGGCATCGCGGGACCTTTTTACCTGCGGTCTGGGAGCAATTGCCCGAGCCGTACGCCTTTGTAGAACATCTCAAGCGCAAGGCGGGGCTGCCGTTTGGCTATTGGTCGGATAGCCTCAAGGTTTCACGCTATGAGACCGAGTCTTTTGGGGCCCCGACCTCACCTCACCCCCGGGCCCTCTCCCTCGGCGAGAGGGGAAAATGGTAGTGTAGGCGACCAAACCCATTGGGTTGCCCACGCCCAACCGATTGCGCGTAAGCACAATGTGCCCGCTCTACACTTGAGTCGCGTCGGAATGACGGTCAGCAGGTAGGCTGGGCACGACATGCCCAGCCTACCCTATTGCCCCCGCCGCTCTCACTGCACGAGATCTTACAATCGAAGCTCCAAGAATCGATCGAGGTCTTAAGCATGCTGCAAGGATCCACAGGGAAGCGAGTGGCGAGTCGGCCATTCATCGCGCTGGGGCTTGCATTGCTGGCAATGGGGATGCTGATCTGGTTTTGGCTCGCCCAGGCCAAGATGCCTCGACCGGTGCGTGTCGGTCTGTATCAAAACCCACCCAAGGTCTATCGCGACGAGATCGGCCGCCCCGCTGGTCTGTTCATCGAGCTTTTGGAGGCAATCGCCCGGGCGGAGGGTTGGCGGCTCAGCTATGAGGACTGCGAATGGCCAGATTGTCTGAACCGCCTGAAACGCGGCGCGCTCGACCTGATGCCAGATGTGGCCTATACCGCCGAGCGCGCTGAGCGGTTTGATTTTCATCAGGTCTCAGTGGCCGGGAGTTGGTCGCAGATCTATAGCCGACCCGATCTGGCGGTCGCTCATCTCGGCGATCTCGCCGGCAGGCGGGTGGCACTCCTCCGGGGCAGTGTCCAACAGGAGTTTTTCGATCAACTCATGAAAAACGCGGAACACCCCTATGAGCCGATCTTGGTCGAGTCATTGGAGGCCGGTTATGCGGCGGTGGCAGCGGGTCAGGCGGATGCGGTGGTGACCAACAGCTTCTTTGCCGCCCATAACGGCGCCCGCTACCATCTACGCGAGACGCCCATCCTGTTTCTGCCCACGGCGCTCTATTTCGCTGCCCCTAAGGGACGTAGCGCCGACCTCTTGGCGCGCATCGATCATTATCTGGCCGCCTGGCGCAGCGAGCCCGATTCGGTCTATTTCAAGGCGGTGCAGCGGGCGATGGCCCTGCCGCCCGAGGTGCGCATTCCCCCGATCCTGCGCTGGTGGGCCCTTGGGTTGGGTAGCGCCCTGATCTTACTGCTCGGCCTCAATCTGATGCTGCGCTGGTTGGTCAATAAGCGCAACCAGGCGCTCACTCAGACCACCCACGAACTGGAATACCAGCGTGCCCATCTGGAGCAATTGGTCGCCGCCCGCACCGCCGAGCTTGAAGGCTTGATGGAGGAGATGCGCCTGGCGCGCGCCCAAGCCGAGTCGGCGAGTCGGTTCAAGTCCGAGTTTCTGGCCAATATGAGCCATGAGATCCGCACCCCCTTGAACGCGGTGCTGGGGATGCTGCACCTGGTGCTGCGCAAGGAGCTTACAACCGAGGTGCGCGATCGTCTCACCAAGGCGCAGTGCTCGGCCAAGTTGCTCTTAGGACTCATCAACGACATCCTGGATCTCTCAAAAATCGAGGCCGGTAAGCTCGAAATCGAACTCACCGAATTCAAGCTGGATGCGCTCATCGATCAGGTGAAAGACACCATCGACCCCCAGGCGCTAGCCAAGGGGATCGCGTTCTCGCTTCACCAGGATCTCACCATCCCCCCGATCCTGATCGGTGACCCGCTGCGTCTCAATCAGGTCATCCTCAACCTGTGCAGCAATGCGCTCAAGTTCACCGAGCGCGGCGAGATCGAGCTCAGGTTCGAGGCACTGGAGATCGAGGAAAAAGAGCTGGTGCTTCAGGTTATGGTGCGCGATACGGGGATCGGGATCGCGCCCGAGGTGCAGGCATACCTGTTTGAGCCCTTCACCCAGGCCGACCGCTCGACCACCCGTCGCTTCGGGGGGACCGGGCTAGGGCTGGCGATCAGCCGCCGCTTGATCGAGCAGATGGGCGGGCGGATCTGGCTCGCTCAATCGGCCCCAGGCCAGGGCAGCACCTTTTGTTTCGCCCTGCCCCTCGGGGTCGCCCGCAAGGCCCTAGCAGAGCGTCAAGAACTCCTCGCCCAGATCCGATCGCTGCTCAAAAGGTTGCGCATCCTCGTAGTCGATAGCAACCCTAGCTCATGTGCGCGCCTCAGCGAGCTCCTGCGCTCCTTGCAGCTCGAGGTCATGGCGACCACAGAGGCAGGCGCGGCCCTGTCCATGCTGCGCGATGCCTCGGGTTATGACCTGGCCTTCATCGATTGCCGGCTCATCGATATGACCGGCCAGGAGCTGATCCGGCGCATCCATCAGGATCTGCGGATCACTCCGCGCCCCAAGCTGATCCTGATCAGCGACCACGGGCGGGATGAGATGCAGTGCGAGGCCGATGGCTTGTTGATCAGACCGATCTCGTCCTCGTTTCTCCTCGATACCCTCCTCTCGGTGCTTGGACACGGGCGTTTGTTGAAGGCAGAGGGGCTTGCGGACGAGGGGCCAGCAGTCCAAGCCTGCGGCTGGTCAGGCCTTGACCACCCAGCAGGCATGGCTGAGGGTGCGCTCACTGGGGCGCGTATCCTCCTGGTGGAGGACAACGAGATCAACCGCGAGTTCGCCTGCGAGCTCTTGCGCAGCCTGGGCGCGACCGTCGATGAGGCCGCCGATGGCGCCGAGGCCTTGGAACGGGTGCAACAGGCGACATACGACGCCGTGCTCATGGACATCCAGATGCAGGTGATGGATGGGCTGGAGGCGGCGCGGCATATCCGCGCCCTGGGCGAGCAGTTTGCCGGACTGCCGATCATCGCCATGACCGCACTCGCCATGGCCGAGGACCACAAAAAGGCACTCGCCGCCGGCATGAACGATTACCTCAGCAAGCCGATCGACCCCGAGCATCTCTTCGCCGTCCTCTGCCGTTGGCTCACACCTGCAGGCCAAGCGCAACTGCCGCCCCCCGCCGCTGTAGTCAAGGAGAGACTCCCCCCTGAATTCGCGGCGCTTCATAGCCTGGATGTGCACGCTGGCATTCAACGCATCGGCGGTAAGATCGACGCCTACCGCAAACAACTATCCCGTTTCCACCAGCGCTATACCCAAGCGAGCCTTGAGCTCGAATCACTCGCCTGCGATCAGGGCCCTGCCGTTGCCCAATCGCGGTGTCACGCACTCAAAGGTCTGATAGCCAATCTCGGGGCCAAGACGCTGTTTGACCAGATAAACGCGATCGATGACTGTCTCAAACGCAATCAACTTCCGCCAGCGGATGCTTGGCAGGCATTGCACCGGCACTGGCAGACCTTGATCGACGAGATCGATGGGCTTGAACGCAGCACACCTGTTGAAGGGCCGGCCCAGTCAAAGACCCTAAGCCCAGACGAACTCAGGGACCTGGTCGAGCGATTGCTCCGGGCACTTAATGACGATCTGGGGGCGATCGACCATCTGCTGAGCGAATTGCGCGCCGGCACCACTGGCACGGGCATCGAGGATGAGCTGGCGGCCATCGCCGCCGACTGTGAGGTCTTTGCCATCGACGAGGCCCTGGCGCGGACCCAGCGGCTGCGCCAGACCCTGGCGGCTGGCTAGGCGCCATCCATCCCTGCGCCAACAAACCCTTGGGGAAACACTGAATACATCGGTTCTCATCATGCCAGCGTCAGCCAGAATCCATACAAATCGGATCATCTGGACCCCGGCTTGCGCCGGGGTGACGAACGCCGGAAATGACGATATGGGACCTTTGCAGCGTTTCCTTAAGAGGCCTCCTGGACAGCGAGAGAGGGCCACCAGGGGTCAAGCGAACGGTCGATCAGCGAGGACTCGCACGATAATACAGTCGATGCTTTGCTATCTTTTGATCCGTTGGATCCGTTGCTTCCTGATCTTTGCGTCTGTCGTCGCAGGAGACAGGAAGGTTTCAAACGGTGTCTGCTCAAACAACCCTCGACTGAAGTTGAAATCCTTAATCGTAGGACAAGGCAGTAACCATCCTTGACATGAGGCGTGTTTACAGCCGCCCTTGGCGAGACGCCTGCCTGCGCCGCAGGACGGACTCACTAATGCGGGTAAGGTTCCGATTTGCATTCAAGTCGCTGTGCGCCCACAGACCACAGTGGGACACTTAAAGCGATGCTTCGAGCACCTACTCAAACCTCCACACCTCGTCTGGCAAGCCGCAATTCCTCCCGCGACTTCAATCGCGGGTTTCCCTGCGAGGGTCTATGAATGCGATGCGCACCCGCCTGTTGATCGTCGATGATGTCCCTGAAAATCTGCACACCCTGATGGAGATCCTGCGGGGGGACTATGCCCTGCTCGCGGCCACCAGCGGCCAACAGGCCCTCCAGCTCGCCCGCCGCCTGCCACCGCCAGATCTGATCCTGCTGGATATCCGGCTGCCCGACCTGGATGGCTATGCGGTCTTGCAGACCCTGAAGGCGGAGACGGCGACCGCTGCGATCCCCGTGATCCTGATCAGCGTGCTGAACGAGCCGGGCGAGGAGTCGCGCGGTCTGGCGCTGGGTGCCGTTGACTATATCAGCCGGCCGGTCAATGCAGACCTGTTGCGCCGGCGCATCGCCGACCAACTCGAGCTCCAGCGTTACCGGCAGCGTCTGGGCCTGGAGATTTCGCACCCCGTACTTGCTCCTGCGGTGCATAGAAGGCCTTGTTTGCTGGTCGTCGATGATATGCCCGAGAACATCCATGAGCTGATCGAGGCGCTGAAGGACGACTATGCCATCCAGGTCGCCCGCTCCGGCGTCGAGGCGATCGAGCAGGTCGCAGGCCCACATACACCCGATCTGATCCTGCTCGATGTCCTGATGCCCGGCATGGACGGTTATGAGACCTGCCGACGGATCAAGACCCTGCCGGCAGGGAACAGGATTCCAGTGCTCTTTGTGACCGTGGTCGATGCCGTAGAACACAAGGTGCGGGGCTTTGCCCTCGGGGGCGCCGATTACATCACCAAACCCTTCGACATCGACGAGGTCCGGGCACGGGTCTGCACCCACCTGGAACTGGCACGTTTGCGCCAGCATCTGGAGTCCATGGTAGCCGAACGCACCGCCCATCTCGAGGAGAGCGAACAGAACTACCGCATCCTCGCCGAGTATTCGCCCAATTGGGAATACTGGCTTGGACCCGACGGGCAGTATCGTTATGTCTCGCCGGCCTGTGAGTCGATCTCGGGCTACCGTCCCGAGGACTTTTTGGCTGACCCCGGGCTGATGGAGCGCCTGATCCATCCCGCCGACCTGGAGGCCTGGCGCGAACATGTCCATGATGATCAGGCCAGGCTCTCAGCGCTGATCTTTTGTCTCCAGGCACGGGATGGGAGTGAACGCTGGATCGAACATCTCTGCCAACCCGTCTACGATCGCAACGGTCGGTTCCTGGGCCGACGCGGCTCGAATACTGACATCACCCTCCGCCGCCGCATGGAACATCGGCTCGAGTTCATCACCCATCGCGACCCCCTGACCGGTCTGCCGAACCGGGTGTTGTTGCACGAGCTCTTGCAACAGGCCATTACCCAGGCAGAGCATAGTGGGGGAGGTTTCGCCCTGCTCTTCATCGATCTCGACGATTTCAAGACCATCAATGAAAGCCTCGGCTACAACCTGGGTGATCTGCTGATCCTAGCCATCAGCCGGCGCCTGCAAGAGCTTTTGCCCGAGGATACAACCCTGGCGCGGATCGGCGGCGATGAGTTTGTATTGATCCTCGGACATCAGGCCGGTCAGCCCGGGGTCGATCTCCTGGCCCAGGACCTGATCGATGCGCTGGGCAAGCCGTTCGCCATCGACGGCAACCCCATCTATATCGGCGCCAGCATCGGTGTTGCCCTCTATCCAAGCGACGGGCAAGACGTCGAGACCCTGTTGTGCAACGCCGAGACAGCCCTACATCAGGCCAAACAGCAAGGCCAGCGTCTGTTGCGCTTCTTCTCCCCCGAGATGACCCAGCGGGCACGAGAGCGCCTGCATCTGGAGGCCGAATTGCGCCGCGCCATCACGCACGATGAGCTATTTTTGGTCTATCAGCCGCAAGTCAATCTCACCACTAGCAAGCTGGTAGGGATGGAGGCCCTGGTGCGCTGGCGGCATCCCGAACGCGGGCTGATACCCCCCAATGCCTTCATTCCTCTAGCTGAAGAAAGCGGGCTGGTGGTCAGCCTAGGCGATTGGGTCCTGCGCGCCGCCTGCCGTCAGCTCCGCGCCTGGCTGGATGCCGGCCTGACGCCGCCGCGGACAGCGATCAATATCTCGGCAGCCCAGTTGAGTGAAGATCAGTTCGTCGGGCGCATCGCCGAACAGCTGCGGCTGTATGTCCTATCACCCCAGTCCATCGAGGTCGAATTGACAGAAACCTGTGTCATGGTCGACAGCGAGCGCTCCTTTCAGTCGCTGGCCGAGCTACACGCGCTCGGGGTGCATCTCTCAATCGATGATTTTGGCACTGGCTATTCCTCCCTCGCCTATCTCCAGCAGATCGCAGTCAATAAGCTCAAGATCGACCTGTCGTTCGTGCGCGATGTCACGACCAACCCCAACAATGCCGCGATTGTGCGCGCCATCATTGCCCTGGGCAAGAGCCTTGATCTCGAGATCATCGCCGAGGGGGTCGAGTCGCCTGAACAGGCCGATCATCTCAGGTCACTCGGCTGCGACAGCATCCAGGGTTATCTCATCAGCCGCCCGCTGCCCGCAGACGAAATGGCAGCCTGGTTGCGCCAATGGCCTGCCAGCAGCGAGCAAACAGGGCAAGCATGACGCAGTGCGCGCACCGCGCTCACTGCCCCTACGTCGTCAAATCTTCGCAGGGGCGGTTGCCGAGCATCGCCATGAGCCTGTGTCCCAGCGCGCGGTCTGGACAAAGGACCACAGCCACCCGATCGGGCGTGGCGGGGTCTGCATAGACCCTGGCGCCTGCCTCGGCGATTGCCGCAAGCTCAGGCTCAGTCAGCGGGCCTTCGCTGAAGACCGAGATCATCCACCCCCCCGGGATCGGCGGCGGGGGTCTAAAGGGTTCACCGTCCACCAGCGCCACCCAGGCCGGGATGAAGTGCGGCCCATAGAGGTCAAAAAAGCCGGTTGAACCGCGCAGATGGGCCTCAATGGGTCGGCCGCCGATGAGTTCAAGGTTACATAGACCGGTATAACCGCCTAGATGGCGCTCGACCCACTCGCGGATGGCCGGCGCAAGCAGGGGGCGCTCGATCCCCACCTCCCAAGAGAGCGGGCGGAAGCGGTCCTTGTGCTCGGAGGCCAGGCTATGCGCCATCCAGACGACCTCGCCGTCTTGCACCAGACAATCGGTGCTGGTGTGCTCGCCCCCCAGCGCCTCGCACCAAAAGAGTCCAGGCTCGGGCGGGACCTCGGCGGCGCGATAGAGACCCGCCCGCCGCGCTGCGCCATAGAGATTGATGATCGGTTTGACGAAGACCGGATCATCCGGCTCAAACCCACAGTCGCAGGGCTCGACGCCGCAGGGCGCGGCGCGCAGTCCCGCGTCCAGGGCGAGCTGCAGCCGGTCATAGACCTGGCGGTAGACGGGATAGAGCCGCCAGGCAGTGGGGTCGCTGACCGCGACCGCGGCGCGTGGCTGCACCCGAAAGAGATGGCTGCGTTCGGCGGGGATGCCGATGAACATCTATGCGGCCCGCTCGACCTGACACAGGCTGGACTTGAAGGGCGGAAAGCCGCTGATCGGGTCCAGGTGCTGGTCAGCGGTCAGCTCGTTGACATTGGCCTCGTTCCAGCCGTGTGGACAATGGACCACCCCCTGCTTGATCGCCTCGGTCACCCGCGCCTTGAAACGCACCCGTCCGCGCGGCGAGCGGACGATGACCCAGTCGCCCTCCTCAATCCCACGCGCCGCAGCATCCAGGGGATGGATCTCGACCAGCGGATAAGGGATGGCTTGGCGAAGGGAAGGGAAGCGCTGATGCTGCGAATGGGTGAAGAACTTGGTCCGCGCCCCACTCGTTAAGACCAAGGGATACCCCTGGGCGATCTCAGGGGTGGAGAGCGGGCTTTCGGCAGGCTCGCGGTAGACCGGCAGCCCATCATGACCAGCAGCGCGCAGCTCGGATGAATCAAATTCGACCTTGCCGCTCGGGGTGGGAAAGCCGCGCAGGCGATAGAGCCGGTCGGCATCCAAAAACCCGTGTTCAACAAGGTCCTCGATCGCCTGGGCATAGACGGTGACCCCCTCGGGGTTGTCATAGACCTGTCTGCGGATCTCTTCGGGCAACCCCTGGGCCGCCTCTGCCCAGCTCGCCTCCAGGTCCCCATTCCAGAAGAGATCTGCCATACCAAGCCGAACCCCCAGCGCCAAAAAGATCTCAGCATCCGGGCGCGCCTCGCCGCGCGGCCTGACCGCCGCCCGCCGATAGCGCAGCTCACCCTGATAGGCGCAGCCCGGATAGGCGATCAAGGCCGAGCGCTCGAGATTGGTCGCCGCTGGCAGCACGATGTCGGCCTGCAAGGTCGCTGGGTTATGCAAGAAATCGCTCACCGCAAAGAACTCAAGGGAGGCGAGGGCACGCTCCATGCGCTTAGAGTTTGGCCACATGGCGGTATTGATCCCCATGGCCAAGAGCGCCCGCACCCGCTGGGGCCGACCCTCGAGGATACAGTCAGGCAGCAGCATGCTCTGGCCCGCTGGCCAGTATTTGGTCCAGACGGGATAGACCTCCTCGCCGATGCGCGGCGGCAGATGCTGGCGGCAATGGTCGAAGAGGTCGATCGGCTTGGGTAGGACCTTGTCGTTGAAGAACCGGTTTCCACCCTCGCGGTCCAGGTTCCCGGTCACCGCCGAGAGTAGGATCACCGCCCGATGGTTCTGAAAGCCATTGCTGTGCTGGACGGTGGCGGTAGGCGATAGGGTGATCTGGGCGGGCTTGGTCGTGGCGAAGATCTCGGCGGCCGCCCCCAGGTCATCGGCCCTGACCCCGCAGATCTCAGCCACCCGCTCGGGGGTGAACTCGGCGATATAGTCGCAAAACGCCTCGACCCCGTCGCACCATTGGTCTAGAAATTCCTGATCCTGCCAACCATTTGCAACGATCAGGTGATGAAACCCCAGGGCCAGGGCACCATCGGTCCCTGGTCGGATCTGCAAGAAGACATCGGCGCGCTCGGCTAGGGGGGTACGGCGCGGATCGACCACGATCAACCGGCGATCCGGCTTGGGGTCAGCGAGCCCGTGGCTCTCAAACAGGGGGATCGAGCCGCGCGGATTGGTGGACCAGAAGAGATGACAGCGGGTCTTGGGTGAGGGGACCGTCGAGGTGGTCTTGATCCGATAGCCGAAGGTCACCTTCTCGGCCACCAGGGTCGCCGAGAAACAGCAGCCGCTCTCGGTGAGATAATTGGGCGAGCCGAAGGCATGGGCCAGGCGTTGCAGTTGGGGACGCGCCTCCTTGGTATAACCGGCGAAAAAGGCGACCGCAGGCGCGCCATGGTGCTCACGGATCTCTAATAGCCGCTCGGCGATGGTATCCAGGGCCTCATCCCAGGAGATGCGCTCAAACCGGCCGCTGCCGCGTGGTCCGATGCGCTTTAGGGGATAGAGTAGGCGCTCGGGATGATTGCGCCTTTCGAGCTGGACCACACAGCGCGGACACTCCGGCGGGCCTTGGACGGCGATCGCTTCGCCTTGATCATCGAGCTCCACCCGGATGGGGCAATTGGCATCGCATTCGTAACAGGTACTGATGACACTCGACATACTGCTCTCCTCGCATAGGCCCCGAGCCGTTGGGTACGGATTGCGCCTCCTAATTGAGGCCGCATCGGGCATCCTCAAGACATGAGATGCGAGTGCAGCCGTTTCGCCCCCATGACCCAACTGTAGAGGGTGCGCAGTGCGCACCTAACCCCTCATTGCAACAGGCAGCAATCGATGAACCCCTTTGGGCACCGCCCCTCTCCAACAACGGCCTATGAATGATCTACCCAAACCCGACTACACCGGCCAGGGTCTCCTCAACCTGATGAGCAGCCTGATCGAGGCGCGTGGGTGGGTGAGCGCACACCCACCGCTCGCCGGGCTTGATCTCGAGGACCTCAAGCGCGTCACCAACCTGATCCTTTTGGTCATCGATGGGTTGGGCGATGCCTGGCTTGCCCGCCATGCCCCAGATGGGATCCTGAGCCGGGCGCGGATTGGGGCGATCAGCTCGGTCTTTCCCCCCACGACTACCTCGGCGATCGCGACGGTGCTGACCGGCTGCTCGCCGCTCGAACACGGGCTGACCGGCTGGTTTACCTATTTCGCCGAGCTTGGGGCGGTGTTGGCGGTCTTGCCGGGGCGCCCGCGTTACGGCGGTGTCTCCTATCGCCGGGCAGGGATCGATCCCCAGCGATTGCTCGGCCTGCCCTCGCTCTTCGACCGCATCCAGACGCGCGGGATCGCCTTGGCCCCCGGCTGGATCGCCGATTCGGATTTCAACCGGGCGCTCATCGGCTGCGGCGAGGTCTATGGCTTTGACTCATTGGAAGAGATGTTTAACCGTACCCTGCGCCTGATCCGCCCGCGCCGACGTTGGGGGCGCTGGCGGATCTCCCAGGAACGGCGGTATCTCTATCTCTATTGGCCGAGGCTGGATGCGATCGGGCACGAACAAGGGATCGAGAGCGCGGCGGCGCAGGTCCATCTTGCCGAGATCGAACAGGCCTTAGAGGGGTTCTTAAGCGCCGCAAAGGACACGGATACGGTGCTGGTGGTCACCGCTGATCACGGTCAGATCGATGTAGAACCCCAGGCGGTCATCGATCTTGCGGATCACCCAGCGCTTGCCGAGTGTTTGGTCTTGCCCCTCTGCGGCGAGCCGCGCGCGGCCTGGGCGTATGTGCGCGCCGGCGCGCAACAGCGTCTTGAATCCTATTGTCGCGATCGACTGGACGGGATCATTGAGCCCGCGCCAAGCCACGAGCTGATCGCCGAGGGCTATCTTGGGCCCGGCCCTGCCCATCCGCGGATCTGGGAACGGGTCGGTGATTATTGTCTGCTGCCGCGTGAGGGTTACATCATCCGCCACACCCTGCCCTTAGAGGAGCGACTGGTGCAGATCGGGGTGCACGGCGGCTTAAGCACCGCTGAGCTGTGGGTACCGCTGTGCGCCTTTTGGCTGTAATGCCTGGGGGGCGCGGGCGCCCCACCCGCATGACCCAACTGTAGAGCGTGCCCTGTGCATCTAAAGCTCACATCAGCCCAAGCTGCAATCGTACCTCATCGCTCATGCGCTCCTGATTCCAAGGCGGATCCCAGACGAGATGGACCTCGACCTCCCCTACTCCCTCGACCTGCTCGACCGCGCGTTTCACCATCAAGGGCATCATCCCTGCAACCGGACAGCCAGGGGCAGTCAGGGTCATATCGATCGCTACGTTGCCATTGGACGCGATCTCGATGCGATAGATGAGCCCCAGGTCATAGAGATTGACGGGGATCTCGGGGTCATGGACGGTACGCAGCGCCGCGATGATCGGTTCGCGCAGTTCCTCTGGGTCGATGCGCTCGACCGCTACCCCTTGATCGCTGGACTCGCGTCTCCCCTCCTGCTCGGTGTCTCCCCCATCCTGGCCAAAGCCCGCCAGACGCGCCAATCTGTTCATGATGGTTTCTCGCCTCATCAAAACCAAGCTAGTGACGCACCGCCACCCACCTCAACCCAAGCGCCGATCGATGGCAGCGGTGAGAGAGCCGCGCAATGATTCATCGGCGAACTGATCGATGATCTCGCCAGCAAAACCCAGACACAGCATCCGGCGCGCAAGCTGTGCCTCGATCCCGCGCGCGCGCAGATAAAACAAAAGCTCCGGCTCGATCTGGCCGACCGTGGTCCCGTGGCTGCATTGCACATCGTCGGCGTTGATTTCGAGCTGCGGCTTGGCATCGACCTCGGCCTGCTCGGAGAGCATCAGGTTGCGGTTGGTCATGGCGGCATCGCTCTGTTGGGCAGCGCGCGCGACCAAGACCCGCCCATCGAAGACCGCCCGCCCCTGCCCGTCGAGGATGCCTTTGAAGTGTTCGAGGCTGCGGCAGGCGGGTGCCTGATGTGCGATATCGAGATGGTAATCGAGCAATTGTCCCGTGCCCGCCAGATATAGCCCCCAAAGCAGGCATTCTGCACCCCGCCCCTGGAGTCGGGCATTAAGCTCGGTACGCGCCCAGCGCCCGCCAAGGCCGATGTTGATCCCCTGATAGCGACTA
This sequence comes from Caldichromatium japonicum, assembly GCF_011290485.1. GTDB lineage: Bacteria > Pseudomonadota > Gammaproteobacteria > Chromatiales > Chromatiaceae > Thermochromatium > Thermochromatium japonicum. The sequence goes on along the minus strand of NZ_CP048029.1, from coordinate 1,057,921 downwards.
ACCTCTGCCTGGACGAGATAGAGCCCGCTGAGATGAAAGGCAGCAGGGGCTTCGGTCTGGATGCGTTCATGGCGCAAGAGCGCATCGCGCGCCAGGCTGACCTCGATGACAGCATTGGTACAGGATGGGCCATCGCCGAGTCCGATATAGCGCTCGATCAAGGCCGCCTGGGCGCCGGCTTCGAGATGGACCAGGATGCGCGGCTGCACCACCCGCAGCTCGGGATCGCCAGATGAGATGTGGATGATCTCGATGGGCTGATCGAGCACGATCCCGGGGCCCAGGCGAATCGCCAGGCCATCCGTAAGTGCGGCCTCGTTCAACAGGGTGAAGAAAGCCTCGTCGCCATCGCCCACCGCCCTGGGCCAGGCGCGCAGGGCATCGGGGTCCTTGGCCAGCCAGCCACGCAGGCTGTAGATCTGGATCCCCGCCGGCAAGGGGGTCGGCGAGGAGAGCGCGGGGTTGAGACATCCATCGACTAGAATCAGGCGATGGCTATCCAACCCTGGGATCAGACAGGCGTCGATCGCCGCTTCGGGCAGGTCGGCAGGCGTGGGTACCGCAGCGAATCCCTGTTCTAGCAGGGTCTTGAGGCTGGTATAGCGCCAGGCCTCATCCTTGGCATGAGGCAATGGCCGTCCTTCCAAGGACACCAAGGCCCGTCGGCGACGTGCAACCCACCAGTCGGGCGCATCACCATCCGCCGGTCCCAACCAGCGTTCCAGACCGCCATCCAGCAGTGCATTCATGCCGCAAGCCCCGCATCGATCCAGCCATAGCCCTTTTGTTCGAGCTCAAGGGCCAGCTCAGGACCGCCCGAGCGGATGATGCGCCCGCCTGCCAGGACATGGACATGATCCGGCTGGATATAGTCGAGCAGACGCTGATAGTGCGTGACCAGGATCATGGCGCGCTCGGGCGAGCGCAGGGCATTGACCCCATCGGCCACCACCCGCAGGGCGTCGATGTCGAGCCCCGAATCCGTCTCATCCAGGATGGCCAATCTGGGTTCCAAGATCGCCATTTGAAAGATTTCGTTGCGTTTCTTCTCGCCGCCCGAAAAGCCGACATTGACCGGGCGTTTCAACAGCGACTCGTCCAGATGCAGGATCTTCAGTTTTTCACGCATCAGGCGCATGAAGGAAACGGCATCGAGCTCGGGCTCGCCGCGCGCCTTGCGGATGCTGTTGAGCGCAGTCTTTAAGAAATAGGTGTTATTGACCCCGGGCAGCTCAACGGGGTACTGAAAGGCCAGAAAGAGCCCCTGTTGCGCCCGCTCCTCGGGTGTGAGCGCCAAAAGGTCTTCGCCCAAGAATTCGACCGAGCCCGAGGTCACCGAGTAGCCCTCGCGCCCGGCCAGGACATGGGCGAGCGTGCTCTTACCCGAGCCATTCGGACCCATGATCGCATGGATCTCCCCCGGCCCAACCTCCAGATCTAGACCCTTGAGGATCTCACGTTCGCCGACATTCGCCCGCAGGCCCTTGATAGACAACATGATGCATACTCCGGATTGACCTAACCGACCGCACCTTCGAGGCTGATGCTCAAAAGTTTCTGGGCCTCGACCGCAAACTCCATCGGCAGCTCATTAAAGACCTCTTTGCAAAAGCCATTGACGATCATCGACACCGCATCCTCGGTATCGAGCCCGCGCGCGCGGCAATAAAAGAGCTGATCCTCGCTAATCTTGGAGGTCGTGGCCTCGTGTTCGACGCGGGCGGTGGGGTTTTTCACCTCGATATAGGGGACGGTATGGGCGCTACAACGGTCGCCGATCAAGAGCGAGTCGCATTGGGTATGGTTGCGCGCGCCCTCGGCGCGCTGAGCGACCCGCACCAGACCGCGATAGGTCTGGCGCCCGAACCCCGCCGAGATCCCTTTGGAGACGATGGTCGAGCGCGTGTTCTTGCCGAGATGGATCATCTTGGTGCCGGTGTCGGCCTGCTGATGTCCCTTGGTCACTGCGACCGAATAAAAGGCACCGACCGAGCCCTCACCGCGCAGGATGCAGCTCGGATATTTCCAGGTGATCGCCGAACCCGTCTCCACCTGGGTCCAAGAGATTTTGGAACGCGCGCCCCGACAATCTCCGCGCTTGGTGACAAAGTTATAGATCCCACCCCGCCCCTCGGCATCGCCGGGGTACCAGTTTTGGACCGTGGAATATTTGATCTCGGCGTCATCCAGGGCGATCAGCTCGACCACCGCGGCATGGAGCTGATTTTCATCGCGCTGGGGTGCGGTACAGCCCTCGAGATAGCTCACATAGCTGCCCGCATCGGCGATGATCAGGGTGCGTTCGAACTGACCGGTGTTGCGGGCATTGATGCGGAAATAGGTCGAGAGCTCAAGCGGACAGCGCACGCCTTTCGGGATATAGACGAAGGTCCCATCGCTGAAGACTGCTGTGTTGAGACAGGCATAGAAATTATCCGTATAGGGGACCACGCTCCCCAGATATTGGCGCACAAGCTCGGGATGTTCGCGCAGGGCCTCAGAGATCGAGCAGAAGATCACCCCAGCCTGCGCCAGGGTCTCGCGGAAGGTGGTCGCCACCGAGACGCTGTCGAAGACTGCATCGACCGCGATCCCCGCAAGCGCCTTTTGCTCCTCGATAGGGATACCCAGCTTGTTATAGGTCTCGATCAGGGCTGGATCGACCTCGTCCAGGCTCTTGGGCCCGTCTTTGCGACGCTTAGGGGCCGAATAATAAGAGATCGCCTGAAAATCGATGGGCGGATACTCGACGAAGGCCCATTTGGGTTCCTGCATGGTCAGCCAATGGTGATAGGCCTTGAGCCGATGCTCGGTCATAAACCCCGGTTCGCCCTTGCGCCGCGAGATCTCGTGGATGATCTCCTCATTGAGGCCCGGCGGGAGGGTATCGGAGTCGATCTCGGTGACGAATCCATGCGCATAGTCCGAGTTGACGATGTCTTCGAGGGCTTGGGATCCGCTCATGGGTCCTGGCTCCGCACGTATATTCAGTGATCGCTGTTGGGTTCGGGATATGTGCCCGCTGTAGGCCGAATCAATGTCTGCAAAGGCCGCCTCTGTGTTGGGTTTTGGGATGGAGACGATTTGATGAAAATTTGATTATATTCCGATCGGGCGATCCGGTCCCAAGACCCTAGATGTCGGGCGATGTAAAATCCCCTGCAATGACCGCTCGCCTGCATCAGGCGGGCGCTATCCTTGCAGCCAGATCCATCTTCACGTATCCACCGAGATCAGGACCACCATGAGCACGAGCCATGCCCGCATCGAGGATGACCCTGACCGCCTGGAGCTCGATGACCCCAGCCTGTACTTAAGCCGCGAGCTGACCTGGCTGGCCTTCAACCGCCGTGTGCTCCATGAAGCTGAGGACCCGCGCACCCCCTTGCTCGAACGGGTCAAGTTCCTGGCCATCGTCAGCAATAACCTCGATGAATTCTTCATGAAGCGCATCGGGGGCCTGAAACAACAGATCGCCGCCGGCGTCCATACCCCTGGGGTGGATGGCCGCACCCCCGTCCAGCAGCTCAAGGACTGTCAAACGGCGGTTCGCGCCTTTCTTAGCGATCTTGAGCGCGCCTATCGCGAGGTCATGCGGAAGCTCGATGCCCATGACATCCGCATTTCACCCTACAGCGCCTTACCGAAAGACACCCAGACCAGGCTGCGCGAGCATTTTCGCGCCAATATCTTCCCTATGCTCACCCCCTTGGCGATGGACCCCGCCCACCCCTTCCCCTTCATCTCGAATCTGGCACTCAATCTGCTGGTCACCCTGCGCTTTCCCGGCGGCAACGAGGTCTATATGGCGCGGGTCAAGGTCCCCGTCCATAAGGACGTATCCAAGCGGTTTATTGCGGTCGATGGCAGCCACACCTATGTGACCCTCGAGGACCTGATCGTCAACAATATCGACATGCTGTTCCCGGGGATGGAGTTCGTCTCCTGCGAGCTCTTTCGGGTCACGCGCAATGCCATCGTCGAACCGGACGTCGAGGCAGCCAATGACCTCTTGGAGCTGATCGAGAGCGAGCTGCGCGAGCGCCATTTTGCGCCCATCGTGCGCCTGGAGGTCGAACCGGGCATGGACCCAACCCATCGCGGGATGCTAGCCGCCGAGCTTGGCCTCAACGAGGCCGAGGATGTGATCGAGGTCGAGGGGCTGATGGCGATGCGCGACCTCTTCGAGCTAGCAGCGATCGAACGCCCCGAGCTCCATGACCGTCCCCATCGCCCGGTCGATCACCCGCTCCTGGCCAATGACCGGCGCAATATCTTTCATATCATCCGCGAGCACGGCCCGATCCTGCTCCAGCATCCCTATCAGCCTTTCAGTACCTCGGTCGAGCGCTTCTTGCGTACCGCCTCCGAAGACCCCAAGGTCTTGGCGATCAAGATGACGCTCTATCGCACCTCGGGCGGAGCCATCCTGGATTCATTGATCCAGGCAGCACGCAACGGCAAACAGGTGGCCGTCTTGGTGGAGCTCAAGGCGCGGTTCGATGAGGCGGCTAATATCCAATGGGCCAGGCGCCTGGAGTCCGAAGGCATCCATGTCAATTATGGCGTGATGGGTCTCAAGACCCACAGCAAGCTGATCTTCGTGGTACGACGCGATTATTCGCAGCTACGCCGTTACTACCATATCGGCACCGGCAACTATCATCCTGGGACCGCCAAGCTCTATACCGACCTTGGGATGCTGGGCTGCGAAGAGGAGATCGGCCAAGACCTGACCGAGCTCTTCAACTATCTCACCGGCTACTCACCGCCGCCGAGCTATCGCAAGATCCTGGCCGCTCCCTATACCCTGAAGCGTGCCATCCTGGACAAGATCCACCGCGAGATCGAACATCAGAGACGATCGGGCAACGGCCTCATCCAGATGAAGATGAACGCCCTCGAAGACCCAGATGTCACACGCGCGCTCTACAAGGCGGCGCGTGCCGGCGTCCAGATCGATCTGATCGTGCGCGACACCTGCCGCTTCCGCCCTGGGATACCCGGTTTGAGCGAACGCGCGCGGGTGATCTCCATCGTCGGGCGTTTTCTGGAACATGCGCGCATCCTGTATTTCCACAACGATGGTGATGAGGAGTATTACATCGGTTCGGCGGACATGATGCGGCGCAACCTCGAAAGCCGGGTCGAGGTCTTGGTGCCCGTCGAAAGCCCCGACCTGCGTCAGGAGCTGAGGTTGATCCTGGACGTTCAACTCGCCGATCGCCGCTCGGCCTGGGAGATGCACCCGGACGGGACCTATACCCAACGCATCCCCGAGGATGACACCCAAAAGGGTGCGCAGGAGACCTTGATCCTCTTGGCAGAGAAGCGCCTAGCCGCAGCAGCAAAACACAAGGAAAAAAAGATCCGCTCGCGTCTTTTGAGCCACTTCCAATGGCGCCTGCGTGAATTGGCGAGCGGCGAGACCTAAAGGACCTATAGCAAGCCATGATTGCAAATTCAAAACTCGCCCCTCTTCCCTCTCTCTTCCCTCTCCCAAAGGGAGGGGGCATGGCGTGGGAGGGAGCCAACCCTAGTATTACAAGCTATGCGTGATAGTGGATAATTTTCCACATGGAAAGCGCGATGATGGGCACAGGCAAGGCGGCGAAGCGGCTTGGCGTTTCGGTCAAGACCTTGCAACGCTGGGAGCGCGAAGGGGGTTTGATCCTGGTGGCGCGAACAGTCGCGAGGCACAAATCCGCGAGTTGATTGGCTTGCGCAGTAAGGTATCAGAGCCAATGCGGATTGATGCCTACTGTCGCGTATCCAGTGCTGCGCAGAAGCCAGACCTCGCCGACCAGCGCAAGGTGTTGGAAGAGTTTGATGTGGCGAAAGGCTTGTCGAATGTTGAGTTCGTTGAGGAAATCGGCGGCGGCCTGAACTTTATTGATCCGAAACCAATGAACTTATATTACGCGGCATCATGGAGCTTGGGATGCTGGAAGTAGCGCATGATGCGTTGGGGGGAATTGAGAAGGCGGCGCAGGTGGCTGACGGTCGCCTTCTTCAGATCGCCCTTGGCGCGGGAGGGCGCCTGCGCGGTGATGGTGGCCTTGAGCATCTCGTTGGGGTTCAGTGCCGGGCTGTAGGAGGGGAGGGAGGACGCCTCGATTTGATTGGCGCATGCAGCCAGCCACGCCTTGACTGGCTTGGTGTGATGCACGCGCAGGTTGTCGAGGATGAGGAAGATCTTCTTGCCCCTGGCGTCCTTGACGAGCCGCTTCATGAAGTCGATCAGGATGTCGGCGTTCATCGCCCCCGCGAACGCCTTCCAAGGCACCTTGCCGCAGTTGGTCAGCGTCGAGATCACCGACAGGCCTTCGCGACGGTGCGTGACGCGAATCTCGGGCGTCTTGATCGCCGGCGGGCTTTGCTCATAGGCGCGCCGAATCGGTTTCTGGGGCGTCAATCCCCAGCGCACCATGTACTTGCCCTCCCCCTGCGGCCTGAGCTCGATGCCAAAACGGTCGAGGATCAACTGCCGCACCGCCTGCCGGCTCCACAGCGCAAACGGCAGCTTCAGCTGATCCGGTGTCCCGTCGCACATGAGCTTGCGTATCTGGGCGTCCTGCTCCGCCAACAGCGCCCGCTTCTCACCCACCTTTCCTTGAGCCCTTGGGCCCCTTCGCGCCCATAGCCTTTGCAGATGTCGAACACCCCTGCGCCCAACAATCCCCTCTGCGCGCCTATCGCTTCATACGTCCAGCTACGCCGCCGCTCTTCGCGCGCCGCAAACGACAGCAATCTCATGTCTCGTCTTTCCATGCCCACGACATCAGGACAGCTCACTCAATTTCAAAAGCATGTGTTTCTTATCAAGAATGCCGCGCTCAATCTCAAACGGCTGGCAACCGCAACTGCCCTACCCGTGGCGAGTCCGTCCGGTAACGGCGGCGCTACAGCAGAGAGGGTCTCTGCCGTAGTCGGGAAAGTCACGCCTGTCAGAGACGAATGCGCTCCGCATTCGGGGCAGGAAGAGCACAGTGCGCCTGTTTGCGCACTTTCTTGAGAGCAGACTGGGGGTGAGGTGACCCCATGACCCAAAGACCGCAAACCCTGCTCAAACGCCATCTCACCGCCCTGATCCGCCGGCGTCTTGGCCTGCCGCTGATGCTAGCAGGCACGGTAGCCGCAGCCATCATCGCTTGGACAGCGGACCTGATCCCCGCCGGCTGGACGCTGGGTGCAAGCGGTCAGACCTGCCGGGTCGAGCGGGTCAGCGACGGCGATACCCTGCAACTGCGCTGTGGGTTCAAACCGGTCAAGGTCAGGCTCTATTGCATCGATGCCCCCGAGATGGGACAAAGCCCCTGGGGTGAGCGCTCACGCGCCCATCTGAGCTCCATCACTCCGCGCGAGGTCAAGCTGGTCAAGATCGACCATGATCGCTATGGTCGGATCGTCGGTGAGGTCTATACGGTCGAGGCCAGTCCGCGGCTCCTCAACCTGGAACAGGTCAAAGCGGGCCAGGCAGCGGTCTATGACCAATATTGCGACAACCCGCGTTATGCCAGCGCCGAGCGTGAGGCCAAACGGGCCAAATGTGGGATCTGGAGCCGCCCGGGCGAACAGCAGACCCCTTGGCGCTACCGCCAACGCGAGCGCTGAACAGCCAGCATCGAGAAATCGAGACAGAGGCGCTGGATAGGTTGCGGCGGACGAATCAACCCTTGTGGAGACGAACCATGAAACGCTCGGCGCAGGCCCTTGCCCTTTTGCTAGCACTTGCCGCCCTAGCCCGCGCCCAGGGCGATGAGGTACTCGACCAGATCGAGACCGCGCGCAAGTCTTATGAGGCTGGGCAATACCGCCCAGCTATCGATGCGCTCAATTTCGCCATCGCCAAGATCCAGGAACAGATGGCCGCCCATCTTGCGCGGCTCTTGCCCGAGCCCCTGCCGGGCTGGAAGGCGGACGCACCTGAGGCCCAGACGGGGGGCTTGGCGACCATGATCGCCGGTACGAGCCTCAGCCGCCGCTACTGGCGCGACGATGGCGCCAACGTTGTTTTGAACATCTTGGCGGACTCGCCCTTGCTGTCCATGTTGACTGCAGCGCTGTCCATGCCCTTGATCATGCAGAGCAACCCGAATATGAAGCCTTATGCCTTCAGGGGTCAGCGGGGATTGCTTGAACATGCCCCTGGCAGCCAGGACTATACCCTGACACTTTTGATCGGCGGGCGGCTAGTGATCGAGGCCAAGGGTCAAGGCCTGACCGATCCCAAACCACTCGATGCCTATCTCGAACGCCTGGATCTAGATGCCGTTCGCGCGGCCTTGACCCCTTGATCCGGTCCTCTATACCGCATGTATCTGGCGGCCCGCTATTGAGGTCGCACACCCTTATAGCCAGAGCTCAGTCCGCAGTATCTCGCTCAATAGCGAGCAAGCCCCTCTCCCCCCAGCCCCAGCGCTTCTATGAATCCCAGGGTCATCATGGCCCCGAACCGCCGGGTGAGCGCGTCCAACAGGTCGCGTTTTTTGCTATATTCAACGATCTTTTCGGCGCCGATCTGCTCGCGTGCGACCTGGGAGGCGCTGCCCAGGCCATCGGCCAGGCCCAGCTCAACGGCCTGGTCACCGCTCCAGAAGAGACCGCTGAACAGCTCATCCCCGCCCTTCAGCCGCTCACCGCGCCCGGCCTTGACTGCGGCGATAAACTGCTGATGCAGGCGTTCGAGCACCCTTTGGAGAAAGGCGCGTTGCGGCTCGGGAAGCGGCGAGAAGGGATCGAGGATGCCCTTGTTGGTGCCGGCGGTCAGCAGGCGCCGCTCGATCCCCAGCTCTTCCATCGCCTTCTGAAAACCAAAGCTGCTGAGCCGCACCCCAATCGAGCCCACCAGGCTGGCTGGATTGACATAGATGGCATCGGCGGCGGCGGCGACGTAATAGCCGCCAGAGGCGCACAGGTCTATGGCCACCGCATAGACCGGTAGGTCGCGCCCCTTGTCCTTTTGGTATTTCTCTTTGAGCCGCTTGATCTCGTCATAGATCATACCAGCCTGGACCGGGCTGCCCCCTGGGCTGTTAATGGCCAAGATGATCCCCTTGACGTGCTTGTTTTCGAAGGCGGCGCGCAGGGCGGCGATAATCCGCTCGGCGCTGGCATCGGCCTCGGGCGCGAGGATCCCATTGACCTCGATCAGCGCGGTGTGTTCTTCGTTGATCTTGGTCAGGTCAGTTACCGCCGGCAGACTAGCGACGATCAGCAGGCCGATCAGATAAAGCAGCACTCCGAGCTTCAAAATCAGCGACCAGCGTTGACGCCGACGCTGGTCAGCGAGATATTCGAGCACCAGGCGATTGATCAGGGCGCGCTCCCATTCGGGATGGCTGGGGTCCGGCAGGGGGGTATCCTTGGTCTTTACAGGTTTCCAATCCAGTTTCATGGACAGAGAGCTTGCCTCTTGGTCAGTTGATACAGTGGGCATGGGCGGCGAGCCAGGCACGCACCGCCCATAGCGAGTCCAGACAGGCTAAGGGCTTGCAGGCCAGCAGGCGATCGGGGGGATGGACGCCATGACAGACCGCGAGCGCCACAACGCCGGCATTGTGCGCCATCTCGAGGTCGTATTCGGTATCGCCGATCATCAGGGTCTCGGTGGATCGCACCCCGAGCTCGTCCATGAGTTCGAGCAGCATCTGGGGATGGGGCTTGGAGCGGGTTTCATCGGCGGTCCGGGTAGCGGCGAAGATCCCCGCAAGTCCAGATTCGGCCAATGACTTATTGAGCCCCACCCGGCTCTTACCTGTGGCCACGGCCAGCAGATAGCCCTGTTCGGCAAGCCAGTTCAGGGTCTCGCGCGCCCCAGGAAAAAGCTCGGAGGGGATCTGGTCGTCGCCGAGAAAATGCGCACGATAGCGGCGCGCGAGCTCGGCGCGTTGCTCGACATCGCCCTGCGGCAGCAGATGGGCCAAGGCCTCTTCTAGACCGAGACCGATCACCTCGCGGGCCTGTTCGGCAGGAAGCGCGGGCCATCCCAGGTCGCGAAAGGCGGCCTGGAGGCAGGCGACGATCCGCGCCTCCGAGTCCATCAGGGTCCCGTCCCAATCGAAGACGATCAGCGCCAGGTTCATGAGCGGGCCCCGAGCGTATCTAGAAACCCGCGCAGGGCCGCGGGCACAGGGGCTTCGATGCGCAAGGGCTGAGACATGGAGGAGAGCTGAAAGCCGAGCGCTACGGCATGGAGAAAGAGACGGGCGAGACCACGCGCCTTCAGACAGCGGTTGGCGGCCTCATCGCCATACTTGGGATCGCCGGCTAACGGCAGACCGAGATGGGCGGCATGGACGCGGATCTGATGGGTGCGTCCGGTCAGGAGCTCCGCCTCGGCCAGGGTCAAGGCCCGGTCATCCGCCATGAAACGCGCCAGCCGCCGCAAGCGGGTACGCGCCGGCTTGCCGGATTGATGATCGACCTGGACCATCCGCTCGCCGCTCGCCAAGACGTTCTTTTTGAGCGGAGCCTCGACCAGCACCGTCGATCGCGGTAACTCGCCCACCAATAGGGCCAGATAGCGTTTCTCCATTCGACCCTCGCGGATCAGGGCATGGAGCTCGCGCAGGGTGCTGCGGCGTTTGCAGACCACAAGACAACCTGAGGTCTCGCGATCGAGCCGATGGACCAGTTCGAGTTCACAGCCTGGGCGTAGCAGACGCAGCGACTCGATCAGGCCGAAACTCAGGCCGCTGCCGCCATGTACCGCCAAACCCGCCGGTTTGTCGATGATCAATAGGCGCTCGTCCTCATGCAGGATGGCGCGTTCCAACCAGGCGAGCTGATGGGGGGCATGTTCCGGCGGTGGAAGCGGGGCGCCGAGACGCACCGGCGGGATGCGCACCTCGTCGCCCGCGCATAGCCGGTGATCGGCCCGCACCCGCCCTTGATTGACCCGTACCTCCCCGCGCCTGAGCAGGCGGTAGAGATGGCTCGGCGGTACCCCCTTGAGCACCCGCCGCAGGAAGTTATCGATGCGCTGACCCTCGGCCTCGGCATCGACCACAATATATTGCACCGCTGTACTCACCCCCCCATCTCCTGCAGGGCGTGTGCTGGCTGACCTCGATACTGCTGAACTCACCTGATTCCTCGCTGCAAGGGCCGGCTGCGCCGGTGACCTCGATCCAAACCATTCCAAACCCAAACCAATCGCTCAATTGCTGTCAATAGGGTTCATTGATACCATTGTTAACTTGCGCTGGCCCAGTGATCGCAGACACATATCGGAACGGCACGTGCATTCATGGACCCGCACCCGACGCCTATCCAAACGGCGCCCGTCTGGCCCAAGGCCCTCGCACCGGCACCGACATCCACGCGCATTCACCGGGCGTATCTATGCCATCCCGCCCGATCTCCATGCCGAGCGCGGTTGCATTCTACACCCAGCGCCCGTTGGGGTGCGTGTCGCAGCGGCCAGCGCTGCCGGTATCACGTCAGCCGTTCTATAGCGGGGACAAATCCCGCAGGAGAGGCGGGCATCGCTGGATGCCCGTCAACCATGATTCACCGGCGCAGACCCATCCGATCCCTTGCCCGCGCCCAAGATCGCGCACGCGCGGTTCTCAACAGTTCCGCGATCAGGGCTGGCGCCCGGCGGTAGGTCCTGCGCCGCGGTATGCAGGATAAAACATCACATGAAACGCATGCTGATCAATGCAACTCAACCGGAGGAGTTGCGCGTGGCGACTGTCGATGGACAGTTGCTCTACAACCTCGATATCGAGACGCCCGGACGCGAACAAAAAAAGGCCAATATCTATAAAGGCGTCATCACCCGGGTCGAACCCAGCCTCGAAGCCGCCTTCGTCGATTATGGTGCCGAGCGCCACGGTTTCTTGCCGCTCAAGGAGATCGCGCGTGCCTATCTGGAGCCGGAGGCGCTCAAGCCGGGCAGCCGCATCAACATCAAAGAGGCGGTCAAGGAAGGGCGCGAGGTCATCGTCCAGATCGACAAGGAGGAACGCGGCAGCAAGGGCGCGGCCCTGACGACTTTTATCTCCTTGGCTGGGCGCTATCTGGTCTTGATGCCCAATAACCCCCGGGCCGGCGGCGTGTCGCGGCGCATCGAAGGCCCAGATCGCGCCGAGCTGCGCCAGGCGATGAGCCAGCTCAAGATCCCCGAGGACATGGGGCTCATCGTGCGCACCGCCGGTGTCGGCAAGAGCGTCGAGGAGCTGCAATGGGACCTGGATTATCTGCTCCAGCTCTGGCAGGCGATCCTCAACTCGAGCGAGGGCCGCAAGGCACCCTTCCTGATCTACCAAGAGAGCGATGTAATCATCCGCTCGATCCGCGACTATCTGCGCGCTGACATCGGCGAGATCGTCATCGATGACCGCGCGGTCTATGAGCGGGCCGAGAACTTCATCCGCCAGGTCATGCCGCAAAACCTCAAAAAACTGCGGCTTTATCAGGATGAGGTACCGCTCTTTACCCGCTATCAGATCGAGAGCCAGATCGAATCGGCCTTCCAGCGCGAGGTGCGTTTGCCCTCCGGCGGCTCGATCGTCATCGATCATACCGAGGCCCTGACCTCGATCGATATCAACTCGGCGCGCGCCACCAAGGGCGCCGACATCGAAGAGACCGCCCTCAATACCAACCTGGAGGCCGCCGACGAGATCGCCCGGCAATTGCGTCTGCGCGATCTGGGAGGGCTGTTTGTCATCGACTTCATCGACATGACCCCGCCCAAGCATCAGCGGGCGGTCGAGGAGCGGCTGCGCGAGGCGTTCAAGCAGGATCGCGCCCGGGTGCAGATTGCGCGGATCTCTCGCTTTGGGTTATTGGAGATGTCGCGCCAGCGCCTGCGCCCATCGCTCGGCGAATCGAGCCAAGATGTCTGCCCGCGTTGCAAGGGTCAAGGCACCATCCGCAGCGTCGAATCGCTCGCCCTCTCGATCCTGCGTCTGATCGAGGAGGAAGCGCTCAAGGAGAGCACCGAGCGCATCCAGGCCCAGCTTCCGGTGAGCGTCGCGACCTTCCTGCTCAATGAAAAGCGCCGCGCCATCCTCGATATCGAGCAGCGTCATGACGTCGAGGTCCTGCTCATCCCCAATGAGCATCTGCAAACGCCAGACTACAAGATCGAACGCATTCGCAGCCAGGATCTCGCCGCCAGCTTGTCGGAGGGGCAGACCAGCTACCGGATCAAAGAGGTCCCTGAACCGACACGCTTGACTGCATCCTATGTCAAGCCCAGCCAGCCGGCGCGCACCGAGGAGCCGGCGGTCAAGCTTATGGCTCCGAGCGTCCCTGCACCCCATCAGCCCGAGTGCCCGAGCGCAGGGTTAGGGGGCGGTAGTCACCCAGAGGGCAGGCGCGGCGAGTCCGAGAGCCTGCTCAAACGCATCTGGACTGGGCTCTTTCAGTCGCGTCCAGCCGAGACCTCATCCAGTCAGGCGGTACACCCCACGCAGCCTACTACTCCTCCGCCCGCACCGCGGGCAGAGCAGCCAGATACAGCCATGATAGGACCTGGGCCAGCTCCCCAACCGGGGTCTGTACCACAAATCCCGGGGGCAGAGGGGACCAGCGATCAGATATCCTCTACTGAGCCGATGGCACTTCAGGAGCGGGGCGAGAATGAACCGCGGGCCAGAGCGCCGCGTCCCAATGGCCGGTTGCGACCGCCACGGCGCAGCGCGCGCCCGGATGAATCAGCGGCTGATCAGGGATCGGCCCCTCAGAACGGCGTTATAGATCCGGGTCCAGGCGAAGCGGCTGCTGTCGCAAACGGTCAGGCCGAGCCCGCGGTGAGCAGTGTTGTGGACGCTGATGACTCGCCCACATCCCCCCGTCCACGCTCGACGCGCCGGCGGCGCGGCGGACGCCACCGCCGCCAGCCTGTCACCAAGTCCACGGGTGATAGTGTGGAGGCAGTGGAAAGGAACGAGGCCGATAGCCAAGAATCAGCGATGCAAGATATTCGTCCTCGCCTTCCCGCCGAGGGAGCAGAGGCGGATCGCCTTGCATCGCCTTCCCCCCCAGATGCGGGCTCAGGTCAGGCCGTGGACCGCGATCCTCCACCCTGAGCCGGCGATGCATTGGCAGTAGCCAGACCACTCCCCTAGCCAAGGGGGAGTGGGTTGGACAAGGGACAAGACACCCAGCGACCGGCCCCGTCCCCTGACTGGTCGGCGGCCGGGCTGCGTGCAGCCTCGACGCAGCTTGGCAGTTGCTGCCCGATTCAGGCGATGTGCCAATCAATCCTTACCCAGATAGCGAGCCTTGATGTCATCCAATAGACCGCGCGCGGCCAGCTCGATCAGGTCAAACACCTGTTCAAAACCGCGTTGCCCACCGTAATAGGGATCAGGGACCTCGTGGACGCCCAGGTCGGGCGCAAAATCCATCAGGAGATGCAGCCTGCCCTCCATCCCGGGCGGACATAGGCGACGCAAACGCGCATAGTTGTCGTGATCCATCGCCACCACATAGTGAAAACGACCGAAGTCATTCGGCTCGACCTGGCGGGCACGCAGGTCGCTGAGATCGATCCCGCGGGCGCGGGCGGTCTCCTGGGCCCGCGGGTCTGGAGGCTCGCCCAGATGATAGGCGTGGGTGCCGGCGGAATCGATCTCGATGCAATGGTCCAGCCCCTCATCCCTGACCAGTTTGCGCAAGACACCCTGGGCGGTCGGCGAGCGGCATATATTGCCCATACAGACAAATAGGACCTTGACGGCCTGAGGTGCGTTCATGACTGATCCTTAAAAGACCACAGTAAGAGATAAAGCCATTATCCAAGAGCGGGGCCTCAGTCGATGGCGGATTGCCCATCGCTATCCGGCTCTCTCCCAAACACCTGCCACCGTTCGCTCCCATGGCAATGGAGGGCCATGCTGCTTACTAGCCCCAACCCCAGGCTGCCGCCAGATGCTTGATGGCCGTGCGATTGGTCCAGGAACCGGTCAGGGCCGCGGCCTCTGCAGCCCTCAGCCAATGATAGGCGCTGTGCTCGCGCGGGTTGAGCCTTACCAGCCGCCGCGAGGGCAGGATCAGGGCGAAGCGGTATTCGCGGTTGAAACAGACGTTCGGCGCATACCTGTGGCGCCAGCGGGGGATGATCGGAAACAAGGTCGATTGGTGGAGATCGATCAGCCCTCCACCGGCCCATAGACCTGTCTCCTCCCAGAGCTCGCGCATTGCCGCCTGTCTCGGTGTCTCCCCTGGGTTGAGGCTGCCGGTGATTGATTGCCAAAACCCAGAGGGCCGGATGCGGCGCAGGAGCAAAAACTCCCCGCCCTGGGTACAGACCACTACCAGTACCGATTGCGGACGCTTGCGCCTCGGGGGGCCGCTGCTCGGCACAGGACTGGCAGCAGGGACAGGGAATACCTGGTCGTTCATCGAGCCTAATTATTGCTACACCGCAGCAAGCCAGTTAGCAGGACGCGCAATGCGCTCCCTATTGTGCTACCAGGTACCCGCCAGGTAAGGCGTGCAACACACACTAGACTATCCAGGGCCAACCTGTAGGCTGGGCACATTGAACCCCACACCTGCCTTGCTGGGGCGCTTAGGGGCGTGCGCGCAGCCTCAGGCCCAGCTCCTTCAACTGCGACTCATCGACCGGGGACGGCGCCTCGGTCAAGGGGCAGGCGGCAGTCTGGGTCTTGGGGAAGGCCATGACCTCGCGGATCGAGTGCGCCCCGGTCATCAGCATCACCAAGCGGTCCAAGCCAAAGGCGATCCCGCCGTGCGGCGGGCAGCCATAACGCAGGGCGCGCAGCAGAAAGCCGAACCGCTCCTCGGCCTGCTCGTCGCTGATGTTCAGCAAGCGAAAGACCTGGCGCTGGACCTCGGGGCGATGGATGCGGATCGAACCGCCGCCAATCTCGGTGCCATTGAGCACCAGGTCATAAGCGCGCGACAGACAGGCGCCCGGATCGGTCTCCAGCAACCCTAGGTGCGTCTCCTTGGGCGAGGTGAAAGGATGATGCAGGGCGACCCAACGCCGATGCTCGGCATCGTACTCGAACATCGGAAAGTCCACGACCCACAGGGGTTGCCAGTCACCTTGGCGCAGGCCCAGGTCATGCCCGAGCTTGACCCGCAGGGCCCCAAGCGACTCGTTGACCACTCGCGCCTTGTCCGCCCCGAAAAAGATCAGGTCGCCGTCTTGGGCGCCCGTGCGCGTCATGATCCCTTGGATAGCGTCATCGGTCAGGAACTTGAGGATCGGGGATTGCAGCCCCTCGCGCCCCTTGGCCCAGTCGTTGACCTTGATATAGGCGAGCCCCTTGGCACCATAGATCCCGACGAACTGGGTGTATTGATCGATCTCCTTGCGGCTCAGTTCGCCCCCGCGCGGTAGGCGCAGCGCCGCCACCCGACCCTCCGGATCATTGGCCGGGCTCGCAAAGACCTGAAAATCGACCGCCTTGACCAGGTCGGCGATATCGACCAGCTCTAAGGGCACGCGCAGATCGGGGCGATCCGAGCCGAAGCGCTGCATCGCCTCGCTATAGCTCAGGCGGGGGAAGGGATCGGGCAGAGCGATCTCCAGGACCTCCCGAAACAAGGTGCGGATCATAGACTCCATGAGCCCCATGACTCCCTCCTCGTCCATGAAGGAGACCTCGATATCGAGCTGGGTGAACTCAGGTTGGCGATCGGCGCGCAGGTCCTCGTCGCGGAAACAGCGCGCAATCTGATAATAGCGGTCAAACCCCGCCATCATCAGCAATTGTTTGAAGAGCTGAGGCGACTGCGGCAGGGCGAAGAATGACCCTTGATGGGTGCGGCTGGGGACCAGATAGTCGCGCGCCCCTTCCGGGGTGGACTTGGTCAGGATCGGGGTCTCGATGTCGAGAAACCCATGCTCATCGAGAAAACGGCGCAGGATGCGGGTGATGCGGCTGCGGGTATGCAGGCGAGTCTGCATCTCGGGGCGGCGCAGATCGAGATATCGATAGCGCAGACGCAGCTCCTCAGAGGCGTCGGCGGCATGGCTGTCGAGATGGATCGGCGGGGTCTCGGCGGTATTGAGGATCTCGAGCGCATGCCCCAGGACCTCGATCTCGCCGGTCGCAAGCTCTGGATTGATCGTGCCATCTGGGCGTTGGCGCACCAGGCCCTTGACCCTGAGCACATACTCGCTGCGCACCTGCTCGGCGCGGGCGAAGGGCTCGGGGCGGTCGGGGTCGAAGACGATCTGCACTAGGCCCACGCGATCGCGCAGGTCGATGAAGATCACCCCGCCGTGATCTCGCCGCCGCTGTACCCAGCCGCACAACACCACCTCTTGCCCGATCTGTCCACTACCGAGTTCTCCGCAATAATGTGTGCGCATCTCTTAGTCTCTCTGCTGCCTGACGTGACCGGTGCCCACAGTAACCGGCTGCCATCGAAAGGCAAGGGAGTGTAATGACCCTCAGCCGGTCGCGCAAATCAAAAAGAAGGCCCTGCGCGCCGGCAGGGCCTTCTTCGCCGATCGCTCGGCGGATCAGGGCCTCAAGGTCTTAAGCGGCATCCTTAAGCGGTTTATCCTTCACGCCCTTGCCCTCCTTGCCCGCCTCGGCGGGTTTGTCGCTGCCTTCAAGCAGGTTGCGTTTTTTATCGCCGGACTTTTTGAAGTCGGTCTCATACCAGCCGCCGCCCTTGAGCCGGAAACCGGCAGCCGAGACCTGTTTTTTCAGGGTTGGCTGTTCACAGGCCGGACAATCGACGAGCACGGGGTCGGTCACCTTTTGTAGGTGTTCGAGCTCATGACCGCAATTGTCGCAGCGATACTCATAGATCGGCATGGTCGTCTCACCTCCAGTCTTCGCGCATGCTGTGCACTATGGATGATTGCTTTGAGACACCTGGGTCTCGCTGGACCCTAGAGATGTCGTTTGGATCTATGGTTGACATCCCGCCTGGAAGGGCAAGGCTTGTCGCACGTTGGGTCAGACGCGGGCCTATCCAGGGGTTGACCTTGTTTGCCAGCAGCGATCCACCGCCAACGCCCGCGCATACCGCCTAAGAAGCAGTGCCCATGGTTTGGAAAGCCGATCTCCAGCCGAGACTCGGGCTCAAGCAAAAAACTGGTTGCGCCCCGGGGCCCTGTTCGGGGTTAATAGCGGCTACGTCCCACACGCCTCATCTGCCTCCATCCAGCTCGATCGTCAAGACCCATGCTGAATTCCCCTCGTAGAGGTTCTATCCTGATCACCGGCTGTTCGAACGGCATTGGTTATCATTGCGCCCTGGGCTTGATGCACCGCGGCTGGCAGGTGATCGCCTCAGCGCGCCGCCTTGAGGACGTCGAGCGGCTCAGATCCGGAGGGCTGACTGCCGTCCAGCTCGACCTCGACAATCCCGAAAGCATCGCCCAGGCGCTCGCCCAGAGTCTGGAGATCACCGGCGGGCGCCTGGATGCCCTGTTCAACAACGGCGCCTATGGTCAACCGGGGGCGGTCGAGGACCTCAGCCGGGATGTCCTGCGCGCCCAGTTCGAGACCAATCTTTTCGGCTGGCATGACCTCACCTGCCGCGTGATCCCGATCATGCGCAGGCAAAATTATGGGCGGATCGTGCAGAATAGCTCGGTCCTCGGGTTTGTCCCCCTGCCCTATCGCGGCGCCTATGTCGCAAGCAAATATGCACTCGAGGGGCTCACCGACACCCTACGCCTTGAGCTGCGCGGCTCGGGGATCTGGGTCTCTTTGATCGAGCCAGGGCCGATCGCCAGCCGTTTTCGCGATAACGCCTATCGGGCCTTCTTGGCCAACATCGATCGCGACTCAAGTGTCCATCGCACCGCCTACCAGCGCGCCGAGGCACGCCTGACCCAGCAAGGTCCCGTCCAACCCTTCACCCAGGGGCCAGAGGCGGTCTTCGCCAAGCTCGTCCATGCCCTCGAGAGCCCGCGCCCTAAGGCGCGCTACTATGTCACCGTCCCGACCTATCTCCTTGGGTTCTTAAAACGGGCACTGCCCACCGCTGCATTGGATTGGGTGATGGCGCGGGTCTCGCGCGGCGGTGCGGGTTGAGGCCCTACCCTAGCGTGTCTGGGCTAGAGTGCAGGCGGCTACTATCCTGTGCCGGTGCATGCCTTCACGGGCCCTCGGTATTCAGATATAGCGGACCTCGAGGATCTCGAACTCGCGTACCCCACTCGGGGCATTGAGGACGGCGATATCGCCCTCACCCTTACCAATGAGACAACGCGCCAGGGGTGAGCCGATCGAGATAAGGCCCTGCTTGAGGTCTGCCTCGTCCTCCCCGACGATCTGATAGCAATGCTCCTGCTCGGTGTCCAGCTCCAAAACCCGGATGGTTGCCCCAAAGACTACCTTGCCGTTGTGCGGTATCTTGGTCACATCGACCACATGGGCATGTGCCAGCTTGGACTCGATGTCCTTGATGCGGCCTTCGATGAAGCTCTGCTGTTCGCGTGCGGCATGATATTCAGCGTTTTCCTTGAGGTCGCCGTGGGCGCGCGCCTCGGCGATCGCCGCGATGATCCGCGGGCGCTCGACCCGTTTGAGCCGTTCCAATTCTTCGCGCAATTTCTCTGCACCCCTGACGGTCAGAGGGATCCTGGTCATCTCCGATATCCTCAAACAATCGCGGGGACGCCATGTGTAAACGGCGCGTCCGTCGCAAGATAGTAGATGGTGATGGGCGCCTGCGACAGACCCCGATCGTTCCCCGCTTGCGGATATTCACCTTGGCCCGTATCCCGCCGCGGGTGAGGCACGACGCCCGATCAAAGTCTGGAAAGACGCATTAGGCGAGTCAGCATAAATCTTGTAACCGATTGACCCTGAGGATGTCTAGCTGTCTTAAGGCCATGCAGGTGGCCTCAGCGCCGGCGATGGTGGTGGTATAGGGGACCTTGTATTGCAGGGCGGCACGGCGGATGGCGGCGGAATCGGCGATTGCCTTGGCACCCTCGGTGGTGTTGATGATGAAGCTGACCTCGTTGTTCTTGATCATATCCACGATGTGCGGGCGACCCTCGGCAACCTTGTTGACCCCGATGCAAGGAAGACCGGCAGCGCGCAGCGCCGCCGCTGTGCCATGCGTCCCATAGAGGCTAAAGCCAAAGGCAATGAGCTCGCGCGCGACCTCGATCAGCCTGGGCTTATCGGCCTCGCGCACGCTCAGCATCGCCTTGCCCCCCTTGCGCGGGAGCAGGCTCCCCGCCCCTTCTTGTGCCTTGGCATAGGCCTCGCCAAAGGTCTTGCCGATCCCCATCACCTCGCCTGTGGATTTCATCTCGGGTCCTAACTGGGTATCGACCCCTGGGAACTTGATGAACGGAAAGACCGCCTCCTTGACGAAATACCGTTTAGGTCTTACTTCCCCTTCTATCCCCTGCGCCCGCAACGACTGGCCAACCATGCAGCGCGCCGCGATCTTGGCCAAGGGCAGACCGATCGCCTTGGAGACGAAGGGCACGGTGCGCGAGGCGCGAGGATTGACCTCCAGGACATAGATCTCATCGCCCTTGATCGCAAACTGGGCATTCATGAGACCGACCACCTTCAGGGCATGCGCGAGCTTGATCATCTGGGCGCGCAGCCGGTCCTGGATGGCCGCAGACAGGGTATAGGGCGGCAGCGAACAGGCCGAGTCCCCCGAATGCACCCCTGCCTGTTCGATATGCTCCATGATCCCGCCGATCAAGACCTCTCGCCCGTCGCAGACGGCGTCGATGTCCACCTCGATGGCATCGTCTAAAAACCGATCGAGCAGGACCGGCGAGTCGTTGGAAACCCTGACCGCCTCGCGCATATAGCGTTTAAGCTCTCCTTCGTCATAGACGATCTCCATCGCCCGCCCACCGAGGACGTAAGAGGGCCGTACCACGAGGGGGTAACCCAGGGTCGCGGCGCGCACGAGCGCCTCCTCGTCGCTGCGCGCCGTAGCATTGGGCGGCTGGCGCAGACCCAGCTCCTGGATGAGCCTTTGGAAACGCTCGCGATCCTCTGCCAGATCGATCGAATCGGGAGAGGTCCCGATGATCGGCACACCTGCGGCCTCGAGGGGACGCGCTAGCTTCAAGGGGGTCTGGCCTCCATATTGGACGATGACCCCTTTGGGGTGCTCCTTGGCCACGATCTCGAGGACGTCTTCTAGGGTCAAGGGCTCGAAATACAGCCGATCCGAGGTGTCATAGTCGGTCGAGACCGTCTCTGGGTTACAGTTGACCATGATGGTCTCGAACCCAGCCGCGCGCAGGCTCTGGGCGGCATGGACGCAGCAATAATCGAACTCGATCCCCTGGCCGATCCGGTTGGGTCCACCGCCCAAGACCATGATCTTGTCGCGCCCTGTGGGCTCAGCCTCGCATTCCTCTTCATAGGTCGAATAGAGATAGGCAGTTTGGGTGGCAAACTCGGCGGCACAGGTATCGACCCGCTTATAGACCGGACGGATCCCGGACCGATGGCGCAGCTCGCGGATCTCGGACTCCTGCATCCCCAACAGCTGCCCGATCCGCCGGTCGGCAAAGCCTTGGCGCTTGAGGACGCGCAGGCGCTCGGGGGTCAAAGCCTCGGGCCCTTCAGCGCGTACCCCCTGCTCGGTGCGGACCAGGTCCTCGATCTGGGCCAAGAACCAGGGATCGATGCGGCTGAGCGCATGGGCCTCCTCGACGCTGAAGCCCGCGCGAAAGGCATCGGCGAGATAAAAGATCCGCTCGGCCCCAGTCTGGCGCAGCTCATGCCGGATGGTATCAAGGGTATCGGGATCTTTGAGGTTGACCATCTCCTCAAGACCATAGCGGTCGATCTCGAGGCTGCGCAGGGCCTTCTGCAATGACTCTTGAAAGGTGCGCCCGATGGCCATGACCTCGCCGACCGATTTCATCTGGGTCGTCAACCTAGGGTCGGCCTGGGGAAATTTTTCAAAGGCAAAGCGCGGGATCTTGGTGACCACATAGTCGATCGTCGGCTCAAATGAAGCCGGGGTCGCCCCACCGGTGATCTCGTTCTTGAGCTCATCCAGGGTATAGCCGACGGCGAGTTTGGCTGCGACCTTGGCGATCGGAAAGCCCGTGGCCTTGGAGGCCAGGGCCGATGAGCGCGAGACCCGGGGGTTCATCTCGATGACGATCAGGCGCCCGTCTTCGGGATTGATCGCAAACTGGACGTTGCTGCCGCCGGTCTCGACCCCGATCTCGCGCAGGACGGCGATGGAGGCATCGCGCATGCGCTGATATTCCTTGTCGGTCAGGGTCTGGGCTGGTGCCACGGTGATCGAATCACCGGTATGCACGCCCATCGGGTCGAGGTTTTCGATCGAACAGATGATGATGCAGTTGTCCTTTTTGTCGCGCACCACCTCCATCTCGAACTCCTTCCAACCGAGCACCGACTCCTCGATCAGGAGCTCCTTGGTAGGCGAGAGATCCAGCCCCCGCCGGCAGATCTCTTCGAACTCTTCTTGGTTGTAGGCAATGCCACCGCCGCTACCACCGAGGGTGAAGGAGGGCCGGATGATGGTGGGGAAGCCGATCGAGGCCTGGACCTGGATCGCCTCCTCGAGGCTATGGGCGATCGCTGAGCGTGGGACCTCGAGCCCGATGCGGCGCATCGCCTTGCGAAACAGATCCCGATCCTCGGCCTTGTCGATCGCCTCGCGCGAGGCGCCGATCAGCTCGACCCCAAAGTGCTCCAATACCCCCTCGCGTGCCAGGTCCAGGGCGCAGTTGAGCGCGGTTTGGCCGCCCATGGTCGGCAGCAGGGCATCCGGACGCTCGCGTTCGATGATAGCCGCCACCACTCGCCAATTGACCGGCTCGATATAGGTTGCATCCGCCATCTCGGGGTCGGTCATGATGGTCGCGGGGTTTGAATTGACCAGGATGACCCGATAGCCCTCCTCGCGCAGCGCTTTGCACGCCTGGGCGCCGGAATAGTCGAATTCGCACGCCTGACCGATCACGATGGGGCCAGAGCCGATGATCAGGATGCTTTTGATGTCGGTACGCTTGGGCATAGAGTCTAGATGGCGTTAAAGAGAGAGAAATCAGCAATCGGGGCGAGGCGCAAGACAATGAGTTCTTTAATCCCGCTGCCCATCCATCAAGGCGATGAAGCGGTCAAAAAGCGGCGCGAGATCATGCGGGCCCGGGCTGGCCTCGGGGTGACCCTGGAAGCTGAAGGCTGGCCGATAGCGGTGCTGGATGCCCTGGAGTGAACCATCAAAGAGCGAGCGATGGGTCGCCTCAATCTCAGGCGGCAGACTCGATTCATCGACGGCAAAGCCGTGGTTCTGGCTGCTGATCATGACCGCACCGGTCTTGAGGTCCTGGACCGGATGATTGGCCCCATGATGCCCGAATTTCATCTTGATGGTGCGGGCGCCGCAGGCCAGGCCCAGGAGCTGATGCCCGAGACAGATGCCAAAGATCGGCAGATCGGTCGCAAGGAGCTGACGGATGGCGTCGATGGCATAGGCGCAAGGCTCGGGATCGCCGGGGCCGTTCGATAAAAAGACCCCATCTGGCCTCAAAGCCAAAACCTCTTCGACTGGGGTGCGCGCTGGAACCACCTTAACCCAACAGCCGCGATCGACCAGGAGGCGCAGGATATTGCGTTTGACCCCGTAATCGTAGGCAACGACCTGATAGCGCAGGTGCCCGCCCTCTCGATCCAGGGATGAGGAGAGACCGCCGTTGGGAGTCCAGGAGCCTTGGGTCCAGAGATAAGGCTCGGCGGTCGAGGCATATTGGGCCAGATCCATGCCCTTGAGACCTGGAAAGGCGCGGGCAGCAGCCAGGGCCGCGGACTCGTCGATCCTCTCCCCCGCCTGGATACAGCCGTTTTGCGCACCTTTCTCGCGCAGGATGCGGGTCAGACGCCGGGTATCGATCCCTGCGACCCCGACCACTCCGTGGCGCTTGAGATAGACATCGAGTGGTTCGCGCATCCGAAAATTGCTTGGGCCCAAAGGGAGATCGCGGACCACGAGTCCGGATGCCTGGATCGCGCCCGATTCCTCATCCTCGGGATTGACCCCGACATTCCCGATATGCGGATAGGTTAGAGTGACAATCTGACGCAGATAGGATGGGTCGGTCAGGATCTCCTGGTAGCCGGTCATGGCGGTATTGAAGACCACCTCGCCGACGGTCTCGCCATCAGCGCCGATCGAGGCCCCCCGAAAGACCGAACCGTCTTCCAGAACCAAAACCGCGGGTTTTTTCAAGGGTATCTCCGAAGCGAGGACAGGGGCGCACTAAGGAGGTGGCGCCCGAGAGATCGGGTCGCCTCACAGCGAGGCACAAAGCTCTGTGCATTTTAGGTGAGGTATGCCAAACTGTCCACGCGCCCCCGGGTCAAAGCAACTGACGTACCCAGTTCTCGATTCTGGCGGCATCCATCGCCCCTGATTGACGGGCAAGCACTTCTCCGCCGCGGAACAGGATCAGGGTAGGGATGCTGCGAATCCCCCATTGCGCTGCAAGCAGGGGATTGTCCTCGGTATTGATCTTGACAAGACGCACCCAGGGTTCCAGCCGCATGGCCGCAACCTCGAACGCTGGCGCCATCATCCGACATGGCCCGCACCAGGGGGCCCAGAAATCCACCAATAGGGGAAGATCGCTGCGCCCGAGATGATGAGCGAAACGCCGGTCATCCAGGGCGACTGGATGGCCAGTAAACAATGGATGGTGACATTTGCCGCAGTTGGGCGCGGCATGTAGGCGTTCAGCCGGAACGCGGTTGACCGCATCACAGTGAGGGCAAACGACATGTACTGACTCAGACATGGATCGAGCTCGGCTATCTCGGCTATCAGTTCTTTAAAGTGTACAAATCTGCGCACAGTCCTCTTCCTGTCCCGACAGGTCTTGCTGACCCCAGTCGTCTCTGACGGACGTAGCCTTCCCATTCGCAGTGGCATAATTTGCATATGGTCATGGGCATAATTTGCATATGGTCATGGCAAAAAGCCATACCCTTGAATCAGGGCAGGGGTGCGGCTATTTTGCAGCTCCATGCGACCCATCCAGCCAAGATGGATCTGGAACGGGTACCCCTGCGGAACATTGAAGCAAGGTTTTGTCGTCGCTATGAGTCACTCACCTCACATCGTTGTAGCCACCGCTGCCAATTTTCAATCCATCGTGCTCGAGGGCTCTTATCGGCGCCCGGTCCTGGTCGATTTTTGGGCAGATTGGTGCGCCCCCTGCCGGATGCTGATGCCGATCCTGGCCAAGCTCGCGGACGAATATCAAGGGCGTTTTCTCTTGGCAAAGGTCAATACCGACGAGGAACAGGCGCTGGCCTTTCAGTTCGGCATCCGCAGCCTGCCGACCGTTCAGCTCTTGCGCAACGGCCAGGTAGTCGATCATTTCATGGGCGCTCTACCCGAAAGCCAGGTGCGGGCCTTTCTTGAAAAGCATCTACCCCGCGCCTCTGATGGGCTGATCGAGCGCGTCCAGGACGCGATCTCTGCCGGGGATCTAGCCAGCGCTCGCGCGCTCTTCGAGCGCGCACGTCGCGAAGACCCGGATCACAAGCGCCTGCCACTCATCGAGGTTCAATTGTTAGCGGCCAGCGGAGAGATCGATCAGGCACAGGCAGCGATCGGGCGCTTACCGCTCGAACTCACCAATGACCCCGAGGTTGCTGCATTGCGTGGCCAGCTCAATTTTGCCCAGGCGATCAGACAGGCGCCTGGTGAGACTGAACTTGCCGTCCGGCTCAGCGCCAATCCCCAGGACAGCGAGGCGCGTTATCAGCTTGCTGCTTATCAGGTCCTGCGCGGAGATTATGAAGGAGCTCTCGAACATCTGCTCGAGCTCGTCAGGCGCGATCGCGCCTATGGTGAGGATGCGGGACGCAAAGGGATGATCGCGATCTTCGATATACTCGGCAGCGGCCATGAGCTGGCTGCGCGCTATCGCGCCCGGATGATGAGCGCGTTGTATTGAGCCTCTCATAATATTGATCCGAAACCAATGAACTTATATTACGCGGCATCATGGAGCTTGGGATGCTGGAAGTAGCGCATGATGCGTTGGGGGGAATTGAGAAGGCGGCGCAGGTGGCTGACGGTCGCCTTCTTCAGATCGCCCTTGGCGCGGGAGGGCGCCTGCGCGGTGATGGTGGCCTTGAGCATCTCGTTGGGGTTCAGTGCCGGGCTATAGGGGAGGGAGGAGGCCTCGATTTGATTGGCGCATGCAGCCAGCCAGGCCTTGACTGGCTTGGTGTGATGCACGCGCAGGTTGTCGAGGATGAGGAAGATCTTCTTGCCCCTGGCGTCCTTGACGAGCCGCTTCATGAAGTCGATCAGGATGTCGGCGTTCATCGCCCCCGCGAACGCCTTCCGACGCACCTTTCCGCGGTTGGTCAGCGTCGAGATCACCGACAGGCCTTCGCGACGGTGCGTGACGCGAATCTCGGACGTCTTGATCGCCGGCGCATAAGAGCGCCCGCGCACCTCGTCCGAGCGCAGCCCCGTTTCATCGCCCCAGTGGATTTCGGCGCCCTCGGCCTTGGCGCGCCGGGCAATGTCCGGGTAGATCTCCTCAAGCCACGTCTTGCCCGCCGGCGGGCTTTGCTCATAGGCGCGCCGAATCGGTTTCTGGGGCGTCAATCCCCAGCGCACCAAGTACTTGCCCTCCCCCTGCGGCCTGAGCTCGATGCCAAAACGGTCGAGGATCAACTGCCGCACCGCCTGCCGGCTCCACCATTTGTTTCTTATCAATAACTGGGCAGCGGGTCGATGAATGACCCGCTGGTCATCCGGCTGAAGCGGATCCCGCGTCGGCCCTTGCATCACCCTTAAACAACCGATCGAGCGCATTCTGGGCCTCATCATAACCCTGGGACACGGCGCTCACCAGCCAATGGGTGGCCTTGAACTCATCCCGCTCCACTCCGCGCCCCTCGGCATACAGCAAACCCAGGCGATATTGGGCCTCAGCCAGGCCCTGCTCGGCGGCTTGGCCATACCAGTAGGCCGCTTGCGCCTCGTCCTGTGGGCCACCCCGACCCATTTCATACATGAGTCCTAGACTGAATCGGGCCTCGGCAAGGCCTTGCTCGGCGGCCTTGCGCCACCACAGCGCAGCCTGGGCATCATTCTGTAGGGTACCCCGCCCCAAGGCATACATCATGCCAAGGTTGTATTGGGCCGCGGCCAGACCCTGTTCGGCTGCCTGGCGATACCAGAAAACCGCCTGGATATCGTCATGGGCAAGCCCGAGGCCGTTTTCATATAACCAACCAAGATTGATCTGGGCCTCGGCAAGACCCTGGGCGGCGGCCTGCCGCCACCAGTGTGCCGCTTGGACATAGTCCTGATCCAGGCCACGTCCATCGGCATACATAGCGCCCAGGTTATATTGGGCAAGAACCTCACCCCGCTTGGCAGCCTCGTGCCACCAATAGGCTGCCTGGGTATAGTTTTGCTCGACGCCGCGCCCCTCGGCATAGATCAGCCCTAGATTATATTGGGCCTCGACGTCGCCTTGGCGGGCTGCCTCCTGCAACCATTGCGCCGCCTGCGCCTCATCGCGATCAAACCCCTGACCGCGCGCATACATCATGCCGATGTTGTATTGTGCTTTCCTGTCACCTTGTTTGGCCAGAGGGTACCAACGGTCGATCGCGCCCTGATAATCGCTGCGTTCATAGGCAGCGCAACCCAGGGAGAATTGCGCGTCGAACTGCACGGGACCTGGGAGAGAGTCAGCTACCGGCGGCGGAGCCGCTGTCTTTTTGAGCTTTAGCGCCGATACCTTGGCCCAGGCCTGCTCCATGACATCGATGCTTTGAAAACGATCCGGCCCACGCACTGCCATCGCCTTGAGCAATACCTCCTCTTGCTGCGGGCTGATCGCAACGCCAAGCTGGGAGGGGGTGAGCAGGGTGTCCTCCGCCAGCCGGTCCAAGGCATCGGGCGGAACCTGGCCGGTGATCGCTCGATACAGGGTTGCACCCAGGCTATAGATATCAGTCCAGGGGCCCTGTTGACCGCGGGCGCGGTACTGCTCCTCAGGGGCATAACCTGGCTTAAGGATCACCGACAGGCTATGGCTGCGTTCGCTGAGCGCGAAACGCGCTGCCCCAAAATCGAGCAATTTGACCCGTCCGTTGCGGGTGAGATAGATATTGTCCGGGGTCACATCGCGGTGCAACAGGCCTTCCTTATGCACAACGCGCAGGGCCTCCATGACCGGCAGGAGCAAACGGAATGCCTGTTCAAAAGAGATACGCCCTTCAGGTTGCCTGGCCAGATACTGTTTAAAGGTCAGCCCCTCAACATAATCCATCACGCAATAACCCGTTCCATTAGCGCGGAAGAAGGTCTTGACGCTGACGATGGCAGGATGCTGGTCGAAACGCGCTAGGGCGCGGGCCTCCTCGAGAAAGCGTTCCAGACCATAGGCGAATTGTTCATCTGCAGGCGGCGGATAGACCGCTAGACTGACCCGGTCCGGCGCCCGGGTCGCGCTGTTGCGGGGCAGAAATTCCTTGATCGCGAGCTTGAGCTGGAGGTTCTCGTCCCAGGCCAAATAGGTGATCCCGAATCCGCCATGACCGAGCACCCGGCCTAGGCGGTACCGACCATCGAGCAGGGTGCCGAGCGCCAGGGCGGGAGACGGGTTGTCGAATCCAGGGCGCCAGCCGCAACGCGGACAGGGGGTACTGGCAGGGCCAAAGCAGTTGGGGCAATGTTCGTCCATTAAATGCTAGGGCTTTACCGATGCCAAGGGATACACAGAATGAACTTTAACATATATGCCCTGCAAGCGACGCGGGTGCCCAAGCCCATCCCTTTGAGTTTAAGAATCCAGACGACGCTGCATGACCAGCATGTAATTGACCCCCTCCCAGCGGGTTTGGGCAAAGCCACGGGTGAAAGGATTGACACGCACGCCGGTGCGATGGATGAGCCGGTAATCCGGGCCTAGCCCCGCGATCACCTCAGTGGGCCGTACCAGCTTGCGATAACGATGCGTGCCACGCGGCAGCCAACGCAAGACATATTCCGCGCCCAGGATGGCCATCATCCAGGCAGATAGGGTGCGGTTGATGCTAGCGACGATCATGACCCCGCCTGGACGCGCAAGATATGCACAAGTGGCTAGAAAATCCTGCAGGTGTTCGACATGCTCGATCACCTCTAGATTGAGGACCGCATCATACATCATCTCCTCGGCGGCAAGTTGTTCGACGCTCGCCAGGCGATAGTCGATGGCCAAACCGCTCTGGCAGGCATGTAAACGCGCCACTCGCAGATTTTTTTCGGTGACATCGATCCCCGTCACCGTCGCACCTAACCGGGCCATGGATTCACTCAGGATACCGCCGCCACAGCCGATATCGAGTACACGCAATCCCACCAGAGGCTGGTTGGCGCCGGGATCCTGCCCCAAGATCGTACACAGGTGATGGCTGATATAAGGAACACGGAAGGCATTGAGCCGATGCAGCGGCCAAAATGGCCCTTCCGTATCCCACCAGCGATGAGCCAGACGCTCGAAATAGGCGACCTCCGCAGGGTCAATACTGGGTGCAACGAGGGGATTGTCGGACATTGCAGATTCCTTCGGAATGGATGCATGGGCTAATTTTTGAGAATGTTTCTTATTTGAAAAAAGACACTACTTGCGTTATGCCGGAGCCTAATCATGCAAGCGACCGCCACTCATACCCCTACTCTGTCCACTGAACCCGACCGTCAATGCTTCAAAGCGCCCCCCATACCCCGCATCGATAGCCGCACCCTACTCGGCGACGGTCACCTCTTGGTGATCGAACATGCCGGTCAGAGTTATTACCTGCGCATGACCCGCAATAACAAGCTGATCCTCACCAAATGAGAACGGCTCAGCGACCTTCGCCGTAGTAGTCGTCGATATAATTCTCGAACTTGGTGTATTGGCCAAGAAAGGTCAGCTTCAGGGTACCGATTGGCCCATTGCGCTGCTTGGCGATGATGATCTCGGCCACCCCCTTGTCTGGGCTGTCTTTATGATAGACCTCGTCGCGATAGATGAAGATGATCAGATCGGCGTCCTGTTCGATCGCCCCTGACTCGCGCAGATCCGACATCACCGGGCGCTTGTTGGGCCGCTGTTCGAGGCTGCGGTTGAGCTGGGAGAGGGCAATCACCGGCACACTGAGCTCACGTGCTAGCCCTTTGAGGGCCCGCGAGATGGCCGAGATCTCGGTTGCGCGATTTTCACCGGCCCCTGGTGCCTGCATCAGCTGGAGATAGTCGAGCACGATCAGCGCGAGGTCCCCTTGCTCACGCTTCAGACGCCGAGCGCGGGCGCGGACCTCAATCGGGGTGAGCGCTGGGGTATCGTCGATGAAGATTGCCGTCTCAGACAACAGATTGACTGCCGAGGTCAGACGCGGCCATTCATCATCCTCAAGCTTGCCAGTACGCACCCGATGCTGATCGATCCGTCCCAGCGAGGACATCAGGCGCATCGCCAATGAATCGCCTGGCATCTCCATACTAAAAACGGCCACCGGACGGCGCGTCTGGATGGCGATGTGCTCAGCGATGTTCATCGCGAAACTGGTCTTGCCCATCGAGGGGCGCCCCGCGACGATGATGAGATCCGAGGGTTGCAGACCCGAGGTCATCTGGTCGAGGTCGGTAAAACCCGTGCTCAGGCCCGTGATCGGTTCGGCGCGTTGATAGAGCGTGTCGATCCGTTCGATGGCCTGGTTTAAAAGCTGGCGGATCGATTGAAAGCCGCTACATCCACGAGCCTCTTGTTCGGCAATGGCAAAGACCAGCTGCTCGGCCTCATCGAGTAATTCCGCCGAGTCGCGGCCTTGGGGATGATAGGCATTGTCGGCGATCGCTGTGCCTGCGGTGATCATCTGACGTCGGACCGAGGTCTGGCGCACGATCCGGGCGTAGGCCTGGATATTGGCAGCGCTGGGGGTTTGGTTAACCAGCATGCCGAGATAGGGGAGACCTCCCGCCTCATCCAGACGCCCCTCTCGCTCCAGGGTCTCCGCTAGGGTGACGACATCGAAGGGCTGATTGCCGTCGGCAAGCCTGGCGATTGCCGCAAAGATGATTCGGTGCTCGCGCCGATACAGATCCTTCTCGCGGACAAGATCGGCGATGCGCTCCCAGGCGCTGTTATCCAAGAGTAAGCCGCCGAGCAGAGATTGCTCGGCATGGAGATTATGCGGCGGGACGCGCAACTCATCGCCATCAGCCGCCGTATCCTGGGTCTTGGTCTCAAACATGACATCTGCCCGTCTCGGCATTCAAAAAAGCGCGGGCTAGCGGAGGCGTGGCAGCCAGCGGTAGGTGCTCTGCGAGGCTAGATGTAAAGGTGGACCAATCTAGATTAAGACGCCACTGGCCCAGCAGGGATATTGACAAGACGGGGAAGAAGACTGGCCGCGCCCACATGGACGCGGCTAGGGGCAAGGTAGCGGATGGATCGCAACCGGCTCAGCTGGCGGGGACGATATCGATCATGATATCGACATCGACCTCTGGATGGAGATGCAGCCTAACCTCATACTCACCGAGAGAGCGGAAGACCCCCTGGGGCAGGCGAACCTCAGACTTGGCAAGCTCCAGGCCCATCTCGCGCGCAGCCTCGGCGATATCGGCAGCACCCACTGAACCAAACAGCCGTCCCTCTTCACCGGCCTTGCGCGCGATCGTCAGACGCCTGCCTTCGAATTGGGACTTACGGGTGTGGGCTGCAGCCAACGCCTCAGCAGCCGCCCGTTCCAATTCAGCGCGCCGCTCCTCAAAAGCCTTGATATTCTCCGGGGTTGCCGGGACAGCAAATCCTTTTGGGATCAAATAGTTGCGTCCATAGCCACCGCGAACCTTCACTCTATCCCCGAGCCCACCCAAATTGGTGACATTCTTCAGCAGAATGATTTCCACGTATCTCTTCCTCTCAAACGAATTGAATACAGAAGCCATGCGCCCAAAGCGCCCGCACCGGCCCCTCAGTGACGCAAAGGTTGCCCCGATACCCCATACCCCAAGTTAAACCCAACTGCAAGAAGGCGAGTACTACTTCAAGCCCAGATGAAGGAGCAAGATCACAAACCTGCTCCTACATCCACCCGCATCATGAAAACTGAGCTTATCCAGCCATCGGCCTAGAGGAGACGAGCAAGTACAACAGTGGCCCACAACCTAAGGGGTCAGGACCTATGAACCCAAAAAACGTTCGTGTATTGCCTGCGCCTAACTTGGTGCCCGCACCTAGACTATCAACCTTGCTCTATTCGCGCTTACCGAGCGCAAACTATGCGATTAGCGAGCAGTCCAGGGTCGAGACAGGCACGCGCTCTCCCTCGTCGCAACCACTGAGTCGGACCCTTAGGCATTCAGCGTCTGTGGTTCAGTGTTGATCCGTGTAAGGCAACAGCGCGAGATAGCGGGCGCGTTTGATGGCGCGTGCAAGCTGGCGCTGGTATTTAGCTGAGGTCCCGGTGATCCGGCTGGGAACGATCTTGCCTGATTCGCTGATATAAGATTTCAACAGATTGATATCTTTGTAATCGATCTCGGAGATACCTTCAGCAGTAAAACGGCAGTAGCGCTTGCGGCGAAAAAAGCGAGACATGATGATCCTCTCGGTTCATGAACAAGACGGATGCGGGATATCGACCTTAATCCTCGACCTCAGACGCCTCGAGATTCTCGCCAGACTCTTCGGCAATGGTAGCAGGCGCAGAACCGAGTTCTTCCTTGTCGAGCGTTTCTGCGCGTTCAGCGCGTTCGCGCTCCTCGTTGCTCTTGGCAAGGGGCGAGGGGTCAGTGATCGCCGATTTGCGTTTGATGATCAGATTGCGCAACACAGCATCGTTGAAGCGAAAGGCATTGGCAAGCTCATCGATGGCCGCCTGATCGCACTCGATGTTCATCAAGATATAGTGCGCCTTGTGGACCTTATTGATGGGATAGGCGAGCGGACGCCGTCCCCAATCCTCGCACCGATGCACCATGCCACCCCGCTTTTCGAGGTTGCTCCGGTAACGCTCGATCATCCCGGGCACCTGCTCGCTCTGGCTGGGATGAACCAAAAAGACCACTTCGTAATGTCGCATGACAGCTCCTTACGGATAGGCACAGCCTCCCCGACACGGGGTGAGGCAAGGAGTTTTAAAGCAGAACCAAGGATTATACTATATAACCATAAAATGTCAAAGCTAGAAATTAGCATCGACCCGCTTGCCCCCCCGCCCAGCCTGACTCAAACTGTTAGGGATTTAGCAATTTAGAATATAGGGGGATAGCGATATGGAAAATAATTTTAACTACCTGCGCCACTCCAGGCTCACCGCTAACCTCACCGATGAGCAGGTGATGGCACTGGCATCGATCGCTTACTGTCGCCGCCTTGCTGACCAAGAGATCCTGATCGAGGAAGGTAAGATCGACAACAGCCTCCATGTCATCACCGAGGGGGCGATGGCGGTCACCCATGAGCTTGGTAAGGGCGAATATGCTACGATCCACGTCCTCTCCACCGGCGACCTCGCCGGTGAATTGGGATTTATTAGCGGTCAGCCGCATACCGCAACCCTTCGTTCACTGGGGCGGACCCAGGTCTGTAGCATCGAGCGCGAAGCCTTCGAATCCTTGCTGCCCGAGCATCCCTGGCTTGTGTATCGGGTCATGCAGAACATTGTGCGGGTAAGCCAGGATATCCTAAGACGCATGAATGCCCAACATATCGAGCTGACTAAATACATCAGCCGCTCCCACGCGCTCTATTGAGCCTTGGAACGCATGGCTGCCTCGATGGTCCAATCGAGCGCATGCAATGCCTTGGTAATACACCCATCAGCCCTTATAAGGAGCTAGACATGTTCCAGAACCTTCCCAAAAACGTCGGCCCCATGGATCGTAACATCCGTCTGGCCGCAGCTGGTGTCCTGATCCTTGCCGGCCTCATGACCGGCAGCGTCATCCTTGACATCCTTGGTCTCATCGTCTTGGCCACCGGCGCCATCGGATTTTGCCCTGCCTATACGCTGTTCAAGTTCGATACCCTTAACAAGGGCAACTAAGCAGCATTCGGTCTAGGCTGAATTGGCGGCGGTCTATATCAGCCGCCGCCAGCTACCAATGACTCATAACGCGACTTTAGGGCCTCTTGTCTTAACCGCACTGCCTCAGATTCGGTCGCAATCAGGGGTGAGTCTTGCCATCCTCCGGTCTTGGAGTCGAACACCGAAAAGCGATACCCGCGCCCTACTTTGAAAACGGGCGTAACCTCGCGCCCTGCCTGCTCCAATGCCGCAAGTTTGCCAAACCCGCTGCCTGCAGAAGCCCCATGCTCCAGCGTTGGGGCGGATGATTCAAGCTTCGGATACCCCATCTCGAATTGGGTATTTTGCGGCTCGCCCTGGATGTCGGGGATCACGGTATCCACACCCGGCAAACGGGTGAGGATATAACCTGCCATCAAGGTTCCGAGCTTGACATTGTTGGTCTCGAGCGCAGTCAATAAGCGATCAGCTACAATCTGGCACCGTTGAATTCGATCTGGCAATACGATCCATTCGCGCCCCATTCGCCAGCCGCCGTCCATATCGCAGTCAAGTTGATCGAAATAATCACGCGCCCCAGCCAAGATGGCATCCGGCACCTGGACCTCATAGATCTGATCGTCGATCACGATCCTTAGGATCATTGCTTACTGCTCCCGCTGTTTGACAGATTGATAGGCGTTGTGTATCGCCTGGCAATGCCTGCCCGGGGTGCAGCCTGAGCCTCAGGCGATGCCTCACCCCCAAGTCTATCTCCCCAGGCCGATCCCCAGACGCTTTAACCGATAGCGCAATGCCAAAGAGGTGAGGCCAAGCGCCGACGCCGCTGCCTCTAGGTCCCTTTCCTGCAAGCTCAGCTCATTCGGGATACTGACCGGCACCCGATCAACCGCGATCTCATGGCGATCGGCAGTGGCCTTGCTGCTGAGAGGTTCTTGTAAATACAGATCCGCTAAGCGGATAGAGTCGCCTTCGCACAAGGCAAGGGCCCGTTCTAGGATATTTTCTAATTCGCGCACATTGCCTGGGAAAGGATAATGTTGCAACGCTGCCACGGCTTCAGCCGACAGCTTCGGACAGTGTCCAGTAGGTCGCCCCGCTGTCCGCTTGGCAAGGCGTCCAAGGATATATTCCGCGAGCTCTGGGATATCCTCAGGATGCTCGCGCAGGGCGGGCATGCGCAGCTCGATGACATTGATGCGATAAAACAGATCTTGCCGGAAACGGCCTTCCTCGACCTCGCGGACAAGATCGCGGTGACTGGCGCTGATGAGCCGGATATCGACGGAGATCTCACGTGCGGCACCGACTGGACGTACGGCCTTTTCCTGGATTGCGCGCAACAGCTTAACCTGGGCCGGAAGGGGCAACTCGGCGACCTCGTCGAGGAACAATGTTCCCCCAGCAGCGACCTGGAATAAGCCGGGCTTATCGGCAACCGCCCCGGTGAAGCTACCTTTTTTATGACCGAACAGCTCGCTCTCGACCAGGTCAGGGGGGATCGCGCCACAATTGACCGGCACAAATGAACCGCGACGATGCAGCCCTTGGGTATGGATCAGCCGCGCCGCCAACTCTTTACCCGTCCCGCTCTCACCGGTGATAAAGACCGGGGCCTGGGTGCGGGCAAGCTTGGCGATCAGGGCGCGGACCTGCTGCATGACGTTCGAGCTGCCGATCAAGGGCGTATCAGCAACACCTTCGCCTGCATCTGTTGCTAAGACAGAGCGCCCACGCAGACGCAAGGCCGCTTCGACCAGATTGCGCAGCGCGGCAAGATCGACTGGCTTAGCCACGAAGTCGAAGGCACCGGCCTTCATGGCCGCTACCGCCGATTCCATACTG
Source organism: Caldichromatium japonicum (assembly GCF_011290485.1). GTDB lineage: Bacteria > Pseudomonadota > Gammaproteobacteria > Chromatiales > Chromatiaceae > Thermochromatium > Thermochromatium japonicum. The sequence goes on along the minus strand of NZ_CP048029.1, from coordinate 1,022,102 downwards.
CCATAGGCAGTGATCATGGCGATCGGTAGATCCGGATAGTGGGCTGCAATATGCTGGACCAGGTCTAAACCGCTGCCATCCGGCAGATTAAGGTCGCTTAAGCAAAGGTCGATGCGCTGCTGCTCGAGTTGACGCTTGGCCTCGGCCAATGTCGGCGCCGTCACTGCATCCACCCCCATCCTGGCTAGGGTGATACGGATCAGCTCCAGTAGATCGGCCTCGTCATCGACCACGAGGGCCAAGGGCTTAGGCATAGCTGGGATCAGGTCTGGATACACAGACAGTCAATGTCACTGGGCGCAGTCTATCACCATCCCAGGCCTAGCCGACACTAGGCCCCTCGCCAGCAAGCCCCATGGTCATGTCCAGGATCTCCCTGTGCGTTGGCATTGCCCGCGATCATTGGCACTAAGATGGGCGCACTTTGGTTCACCAGAAGGCCCGTCAAAAAGAGACCATGACCCCGACAGCGACCTGGCCGCCGTTGAGTCACGATTATCCATTCGATCCCACTTACGGCTATGACTTGGACGCCTTACTGCGGGTCGAACCACCACCGGAACCGCCAGGTTTTGTCGAGACCTGGCAACAGTGGTATCAGGCCGCACTTACGATCGATCCTTGCCCACAGGTGACCCGCAGCAAGGAATGCTATCCGGGCTTTCAGGTTCTCGATTGGTCCTATATTTCGACCAATGACTTTCCGATCCGCGGCTGGCTGTTATTGCCAGAGCAAGAGGCGCCGACCAAGGCACTGATCTGCGGTCACGGCTATGGCAGTCTTGTGCAGCCCGAAGGACCCTTGCCTTGCCCTGATGCGCTCTATGCCATCCCCTGTTTTCGCGGTCTTGGCCGCAGCGCTCGCCCGTCGATCTCAACCGAGCCAAGGTGGCACGTCTTACACGATATCGACAAGCCAGAGCGCTATATCTTGCGCGGTTGTGTCGAGGACCTCTGGACGGCGACAAGCGCGCTGCTCGCGCTCTATCCTTGGCTGAGCGGTCGGATCGGTTATCTCGGGATCAGCTTCGGCGGCGGTATCGGCGCCCTGGCCTTAGCCTGGGAAACGCGCATCGCCCGCGGTCATCTCAATGTCCCTACCTTCGGTCATCAGCCTTTGCGCCTGCAACTGCCGACTGCCGGCAGTGGCGCCTCGGTGCAAGACTTTATGCGCCGCCATGGCCGTCATCTCGCTGTTAACTTGTACCTTTATGATGCTGCCGTCGCCGCACGCTACATCCGCCAACCTATGCATCTAGCCCTAGCCTTGTTCGACCCCATGGTCGCCCCTCCCGGACAATTTGCGATCTACAACGCGCTCCCAGGCGAAAAGCGGCTCTTTATCCTACGCGCCGGCCATTTCGCTTATCCAGAGCGCCTCGCACAAGAACAGCAATTGCTCGCTGAATTGCAGGGCTTTTTTAAATCGCTCGGCGAGTAGGCGATAGGCATCTCGATTCAAAAGAGCCATGAACCGCGAATATCATCACTGGTACAGCCAACGTCTCGGGCGCAGGATGGAACTCCTGATCTTTGGTCATGCCGGTGCCAAGGTACTGGTATTTCCCACCCGAGACGGGCGTTTTTATGAATATGAAGATCTACGCATGGTCGAGGCACTGCGCCACAAGATCGAGGCCGGATATCTGCAACTCTATTGTGTGGACAATATCGCCTGGGAAAGCTTTTATTGCTTTTGGTGTCATCCAGCCGATCGCGTGCGCCGTTACATCGCCTACGAGGAATATATCCTCAACGAGGTCATGCCGCTGATGCAGCAGAAAAATCCACATCCCTGCACCATCGCCCATGGGCTGAGCCTCGGGGCCTTTCTCGCTGCTAATATCGCTTTTCGTCACCCGCATCTATTTCAAAAATTGTCTGCCTTTTCAGGCCGCTATGATCTAACGCTCAACGTCGAGCATTTCCGCGATCTTTTTGACGGCTGGCGCGATGACAATGTCTATTTCAATACCCCAGTGCATTACCTACCCAATCTGAATTGCCCATGGAGACTCGGACATCTGCGGCGTATGGACATCATCCTGGTCATCGGCAAAGAAGATCCATTTCTCGACAATAATCGCTATCTCAGCCGCATCCTCTGGGATAAAGGGATCGCAAATGCACTATATGAATGGGATGGCCGCGCCCACCAGGGCTATTATTGGCGGCGAATGGTACCGCTTTATATTTAATCTGCTGAAAAGCCGATTTTTAGACTTCTTGTTGCCACGTGACACCTCGATCTATCGATGCGTTCATTGCGTCGCGTCCCGAATGATTCGATCGTTTCTGGAGCAGATCGGCACGTCTTTTATTCCAGTCTTACATGACCTCGATGGGCGTGCAGGCGTTGAGCGCGGTCGGTGAACGCCTTACCATAGTCGGCGAGGATGGTGATATGCACGGCGGGCAGGACTGGATGCGGGCGGCGAGAAACGCGCGCTACCGGCGTGCTCCCGGAAGTCTTGCCCTGGACAAACACCTGAGCGCTGTGCCCGATCGATGGCCACACACAAAGAGCGGCCCCTGTTCTCATCCAGCATCTGCGGCAGCGACTTGACATCGATGTGGACAAAGCCCAGCTCATCGGCATTGAAGGTGCTGGGCTTAAGTTTGCTTGCCATAGGATGCCGCACGCTATTAGACCACCACATCGGCTCGTTATGATGCATCGTCTAAGATGTCGCGGTTCTTTTGTTGCTGGTGATCATCGGCATGCACCTCTGCCCTTTGTATGCGCGACATCCATCTTTAAAACAGGATCTCCTCATGATCAGCGAGCTTTCGATCTTTTTGCGCGCGCATCGCCGCGCAGCCCTCAAGGATCTTGCCCATCGTTTTGACGCCGACCCCGAGGCCCTGCGTGGGATGCTCGAGCTCATGGAACGCAAGGGTTTGGTGCGCAGGCTGCCGCCGGGGACGACCTGCGCCGGCTGCTGTCAATGCGACCCCGCAGCCATCGAGCTCTATGAGTGGCGGGAGTAGCATCAACCGGGGCGATCAACAGTCTCGGGTAGCGGATAGGCCCAAGACAGGTTATCTTGAGCTGCCATGGAGACCTTGGTGCGCGTGACCGATCTCAGTTGTCATTTCGGGGGACATCCGGTCTTGTCCGGGGTCAACCTTGAACTCGCCCGCGGCCAGGTAGTCGGTCTTCTAGGGCCCAATGGCGCGGGCAAGACCACTTTTCTGCGCTTGCTGAGTGGATTGCTGACCCCAGCAAGTGGGCACATCGAAGTTCTTGGGATCGACCTCAACCGCCGGCCCTTGGCCGCTAAAAGACACATCGGTTACCTACCCGAGCGCACGCAGCTCTATCCCGAGTTGCGGGTCGATGAATATCTGACCCATTGCGCACACCTGCATCGTATCCCTAGGCGCGCCATCCCCAAGGCCATTGCTGCGGCCAAGGCGCGCTGTGGCTTAAGCGCTCATGGCCGGCGGCTGATCGCTCAGCTCTCCAAGGGCTATCGCCAACGCCTCGGGCTGGCCCAGGCCATCATCCATCGCCCAGCAATCCTCTTACTTGACGAACCCACTGAGGGGCTCGACCCTTTCCAGATGCGCGCGCTACGCGCCCTGATCCGCGAGCTAGCCCAAGAATCGGGCGTCATCTTCTCAACCCACTTGTTACCAGAGGCACAAGCTGTCTGTGATCGAGTGCTGATCCTCTACGAAGGGCAGGTCCACCTGGACACCGATCTCAATACCGCCCCGCCCGATCATGTCTGGCGCATCCGCTTAGGCAACCCGATCACGGTGATGGAACTCAGTGCCTTCGCGCCGGTGATCGGTGCGCTCTCGCTTGGGCCGAATCGTTTTCAGGTCGATCTTGTGCCGGGTGCAACCTCAGCCGATCTGGCGCGCGCTATTCTCGCGGCAGGTCTGGATCTGCTTGAGCTCACGCCCGCGCGTTCTGACCTCGAGCGCGTCTTTTTTGACCTCCTCGGTGTGGAGGACCGCGCATGATCTTGGCGCTCACCGCTCGTGAGATCCGTTCTAGTCTGCTTACACCGCCTTGGTGGGTCTTGCTGACCTCCACCCAGGTTGCTCTGTCTTGGATCTTTTTACAGACCATTGAATCATTCAGTCAGCGTGGAGATGAACAGCGGCTTGCCTCACTCACTCAGGAGTTATGTCTCAATCTATTTGGATTTGCTGCGGTCCCGGTGATGTTTGCTGCACCCATCCTGGCGATGCGAATGCTGAGTACTGAGTTTCGCGACGGGACCTATGATCTGCTCGCCGCTGCACCACTCTCCCCGATCACCATCCTCTTTGGCAAGTTCGCTGCCTTAGCGATCCTGATTGCACCCTTATGCCTCTTGCCTCTCGCCAATTTGCCAGTCCTGCTGGGCAGCATCCAGCTCGATTGGGGCCAGATTGCAGGGGCCACCTTTGGGCTGTGGTGCGCCGCCTTGTTCTTTTGTGCCGTTGGGCTTTATGCCTCCAGCCGGACCGACCAGCCAGGCGCATCAGTGTTGATCGCCTTTGCAATATTGGTCTTGTTTTCGATCATTGGGCGGGCCGAGTCGCTGGTAGCACAAGACCTCTCACTCTTTGGTTGGCTATCCTGGAACAAACATCTGTTTTGGTTTTTGCTTGGGACAGTGCGCTTGAGCGATCTGGCCTATTTCGGTTTGTTTATCTTGTTTTTCTTGGCCCTCGCCCACCGCCACTTGCTCAATCGACAGCTTGGATGATCCAGCGTACGCGCCCTTATCGTCTTTTTCTTATCAGGCTCGAACGGCTGCTGGTCGATGGACTCTTTGTGCTCCTGCTCTTGGGTTGTGTGATCGCCGCCGGTTGGTTGACAGCACGCCATGATCGATATTGGGATTTAAGCCAATCGCAGGAAAACCGACTAAGCCCTGAAAGTCGCCGGATTCTCGAGCGGCTCGATTCCCCGCTGCGCCTGACCGTCTTTGCCGATCCCCAATCGTCCCTCGCCCGGCGGATCGGCCAGTTTCTAGAACGTTATCTGCGTGAACGCCCAGACCTTTCGATCCGCTATCTTGATCCGCAGCGCTTTCCTGAGCAGGCCAGGGCTGCCGAGGTTGAGCTCATGGGTCAGATCCTCATCGAATATCGGGGGCGGCGCGAGGCGCTCACCGAGATCAGTGAACACGCGCTTTCGGCAGCTATCGCTCGCCTAGAGCGCCCGCGCCAAACCTGGATCGCTGTGATTACAGGACATGGCGAGCGGGCGATCGATGGCGACGCCAGTCAAGACCTGAAGCGCTTTGGGCGAGAATTGGAAGCTATGGGTCTCATGGCACGTCCCTTGGATCTCACGAAAATCGGGGCTGTTCCGGACAATGCACGCCTGGTCATCCTGACCCAGCCCCAAAGGCCGTTGCCCCAGGTCGAGCAAATGGCTTTGATAGCATTCATCGAGCGCGGCGGATCGCTCTTGTGGTTGATGGACCCAGGGGAGCCGGTTGGTCTGGAGTCGCTTAGCAAACACCTGGGCCTCAATGTTTTGCCTGGATCGATCATTGATACTGCTGCCCGATCCCTGGGGTTTGATGTGCCGACAGCGGCAGTAATCGGCCCGGGCCAACCGTTGACCGAGGAGTTCAAGGGGCCTGCCATCCTACCCGGCGCCTTGGCTTTTGGCCTAAACACTGCGCCTCACTGGACCCTGGCTGGCGTCTTGACCACGAGCCCTGAAAGCTGGAATGAACTGGGTTCTTTGCAGGCCCCGCTGAGTCAAGACGAGGTGATCGGCGAACGCCTCGGCCCTCTGCCGGTCATCCTTGCCCTCAGCCGCCGCCTGGTCACGGGGGGCGAACAGCGCCTGGTCATCAGCGGTGATGGCGACTTTCTATCCAACGCCTATTTTGGCCGTCCAGATAATCGGGCGCTTGCTCTAGTGCTCGTCCGTTGGCTAGCTGCTGGGGAGGAGCTGCCGGAGCTTCCCCCCCCAGCCTCAGCTACCGAGCCTCTTATCCTCAGCGAAGGCCAGCGTGCCTTGATCGGGATCGGCACCCTGGTGGTCTTACCCGGTCTATTTGCGCTAGGTGGGTTTGGTCTGCGCTGGTGGCGAGTGAGGCGGTCATGAGCAAACGCTGGCTGATCAATGGGGTCCTCTTCGGGGTTTTAATCATTCTTGTAGCCCTGATCCGAGCAGAACTGGAGCGAGCGCGCTTCGTTCCTTTACTCACTGACTTGACTGCAGCAGACGTCTATCGCGTCGAGATCCTTCGCCCAGGAGAACCAGCAATCAGTTTGATCCAGACCGCGCTGGGTTGGCATTTGGAGACACCCTTTCAAATCGATGCCGAAAACGCGCGGGTCAACCGCATGCTTGGCGTCCTAGAAGCACCAGTCGAACGCAGCTTTCCCGCCCAGAGCGCTGATCTACGCGAATTAGGACTTCTTCCACCGCGTTTAAGGCTACGCATTGATGGACGCGAATTACAATTTGGCCTAACCGACCCTATCGCTAAAACACGCTACGTAGTAGCAGATGGGCTAGTCCACCTGATTCCAGATTACCTTTACCACTTACTCATTGCCCCGCCTATTGATTACGTCTCTGCCAAACTGATCCCGCTTGGTTTTGCTCCAATCTTCGGGCGCTTGGGTGAAAACCCGCTTGCTGCAGAGACCCTAAGCGCCCTTGCTGCCTTGCATGCCGAGAGGGTCGAGGTCATGTCTGAGATGTTGATAGGAACCCCCCTGGTCCTCAAGGCCGAGGATGGTACAGCTTTGGATTTCTTGGTTTCAACGGATCGTAAACGCTGGGCACGTCCAAACCAACGGCTTCTCTATGTCCTCAGTGAACCCGTCGCTCTCATGTTCGATCCCAATGTCAGCGATCCCTTTGCTGATATGCATCTTGGCAGTAACCAACGAGAGACCTTGGAGGGAGGACCGACCCCACAGTCCCCGAGTCAAACGAGCGAGCTGGGATCTCTTGCCGCCCCTCCGATTGTGCATTTGCCCCCCGATGATCACTCCTTACCCAGGATAGAGCAGGCTCCGGCCCTATATGATGAACCCAATAAGCCCGTCCCCAATGGTCTAGGACAAGATCCTTTTGCCCCTGAGCCCAATCTAGAATCTAGCCCGATCCATTAGCTTATTGATCCGAAACCAATGAACTTGTATTACGCGGCATCATGAAGCTTGGGATGCTGGAAGTAGCGCATGATGCGTTGGGGGGAATTGAGAAGGCGGCGCAGGTGGCTGACGGTCGCCTTCTTCAGATCGCCCTTGGCGCGGGAGGGCGCCTGCGCGGTGATGATGGCCTTGAGCATCTCGTTGGGGTTCAGTGCTGGGCTGTAGGGGGGGAGGGAGGAGGCCTCGATTTGATTGGCGCATGCAGCCAGCCACGCCTTGACCGGCTTGGTGTGATGCACGTGCAGGTTGTCGAGGATGAGGAAGATCTTCTTGCCCCTGGCGTCCTTGACGAGCCGCTTCATGAAGTCGATCAGGATGTCGGCGTTCATCGCCCCCGCGAACGCCTTCCAAGGCACCTTGCCGCGGTTGGTCAGCGTCGAGATCACCGACAGGCCTTCGCGACGGTGCGTGACGCGAATCTCGGGCGTCTTGATCGCCGGCGCATAAGAGCGCCCGCGCACCTCGTCCGAGCGCAACCCCGTTTCATCGCCCCAGTGGATTTCGGCGCCCTCGGCCTTGGCGCGCCGGGCAATGTCCGGGTAGGTCTCCTCAAGCCACGTCTTGCCCGCCGGCGGGCTTTGCTCATAGGCGCGCCGAATCGGTTTCTGGGGCGTCAATCCCCAGCGCGCCATGTACTTGCCCTCCCCCTGCGGCCTGAGCTCGATGCCAAAACAGCCGAGGATCAACTGCCGCACCGCCTGCCGGCTCCACAGCGCAAACGGCAGCTTCAGCTGATCCGGTGTCCCGTCGCACATGAGCTTGCGTATCTGGGCGTCCTGCTCCGCCAACAGCGCCCGCTTCTCACCCACCTTGCACCCACCCCCCTTTCCCTTGGGCCCCTTCGCGCCCATAGCCTTTGCAGATGTCGAACACCCCTGCGCCCAACAATCCCCTCTGCGCGCCTATCGCTTCATACCTCCAGCCACGCCGCCGCTCTTCGCGCGCCGCAAACGACAGCAATCTCATGTCTCGTCTTTCCATGCCCACGACATCTGGACAGCTCACTCAATTTCAAAAGCATGTGTTTCTTATCAATAATCTATAGCCCTATGCCTGAAAGCCCTATGCCTGAATTGCCAGAGGTCGAAACGACGCGGCGGGGCCTCCTCCCCCATATTGAGGGTCAAACGATCATTAAACTACTGGTGCGCGAATACAGGTTGCGACAACCTATCCCCTTTGATCTAGGTGAGCGGCTCGAAGGGCAGACGATTACAGCAGTGATAAGACGGGGAAAATATCTCATCATAGGCCTTCATCAAGGCAGCCTATTAATCCATCTCGGGATGTCAGGCAGCTTACGCATCGTCGAGGATAAACACCCCTATCTCCCACATGACCATGTAGAATTCCTCTTAGCCAATGGAAAATGGCTGCGTTTCCACGACCCGCGACGCTTTGGGCTGTTCTCTTGGATACCACAGACACCCGAACAAGCAATTAGCGAACACCCATTGCTTTGTAGGCTTGGGCCTGAACCTTTTGCCAATGAGTTTGATGGCGAATATCTCTGGCGAATTGGCCGTCGGCGTTGCAGCGCTGTTAAACCATTCATCATGGATGGGCGGGTAGTGGTGGGGGTTGGGAATATCTACGCCACCGAATCCCTTTTTCAAAGCCGCATTCATCCTGCATATCCTTGCAATCAGATCGACTTGGACGGCTATCAGCGTCTAGCCGAGAACATTCGCCTTGTGTTGCTCGCAGCTATTGAACAAGGAGGGACGACGCTGCGCGATTTTGTCAGCGAGTCCGGTGCGCCAGGTTATTTTAGGCAATCGCTTATGGTCTATGGTCGTTCTGGGGAATTTTGCAAACGCTGTGGTGGATTGATCGAGGGGGTGCGTCTTTCAGGGCGCATGAGTTGTTATTGTTCTGGGTGTCAAGTGTGGTGGGGTAGATCTTGAGGGGGTATAGAGGTGGGGGGATGTATTGTGGGGGGAAGGAGTGGTTGTAGGGGTTAGGAAAGCAAAAACCCCTTCTAGCTGAGGGAAGGGGTTTTTGTGGAGGGGTCCCTGGCGGTGACCGAGGTTGGCCTGGCTTTGGGGCCAGACTAGGATAGGCGAGGGCGTGTTTCACGTCTGAGTTCGGTATGGGATCAGGTGGGGCCACGTCTCTATAGCCGCCAGGGGGTAACTGGTGGGGTGGTATGTGGGGTGTGTGGGTAGCTGTGCTTGGGTGTTATATGGTCAAGCCGCACGGTTGATTAGGACGGGTTAGCTGCATGCGTTGCCGCACTTCTACATCCCGCCTATTGACGTCGTGGTCTACGACGGACCTTGAGGGGCTTAATGAGCCCGGGAGACCTAATCTTGGGGGGGGCTTCCCGCTTAGATGCTGTCAGCGGTTATCCCGTCCGCACATAGCTACCCGGCGATGCCACTGGCGTGACAACCGGAACACCAGGGGTGCGTCCACGCCGGTCCTCTCGTACTAGGCGCAGCGTCCCGCAAGTCTCCAACGCCCACGGCAGATAGGGACCGAACTGTCTCACGACGTTCTAAACCCAGCTCGCGTACCACTTTAAATGGCGAACAGCCATACCCTTGGGACCGACTACAGCCCCAGGATGTGATGAGCCGACATCGAGGTGCCAAACACCGCCGTCGATATGAACTCTTGGGCGGTATCAGCCTGTTATCCCCGGAGTACCTTTTATCCGTTGCGCGATGGCCCGTCCATTAGGAACCACCGGATCACTAAGACCTGCTTTCGCACCTGCTCGACTTGTCTGTCTCGCAGTTAAGCACCCTTGTGCCTTTGCACTCTAACGGTGGATGTCCGACCCACCTGAGGGTACCTTCGTGCTCCTCCGTTACCTTTTGGGAGGAGACCGCCCCAGTCAAACTACCCACCATGCACGGTCCCTGCCCCGGATCACGGGGCGAGGTTAGAACGGCGAACCAGCCAGGGTGGTATTTCAAGGTCGGCTCCACGGCAACTGGCGTCGCCGCTTCATCGCCTCCCACCTATCCTACACAAGCTGCTTCAACGTTCAGTGCAAAGCTATAGTCAAGGTTCACGGGGTCTTTCCGTCTAGCCGCGGGTACACTGCATCTTCACAGCGAGTTCAATTTCACTGAGTCTCGGGTGGAGACAGTGCCGCCATCGTTACGCCATTCGTGCAGGTCGGAACTTACCCGACAAGGAATTTCGCTACCTTAGGACCGTTATAGTTACGGCCGCCGTTTACCGGGGCTTCGCTCAAGAGCTTCGCCTTGCGGCTGACCCCATCACTTAACCTTCCGGCACCGGGCAGGCGTCACACCCTATACGTCCGCTTACGCGTTGGCAGAGTGCTGTGTTTTTAATAAACAGTCGCAGCGGCCTGGTCACTGCGGCCCCCCTCAGCTCCACCCGCAGGGGGCTTTACCTACTAGGGGCGCACCTTCTCCCGAAGTTACGGTGCCATTTTGCCTAGTTCCTTCACCCGAGTTCTCTCATGCGCCTTGGGATACTCTCCCCACCCACCTGTGTCGGTTTCGGGTACGGGCACTGCCCACCTGAAGCTTAGAGGCTTTTCTCGGAAGCAGGGCATCACGCACTTCGCCATTTGGCTCGGCATCACGTCTCAGTATTAATCCCCCGGATTTGCCTAAGGGATCTACCTAAGCGCTTAAACCAGGACAACCAACACCTGGCTGCGTTAGCCGTCTTCGTCCCCCCATCGCAGTGAACAGCGGTGCCGGAATCTTAACCGGCTTCCCATCGACTACGCCTCTCGGCCTCGCCTTAGGGTCCGACTCACCCTGCGCCGATGACCGTTGCGCAGGAACCCTTGGGTTTGCGGCGTCGGGGTCTTTCACCCCGATAGTCGTTACTCATGTCAGCATTCGCACTTCCGATACCTCCAGCAGACCTTACGATCCACCTTCACCGGCTTACGGAACGCTCCCCTACCCTGCTCTACAGCAGCCGCAGCTTCGGTAGAGATCTTCATAGCCCCGTTACATCTTCCGCGCCGACCGACTCGACCAGTGAGCTATTACGCTTTCTTTAAAGGGTGGCTGCTTCTAAGCCAACCTCCTGGCTGTCTGGGCCTTCCGACATCGTTTCCCACTGAGACCTCATTTGGGGACCTTAGCTGGCGGTCTGGGTTGTTGCCCTCTCGACGACGGATGTTAGCACCCGCCGTCTGTCTCCCGTGTTGCACTTCTGCGTATTCGGAGTTTGCCTCGGGTTGGTAAGCCGGGATGGCCCCCGAGCCGAAACAGTGCTCTACCCCACAGAGTGATCACACGAGGCGCTACCTCAATAGCTTTCGGGGAGAACCAGCTATCTCCGAGCTTGCTTAGCCTTTCACTCCAACCCACAGCTCATCCGAAGCTTTTTCAACAGCTCCCGGTTCGGGCCTCCAGTCGGCGTTACCCGACTTTCACCCTGGCCATGGGTAGATCGCCCGGTTTCGGGTCTACGCCCAGCGACTCAACGCCCTCTTCAGACTCGCTTTCGCTACGCCTCCCCTACTCGGTTAAGCTTGCCACTGAGCAGTAACTCGCTGACCCATTATACAAAAGGTACGCCGTCACCCCCGCAGGGGCTCCGACTGCTTGTACGCACACGGTTTCAGGTTCTATTTCACTCCCCTCACCGGGGTTCTTTTCGCCTTTCCCTCACGGTACTGGTCCACTATCGGTCGGTTGGGAGTATTGAGCCTTGGAGGATGGTCCCCCCGTTTTCAGACAGGATTACACGTGTCCCGCCTTACTCGTGTTCACAACAGCAGCGTTTTCAGGTACTGGGCTGTCACCATCTCTGGCGCGCCTTTCCAGACGCTTCCCCTAACCCTACCGTCGCTTCTTGGGCTCGTCCCCTTTCGCTCGCCACTACTCAGGGAATCTCGGTTGATGTCTGTTCCTCTAGGTACTGAGATGTTTCAGTTCCCCAGGTTCGCCTCTCGACCCTATGGATTCAGATCAAGATGCCTGGCTTTCACCAGGCGGGTTGCCCCATTCGGAAATCCCCGGATCATTGCTCGCTTGCCAGCTCCCCGAGGCTTTGCGCAGGCTGCCACGTCCTTCATCGCCTCCAACCGCCTAGGCATCCACCGTGTGCGCTTACTTCGCTTGACCATATAACCCCAAGCACAGCTGCATGCCTCGCGCATACAACTTCACACACACACCTTCACCACCTTGTCAAAGAACTCTCTCCAGAAAACGCTCTACCGCGCTTCCTCTCTAACCTTCCACACCACGCTGGTGGAGCCAGGGAGCCTCGAACTCCCGACCTCCTGCGTGCAAAGCAGGCGCTCTCCCAACTGAGCTATGGCCCCGTGTCCGCCTCCCCAATGGTGGGTCTGGCTGGATTTGAACCAGCGACCTCACCCTTATCAGGGGTGCGCTCTGACCACCTGAGCTACAGACCCGCGCCCCACCGCACATAACAGGGCATGATGCTTGCTGTGGAGGCTCGCCGTGTCTCCCCTGACTCAAGGCATTGCCTTCCCAATCATATGTAAGGAGGTGATCCAGCCGCAGGTTCCCCTACGGCTACCTTGTTACGACTTCACCCCAGTCATTGACCACACCGTGGTCGGCACCCCCCTTCCGGTTCAGCCACCGCCTTCTGGTGCAGCCAACTCCCATGGTGTGACGGGCGGTGTGTACAAGGCCCGGGAACGGATTCACCGCGGCATGCTGATCCGCGATTACTAGCGATTCCGACTTCATGCAGTCGAGTTGCAGACTGCAATCCGGACTACGAGGAGTTTTTTGGGATTGGCTCCGCGTCGCCGCTTCGCAACCCTCTGTACCCCCCATTGTAGCACGTGTGTAGCCCAGCCCATAAGGGCCATGATGACTTGACGTCATCCCCACCTTCCTCCGGTTTCACACCGGCAGTCTCCCTCGAGTCCCCGGCTTGACCCGCTGGCAACGAGGGACAAGGGTTGCGCTCGTTACGGGACTTAACCCAACATCTCACGACACGAGCTGACGACAGCCATGCAGCACCTGTCTCTACGCTCCCAAAGGCACCCCCACCTCTCGGCAGGATTCGTAGGATGTCAAGGGCTGGTAAGGTTCTTCGCGTTGCATCGAATTAAACCACATGCTCCACCGCTTGTGCGGGCCCCCGTCAATTCCTTTGAGTTTTAACCTTGCGGCCGTACTCCCCAGGCGGTCGACTTACCGCGTTAGCTGCACCACACACCCCTATACAGAAGCGTACGGCTAGTCGACATCGTTTACAGCGTGGACTACCAGGGTATCTAATCCTGTTTGCTCCCCACGCTTTCGCGCCTCAGCGTCAGTCTGCAGCCAGGGGGCCGCCTTCGCCACCGGTGTTCCTCCCGATCTCTACGCATTTCACCGCTACACCGGGAATTCCACCCCCCTCTCCGCGACTCTAGTTCACCAGTCTCAACTGCCGTTCCCAGGTTAAGCCCAGGGCTTTCACAGCTGACTTGATCAACCGCCTACGCGCCCTTTACGCCCAGTAAGTCCGATTAACGCTCGCACCCTCCGTATTACCGCGGCTGCTGGCACGGAGTTAGCCGGTGCTTCTTCTGTGGGTAACGTCAACCTAAGGTCACCCCCAGGCTTCTTCCCCACCGAAAGGGCTTTACAACCCGCAGGCCGTCTTCACCCACGCGGCATCGCTGGATCAGGCTTGCGCCCATTGTCCAAGATTCCCCACTGCTGCCTCCCGTAGGAGTCTGGGCCGTGTCTCAGTCCCAGTGTGGCTGATCATCCTCTCAGACCAGCTACCGATCGTCGCCTTGGTAGGCTTTTACCCCACCAACTAGCTAATCGGACATGGGCTCATCTAGCAGCAGACGCCTCTCAGCGCCCTTTCCCCCTCAGGGTCCATGCGGTATTAGCCCAAGTTTCCCCAGGTTGTCCCCCACTGCTAGGCAGATTCCCATGCATTACTCACCCGTCCGCCACTCGCCACCCAGAGAGCTCATCACTCCCCCGTGCTGCCGTCCGACTTGCATGTGTTAAGCGTGCCGCCAGCGTTCAATCTGAGCCAGGATCAAACTCTTCTTTTCAACTCTCACCTTCACAGTCAATACCTCTCCCCACCATCACCACCGCACCTACTCAGCACAGCAGTCATAGCAGGCCAGCATCAACACGACCAACCCCCACACCAAGCATCTCACCCCAACTTCTTAAAGATCTCCAACACCCCACCGCACCACCTCAGCCCTAAAAAACCTCAGCAGCACCGCAGAGAACGCGCATTCTAGCTACCCAAAAAAATATGTCAAGAGGTAGGAACAAGAAATTGCCAGAAGGCGTTTGCGCACGTTAGAGCCAATGCAGAGAACAGGCCCGCCAGTATGTCATCGAGCATGATGCCTAGACCACCGTGCAGACGCGCATCGATGAGGCGGATCGGCCAGGGTTTCCAGATATCGAACAGGCGAAAGGTTAAAAATCCAGCCAAGATCCACAGCCAGCCCCAGGCACCAGTCAACCATGCGCTCGGCACCACCGACATGGTGATGAAAAAGCCGACGAACTCATCCCAAACGATCGCAGCAGGGTCCTTGGCGCCAAGCTCTCGAGCGGTCAGATCACAGGCCCAAACACCAACCAGTGTAAAAACCGCTACCAACAGGAGATAAAGGGGCCAGGATAATTGGATCATGAGGAGATAAAGCGGGATGGCTGCCAGGGTCCCGAAGGTCCCTGGGGCCCTGGGGGCAAGACCAGAACCTAGGCCGAAGGCAATCCAATGATGTAGCTTGTGTGCGTCAAAACCCTTGATTGATATCTTGAGCGTGGGCATGACAGCTACCTATGCGTTTCAGACAAAGGGCTAGGTGTCCATCCTGGATAACACATTGTACCGCCCGCAGTTGATTGGACACTGATTTGCAGCTCATGCGGCCTTCTGGAGGGCATAAGCCTGCCGGGCTTCAACACGCCATTGGTCTGGGGCTCAGCAACAAAGGCGAGGCTCTGGTCGATACCCCAGAACGCGATCTGTTTTAGGAAGTCGTCGGCGGTGTATTGCGTGCCATGATCCATGCGCAGCTTGAGCCCCTTACCGGCGTAGGCGGCGGTAGTGCTGAACTCGGCCTGAAGCCCTATGGATACTGACACAGCAGGCGTCGACGGTCTGGATGCGGATGCCGTCGGTGCCCCACATCTGGTTCGGCGCCTCGGCCTGGATCGACCCATCGTGGGCAGAGGGCGAACCCTGCGGTACCCGGTGCGGCGACAGCAAGGCGTTCTCGCGCATCAGGCGGCAGACGCGATCCTTGGACACGCGGATGCCAGAAAGGATGCGCAGCCGCGCCCCGACCTTGCGATGGCCTTCGCCGACGAACGGCGAAGCTTCTAGGTCAGCTCGAATGGCGGCCAGTAGGTCGACGTCAGAAATCTTCGGCTTCGGTCCGCGCCGCGTCGGATGCAGCAGAACCACCTTGGCGCTCTCTCTGGACTGCTGGGCGTCAAGGGTCGAGCGGGCGAACTCCAGTACCCGGCGAGATCATCTGGCTCATCGCAACGACCTCCTGCCGACCCAAGGACGCTTCGCCTGCCTTTCCTTGCGCAGGATCTCGACTTGCATCACCAACTCGCCAATGCGCCAGTTGGCATCATCGCGTTGTTTCTCAACCGGATCGTTCTCGCCTTCCTTGAGCCCTGCATCGATCCCCGCCAGCGCCCGGTCGCGCCACTCCTCCAGCCGGTATATCGGCACCGCCAGCTCACGCAACAGGGCATCCACCAATTCGCCCCACAGCAGGCGCAGCACGACTTGTTTCTTCCGCCCCGACGACCAGCGCTTGACCTCGCCCGCCGCGCTACGCGCCCCTTCCAGCGCACCCAGCGCAACCCCACCACCCTCACTCTCATTCAGCATTTCCCGCTCCTTCTTCACACACGTCTATTTACCCCAATTGCGTGTCCAAAAGAATTGCGGGCAGGGCAATGGGCTTAGCCAGGATGGATAGCGGTAAAATGATCATAGCCGCGAGCTGCAATCAGGCTTCGCCCCCCGTTGGGTAGGTGCGCCTCGATTCCTAGAGCGGATCTTATCCAACCGACCCTAGCCAAGGGCACACCAAGGGTGGTAGCTAAAACCTCGACCATCTCGATGCGATCCGGCGGCACACAGACGCATAATTCATAATCGTCGCCACCCTGTAGAGGCAACGACCAATCCCTACTTTCAGCCACTGCCTCTGCTACCCGGGGCGAAAGCGGCAGGTGCTTGAGTTCAAGCTCAGCCCCCACACCTGATGCCTCCAGGATATGACCGAGATCGCCGGCTAAACCATCCGAGAGATCGATCGCCGCCGAGGCGATGCCGCGCAGATGCAGACCCAGCGCCACCCTCGGCTCGGGGAGATCGAGCCGCTGTTGAAGCTCAGAAGGGATCTCCTTGCCGTCCTGTCTGAGACGTAGCGCAAGCGCTGAATCGCCCAGCGTCCCACTGACAAAGATGGCATCTCCGGGACGCGCCCCGGCGCGGCGTATTGCCATATCCTGCGGGACCAGGCCGTGGACCTGGACCGTCACGCTCAAGGGACCGCGGGTCGTGTCGCCCCCGACGAGACGAACGCCATAGACATCGGCCAGGCACCCAAACCCCAAGGCGAAGGCATGCACCCAGTCCAGATCGAGGTCTGGCAGCGTCAGGGCCAGGGTCGCCCAGACCGGCTCTGCACCCATCGCCGCCAGGTCGCTCAAACCTACAGCGAGCGCCTTATGACCCAGGGATGCGGGATCGACGTCGGGAAAAAAGTGTACCCCGACATTGAGGGTATCGATGCTGACGGCCAGCATCTGATCAGGCGGAACCGAGAGCAAAGCGCAGTCATCGCCCACACCGAGTGAAACATCGGCGCGCGCTGCCCCCAGGTCGGAGAAATAACGGCGAATCAGCTCGAATTCGGACAAGGCTAGATCAAATGGTCTCGTTCGCTGCCTGGTCTTTGTGGCGGGCGATCTTGTCGAGTACCCCATTGACATATTTATGACCATCATAGGCGCCGAGCAGCTTGGTCAGTTCGACAGCTTCGTTGATCGCCACCCGGTCGGGGATGTTATCGACAAACAGGATCTCATAGGCGCCAAGCCTCAGGATCGCCAATTCAACCGGATCGACCTGGCCGATCGGTCGATCCAGATAACGTTTGAGGTGGGCATCGATCTCCTGGAGATGGGCCGGTACCCCGCGCAAGAGTTCTTCAAGCAGTTTGAGATCAAAATTGAACCGCCCACCGTCCTTGAGTGCAGTCTCTTCCTCACCGGTCTCACTGAGTGAAGCGGCGATGGCATCGAGCCAATCGGGGTCATCGAGCAGATGACGCTGGATCGTCATCGGATCATCGCCGGTTAGGGACCACTGATACAGGGCCAGTGCGGCATAGCGCCGTGCTTGGCTGCGCGGGCCGACAAAATGCGGACGTTCACGTTCAGGCTTGCTCATGGCTCAACAGTCTTTAGCGCTTTAAACAGGCTGACCATCTCCAAGGCCGAGAGCGCCGCCTCGGCGCCCTTGTTGCCGGCCTTGGTGCCGGCGCGCTCGATCGCCTGCTCGATCGTATCTACGGTCAGGACCCCAAAGGCCACCGGCAGGCCGTATTTGAGACTGACTTGGGCAATGCCCTTGACACACTCACCGGCGACATATTCGAAATGGGGTGTCCCGCCGCGGATGACGGCGCCAAGGGCGATGATGGCATCAAAGCCACTTCGCGCGGCGAGCCGTTCGATGGTCACGGGCATCTCGAAAGCGCCAGGCACGCGCACGATGGTGAGATCATCAGGACGTGCACCGTGGCGCACCAGGGCATCAATCGCACCGCGTTCGAGGTGCTCGACGATAAAACCGTTCCAGCGCGAAACGACAAGACAAAAACGTGCGCCTTCGGCGTGCAGCTTGCCTTCAATGATGGGGATAGTCATGGGTTTTCGCGTGCCTCTTGCCAATCCTGGTTGATCTAGGTCGTTAAGACCGCTTCCCCGTATATTCCACGATCTCGAGATCAAACCCCGAGATGGCGTGCATCGCCTTGGGCGCGCTCATCACCCGCATCTTGCGCACCCCGAGGTCGGCGAGGATCTGGGCGCCGATGCCGAATGTCCGCAGCTCGCTGCGGTCCTTACGGACTGGGACCTGATCGTCGCTGTCATGGAACTGGAAGTCTTTGAGCCGCGCCAGCAGGTCATCGGGTCGGTCGCGGTTGCGCAGCACCACGATCACCCCCTCGCCTGCCTCAGCGATCTGGCGCATGACATCGCGCAGTGGCCAGCCACAGGCGTTATGGACCGTATCGAACAGATCACAGAGGGTGTTTTGCAGATGGACGCGGACCAAGGCGGGGCGTTCGGGGTCGATCTTGCCCAGGGTCAGGGCGAGATGGATCTCATGGTCGATGCTATCCCGATAGGCGATCAGATGAAAGGTTGCATAGGCCGTCGGTAGCTCACACTCGCACAGGCGCATCACCGCCTTCTCGGTGTGCATCCGATAATGGATCAGGTCGGCGATGGTCCCGATCTTAAGCCCATGGGTGCGGGCGAAGACCTCGAGGTCCGGACGGCGCGCCATGCTGCCGTCCTCATTCAGGATCTCGACGATCACCGCAGCAGGGGTAAAGCCGGCTAAGCGCGCCAGGTCGCAGCCGGCCTCGGTATGACCTGCGCGCACCAAGACCCCGCCCGGTTGGGCCATGAGGGGAAAGACATGACCGGGTTGCACCAGATCGCGTGGGCCGGCATTGGGTGCGACCGCGGTGCGGATGGTGGTCGCGCGGTCGGCCGCCGAGATCCCCGTCGTCACCCCACGCGCTGCCTCGATCGAGACGGTGAAGGCCGTCCCATGATTGCCGCGATTGTCGCTCACCATCAAGGGCAGACGCAGCCGCTCGCAATGCTCCTTGGTCAGGGTCAGGCAGATCAGACCCCGCCCATATTTGGACATGAAATTGATCGCCTCGGGGGTGACACAATCGGCGGCCATGAGCAGGTCGCCCTCGTTCTCGCGGTCCTCATCGTCCATGATGATCACCATCTTACCGGCGCGCAGGTCTTCGATGATCTCCTCGATGCTATTTAAACCTGTACTGCTCATGGTTCCCCTTTGATCTGCTCGGTGCTCCATGCACACCTTACATAAACCCATGTCTTGCCAAAAATGCTTGGGTCAGCCCCTCTGCCTGGGGGTCTGCGGCCTGTTCGCCGAGTAGCAGGCGCTCGAGATAGCGGGCGATCAGATCGACCTCGATGTTGACCTGGGTGCCCGGGCGATAGTCGCCGATGATGGTTTCATCAAGGGTATGGGGGACGATATTGACCGCAAAGACCGAGCCCTCGACCGCATTGACGGTGAGGCTAACCCCATCAACCGCGATCGAACCCTTGCGGGCAATATAGCGGGCAAGCTCGGCTGGGGCCTGGATGCGCAGACGCACGGAGCGAGCATCGGCCTGGCGTTCTATGACCTTCCCCACCCCATCGACATGACCGCTGACCAGATGGCCGCCCAAAGGGGTCGAAAGGGTCAGGGCCTTTTCGAGGTTGACGCGCGAGGCAAAATTCAGATCGCGCAAAGTGGTCAGGTTCAGGGTCTCGCGCGAGACATCAGCGCTAAAACCGCCCTCTGTCAGCGAGACAACCGTAAGGCAGACCCCATTGACCGCGATGCTGTCCCCTAGCTGGACGGCAGCGAGTGTGAGCTTGCCGGCATCGATGAACAGACGCAGATCCCCACCTCGGGGTTCTAGACGCTGGACCCGGCCAACGGATTGGATAATACCTGTGAACATCGACTTATTGATCCGAAACCAATGAACTTGTATTACGCGGCATCATGGAGCTTGGGATGCTGGAAGTAGCGCATGATGCGTTGGGGGGAATTGAGAAGGCGGCGCAGGTGGCTGACGGTCGCCTTCTTCAGATCGCCCTTGGCGCGGGAGGGCGCCTGCGCGGTGATGGTGGCCTTGAGCATCTCGTTGGGGTTCAGTGCCGGGCTGCAGGATAGCTCACTCAATTTCAAAAGCATGTGTTTCTTAATCAAGAATGGATATGGTCTGGTGCAATCTTTTGCGTCTATGCAGACAGTTGCGGATATGAAACCTGAAGGTGGTCGGTAAAAAAGCCTTGACCACATAGCTTGTCACATCGGTGGCGATGGCATCCTGCACCCTGTTCAACACCCTCTTAGTGACCATGGGTACGGAAGACGCTTCAGCCCTGCATCGGCGCGTAAGGCCTGCAACACCTCGGCCCTGTCATCCCCGGCATGTTCCAATCGCAGATCAGAAGATCGACTGGATGCTGGGCGAGATGTTCGAGCGCCTCGCGCCCGCTGCTCGCCTCAGCGATCAGGGTGATCAGAGCTCGCGCACGACGGCGGCGATCAGCTTGCGCATGCCCACCCAGTCATCGCCGATCAGGATCCAGGTCGCCGCCATCTGCCGCAGATGGGTCTGCACGGGATTGGGCGGCGAAGACGAGGCATCGCGCTTTTTGATCATCCGCTCACCTAGGGCTCACAGGATCGGACGGGCGCGAATACGCAGATCTGCGCTGACCTGTCTGACCTCGAGGATCTCTAAGGCCACGCGCTCGGCCATGGTGTCGATCCCAGGCAGATCGAAGAGTCCCCGCGCCGCCTGACCCATGAGACAAGGGGCCTGATAGAGCAGGATCTCATCGACCAGACCCGCACATACTGCCGCCCCTGAGAGGGTCGCGCCGGCCTCCAGCATGACCTCGTTGACCCCGCGTCGCGCAAGTTCCTCCATTAGAGCGATGAGGTCCACCCGCCCCGCGCGCTCGGGTAGTTGGATCAGCTCAGCACCCGCGGCCTTGAGCGCCGCCGCGCTTGGTCCTTTAGGCCCGATGCCGGCAATCAGGACCTGACCTGGCAGGTTCAGCAGACGGGCACCTGGGGGGGTGCGCCAATAGCTATCGACCACCACCCGCAGCGGCTGGCGCACGGGCTCATCGGTCTCTAGGCCGAGCTCGGTTGCGCTCAGCCGGACATTGAGCCTGGGATCGTCACCGAGGACGGTCCCCACCCCGGTCACGATGGCCGAGCTTGCGGCCCGCCAACGCTGGACGTCGCGTCTGGATGACGCGCTGCTGATCCAGCGGCTCTCGCCGGTCGCCAAGGCGGTGCGCCCATCGAGGCTGGCTGCCAGCTTACAGCGCACATAGGGACGCCCTTGGGTATGGCGTTTGATAAAACCCGGATTGAGCGCGCGCGCCTCGGTCTCAAGACAACCGACCTCGACCGCGATCCCCGCCTGTCGCAGTTCGGCGATGCCCCGGCCGGCAACGCGCGGGTCGGGGTCGATCATGGCGCAGACCACGCGCCCCACCTGCGCGGCGATCAGGGCCTGGGTACAAGGTGGGGTGCGTCCATGATGGGCGCAGGGCTCTAGGGTGACATAGGCCGTAGCGCCGCGCGCCTGCTCACCCGCAGCGGCCAGGGCAAGGATCTCGGCATGCGGCCCGCCCGCCCGCTGGTGCCAACCCTCGCCCACGATCATGCCTTCGCGCACTAGGACACAGCCGACACGCGGATTGGGGTCAGTGGTATAGCGCCCGCGTTCGGCAAGGCGGATGGCGCGCGCCATATACAGGCGAGCGCGTGCCGAATCCGGCAAACAATCAGGCGATCCGCTAGCGGTCGTCATCTGGCTTGACCCTCTCGAACAGATCGAGCTGCGGCGCCGATTTGCGCAGCTGGCGCTCGAGACGCTCGATCTCCTCGCGAAATGCCGCCACGTCCTCAAAGTGACGATACACCGAGGCAAAGCGCACATAGGCGACCTGATCGAGCTGTCGCAGCTCATCCATTACCAGTTCGCCGATCCACAGCGATGGCACCTCGTCCTCGCCGCGCTCGATGACCTGACGCTGGATGCGTGCGAGCGCCTGATCGACTTGCTCGGTGCTCACCGGACGCTTCTCCAAGGCGCGCATCATGCCCGAGCGCACTTTGTTGAGCTCGAAGAGGACGCGGCTGCCATCGCGTTTGATGACCCGCGGGAGATTGAGCTCGACCGTCTCATAGGTGGTAAACCGCTCGCTGCAGACCTCACACTTACGCCGCCGGCGTACCTGATCCCCCTCACCTGCCAACCGCGAGTCGGTGACCTTGGTATCCGGGGCACCGCAGAATGGACAGCGCATGGCCTCCTCCCCGAAGGATCACAAGCGGGCCTGAAACCGCGGTGTCTAGACCTCCACTCGTCCGCTCTTAGCGCTGATAGACAGGAAAGCGCCGGCACAGCTCAAGGACCTGCCCCTTGACCTCGGCGATGACAGCACCATCGCCGCGGGCATCGATGATGTCGCATATCCAGTGGGCGAGTCGGCGCGACTCCTCAAGACCGAAGCCGCGGGTGGAGATGGCTGGGGTGCCGATGCGAATCCCGCTGGTCACGAACGGCGACTGGGGGTCATTGGGCACCGCGTTCTTGTTGACCGTGATATTGGCTGCGCCCAACCAGGCATCGACTTCCTTGCCGGTCAGGCCCTGGGGGATAAAGCTCACCAAGAATAGGTGATCGTCAGTCCCTCCTGAAACCACCTCATAACCCCGCGCCATAAAGACCTCAGCCATCGCCCGCGCATTGGCGATCACCTGGGCCTGATAGGTCCGAAACTCAGGCTCCATCGCCTCCTTGAAGGCCACCGCCTTAGCGGCGATCACATGCATCAAGGGCCCGCCCTGGGTCCCGGGAAAGACCAAGGCATTGAGGCGCTTCTCGATCTCCGGGTTGGCGCGTGCGAGGATCAACCCCCCTCGCGGCCCGCGCAGGGTCTTGTGGGTGGTGGTGGTGGTGACATCGGCGATCGGCACTGGATTGGGATACAGACCTGCCGCCACTAGCCCCGCGACATGGGCCATATCGACCAGGAGATAGGCACCCACCGCATCGGCAATGGCGCGAAATCGCTGCCAATCGACGATCCGCGAATAGGCCGAGAATCCGGCGACGATCAGCCGCGGGCGGTGCTCATGCGCCAGGCGCTCGACCTCCTCATAATCGATCTCGCCGGTCTGGGGGTTGAGCCCATACTGGACGGCGCGATAGAGCCTGCCCGAGAAATTGGGCTTGGCGCCGTGCGTCAGGTGTCCGCCGTGCGCCAGGCTCATGCCGAGGATGGGGTCGCCCGGTTCGCATAAGGCCATATAGACCGCGGCATTGGCCTGAGAGCCCGAATGCGGCTGGACATTGGCATAATCGGCCGCAAAAAGCTGCTTGGCGCGCTCAATAGCGAACTGTTCGACGACATCGACATGCTCGCAGCCACCGTAATAGCGCTTGCCCGGATAGCCCTCGGCATATTTATTGGTGAGGACGCTACCCTGTGCCTGCATGACGCGCGGGCTGGTATAGTTCTCCGAGGCGATGAGTTCGATATGCTCCTCCTGACGGCGCTCCTCGTCCTGGATGGCCGCCCAGACCTCGGGGTCATAGTCGCTGAGTGTGCGTGTCAGATCGAACATGATGTTTGCTTGCATGACCGAAAAGTAGCTTAGTATAACGGCCTTTGACGGCGTCGTCGTCATCTCTTCGTCAAACCGCCGTGTTAAATCAAATCGCCGTGTTAAATTTAAATGCGATTCAATTCATTGGGGAACCCGCATGACAAAAACACACAGGTCGCTAAGGCACCCACAGCTTGCCGCGCTTGGACTCGTTGTACTCGCCGGCTGTTCCAGCATGCAGACGACACCCATGATGCCGACCTATCCTGCCAAGATCGGGCGCGGCGGGGTCTCGCTGGAGGTCGATGATCGCTGCCGCCAAGAGGCCTATCAGGCCACCGAGCGAGCCAAACAAGAGAACGTCAACAAGGAGGTCGCCTTCACCGCCATCGGCGCCATCGCGGGCGCAGTGATCGGCAACCAGGCCCGCGTCTCTGGCCCCCCAAGGCCGCCGGCAGCACCTGGCGGTCCCCCCGGGCGACCGAGGTCGCATGACCTTGCTGGACCCGGCGCCCTCGCAGGGGCAGCCACGGGCGCTGCGCTCAGCCAAGGGGCTACGCAAGACCTGCAACAGGTCTATGACATGTATTACAACAACTGCATTGCCCGCGCTCAGGCCTATCGTTGATCCCTGAAGGGTGCGCACTGCGCACCCTGCCGGCAACCATCTTTTAAAGACCTGTGCATATCGATGAGCCGCCTCGGTCAGTCCCGCCTAAGCGGGGATCCAGCGCATGGATGGTTCAGCATTTTGCGTCAGGGTGACGAGGCAGGTTAAGGGGTCTTGATTTAGGGCAACCTCTCGCTGAAAAGGGCCTTTATGCTGAAGCACAGCATCCCCCCGTCCCCCCCAGCCGGCGATCCCCAAAGCCGCTTCATCGAGATCAACGGCATCCGTATCCATTACCGGCGCCTAGGCACGGGCGGGCCCCTGATCCTGCTGATCCACGGAAGCTTCCTGAACCTCGACTCCTGGTCAGAGGTCATGGGGCCGCTCGCCGAGCTGGGGACGGTGGTGGCCTTCGACCGCCCGGGATTCGGTGCCAGCGATCGTCCCCTGCCCGGACCTGGACGATCCGGCATGGCGCTCTATAGCGCCGAGGCACAAGCAAGGCTGGTGGCCGAGCTTATCCCTGAGCTGGGGTTTAAACGCGCACTGCTCGTCGGCAATTCGACCGGCGGGACGCTCGCCCTGCTCACCGCGCTCGCCCAGCCCGAGCGGGTCTCGGGCCTGGTCCTGATCGATGCCATGGTCTATAGCGGCTATGCGACCAGCGAGGTGCCGGCGGCGGTGCGTGGATTCATGGCGGCCATCAAGCCGGTCTTCAGCTGGCTCATGGGGGTTTTGATCGACCGGCTGTTTGCCAAGGCGATGCGCCGGTTCTGGTATCGCCCAGAGCGGTTGAGCGATGAACGGATCGCGCAACTCAAGTCCGAGTTCATGCAGGGGGCCTGGCGGGAGGCCTTTTTCGAGCTCTTCTTGGCAACGCGTAAGCTCGCTCTCGATCAACGCCTGCCCGATCTGCGCCTCCCTACCTTGGTCATCACTGGCGAGCACGACCGCGCAGTCAAACCCGAGGAGAGCCTGCGCCTGGCCCAGGCGATCGCCGGGGCAAAGCTTTGCGTTATCCCCGAGTCCGGACACCTGCCGCATGAGGAGCAACCCACGGCGGTGCTTGCGGCCATCCGCGATTTCATCTCCCGACTTGCCTAGCCACCCCTAGACTTGCCTAACCACCCCTAGAGAAGCACTGAGTCATACGCAGCAACATATCCGGCACCTCCGTATCTCACTGAGTTTTCTGGATTCTGGCCTTTGCCGGAATGACAGTCACGGGTTTTTCAGAGCTTCCCTAGCTCCAGCCACACCTCAGCCCTTCTGAGATCATCCGGTGTATCGACCCCAGGCCCGGGGAGGGCGCGGGCGTAGCCGACCTGGATCGGCAGGCCATGCCAGAGCGCCCGCAGTTGTTCGAGCGACTCGGCAAGCTCGAGCGGCGCAGGCGCGAGTGCGACAAAGCGCCGCAAAAAACCTACCCGATAGGCATATAGCCCCAGATGCCCCCAAAACCCGAACCCCGGCGATAGCTCGACGGCTGCGGTCTCGCCAAACCCCTCGCGATGCCAGGGGATCGGCGCGCGCGAAAAATAGAGTGCCCGGCCATGGATATCGGCGACGACCTTGACCCGATGCGGATCGAAGAGGGCGGCGCGCTCGGTCAGGGGATAGGCCAGGGTCGCCATGCCGACCCCAGGCCGGCTGGCGAGTTCCTCGGCGACCTGATCGATCAGTTCAGGCGGCATACAGGGCTCATCCCCCTGGAGGTTAACGATCAAAGTCTCATCGTCGAGACCGCGGCGCGCGCACACCTCGGCGATGCGGTCGGTACCGCTGCGATGATTAGGGTCGGTGAGCTCGGCCACTACCCCTAGCTCAGCGCACAGTGACATGATCCTTTGGTCATCGGTCGCAACCAGGATCTCCTCGGCCCGGCTCTGACGGGCGCGATCGATCACATGGGCGAGCAGGGGTCTGCCGGCGACCGGCAGCAGGGGTTTGCCCGGCAGCCGGGTCGAGCCGAAGCGGGTGGGGATGATGACCTTAAACGTGACGGACATGGGTTTTTACCTGTGCAATAGAGCCCGCAACTGGGCGAGAAGCCCCTGTTCGCAATCAGGATCAAGGACCGCATTCACCGGTAGCGCCCACCAGTCAGGGTGGGCAAAAGGGCGGCACTTGACGGCGTCCTTCTCGGTCATGATCACCGGCAGGCCCTGCCAGCGCCGCCCATCTGCCGCAGAAAAGGGGTAATGATCCGGATAAGGCCAGGATTCGATGATCATCCCCGCCGCGGTCAATTGGGCGAAAAAGGCCTCTGGGTTGCCGATCCCTGCGACCGCCCGCACCCGTCGCCCGCGCAAGGCAGATAGATCAGAGCGCCTTATCGGGTCGAGCAGATTGATCAGCTCGCCGGCCTCAAGCCGCATCCGACAGTCCGGACCCGTCCCGCCCTTATAGATCACCCAGTCGATGTCCTTGAGTCGCTCAGGGGGTTCGCGCAAGGGGCCCGCGGGCAGACAGCGCCCGTTGCCGAGACCCCGTTTGCCATCGATCAGGGCGATCTCGAGATCGCGCCCAAGCCGATAGTGCTGGAGGCCATCGTCGCTCACCAAGACATCGCCATCGCCGAGTTGGAGCGCCAGCCAGGCGGCGGCGACGCGATCCGGACCGGCAACGACCAAACAGCCCGAGCGCTGCGCCAACAAGACTGGCTCATCGCCGAACTCGAAGGGGTCGGAGTCGGGTCCGACCACCTGCGGCCAGTCTCGGGCGCGCCCGCCATAGCCGCGGGCAATGATGACGGGCCTTACGCCAAGCGCCTTTAGGCGTTCGACGATCCACAAGACCAAGGGCGTCTTACCCGTACCCCCGACTGTGAGATTGCCGACCACGATCACCGGCACCGGCAGGCGCTGCACCTCAAACCAGCCCCGCCGATAGGCGAACCGCCGCAGTCGCGCGATTGCCGTATATCCCCAACTCAGGGGCATCAGAGGCCAGATGAGCGGATGGCGTCCGTACCAGAGTCCATCGACCAGGCGCATCGGCTGGGTCTTCCCTGGGGCGTCTTCACCCACCCTTCACCCCCAGTTGGAGGGTGCGTAATGCACACCCTCCATCCCTGTTTGACGCAACCTTGCCGCAGATCAAGGGGATCGCTCTAGACAGGGTACGACATCGGGCAGGATGCTCGATGCGGTCTGGGCTGCGGTCTCGATAAAGGCCGAGACATAGGCGGGTGGATCGGCGCGGGTAGAGGCATACAGGGTTGACCACAGGCCATGCGTGCCTAGGGGACGGGCCGCGATCTTGCCCGAGGCCACAGCCTGCACCAGCACCCAGCTCGGCAGGGCCGCTACCCCCCTGCGGCTCCTGACCAGCTCGATGAGCATCAACGAGAGCTCGGCGGTGCGGATGGCAGCGGGTTCGACTCGCGCCGGCAGCAAAAAGGCGCGCATGACATCCAGGCGCAAGGGGCTCACCGGATAGGTCAGCAGAGTCTCGGTGGCAAGATCCTGGGGGGAGATGAACGGACGGCAGGCCAGTGGATGATCAGGGGACATCGCCAGCAGGATCTCGAAACGAAACAAGGGGACAAAGCGCAGATCCTCTCCCTCGCTGGGGTCAGAGGTGATCACCAGATCTGCATCCCCTGCCACCAGCCGCTTGATGGCAGCAAAGCTTAGGCCCAGGTCCAGTTCGACCTCCGGCCAGGCCGGGCGATAGGCATCCATGGCGGGCAGCAGCCAGTCGAAACAGCTATGGCACTCGAGCACGATCAACAGCCGACCGGCCTGACCCACGGCCAGATGCCTGAGGTCAGACTCGGCGCGCTCCACCCGCGGCAAGACCTCCTCGGCCAAGCGCAATAGGCGCTCGCCCGCGGCGGTCAAGCGCAGGGGTCGGGTCTTGCGCTCGAAGAGCACCTGTCCCACCAAATCTTCGAGGCCCTTGAGCTGATGCGATAGCGCTGACTGGGTGAGATGCAGCCGCTGCCCCGCCTGGGTCAGCGAGCCGGTCTCGGACAGGGTCGAGATCAGGCGCAGGTGACGCAGCTCAATCGACATGAAGGCGATTCATGAAAGGATGCAAAAACAGCGATTTACAACATCAAGGATGGCCATCAACAATGCCGCAAGTCAAACTTTGTCAAACACAACAGAGTCACCGCCATGACCATTGCACATATCCTAGGCTTTCCGCGCATCGGCGCCCAGCGCGAGCTCAAATGGGCCCTCGAGTCCTACTGGAGGGGCAAGAGCGAGCGCGAAGGCCTCCTTGAGACGGCGCGGGCGCTCAGGGAGCGCCATTGGCGGCTTCAGCAGGCGGCAGGTCTCGATCAGGTGCCGGTTGGCGATTTTTCGCTCTATGATCAGGTGCTCGATCACAGCGCCCTCTTCGGCACGGTCCCGCCCCGATTCGCCCATCCCCAAGGGGCTGAGGTCGATCTGGATACCTATTTTCGGATGGCGCGCGGGCGTGCACCGACCGGCAAACCCGCCGCTGCCTGCGAGCTGACCAAGTGGTTCGATACCAACTATCACTATCTGGTCCCCGAGTTTCATCGCGATCAGTCCTTTGCCCTCAGCAGCCAAACCCTATTTGCCCAGGTCGAGGAGGCCAAGGCGCTGGGCCTAAATCCCCGCCCAGTGCTGATCGGGCCCCTGACCTATCTATGGCTGGGCAAGACCAAGGGCAAACCATTCGATCGGCTAGAGCTCTTGGATGACCTGCTTGCGGTCTATGCCGAGGTCCTCAAGCGCCTGCGCGCGCAAGGGGTCGAATGGGTGCAGATGGACGAGCCGATCCTGGTATTGGACCTGCCCAACGACTGGCGGCGTGCCTTTGAGCTCGCCTACCCGCAGCTTGCCGGCGATCGCCCTAGGCTCCTGCTGACCACCTATTTCGGCGAGCTCGCGGATAACCTGCAACTGGCCTGTCACCTGCCGGTTGAGGGTCTGCATATCGATGCAGTGCGCGCGCCGCAGCAGCTCGAGCGCGTGGCCGATTGGCTGGGGGGGCACAAGGTCCTCTCTGCCGGCATCATCGATGGACGCAACCTCTGGCGCACCGATCTCGAATCGCTCCTCGATCGGCTCGAACCCTTATATGATCGCTTGGGCAAGCGCCTGTGGCTGGGGAGCTCCTGTTCGTTGCTCCATGTCCCCGTAGATCTTGCCCCAGAGAGCGATCTCGATCCGGAGCTGCGCAGTTGGCTTGCCTTCGCGGTGCAAAAGCTCTCCGAGCTCAATATACTCAAGCGCGCCCTGACCGAGGGGCGGTCGGCGGTGGCCGAGGCATTGGGATCAAGCCGTACGACCGTTGCAACGCGCCGCAACTCAGCGCGCACCCGCCGCGCCGAGATTCGGGCTGCGATGTCTGCGGTCACTGAGTCCATGAGCCGGCGTCAAAGCCCCTATTCTCAGCGCGCGGCCTTGCAACAGGCAGCGCTTGGGCTGCCCCTCCTGCCGACCACCACCATCGGCTCATTCCCCCAGACGCCCGAGATCCGCGCCGCCCGCCATGCCTTAAAGACAGGCGCCTTGAGCTCCGAGGCATACCAAGGGCAGATGCGAGCGAAGATCAAAGAGGTTGTCGAACGCCAAGAGGCGCTCGGGCTCGATGTCTTGGTCCACGGCGAACCCGAGCGCAGCGACATGGTCGAATATTTCGCAGAGCTGCTAGAGGGCTTTGCCGTCACCCGCAATGGCTGGGTCCAGAGCTATGGCTCGCGCTGTGTCAAGCCGCCGATCCTCTTCGGCGATGTCGCCCGCCGCGGGTCGATGACGGTCGATTGGATCACCTATGCCCAGTCGCTGACGCAAAGACCCATGAAAGGGATGTTGACTGGGCCGGTCACCATGTTGCAATGGTCGTTCGTGCGCGATGATCAACCGCGTTCCGCGACCTGTCTGCAGCTCGCCCTGGCGCTGCGCGACGAGGTGTTGGAGCTCGAGCGCGCGGGGATTCGGGTGATCCAGATCGATGAACCCGCATTCCGCGAGGGGTTGCCCTTAAGACGCGCCGACTGGGACGGGTATCTCGATTGGGCGGTACGCTGTTTTCGGATTGCGAGCAGCGGGGTCGAGGATCAGACCCAGATCCACACCCACATGTGTTATTCGGAGTTCAACGACATCCTGCCCGCGATCGCCGCGCTCGATGCCGATGTCATCACTATCGAGACCGCGCGTTCAAACATGGAGCTTCTGGATGGATTTGCCGAGTTCAATTATCCAAACGCCATCGGCCCTGGGGTCTATGACATCCACTCGCCCAATGTCCCCGAGGTAGAGCAGATGGTTGAGCTCCTCAAAAAGGCTGCAGAGCGCATCCCCCCCGAGCGCCTCTGGGTCAACCCTGACTGTGGGCTCAAGACCCGCCAGTGGCCCGAGGTCGAGCCCGCGCTGCGCAACCTAGTGACCGCAGCACAAAGGTTACGCGCCGCGTTAAGGAAACACTGAAAAAGTTCCCTATCTGGGTTCCGGCGTTCGTCATCCTGGCGAAGGCCGGAACGGAATCCAGAAACCTCAGTGAGATGCGAAGGCTGCAGGTGGGGGCCGCGAACCCATCAGCGTTTACTTAGAGCGATCCTGCAGCGCAACCACGCCTCATTGCAGCAGGACATCCGTTACATCCGTTTGAACCTTTTATTGATCCGAAGCCAATGAACTTATATTACGCGGCATCATGGAGCTTGGGATGCTGGAAGTAGCGCATGATGCGTTGGGGGGAATTGAGAAGGCGGCGCAGGTGGCTGACGGTCGCCTTCTTCAGATCGTCCTTGGTGCGGGAGGGCGCCTGCGCGGTGATGGTGGCTTTGAGCATCTCGTTGGGGTTCAGTGCTGGACTGTAGGGGGGGAGGGAGGAGGCCTCGATTTGATTGGCGCATGCAGCCAGCCAGGCCTTGACCGGCTTGGTGTGATGCACGCGCAGGTTGTCGAGGATGAGGAAGATCTTCTTGCCCCTGGCGTCCTTGACGAGCCGCTTCATGAAGTCGATCAGGATGTCGGCGTTCATCGCCCCCGCGAACGCCTTCCAAGGCACCTTGCCGCGGTTGGTCAGCGTCGAGATCACCGACAGGCCTTCGCGACGGTGCGTGACGCGAATCTCGGGCGTCTTGATCGCCGGCGCATAAGAGCGCCCGCGCACCTCGTCCGAGCGCAGCCCCGTTTCATCGCCCCAGTGGATTTCGGCGCCCTCGGCCTTGGCGCGCCGGGCAATGTCCGGGTAGGTCTCCTCAAGCCATGTCTTGCCCGCCGGCGGGCTTTGCTCATAGGCGCGCCGAATCGGTTTCTGGGGCGTCAATCCCCAGCGCGCCATGTACTTGCCCTCCCCCTGCGGCCTGAGCTCGATGCCAAAACAGCCGAGGATCAACTGCCGCACCGCCTGCCGGCTCCACAGCGCAAACGGCAGCTTCAGCTCATCCGGTGTCCCGTCGCACATGAGCTTGCGTATCTGGGCGTCCTGCTCCGCCAACAGCGCCCGCTTCTCACCCACCTTTCCTTGAGCCCTTGGGCCCCTTCGCGCCCATAGCCTTTGCAGATGTCGAACACCCCTGCGCCCAACAATCCCCTCTGCGCGCCTATCGCTTCATACCTCCAGCCACGCCGCCGCTCTTCGCGTGCCGCAAACGACAGCAATCTCATGTCTCGTCTTTCCATGCCCACGACATCAGGACAGCTCACTCAATTTCAAAAGCATGTGTTTCTTATCAATAAATTCGTCAGTGAACACTCAAACCGTACGCTGGCGCTGGCAGTGGGGGTATTCAGCTTTTACCCTAGCTTTCATGCGATTGCCCTGCCCTGGCGCCATTGCCCCAACCAGCGCTGGGCGTTAAACTGATGAAATCGATCACCCAATACCGGCTGGGTCCTTGTCCCCAGTTGCCCCTTTTCATTCTCCGATCAGCGATTTCAATGATCTTTTCAGCAAGGAGCCCGCATGGCCATTGAACGCACCCTATCCATCATCAAGCCCAATGCCGTGGCGAAAAACGTCATCGGCCAGATCCTGAGCCGATTCGAGACGGCGGACCTCAGGATCGTCGCGGCGCGCATGCTACATATGAGCCGCGAACAGGCCAGCGCCTTCTATGCCGTCCATCAGGGCAAGCCCTTTTTCGATGAGCTCGTCGAGTTCATGAGCTCTGGGCCAGTCTTGGTAACGGTCCTCGAGGGCGAGGATGCGGTGGCCAAGAACCGCGAGATCATGGGCGCCACCAATCCGGCCAACGCGGCGCCGGGCACTATCCGCGCCGATTTCGCAGACTCGCTCACCGAAAACGCCGTGCATGGCTCGGACTCGTCCGAGACCGCAGCGGTCGAGATCGCTTTTTTCTTCCCCGAGGGCGTCTGCCCGCGTACCCGCTGAGGATCTTCCCGGGTCATGAGCGCCACTGCCGTCGCACCCAACCTGCTCGACCTCGACCTCCCTGGCTATGAATCCTTGGCCGTTGGTCTGGGGAGCAAGCCATTTCATGGGCGCAATCTCTTCAAATGGGTGCACAAACACGGGGTGCTCGACCTTGAGGCCATGACCGATCTGCCCAAGTCATTGCGTGCGGCCCTGGCCGAAACGGTCGAGCTGCGCCTACCGCAGATCGTCGAGGAGCACCAGGCCCCGGATGGCACGATCAAATGGGCCCTTGAGCTCGCCGATGGTCAGCGCATCGAGACCGTCGCCATCCCCGAGGGGCGGCGGCTGACGCTGTGCGTCTCATCGCAGGTGGGCTGTGCGCTGAACTGTGCCTTTTGCGCCACCGCTCGCCAGGGTTTTAACCGCAATCTGCAGGTATCTGAGATCATCGGCCAGGTCTGGCAAGCGGTCCGGCGCCTGGGACGGGTGCCGAGCAATGCGGTCATGATGGGGATGGGCGAGCCGCTCGCCAATTTCGATGCCGCAGTCAAGGCGATGGCGATCATGCAGGATGACCTCGCCTATATGCTCTCCAAACATCGGGTGACCTTAAGCACCTCTGGCCTGGTGCCGCAGATCTACCGCCTGCGCGAGGTCAGCGATGTCTCGCTTGCCGTCTCGTTGCACGCCCCGAACGATGAGCTGCGCGATCTTCTGGTCCCGATCAACCGTAAATATCCCTTGGCTGAGCTCATCCCCGCCTGCAGGCACTATGTCGCGGGTGATCCCAGGCGCAAGGTGACCTGGGAATATGTCGTGCTCGATGGGGTCAACGACAGCCTCGCCCATGCCAAGCAGCTCATCCGGCTGTTGGAGGGGGTGCCGTCCAAGGTCAATCTGATCCCGTTTAATCCTTTTACCGACAGCGACTTTCGTACCTCGCCGCCCGAGCGGATCGGAGCATTCCAAGAGCGTCTGATGCGCTCGGGGATTAGGACGTTGATCCGCAAGACCCGCGGCGACG
The DNA here is from genome assembly GCF_011290485.1 of Caldichromatium japonicum. Lineage (GTDB taxonomy): Bacteria > Pseudomonadota > Gammaproteobacteria > Chromatiales > Chromatiaceae > Thermochromatium > Thermochromatium japonicum. The sequence continues at coordinate 988,605 of NZ_CP048029.1, read as the reverse complement.
AGGTTTCGGCAGCCTGCGGTCAATTGGTGGGACGGGTCGCCGACCGGACGGGGCGGATGACAGCAAATTTTGCGCTGTGACGATGAAAGGGCCTTCATCCATCCTGCCTCTGCTTGCGGCGACCAGCTTAAGCCTGTCATTGGCTGCTTGCAGCAGCAAGACAGCACTCAAGGGTGTAGACGATACCCTGGGGCTGACGCCGAAAGACAGTCCTGCCGAGCTGTATGTCGAGCTGGCCAAGGAATATTATCGGCTCGGTAAAAACGAGCTGGCGCTCAGACATGCCGAGCAGGCCGTTGAGACGGATGAACGCTATCCGCCGGCGCATGTCTGGCTCGCCTTTTTATTTGAGCAGTTGCGGCAAACCGGCAAAGCGGCTGAGCATTATCAGCGCGCCCTTGAGCTGGGGCCCAATAACCCAGATGTGCTGAATGCCTATGGGTCCTTTCTCTGCAACCAGCGCCGCTTTGCCGAGGCTGACAGCTATTTCCTCAAGGCCGCCGACAATCCGGTCTATGCGACCCCTTGGATCGCCTTGAGCAATGCCGGCAACTGTGCCCTCGAGTCGGGGGATACGACCAAGGCCGAGACCCATTATCGTGCCGCGCTTCAGGCCAGCCCAACCTATGGTTATCCGCTCGTTAAATTGGCCGAGCTGGCGATGAGACGGGGCGATGCCAAGGCTGCGAAAGATTATATCGATCGCTATTTCAACCCCCAGACGATGCGCACCCCAGCCGCCTCTCAGATCGCCTTACGGGTGGGGATCGAGGCAGAACGTACCCTGGGCAACCGCAAACAGGCGGCCTTCTATCAGAAGGCCTTGGTTGAAAACTTCCCCAATGCCGTAACCTCGCAGAGGACACCTTGACCTAGTGTCTATCCTGGGTCCCCTCATGCTGTGCGTTGTCTTTAGAAGCCGCGGGCGCGCTAGGCGGGCTGAATCCATGAGTATCTACGCAAACAGCGACTACTGATCACGTCATGACTCCTTTGATGAAATCCATGCCTGTAGAGGACACCGCCCGGTTCGAGACCCATGAGACACCGGGACGCCAATTGCGGGCATTGCGTGAAGTGCGCAAACTCGATATCGACCGGGTAGCGGCCCAACTCCATCTCCATCGCCAGGTCGTCGAGCTGATTGAAGGCGATCAATACGACCGTCTGCCAGCACCGGTCTTCGTGATCGGCTATATCAAAAACTATGCGCGTCTGTTGGGGGTTGACCCAACCCCCATGATAGCCGCCTATCGCGCCTTGGTCCCTCCCTCTGAGCCCACCCTGATTCAACCGGCATCCGAGGGGCGTTCAACCAAGCATCCAGACATGTCCATATACTGGGTTTGGGCAGTTGTCCTCCTGTTCGCAGGGTTTGCGGCGGGAGGCGGGGTCTTATGGCTGCGCGGACAAGGCAATCAGTCGCATGCATTTTCTTGGCAGACTGCCCAGCAGACCTCATCGGCCGCGGCGCCGCAGGCCCCAGCCGCTGAGCAAGCAGCACCGGTCATCCCCGCTCCGCCAGAGACTATCCCTTTGCGCGAGCTAACGCGCACCGCTACGACCAATCCTACTCCGCTCACCCTGCCTGAACCCATCCCTCAGGCTCAGGTCGTGACCGCTGTCAGCCCGGCACCATCCCCTACTGTTGTGCCAGAGACCGATAATGAAGACGAGGCCGATGTACCCGCGGCAACGCTACCGGCTCAGCATACCGCCCCTCAATCACCTGCCCAAGACTCCGCAGGCGGGTCCGAACTCGTGTTCGAGTTTACGGGGACCTCCTGGCTCGACGTGCGCGGTGCTGATGGCAAATCCATCCTGAGCGGTAAGATGCAGGCTGGCGATCGGCGGGTGGTCCAGGGTAAACCACCCTATAAAATCGTCGTCGGCAACGCCTCGGTCACCCAGCTCAAGGTCGGCGGCCAGCCCTATGACCTCAAGGCAAATGCCCGCGGCAATGTCGCCCGTTTTTCTCTCGATCCGTTGCAACCCACATCTACCCAAAGCATCGGGCGGCCCTAAATCTAGGACCAGGGTCAATCAATCCCCGGTTGAGGCCAAGGGTTCTATGATCGGCAGGCCTTGCCATCTATGCCGCCTACCGAACAGGATGGATGGGCGAGCCGGGCTTCGCCCGAGCTGGATGGTGCCGCCTTGCTGTCATACCGCCCGCTACATACGACCGACAGGTCTAACGCCATTGCACAAGCGATGATGACGCAATCCATTCAGGCGATCCGGGGGATGCACGACATCCTGCCGGATCGCGTCGGCCTATGGCAGTATATCGAAGACACTGCGCGCGCCGTGCTTACGGCCTATGGCTATCAGGAGATCCGCACGCCGCTGGTAGAGGTCACCGAGCTCTTCAACCGTTCGATCGGCGAAGTGACCGACATCGTCGAAAAGGAGATGTATAGCTTTCTCGACCGGCATGGCGACTCGCTTAGCCTGCGCCCCGAGGGGACGGCCGGATGCGTGCGTGCGGCCATCGAGCATGGTCTGATCCAGCAGCCGCAGCGTCTATGGTACCGAGGCCCCATGTTCAGATACGAGCGTCCACAGCGCGGGCGCTACCGGCAGTTCCATCAGATCGGGGTCGAGGTCTTTGGCCTTTTGGGTCCTGACATCGATATCGAGATGATCCTGCTCACCGCCCGCCTGTGGCGCAGTCTGGGCCTGGGTGAGCTACGCCTGGAGCTTAATACCCTGGGGGACAATACAGAGCGCCAGGTCTATCGCGCGCGTCTGGTCGAGTATCTTAGGCCCTATGCTGACCGTCTCGATCCCGACAGCCGGCGCCGGCTTGAGACCAATCCGCTGCGTATCCTGGACAGCAAAGACCCCGGCACCCAGGAGATCCTGGTGGGGGCCCCCAGGCTGCTCGATGTCTTGGGGGCAGAGAGCCGCGCCCATTTCGAAACGCTGTGCGCTGGTCTTGATGCACTTGCCATCGCCTATCGTATCAATCCGCGCTTGGTGCGGGGGCTCGATTATTACAATCGCACGGTCTTTGAGTGGATCACCGAGCAACTGGGTGCCCAGGGTACGGTCTGCGCCGGCGGGCGCTATGATGGTCTCATCGCCCAGCTTGGCGGGCGCCCAACGCCGGCGATCGGTTTTGCGCTCGGGATCGAGCGGCTAGTCGAGCTTCTAGGACAAGGGAATCGCAGTGCCCATCCAGCCGTCGATGCCTATCTGGTCGCGCTCGGCGAAAGGGCAGACATCGAGTCGCTACGCCTGGCCGAGCGGCTGCGCGACAGGCTGCCGGGGCTGCGGCTGCTGGTCAATTGCGGAGGGGGGAGCTTTAAGGCCCAGTTCAAGCGAGCCGATAAGAGCGGCGCGCGTTTTGCTTTGGTCCTGGGTGAGGCCGAGCTCGAGCGCGGGCTGATCGGCATCAAGGACCTGCGCGCCCCTGAGGATCAGCGCGACCTCGATTTCGAAACCCTGGTCGCTGTGCTCGCAGACGAGCTTTCAGTCAATGTCGTCATGCCGGCAAGTGCCGGAATGGGAGCCTAGCGTGCAATACGAAACCGACGAGGAACGGCTTGAGGCCATCAAGCGCTGGTGGAAAGACAACGGGACCGCCATCATCGCTGGCGCCCTGATTGGTCTAGGTCTCATCTGGGGCTGGCGGCTATGGATTGGCCATCAGCAACAGACCGCAACTCAGGCATCGGTCCTCTTTGAACAGCTCATACTCGCGGCCTCGGACAAACAGACCGAGGCGGTGCTGAAACATAGCGCCGCGCTTGCCGATGCGTTCGGATCGACAGCCTATCCAGCGCTCGGGGCCCTAGTCGCCGCCAAGGTGCTGTATGAGGCTGGGCAGGTCTCTGAGGCGATGAACCAATTACAGCGGGCGATCGATCAGGCGCCAGACCCGGCAATCGCCCGGCTCGCAGCCTTGCGCCTGGCACGCATCCAGTTTGCAGAAAACCAGGTCGAGGCGGCGGCAAAGACAATCGAACGTTACGATACTAGCCCCGCCTTTGCGGCTGATTTTGCAGCGGTGCGCGGTGACATCGCGCTGACGCGCGGCGATCGTGCCGCAGCCGAATCCGCCTATCAGCGGGCGATCGAGCTCGGCAGTCCGCTGGCAATGCTGATCCGTCTCAAACTCGATAGCCTCCTACCTCAAAATTGAGAGATGCGGAGATGGCCAAGATAGGGTGGCAGCTTGAGGTGATCCTGCCGCGGCCTGGGGAATGGTCAGTGATCGGACGTCTTGGCCCGCCCCTGGTCTTCGCCTTGTGGTTATCGGGCTGTGGCATGATCCCCTGGCTGGCACCTGAACGGGACCCGCACCCCCCCTCGCCCCTCCCGCCCCTAGCCCAAGAGCAGGGTCTGGTGGTGTCCTGGTCGGCCCAGCCGACTCGCGGCACTGAAGGGCGCCAACTGCGCCTTGTGCCGGCGCTCGCCGCTGGGCGGCTCTATGTGGCAGACGCGCCTGGGCGGGTCGTGGCACTCGATGCGGGCTCAGGACGCGAGCTCTGGCGCCGCGAGACCGGTTTAAAGATCAGCGCCGGCCCAGAGGTTGCCGGCGAGCGTCTCCTCGTGGGGACCAGCCAAGGCGAGGTGGTCGCCCTGTCCCTCCAGGACGGACAAGAACTCTGGCGGACCTCGGTCGGTGCCGAGATCCTGGCCGTTCCCCGCTATCGCCCCGACCCATCTGCTGGCGGACGGGTGATCGTCCATACGCTCGATGACAGTATCTATAGCCTGGACGCAGCGACGGGACAGATCCAGTGGCGGGTCAATTATCCCCCGCCGGTCCTGACCCTGCGCGGCAGCAGCACGCCGCTCTTAACCGAGGACGGGATCGTGATTGGGCTGGCAGGCGGCAAGCTGGTCAAACTCAGCCCAAGCGATGGATTGCCGCTTTGGGAGGTCGTCATTACTCGCCCAGGCGGACGCACCGAGCTTGCACGTATCACCGACATCGACGCCGATCCCATCTGGGTAGGCGAGACGATCTATATCGGCGCTTACAACGGCGACCTCGCGGGTGTTCAAGACAAGCGCGGCGAGGTGCTCTGGCGGCGTAAGCTATCAGTCCATGCAGGGCTGGCAGCCGATGCCGAAGGGATCTATATCACAGATTCGGAGGACCAGGTGTGGGCTGCTGATCCTCGGGACGGCGCCGGGCGCTGGAAACAGGATCAGTTGCACTATCGGCGGCTGACCGCACCTGCCATCCTGGGGAATAATCTCCTGGTAGGCGACCTAGAAGGCTATGTACATCTGCTCGCCAAGCGCGACGGCGCCCTGATCGGGCGCGCCCGTCTAGCCAAGTCCAGGATCAGTGCCCGTCCCCTGGTTGCCGAGGGGCGGGTCTATATCTATGGCGAGGATGGTACCCTCTGCGCCTTGCAGCAGCCCTAGCCCTAGTACCCATGAGGAACGAGCGATAAATCACACCGGTGGGCAACCTTGCCCACCCTACCCCTTTGAGCCATGTTGCCCGTCATTGCCCTGATCGGCCGGCCCAATGTCGGCAAATCGACCCTGTTCAATCGCCTGACGCGCACCCGTGCCGCCTTGGTCGCCGACCTGCCTGGCCTGACCCGAGATCGCCAGTATGGGATCGGACGGCTGGGTTCCAGACCCTATGTCGTGGTCGATACCGGCGGCATTGGTACGACCCCCAGCGGTATCGAGACCCTGATGGAGCGCCAGGTCCAGCGCGCGATCGACGAGGCCGATCACCTGCTCTTTCTCGTCGATGCCAGGGTCGGTTGCACCCCGGAGGACCTGGCACTCGCCCAGCGCCTGCGCCGTCTCGGCAAGCCCCTGACCCTGGCCGTCAATAAAAGTGATATCGGCAATCCGTCGATCCTGTCCGCCGACTTTCACCAGCTTGGCCTCGGCGAGCCCTGGACAATTTCTGCCACGCAAGGGATGGGTGTCCATGACCTGATCGAACAGGTCCTCGAACATCTCCCGGAGACTGTGGCGGGTACCGACCTGTCCGCCGCAGACCCCGAGCGGATCAGGGTTGCGGTCGTCGGTCGTCCCAATGTCGGCAAATCCACCCTGATCAATCGGCTGCTCGGCGAGGAGCGTCTGGTCACTTTCGACAGCCCAGGCACCACCCGCGATAGCATCTTCATCCCCTTTGAACGTCCCGGCCAAGAGCAGCGTTATACCCTGATCGACACTGCGGGCCTGCGCCGCCGCGCCCGCATCGATGACCCGATCGAAAAGTTCAGCGTCATCAAGACCCTGCAGGCGATCGATCAGGCCCATGTCGTGATCCTCGTCCTCGATGCCCGGGCGGGGATCGCCGAACAGGATGCCACCTTGGGCAGCCACATCCTCGACAGCGGGCGCGCCTTGATCGTGGCGATCAATAAATGGGACGGTCTAGAGCCCGAGCTTCGTGCCCAGGTGCGCACCCAGTTTGAGCGCCGGCTGCGTTTTCTCGACTTTGCGCCGGTCTATCGCATCTCGGCCCTGCATGGGACGGGCGTAGGCCATCTGCTCGATGCCGTGGATCTGGTCTATGCCAATGCCAACCGCGATCTGTCCACCCCTGAGCTCAATCGCCTGCTCGAATCCGCTGTCCAAGAGCACCCACCGCCGCTGGTGAAGGGTCGGCGCATCAAGTTGCGCTATGCCCATCAGGGTGGACGCAACCCGCCGTTCATCATCATCCACGGTAACCAGACCGAGGCGGTCCCCGAGACCTACCAGCGCTATCTCATCAACCGCTTTCGCGAGGGTCTCGACCTCTTCGGGACCCCGCTGCGTATCGAGTTCAAGACCGGACAGAACCCCTATGAGGGCAAGCGCAACACCCTCACCCCCCGGCAGATCGCCAAGAAGAGACGTCTCAAACGCCTCATCCAGCGCCGCGAGCGTTGACCGGCGTGTCGATCTCTTGCCCCCCTTGCTGTCCGGGCGCACCGCTAACCCCATCGAGGCTTAGATCATCCGCCTGCGCACCCGCCGCGCCCCTAGGCCGCTCCAGCCAAGGGCTCGGGTGGGTGAAACTCAGAAATCCCCAGCGCAACCAGGCGAGCAGATGGGCCGCCAACCATAGGGCCCAGGCAAGCATCAGGACGCGATAGACCCAAAGGGGCACCGAGACCACCCCGATCTGCGGCAGCAGCGGTCCCCCGCGGTCCTGATACCAGTTCAAGACAGTGGCGCTGGAACCCTGCCCGCGCACCCACATCTCGGGATAGCCAAGCAGGCCCTGTTGCACCACGCCGATCAGGGCCGCAAGCGCCACCAGGGTCAGGGCTACCAAAGCGACCTGGATCAGGTTGAAATGCCACCAGCGCAGCTGGGCCGGATCGAGCCGACTGCGCCAGCCCAAGGCGAACAACCAACCCGCTACCATAAGGCCGCTCCAGATCGAGGAGAAGGCCAGACCCAAGCCGAGCAGCAGCCAATCAGACCAGCGTAAGGGCGTCAGGCGTAACCGGGCCAGGATCAGGGCAAGCCCAAAGACGATCGCAAACAGCCCCCAGAACAGCACCGCCGGACCCATCCCCGGCCCCCAGACCCAAAGCACCCAGCGATCATCCGGCAGATGCAGAGACTGCCGGATATTGACCGCCTCTTGGCCCAGATCTGGACGAGGTGGGCTGAAATTCAGGGTCAGGGGCCGATCAGAGCGCCAGCCCAGCCCTAGCATCTGGCTGCCCGGGACCAGAGGCAGATCGATCCATCCAGTACGGGTTGCCGGGAGCGGCAGAGCGCGGCCATCGGCGCTGAGGGTGCGCAGCTCAGCACCTGCGGGCAAATGCAGTCGATAGGTTCCACCCTGAGTGCTGCGGGCGTTCAGGGTCAGGGTAGCATCGCTACCGCGCTGTCCGGGTGCGACCTGTAGGCTGACCTGATCGAGCGTCAGGGTAGATCCGGGGACGGCCTCTGGTCGGCTCAGGCGCAGGGTCAGACGCTCGCCAGGCAAGGGGCGCCACTGTGGCAGGCAGCCGTCGCCCTGGCCCTGGGCATGGATGGGCGCAAGATCCATCCCCTCCAGATGCCAGATAGGGGCCAGCTTCAATACCCAGGACTCGGTCAGATGCGGATCGGTGCTGGCGGTCAGGGTCAGGGCGCTGACCGGCTCCAGGCCACCTGACCAGGCAAGCTCGGTCTGTCCTGGGGCCAGGGCCACCTGCACCTGACCATCCGCGATTTTAAGACCAGCGGTCTGGACCGACTCGCCGGGCAGCAGCGGCACCTGGACTAGAACCGGAAAGGCCGGTGCGGAGAGCCGCCGCACTCGGGTCTCGACCCGCCACACCAATCCGAGGTCGAGCCGGCGCTCGATCAAGAGCAAGGGGGGTAGGGCGTCCTGGAACAGCGGACGGTCAGCCGTTGTCCCTGACTCGGCTAGCCGCAGCAACTGAAACTGCGCCCCGGGACGGCCCTCGGCAGCCAGACCCTCGATCCGCCAGCCCTCGGCAAAGGCCTCGACCCGGTGCGGCTGGAGCGCCAAGGCAAGATCGACCCGCTCCGCTGCCCCCAATGGACCCTGCATCTGCAACCGGTGACGTCCTGGGATCAAGGGGACCAGCAGCCGCCCCGCCCCATCGCGCCGCAGGCGATCGAGCGCTTCGCCATCGAGCACGATCCGCGCCGGCACCCAGCCGGAGCGTCCGTCCAATACAGGGGCGGCGAGATGCGCCGCTGCATCCAGGCTGAGCTCCAGGGTCAGCTGATCAGGGGCAACCCTGATCTCTAAGCTTGCCAGGCTCAAGCACTGAGGCAGACACTCAGGCGGCCTCAGCAGGCGGGTGCGCAATTCCTGCAAGAGCTCGGGGCTGGGGAAAGCGCTTGCCTGCGCTGCAGCGGGCGGCTCGGCACTGGCAAGACGCGGGATGCCGGCGGCGCCAGCCAGCAGGAGGCCCAGACCGATCTGGGCGAGGGGCATCAGGGGCAAGACCGACCCTGACCGCCCCTTGGCGAAAGACACGCGCAGATCCAGACCTGCCAGCCGGATACCCAGGATCACCAGCAGCACCGCCCCGATCAAGGCCCAGAGCAGATTGACCGCCGGCGTCAGCAGCCATAGGCGCGCACCGGCCTCGGGTCCCACTGGGCCCGTCCAGCTCAGTTCGAGCGAGCGCCATTGCCAATCTGGGATGCCCGGACCGGTCTGGATCAGGGCCTTGGGGTCCAGGCGTTCGAGCGGGCGGGGTGCTGGGGCCGATATCCCGATCGCCTTGTCCTGCATCAGGGATTCGGGCAGAGGCTCGCGTGCCAACGCTGGGGCACGGCGCCCCTCGTCCGCTACCACCTTGGATCTATATACGCCGGCCGGTGTCGGTGGCTCGGGCATGGCAAGCTGCGGATAGATGGCGTTGCGCACCTCAGCGACCAGAAACGGCAGGCCGATCACCAGCAGTGTCAACAATGCTAGGCGTTGATACCAGCGTATCAAGAAACCCCAGCGTTTTAGGCCTTGACTCCTAGGCTGGTCCGGCAGCAGGCGCAACAGGGCCGCAGCGGCCAAGAGATGCAGCCAGACCAGATGGGGTGCGCCGGATTCGAGCCAGGTTAGACCCAGCGCGATCAAGGCCAAGAAACCCCAGCCCAGGCCCCACAGACGCCCGACCCCGAGCGTGATCACCAGCACCAAAAAGAGATCGAGCAGGGTCCAGCGGTTCAACCAGGTCTCTGGAGGCTGATCCGAGCCGAAGGCGGCGAGCACATCCCAGCCCGGCGGCAGATTGACTCGGGCCGTGGCACCATCCAGGGTCAGTGCCCAGCCCGAGGCCGGTATCCAGCCGGCATCTCCTGAGATCCGGCTCTCAGCGACCAGCTCCAGGTCACCGTGTCGCACCTCGACCCCCGGGGGGGTTTCGGGACTCACACGGCTGATCAGCAGCGGTCGATCGTCCACCCGTACCTGACCAAGCTCTACCCCCGGGCGGACCTCGATCCGCCAGCTTCGGGTCAGGTTACCGCTCAGCCGGTCGCGCAGGCTCCAACCCCCGCCGGCGAAATCGAGCCAGAGCTCACGGTTCAGGCGCAGGCGGTCGGGCTGGGGGTCAGGATCGCCGCGTCCAGTCTCAGCAAGACTCAGGGTCTGCTCAGGCTCGGCAGCATAGACCGGCAGGCGCGCCCATTCGGGCGGGATGCCGGACTGGGTGGGATCGAGCCGTTCCAGACCGTGCGGTTCGACACGCCTGCGCTCGGGATGGGCAAGGAAGGCCCAGACCTCGCGCTGGGGCCAGGGCGCCGCCAAAGCAGGACACCTCAACTGGTCGATCAGCCCTGGGTGCTGGCTCGCCACCTGGACGATAAAGCGCCCCGGACGGGCCTGGAGGCGCAAACTGCCATCCGGCTCAAGGCGAGTCGGCAGGGAACTGTGCAGGTCAAAGGGGATGCCGCCGGCGAGTAACACCGGACCCAGGTGGATCTCGCGGGCACGCCCAGAGATGGAGAGTTCGAGCCGGGTTAGCACCCGCAGCGGCAGGTCGTCATCGATCAGCCGGTAAACCCTGACCTCGAGCCGCTCGCGCTCCTCGCTAGGGGTCTGGGCGGGCTCCCGCAGCCATAACCGCCCCTCGCGATCGGGCTGGACCGGGCGCGGTGCACCCTGCGCCTGTACCAGGGTGACCAGCACGGTCTCGGGCGGCAGGGGCAGCGACTCGGGCGGCTGGCGCCAAACAAAGCGTCCGCTCAGGCGATGATGGCCCGCTGGCAGAAAAACCGCCGGGCGTCCATCCCGTAACACGACCGGTGTTGCTTGATCCGCGGTCTGGACCGACTCCGGCCAGTGGGTCTCATCGCCAGGCAACCAGACCCAAGCCGACGCTGCCAGCGTCCACTCCTGGACAAAGCGCCCACCGCCCTCAGCAATCTCTAACGACAAAACCCCTGGCCAGGCGCATAGGCGTTCCTTTCCTTGGTCATCCAAGGTGCAAAGACGCAGGTCGCGTCCAGGCATCCCCTCCTCCAGGACCCAGGGGACCCAGGGTTCGAGCGATAGAGGGATGGCAGGGGCAGGGGATCCAGCGACAGATGGCGGCTGGGCGCTGGTCGAGTCGCTCAGCCCCGCCAATGCTGCCAATATCGCAACACAGCGCCTTAGCGACCATCCACTGCCCACCCGCCTACCGATTGGGTGACAAACCGCCATCGCCTGGTCTCCTGGGTAAGATGCTAACTCGCTAAGGATAGAAGCTTTTCAGCGACAGCATCAGTAGCCGAGCAACGGCTCCTTGATCCCAGTGGGGGTATAGCGATCCACCCAGGGGTGGACATCAAAGCCGGCGGTCTCGATCATGGCGTCCCGTCCCTCGATAAAGCTTTGTTCCTTGACGATGACGCGATAGGCCTTGTTAAGTTGCATGGCGCGCTCAGGTGAGGCATAGAGCAGAAGGCTGATGTCCTCGCGCAGACGCTTAAGCATCTGCGGCTTGAGTTCACCCTTGGCGTCAAAGAAACGGGCCATCACCTCGCGGTTATGGCGAAACTCATCCCCTGCCCCATTGACCTTGAGATAAAAGGCATACTCAGGCTCACCATCGCGTCGCAGGGGTTCAGGGAGCCCCTCGAGTCCCTTCTGGCTCCAATGGAACCAGCCGCGCTGGAAGTGATCGGCCCCGAGGCGACGCGGAAAGGCAAAGCTTGAATCGGTGGTTGCCCCAATCCCGCCATGACAGCCGATACAAAAGGCCAGTTCCTCATAGCTTTGCGGGCGCAATTGACCCTCAGCATCCTCGATTAGGCCCGAATAGACCCAGCCCTGATCGTTGCTTAGACCAGATTCAAGATTGCCGCGAAAGGCGCGTACCCGGTCGGGGAAGTCGTGGCGCTCTTTAAACTCGGCGGCCTGGCGCAGATCGAGGTCCGCGTAGCTCATCCAATAACGCTTGATGGCATGGCGGACCTCTTTCATGCGCGCCGAGAGCTTGTTGTCGCCGCGTTCATCGACATCGATATAGCGCACGGTATGCAAAAACTCTGTCCCCTCGGGATAGAGGCCTGCTGCCAGATGCAGGCGTCCTGCCCGCTGTTCCTCAAGGGCCTGACCGACATACCACATCAACCGCCCCTCGCGCGGCGCCCAGTCATAACGCACCCATTGGGCCGTCCCGATCGCCCCATCGCGGTCGAGGTCCACCCTGCCGAGCGCCGCCTCATCGACCGGTTCGATCGGGATGTCGCGCCGGCGGATCAGAGACTCGACGATGGCGAGGTTGGTCTTATAGACCGTTCGGTCAAACTCACCGTTGAGGGCGCGTCGGAACGGCTCGGCTAGCCGGATCAGCACATCATCGGTCGAGCCATTGGTCGGCCAAAAGGTTCCGGGGAAGGGATAATAGGCAAAGGCCCGCCATCCCGTTGGCCGTCCTTCAGGGTCGAGGTCAAAGCCCTCCTCGTCAAATCGAAAATAGGCATCCGGAATAAAACCCTCCCAGCGCCCATTGTCGTTATAGTCCCAGTCCGCCGGCGGCTTGGCGAGACGCTGGGCGGGGATGATACGCCCCTCGGCATCCAGATAGTTGCTTTGACGGAGATAGGCGCGCATCTCGGCATCGCTGATCGCCGCCATCGCCGCCCGGCGGTCCTTATAAAGATTCTTCCAAGGGTTTTCCTCAGCAGGGGCTGGAAAGCTGAAGGCCAGCTGGAGATCCTGATCATTGATGTAATTCGGCGGCTCCGAGCGGGTGTGACAGGTATAGCAGGGGTTATGCACCCGCCCCTGGGCATCGACCATCTTCGTATAACACTGCGAGACGATATGGGGCGTTTCGTTCTGAAGGATCCGCTCATCGAGGCTTGCGGCTTCAGATAAGAGCCAGGGAATCGTCAAAGCCATTATAAATAGCCAGGATTGATGACGGGACATCTAGCATCCTCCATAAAAATAACGGCGGCCCGGCTACGGGCACGCCGTCAGGGAAATGCTGATCTAATGCAGGTGTCAGCGCGAATGCACAAAACGCCAGCTAGATCTCGGCCTTATTTATTCAAGGGCGGGAAGACGAAATAACCTGTATAGCCAAAGAGCTGGCCCGGTTCCTCGAGCTTATCCTCGTCCGATTCGCCATAGGGGTGCTGGACGACCGACATCAGATAGGCGAAGCCATTGATGTTTGGATATATATAGGGCGAGGTGGTCTCAGAGCCATAGGGCGTGGTTTGGAGACGGGTCAGCTTGCCTGAATTGATGTTATAGGCCCAGATGACGTCATTCTGGTGACCGGCGCCGGTATCCTCACCGATGATCAGGGTGTGATAGCTAGGGATATAGGTGATATTATCGGGGTTGGCGATCCCATTCAGGTCGCATTTGTTGACCTTGTCATAGTCAGGCGCTTCGGCAGACGCACCATAGTCCATGGTCAGCGGGCGGCCGACCACTACGGGGAACATATCGACCGCCGTATAGTTGCCGTCGAGATGCAGGCCATAGACCCCGCCGCAGACATTGGGCTGATCGAGACGAATATGGTTCGGGCCGCCACGGTCGTATTTGTCATAGCTCTTGGGCGGTTTGCCGGCGCGGCTGTAATCGAGCATGCCGCGGTCGATCTCGGACATGGCCACATACAGGCGCTGGCGGTCTGGGTCATAGGTGATACCCTCCATCTTACGGAACTCGGTGGTCCCGCCTTGCATGGCCGCCCAGCGCCGGGTCTCTAGGCGCGAGGCGATGTTTTCATCCTTCCAGTTGATCGCCCCGTCCCCATTGATATCGCGCAGACGCAGGCATTGGTGTGAACCATCGTCATGCCCGGCGTTGATTGAGGTAAAGCCTTCGGGACAGGTAGGCGGGGCGTCCTTGCTTGCGGCGACCGGCTCGGCCACATCAAAGATGTCTTCAAAGCGATAGCGGGCTATCCAATCGCGCACCTCTTGATCTGTGGTCCAACCCAGATAGATCCAATTGATCTTGGCCAGACCGGCCCCCTTGGAATCCTTCTGGTTCCACTGGGCCACCCAGAGCGCACCTGCGCTCAGGTTGCCCGGTTGGCTGGCGATGAACCGGAATAGACCGACATTGGTCCCATCATCTGACAAATAGACCGTCTTGCCGTCGGGCATCACATAGCCGAGTTCGAGGGCGATGCGGCCCATGGCATAGTGCTTCTGCACCGAGACGGTATTGTAGTCATCGACGACGACCTCGATCGGCCAGCCATAGTCATAGGGGTTCATCACCGTGCCGGCCTCTTCGGGCGTAGCGCGGAAATAGGCGGCCATAGCAGCGTTGTATTCGCTGATCTTGCCATCGCGCCACTGCTTGGCATCCGGCTCATACTCCTCTGAACCCAGATGGGTTCCCCAGGGCGTGACGCTGCCAGCGCAATGTACCCAGCCGCCATTGAACTGGGAGAAGTCGAGCGGACGGGTGCGCAGCGCGGTCAGACGGCCATTACCCGGGTCCTGAGCGAGCTCGGTGATATACATGGCCCCGGGGCGCGACTCGAAATGCGAGACCATATAGAGCTTGCCGTCGCGCCGACCGCGCAGCAGCGACGAAAAATCATTGTCATTAGAGATATAGGGCGAGCCATCTTCGGCAACCAGGGGACGGCCCTGGATGTCGTAGAGCTGACCAAAACGGAAACCATTGGGATCTTGGACCCCGGTCTGGCCCGAGCGCAGAATGAGCTGATAAGCGATGTTGATGGGTAGGCCATCAACGACGGCCCGGGTTGCGGTCAGGATGGCGCGTTTTTCGGCATCGGTGCGCGGCACCGGCGCTTGGTCGAGGAACTCAAGGGTGCCGGCAAAGGCGGCGGCGTTTACCAGGGCCGCGATGGCCGCAACGAGCGGGCGGATCTGGATGTGCATAGATACTCCCCTAGGGTACTGTCAGGTTCAAGATAGACGCGAGAAGCATACTGAGCGCTGATGACAGAACCGTGGCCCTTCGATGACAAATAATGGGGCCGGCTGGCTCAGAATGCCGCCTCGATCGCCTCGGACAATGTTTTGACCACCTGGATCTCGAGGCCCTTGATCCCCTCTTTCGGGGCATTGCCCTTGGGCACGATGGCGCGTTTGATCCCGTGTTTGGCCGCCTCGCGCAGCCGGTCCGGACCATTGGGGACAGGCCGGGCCTCACCGGACAGCCCGATCTCACCGAAGGCGGCGAGGTCCAAAGGTAAAGGGCGGTCGCGAAAACTGGACAGGACAGCCAGCATCACCGGCAGATCGGCAGCGGTCTCAGTGATCCGCACACCGCCTACCACATTGACGAAGACATCCTGATTGAACATCGCCACCCGCCCATGCCGGTGGAGCACGGCTAGGAGCATGGATAGCCGGTTCTGATCGAGCCCCAGGGCCACGCGGCGCGGATTGGCCAGTGGGCTCTCATCGACCAATGCCTGGACCTCGACCAACAGCGGGCGAGTCCCCTCCCGGGTCACCATCACCAGGGTCCCAGGCACCGCCTGATCATGTCGCGATAAAAAGATGGCCGAGGGGTTTTTGACCTCGCGCAGCCCCTGGTCGCCCATGGCAAAGACCCCCAGCTCATTGACCGCACCGAAGCGGTTTTTGATCGAGCGCAGGAGCCGAAAGGTACCGCCCTGTTCACCCTCGAAATAAAGTACGGTATCGACCATGTGTTCGAGGACCCGAGGTCCGGCCAGGGTGCCATCCTTGGTGACGTGGCCGACCAGAAACATGGCCGTGGCGCGCTGTTTAGCAAAGCGCACCAGTTGCGCCGCCGTCTCGCGCACCTGTGAGACCGAGCCCGGAGCAGAGGGCAAGGTCTCGGTATAGAGGGTCTGGATCGAATCGATCACCATGGCGCCCGGATGTTCGCGCTCGGCCTGGGCCAGGACCCGTTCGACACAGGTCTCGGCGAGCAGCCGGATGCCTGTGCCTGATAGCCCCAAGCGGCGCGCGCGCAATCCGATCTGCTGGGGGGACTCCTCACCGCTGATATAGAGCACAGGGAGGGTACCCGCCAGATGGGCGCAAGACTGAAGCAACAGGGTCGATTTACCGATCCCAGGGTCACCGCCGATCAGGATCACCGAACCGCTGACCAGGCCCCCGCCTAAGACCCGATCGAGCTCTCCAATCCCCGTCGGGAGGCGCGGCTGCTCATCGGGACTGATCGCCCACAGGTCCTCAATCTGGGCGGTCTGGCTTCCGGCATAGCCGCCCTCCCGCCCGCTGGCCATACGACCAGGGGATGGGCGGGGCCCGGCAACCTCTTGTAGGCTGTTCCAGGCCCCACAGTCCGGGCATTGGCCGACCCATTTGGGATGACGCGCACCGCAGGCATTGCAGACATACGCGACCCTGAAGGCCATGGCTATTCGCCGAGCAGCCGCCGTTTGGCGGCGTTGATCCGCGCGGCCAGATAATCCGATCCGCCGCGGTCGGGATGCAGGCGCTGCATCAATCGGCGATGCGCGGCGCGGATGGCCGCGGCATCGGCCTTTGGCCCTACGCCTAGGATGGCGCGGGCCTCCGCCTCGCTGAGCTCATCGGCACCGTGCGAGGCGCGCCGCGAGCTTGCACCCTCCCCTGGACCTCTGGCCCTGTTGCTATTGAGCGCCTGCCAGAGCTGATGGAGCAGCGGCAGGGCGGACAGAAACCGGCCCAGCAAGACCAGGGCGGCGCCGAGCAGGGCCAAGAGCAGGCCCAAATGCCCGGTGAGAACGGCGAAGAGTAACAAGACGATGACGCCCCAGAGCGCTGCCTGCCCGAACCGGCGCATCAATACCGGGCGCGGGAGGCGGCGCAGGTGCTGTACCGCCCACAGGATCAGACCCAGGAAGGCAACGGCTACGACAAGACGCAGGATCATGGCTGCGAATGCCTCAAGCGGTGGATTCGACCAGCAATCGCCGATAACAAGGGTCGGCCATCAGTGCTGCCGCATCGAAGTCCCCAACAGAGAGATGACCTTTATCGATCAAGAGATGGAGCTTGCTGTAACGCTCCCCGAGCCTGAGACAGCGACCGAGCGGGGAATGCGCCCCTTCCCCATCGGGTTCGATCTGTTCACTGAGTGCTGCGATGACCTCCTTGGGAAAGCTCCAGTCCTCGATGATCCGCTGTGACAGTTGCCGGGCCAGGACGATGAATTCGCGATAAAAGGAAGCGGCGCGCGGCAAAGGGTCGTGACCGAGGGCGAGTTGTTGGTCCATGAGCCGCAGACCAACAATCAAACCCAGGTTGGCCACCAAGCCAGATAGATAGGCAGCAAACATATCCTCCTCGAACCGTTTGGCAAGACAGTGGCAAACCAGGGCGCAACCCTCGGACTGACACCAGACGCGGGCTGCCGCCTGATGGATGACATGACCGCCGCGCAGTTTGAAGATCGGATAAAAGGCCACCCGGGCGATGAGTTGCTGGAGACCGTCCCGTCCCAGAAGCACGATTGCCTGTTCGAGACTGGCGATCTTGCGGGCACGCCGGTAGTAAGGGCTGTTGGCCACGCGTATCACCTCGCCCACCAACACAGGGTCCTTGGCGATCTGGCGCGCAAGCTGGATCCCACTCATACGTTCGTCCTTGAGGCTACGCATCACCTGAGGGATGACCATCGGCAGACGGGGGACGAGCTGGTTGGAAAGCCTTTGCCCAGCGGCAACCTGCTTGAAGGCATTGAGCAGGGAGGTCTCGCTCGGGGTGAGAGGGAGGTCTTCGAAGGCGTCGCACTCAAACAGCCAGGGATAAAACCAGTCATCGACCTGCTGCGACGAGACCGCGCAAACCGGCTCGGCGAGTTCATCGCAGCCCGAGGCCTCCCACGACTCAGGCTCAGCGACCGATACATCCGTCTTTGGAGGTTTCCGAAAATCGCTGTTCGCCGCCTCATGGTCCCTATTCGGCCTGCCCCCAAACAAACAGGCAAGCCAATTTACGATGTTCATCGGTAATCACTCAAGCCTTCTGATGAAGCCGCACCCTGACCTTCTCACCGCTCAGTCACTGCCTCCACTGCGAAAAAGCGCCGTACATCGGCGATCGCTTGGGTCTGGGTCATCGGTGGCAGGCTGTTGAGAAAGACCTGTCCATACCCACGCGATGAGAGGCGCGGGTCGCAGATAACCAGGACGCCCCAATCCTCGCTGCCTCGGATCAGCCGCCCAGCACCCTGTTTGAGGGCGATCACCGCTTGAGGTACCTGGTACTCCCAGAAGGGGTCGTGACCCGCCAAACGCAGTGCCTCGATGCGCGCAGCCAGCACCGGGTCGCCAGGTGAGGCAAAGGGCAACCGGTCGATCAGGACACAGGATAGGGCCTGACCACGCACATCCACCCCCTCCCAAAAGCTTGCGGTCCCCAGCAAGACCGCATTACCGAGTCGACGAAAGCGTTCGAGCAGCTCAGCCCGGGGGCTGCCCCCTGAATCGATAGCGGATAGCGAATCCGGTCCGCCAATCCCTTGGCGACCTCGCGCAGGGCGCGATGGCTAGTGAAGAGGAGAAAAGCCCGCCCCTGGCTATAGTCCAACAGCTCGCACGCCAGCTCCAGCAGATGCCGATTGTAGTCGGCTGCCGAGGGTTCGGGCATCCTATGCGGGATGAAATATAGCGCTTGCCGGCGATAGTCAAAGGGGCTATCCCAGCGCGCGGTCTCGGCCTGCTCGATCCCTAGCCTCGAGGTGAAATGGTCGAAGTCCTCACCCATGGCTAGGGTCGCCGAGGTGAATACCCAGGCCGCGCCGGGCTGTTTGAGACGCGAGCGAAAGACCTCGGCGATCTCGAGCGGCGTTTCATGGAGACGCCAGCTGCGTCCGGCGGTCTCAAACCAATGAACCGCATTGTCTGCAGGCGGTCTGGCCAGCCGATTGAGCCGCCCCAGCAATTCCTGCACGCGCTCCAGACAGGCATCCAGCGCCTCGTGATGACCTGCAACCGAGGCCAGGACATGGATCAGATGCTGGATCTGGGGGGTAAGCCCAGCTAGGGCCTGCTGGACCCTTGCCTGCGCCTCCAGCTCGCCCCAGGGACCACGCCGGTCGGATTCGCCTAGGCTCAGGCGCAGCGCCTGGACCGCCGTACCTAGTCGCAGGGCGCATTCCCGCAATGTCGGCACGCATGCCATAGCCTTGCGCCTTGCCTCCAGCTCGCTGTCGTGCGCCAGCTCCAGATCGGTATATCCTCGGGGATCGACAGCTCAGCGATATAGCCGCTTTGGGTCATTTGGGCCCAGTCGCGGATCTGTTTCAACCAGGCATGCTGTTCGCGATCGATCAGGGAGAGTTGGGAGAACGCCAATTGCAGACGGTGGCGGCAAAGATAATTGCCCCGCCCCTTGAGCAAGGCGCTGTCAGGGGGATTTGGAGCGCATCCCGGATCAGAGGCAGGTCGTGCCGGAACAATTGATCCTGGAGGTGGCGCGTGGCGGTGGAGACGATGACCTTGCGCACCGACAGCATCGCCGGTACCAGGTAAGCAAAGGTCTTACCGGTCCCTGTACCCGCCTCGCAGACTAGTACCCCGCCACAGGCGACGATCGCCGCGACCCGCTCGGCCATCGCCTGCTGTTGAGGCCGATGGGTAAAGGCCGGGATCGCCTCGGCCAAGCAGCCGGCCGGACCAAAGATAGATGACAAGTCAGGCATGGCGATTTCAGGGGCCTAAAGATTGCGGCAATGACCGTATCTAGCCATCATAGGACGCAAAAGGGCGTTTTCCCCGAGTCATCATCATCATGAAGATTTGTATCCTCTCTGACAGCCATGATCGCGGCCCCATGCTGGCCACTGCCATCGCCGAGGCCAAGATCCGCGGTGCCGAATGCGTCCTGCATTGTGGCGACCTGATCGGGACCAATACCTTGTTGGCTGCGCTCAAACTCGATCTGCCGATCCATGTGATCCACGGCAATAATCTCGGCGACCCCGTGTCGATCTCCCGTCTCGCCTGCCGCTCGAACGGTCAACTCAGCTATCATGGCAATGATGCCGATCTCGTGCTCGCCGGGCGGCGGATCTTTATGACCCATTATCCGCATATCGGCGAGGCCTTTGCCTGTACTGGTCAGTATGATTTGGTGTGCTGTGGCCATAGCCATGAGCCCGAGATCCGCTGTCTCGATAATGCAAAAGGCGGCAAGACCTGGTTGATCAATCCCGGAACGGTGGCCGGCTTAGGTGCGCTCGCTGCAACCTGGGTCCTAGGTGACCTGGACAGCCTGAGCTTTGAATTGCAAGAACTCGAACGCTAGTCCCATGCCGATAGGATGGCCCTGCCCAATGAAGATGCCGCGCAATGCCAGAGCTGCGAATCCAGGCGAGCGCTTGACAGGTGGCTGAGGGCGCAGTAGCTTGCAAAGCGCTTCGTTTTATCTTGATATGGTAGGCAACCATGAGCGAACCCGCAAAAGCCCGTCCCAAGGTCCCCGATGGCTATACCCGTTATGCCGTCACCCGACAAAAAGAGCCTAATGAAAAGGGGTTCGTCGGTTATGAAATGATCTGGGAGCCCTTCCAAAAGGAGATCCCGTATCAGACCCCCAAGCGCCCCTGAGTCCGTTGGCCGCGTCCCCTTGCCTGGGGCGCGGTGTTTAATACAAGCCCCCTTTCAGTCGGATCACTTGCAATCCCATGCGTCTGATACTCGATCAGGCAAGGTTCGATACCCTCCAGGCCGCCTTTACCGCCGAACTCGTCGAACGGATAAGGATCAAGCTGATTGAGGCCGGCATCTGTGCCGATCAATTAGAGGATTTAACGGCCAGTATCGCCTTGAGCATTACGGGGGTCATCGATGATCTCGCGCCCATCCCTTCCACTACGCTCGAAGTCCATCCTTATTTAACATTTCGTCTGGGCGAGGATGAGCTCATTCATTGCGGCGAGAATGCCTATACCTATGATCAGGTCTATGGTGTCATGCAAAGGCTTTTTCGCAAGGTCAAAGGATAGACCTGGGCTATCCCGCCATATTCAAAGCGGCCTGACCGGTAACCCGCTGAGATCAGGCGCAGATTCAAGCGCGCCGCCTGCCATGATCTCTTCCTCGCTCGCCTCGCGCACACTAAGGATCTCGAGCTCAAAGACAACCGTCCGGCCACAGAGCGGATGATTGCCGTCGAGCGTCAGGGTCTCATCGTCCATACTTACCACGCGAAAGCGTCTGATCTGGCCCTGGTCATTCTCCATCAGGATCTCTAGACCCAATTGGTGATATGCATCAGGGACGTTGCTTAAGCGATCGATGACCACGAGTGACTCATCGCGTGGTCCATAGAGTGCCGTACAATTGATCGGGATACTGATTCGATCGCCTGCTGCCTTTCCCACCAGCTCGGCCATGACCTGCGGCGAAAGGATGGTATTGCGTCCCTGGACATAGCCTAGGGGAAACTCGACCGCGCTCAAGACCTCGCCGGTTTCTTGATCCAGCACGCGATAGATGAGCTCGACGAACATGTCGTCGCAGATCGTATAGCTCATGACACCCTCAAAAGATCGAGGCACCAAAGATGCGCACCTCGCCATCCTCATAGCCCAATACCATCCGGCCCAGCCATTCGCCCTCTCGGACCTTGCAGCGCACCCGATATAAGACCGTGACATGCTCGCCGCGCCGGATCAATCCCAGACAGTCGCGCTCTTCGGAAAGGTTACGGGCGAGCTCGCTATGGGTGAATTGTTTACCCATCTCGATCTCATTGAGGCCCCGCCTTAGATTCAACGAGAAGTGACGGATAAACTTCACATAATTGCCTTCGTTAGAGTATCTGACCAATTCATCCCACAGCGGATGGGCGATCGCCAGGATCTCGTCATCGCTTAATTCATTGATATTCATCGTGCATCTACAGAAAAAAGCCTGGGCCCCGAACGGCCGGGGACCCAGACCTCGATTCAGCGAAACACCTGGTCGTTCAGTCTTCAACCAGATGATAACAGGGTGCCTTCTCCATGGTGTATTCGCCGGTCTCGGGATCGCGGCGCGAGACGGTCAGGACATGCCAATTCTCATCATCGAGCTTGAGATAGTCACCGCGATAGTAATACCCCGGCCAGCGAGTCTCTTTGCGGAACAGGGTATGGTGCATTACCGCCTCGGAGGTGAGATGGCGATGCTTGAGCTCCCAGGCGCGCAATAGCTCATGGATATTCTCGGCACCCAATTTCTCAAGGTCTTCCTCGAGATATTTGAGCTTCTTCAGACCAATGTTCAATAGCTTTTCATTGGTCATATAGTTGGTGCTGACACCACCGCAGTATTCATCCATGAGCTTTTGCAGGCGATCGAGCCCTTGACGCGGGGTGATATAGTTCGGGTTGACCGTGCCCGCGGTGATCTCGTTGCGATAGATCCGGTAATGCTCCAGAGGCTTATAGATCTCGGCGCGGCGGCGATTGATCTGCTCGTCCGAGACCCGAATCCCCTCGGCCTTGCCGTCGTCGATATACTTGCAGGCCGCCTTGGCCGCCAACCGACCCTCGGTGAATGAGCCGGAGGAGAAGGCATGCGGGGTACCGCCCACGGCATCGCCGGCACCGAACAGACCTTCGACCGTGGTCATCCGGTTATAGCCCCAGAAATACTCAGGCGGCGAGACATCCTCGGGACCAGAGCACCAGGCACCGCAGCCTGTAGCATGGGAGCCCATGACATAGGGCTCAGAAGTGGTCAGTTCCGGATTCTCATTCTTCGGATCGACATCGGTCGCTGCCCAGAGCACGGCCTGGCCCACGGTCATCCCCAAGAAGTTGTGCCAACCGATCTCTTCGAGATGCGGGTCCTGGAAGGCCTCCATGGTCACCATATGGATCGGGCCGCGCCCTGCATTGACCTCACTGATCAGGGCATGGTTGCGCAGACAGGTGGGGATTGGGCGATGGGTCAGGTGCCAGGAATCGGGGTCCAGATACTCCTTACCGACCATCTGTTGCAGCTGCGGCCACCACTTGGACTCGTATTCCTCGCCATAGCCGTTTTGGGTATAGGTCTTGAGATGCAAGAAATAGGCTCCGACCGGCCCATAGCCATCCTTGAAGCGCGCCAGCACGATCCGATTTTCCATCTGGGTCATCTTGGCGCCCGCGCCGATCAGAAGCCCATAAGCCGAGCCGGACGACCAGGGCGCATACCAGACGCGGCCCGCTCCCTCGCCCACTGAACGGGGCTTGAAGATATTGGAGGCGCCGCCGGCAGCCACGATCACCGCCTTGGCCTTGAAGACATGACAATTGCCGGTACGTACATTAAAACCGATCGCGCCGGCGACCCGATTGGGCCGGCTCTCGTCCATCAGCAAATGGGTGACGCAGATGCGGTTATAGACCTTGTCGGCGGATTTCTTGGCTGCCTCGGCGACGATGGGTTTATAGGACTCGCCATGGATCATGATCTGCCAGCGACCTTCGCGCTGATAGGCCCCAGTCTTGGGGTTGCGCATGATCGGCAGGCCCCATTCCTCGAACTGGTGCACGGTCGAATCGACATGCCGAGCCATGTCAAAGAGCAGATCTTCGCGCACCATGCCCATTAGGTCGATACGTGCATAGCGGACATGATCTTCCGGTTTGTTCTCACCGAAGCGGGTACCCATGTAGCAGTTGATCGCATAGAGACCCTGGGCCACGGCGCCGGAGCGGTGGATATTGGCCTTTTCGGCGATGACGATCTTTTTGTCCTTGCCCCAATAACGCGCCTCGAAGGCCGCACCCGTGCCACCCAGTCCGGCGCCGACGACGAGGATATCGATATCGTCTTCGATGATCGTTTGGTAAGCCATCAGTAGAACACCCCTTGCTTCATCTTCAAGCCAGCGGCCTCGAGCGTATGCAGCCCCCCTTCATCGAACCTGAGATATTTCGGTTCATTATAAAGAAGCTGGCTGTCGCGCATCTCTTTAGAAGGTGCATCGACCTCCTTTAGCTTGGGGATATGCTGGCCCCAGGGCTTGGTGGTGATCGGCGCGATCAGGGTCATGTCCTTCTTACCGTTGCGGAACATGATCCGCCAGGCCACGATGCCCTTTTCCTCGTCGCGGCGTACCCGCACGGAATGACCGAGGGGCGCAAAATCAGCATAACCGCGTACATCGATCGCATTGTGCGGACAGGCTTTAACGCAGGAATAACACTCCCAGCACATATTCGGTTCGATGTTATAGGCACGCCGAACCGTGGTATCGATATGCATGATATCCGAGGGGCAGATATCGACACACTGACCGCAGCCGTCGCAGCGGGTCATATAAACGAATGTTGGCATCTTCGGTTCCTCGTTTGGACTTGATTCAGTGAATCAAAATCAGAAGTGGGTCGGTGTCTCGCGCCTGATACCAAGCCCCATATAGGGAGGAGTGTCGCCCATATATTTGGGGATGTCCGGATAGCGTTCCTTGACGAATGGGCTTGATAAATCGTCTGGAATTTCAGGTAGCTTATCCATTGACCCATCGGCCTTGGCAATCTTCTTTTGAAAGGCTGCGGCTGGCTTATAGAACATATGGGCAAACTTAGACCAAAAGACCGTGCCAAACAGTGTAGTTGCGGCGGCGATGAAGATAAAGAAGGCGATCCAGGCCAGGGTATCCAGACCGATACCTTGCAGAACCGACCAGGCCAGCGCAAATGTGGTCATCAACAGCAACGAGACGATGAATAGATCGGCCAATAAATGGACATCATGCCAGGGATGTCCTTCCGAACGGACATCAACCCGGATCTTGAACCAGAACCAATAGCCGCCCACACACACTGACAACGCCCCTAGATGCCAGAGTAGCCCCGTCAAAAACGACGAATGACCCGGCAGCCCAAAAATCAGGAGTGCTGTCGTGACCACGAAGACGATAAAGCCGTACATGAGCATGAGATGCGATTTGCGCCGGTCGGGATTGTCAAATTCGCCGGATGTCAAGACCTCAACCAGGGTAGCAAGCGCAATGCTGATCTTTTCCCCTCCGCTCAATTCGCGCTTGGCCAGCTTCTTCAGCGTCTGGCCTTTCTCGAAGAAATACTGCGCGCTCTTTTTATGCATAATATCAAGCAGGGTGCCGCTAATGACCAAAAGGATCATTAGAACGACATAAAGCTGCATGATCGATGGCGGAATCGTCGCGGAAAGCTCGGCAAATGGATTCATAAGGATGCTTACCTCGTGCTCTGTTGACTACAGCATGACGCAGCGCGATTTTATAATGAATGAATCGATTACTGATTGACCGAGGTCAAAAAATACCGGGCTCGGCGTTCGCCCCACAGGATGGGGCGCCGTCCTGTTGGCCTGGGTCTGAGGGACTACCGCCGTTGAGGAAGGCGATCGGGATTTGGTCATGGTGTGAACCGGCCAACCCACATCTGGATCAGTGGCGGTCGAGACCTTGATAATAGGTCATCAGGATCTGAGCCACCTCGGGACGGGAGAACTCAGGCGGCGGGGCCTCGCCGCGCCCGAGCATCTCGCGCACCTTGGTGCCCGAAAGCTGGATGAAATCATCCGGGGTGTGATCTGGGGCATCGCGCATCATGACCACCCGTCCGAGCTTTTTAGAGTACGCCGTGTTATCGGCGCGGAAGATCTCGATCTCGAGGACACCCGGCGGGACCTCGCGGTCGAAGATGGTCTGGGCATCGAAGGGGCCGTAATAGTCGCCCACACCTGCATGATCGCGCCCGATGATGAAATGGGTCGCACCCATGTTCTGGCGGAAATAGGCATGGAGCACCGCCTCGCGCGGCCCGGCATAGAGCATGTCAAATCCATAGCCCGTCACCATCACCGTATTGGGCGGGAAATAGAGCTCGACCATCTTGCGGATCGCGGCATCACGCACCGGGGCCGGGATATCGCCCGGCTTAAGCTTGCCGAGAAGCATGTGGATCACCAGGCCATCGGCGCCGACTGCATCCATCGCCATTTTGCACAGCTCTTCATGGGCGCGATGCATCGGATTGCGGGTCTGAAAGGCGACGACCTTCTTCCAGCCGCGCTCCTGGATCTCATTGCGGATCTCGACGGCGGTGCGGAAGGTATCGGGAAAGTCGGACTGAAAGTACGAAAAGCTCAGGACCTCGATCGGACCTGAGAGCGCGATCCGCCCTTGGCTATTGAAGGTCGCGACCCCAGGATGCGCCATGTCTAGGGTGCCGAAGACCTTCTCGGTGAGAAAGCGCATCTGGTCCTCCGAGACCTCTTCGAAGGCCTCCACCTCCATGACCGCAAGCACGGGGTGACCCTCGACATTGGAGTCACGCAAGGCGATCCGCCGCGCTCCGCCAATCGCGTCGGTGGACTCGACGAGACAGAGGATCGGGATAGGGAAGAACCGGCCATCGGTCGTGCGCATTGATTGCGCGACGCTCAAGGCATCGGCGAGGTTCATAAAGCCTGCAAAGGGACTGAAATAACCGGCCCCCAGCATGACCGCGTGGCTTGCCGCCTGCGAGCTGACGACCAGCGAGGGCAAGGACTCGGACTCATGGGCGAGCTGATGGTGACGCTCGGGGTCATAAACGAAACGCGGTTGTAGCGTCTCTGAGCCGACTGGCTTGATCATGGGCGGGTAGCCTCCCGGGGCAAGGGATTTGCAATATAATAGCCTGCCGCTGGCTTAAGGGGCGATCACTGCCTCGGTCGCCCAAAATACCAGAAAGGCTACGGATTTGTGAAACGGCTTTTTTCTCCGTTTTGGGGTGCGTGTCCAGGCGCTGTTGATCCGAAACCAATGAACTTATATTACGCGGCATCATGGAGCTTGGGATGCTGGAAGTAGCGCATGATGCGTTGGGGGGAATTGAGAAGGCGGCGCAGGTGGCTGACGGTCGCCTTCTTCAGATCGCCCTTGGCGCGGGAGGGCGCCTGCGCGGTGATGGTGGCCTTGAGCATCTCGTTGGGGTTCAGTGCCGGGCTGTAGGGGGGGAGGGAGGACGCCTCGATTTGATTGGCGCATGCAGCCAGCCAGGCCTTGACCGGCTTGGTGTGATGCACGCGCAGGTTGTCGAGGATGAGGAAGATCTTCTTGCCCCTGGCGTCCTTGACGAGCCGCTTCATGAAGTCGATCAGGATGTCGGCGTTCATCGCCCCCGCGAACGCCTTCCGACGCACCTTTCCGCGGTTGGTCAGCGTCGAGATCACCGACAGGCCTTCGCGACGGTGCGTGACGCGAATCTCGGACGTCTTGATCGCCGGCGCATAAGAGCGCCCGCGCACCTCGTCCGAGCGCAGCCCCGTTTCATCGCCCCAGTGGATTTCGGCGCCCTCGGCCTTGGCGCGCCGGGCAATGTCCGGGTAGATCTCCTCAAGCCACGTCTTGCCCGCCGGCGGGCTTTGCTCATAGGCGCGCCGAATCGGTTTCTGGGGCGTCAATCCCCAGCGCGCCATGTACTTGCCTTCCCCCTGCGGCCTGAGCTCGATGCCAAAACAGCCGAGGATCAACTGCCGCACCGCCTGCCGGCTCCACAGCGCAAACGGCAGCTTCAGCTCATCCGGTGTCCCGTCGCACATGAGCTTGCGTATCTGGGCGTCCTGCTCCGCCAACAGCGCCCGCTTCTCACCCACCTTGCGCCCACCCCCCTTGCCCTGATGTCGAACACCCCTGCGCCCAACAATCCCCTCTGCGCGCCTATCGCTTCATACCTCCAGCCACGCCGCCGCTCTTCGCGCGCCGCAAACGACAGCAATCTCATGTCTCGTCTTTCCATGCCCACGACATCTGGACAGCTCACTCAATTTCAAAAGCATGTGTTTCTTGTCAATAACCTGTGAGCACTAGGCAGCGGTTGCCACTGACTGAACCGCCTTACTCAGATACCGATTCGTGCATACGGCCTTGCAAGCCAGTCGTGCTCTGTTCATGATTTTAAAGTGATTCAAGAATGATTCGCGCCACGCAGTCCGGTCCCGCACCCATGACCATGACATTCCGTTTTTCAAAACCTCTCCCGCTGACCCTCAGGACAGGCGCCAGCTTATTGATCGTATTCGGATTGACGGGCTGCGAGGGTTTGGCCCATTTCGCTGTCAAGACCGAAACACCAGCCCCACCGCCTACCGAGGAGACGCGACCGGCGCCGCCGGTCACCACAGCGGCTGAGCAACCCAAGGAACCGGACAAGCCGTTGAAGGCCCCTTTGTATGAATGGAAAGGGACGGGCCAACCGATCACCCGCATCGTCATCAACACCGACGAGCAAAAGGCGCGTTTTTATTCGGGCGAGACCGAGATCGGCTGGACGACGGTCGCTACCGGCGTTGCCAAATATCCCACGCCGACAGGCCGTTTCCAGATCACCGAAAAGATCGAGAACAAACGCTCGAATCTCTACGGCAAGATCTATGGACAAGAGGGGCGGCTGCTGCATGCCAATGCCAAGGTCGGGCGCGATCCAATCCCGGAGGGCGCACGCTTTGAGGGTGCCCACATGCCTTTTTATCTGCGTCTGACTGGTGATGGCATCGGGCTGCATGCCGGCCCCATCCCCAACCCAGGACGTCCGGCCTCGCACGGCTGTATCCGTATGCCAAGCAAGATCGCCCCCGTGGTTTTCAGGCATGTCTCGACTGGCACCCCGGTAACCATCGAGGGCAAGGGACCCAGCTATAGTGAATATCTAGCGCAGCAGCGCACCCAGGCCGCACGCGTGGCCGCTGCTGCCCCAGCCAAGCCACCGGCCGCTGCGGCTGGTGCGCCGACGGCCCAGAACAAGCCGGCTGCCGAGACCAAGCCCGCCGAGGCTGCTGCGGACACAGCCGCGCAGCCGCCTGGTCCCGAGGTAACGGCAACGAATCAGCCGCCGGCCCCTCCTCCTGTAAATGCGGCAAATCAACAGACTGCGCCGGCACCTGCTCCCTCTGCACCGCTTCAGCCAGCGCAAACGATACCGGCAGAACCCCAACAAACACCTCGTCCAACTGCGCCACCGGTCCCGGCTTCAGCTGCATCGCTTGCAGCCCCGGCCCAACCTGCCCAGCCCGAACCGCCTCAACCCCCTACGATGCCATCTCAGTCGGCACAAGGCACCATCCCGGCACCTTTGCCCCAAAACCAAACGCCCCAACCGCCTGCTGCCTCGCCTGAGTCTGGGCAGCCGCCCGCCGCGCCTGCCCCCCCTCC
This sequence comes from Caldichromatium japonicum, assembly GCF_011290485.1. GTDB lineage: Bacteria > Pseudomonadota > Gammaproteobacteria > Chromatiales > Chromatiaceae > Thermochromatium > Thermochromatium japonicum. The sequence goes on along the minus strand of NZ_CP048029.1, from coordinate 959,622 downwards.
CCAGCCGCAGGAGCCGGCAGCGCCCCAACCGCCGACGCCAGTGGCTCAGCCCCAAGCAGCTGCCCCCGCCTAGCGCACCTTGGATAGCGAGTTTCTGCTCGATCCCGCGCTCTGTCATCTCAACCATGCCGCCGTCGGCCCCTGGCCGCGGCGCACGGTCGAGGCAGTCAAGCGCTTCGCTGAGGAGAATGCCCGTTCAGGCTCGCTGCGCTATGCGGATTGGCTTGCCGTCGAACAGCGTCTGCGCGAGCGTCTAGCTAGCTTGATCGGTGCGGCAGCCACCGATATCGCCCTGATCAAAAACACCTCGGAGGGCCTATCGCTCATCGCCCAGGGGCTCGACTGGCAGCCTGGCGACAGCATCGTCGGGATCGCTCAGGAGTTTCCCTCCAACCGGATCGTCTGGCAGGCCTTGGCTGAACGCGGGGTGTCCTGGCGCGCACTCGATCTGGCGCGATCGTCCGATCCCGAGGCAGATCTGATCGCCCTGTGCGACGGCTCGACCCGTCTGATCGCGGTGAGCTGGGTCCAGTATGCCAGCGGTGTGCGGCTGAATCTGGCACGGCTTGCAACCTGGTGTCGGGCGCATGGTGTCTTGCTTTGTGTGGATGCCATCCAGGGCCTGGGTGCCCTGCCCTTTGCTCTGCCCCGCTATCCGGCTGACTTCGTGGTGGCCGACGGGCATAAATGGCTATTAGGGCCAGAGGGTTTGGGGCTGTTGTATGTCTGCCCCGAACTGCGCCCGCGGTTGCGTTTGACGCAATTCGGTTGGCACATGGTCGAGGACGCAGGCGATTTCGATCGCACTGACTGGCAACCTACAGCGGATGCGCGTCGTTTCGAATGCGGCAGCCCCAATCTGCTGGGCGCGCATGCCCTCGAGGCGAGCCTTTCGCTCTTGACCGAGGTGGGGATGGACGAGGTGTGGCGGCGCTTACAAAAGCGCACCGAGCATCTCATCACCCTGCTCGAACGCCGCGGCTTTGAGCTGCTCACCCCCAAGGATCCCGAACGCCGCGCCGGGATCATCAGCTTTCGTGTGCCTGGGCGTTCATCCGCCGAGCTCTATCAAGGATTGATGCGCCAAGGGGTGCTCTGCGCCCAGCGCGGCGGCGGGCTGCGTTTCTCGCCGCACTTTTATACCCCCATCGAGCGCATAGAACGCGCGGTCAGGATCTTAGATGGACTGCTCGGCGGCTAGCGGTCAAAGCGGCTAGCGGTCAAATAATCAACCTAGCCAGTCATCTTTCCGGATTTCGCTTTCGCCGGAATGGTGATCAAGGATCTATTCCATGTTTCCCTAGAACCATCCGGCAATGATAGCGGCCTGCACTATGCTTTAAGACGTACACCGCAGGTCGCCCATCCCAGCTCAATCTCATCCCATTGATCGGGCGACGCATGCAGGGCATCTAGGTCCGCGGACCTTGTTGTGCTGTCTAAGCAATCGGAGGACCTTTGATGAGCTCATTGACTGACCGCATCAAGCCGGGCCGCTGGGATCTGCCAGGTGCCAGGGTCATGGACGGCGGCGTCAACTTTTGCATTCTGTCGCGTCATGCCGAGCGGGTACAGCTCCTGCTCTTTGCCCAGGCCGACAGCCCCGAGCCCCTGGCCGTCATCCCCCTGGATCCGCGCATCCATCGGACCTTTGTGTTTTGGCACATCTTTGTCGCCGATCTACCAGAAGGGATCTTTTATAACTGGCGCGTCTGGGGCGGTAACGATCCGCATGCGCCAGGCAGCCGACTCGATGGCAGCAAGGTCTTGCTCGACCCCTGGGCCACGACAGTGAGCGATCGGCTCTGGGATCGGGCTGCGGCCTGCCAGCCTGGAGACAATGTCGCCACCGCAATCCGTGCCCAGGTGGTCGGCGATGACTATGACTGGGAGGGTGATCAGCCGCTCTTTACCCCGCTCCATGAGTCGGTGATCTATGAGCTCCATGTCGGCGGTTTTACCCGCCATCCCGCATCGGGTGTGGCCCATCCCGGCACCTTTCTCGGGTTGATCGATAAGATCCCTTATCTCCAGCACCTTGGGATTACCCATGTCGAGCTGATGCCGGTCATGGCCTTCGATCCGCAAGATGTGCCGCTGATGACAGGCCAACTTGGACTGGAGAATTATTGGGGTTATAGCACGCATAGTTTTTTCGCTCCGCATCCTGGGTTCGCCGTCGAATCCTCTCGGGCGCGCGACGAGTTTCGCGACATGGTCAAGGCCCTGCACCGCGCTGGGATCGGCGTCATCCTCGACGTGGTCTTCAATCACACCGCTGAAGGCGGCGAGGATGGACCCGTCATCCATTTCAAGGGTCTAGGCAACGAGATCTTCTATCATCTGGACCCCGAATACCCTCACCGCTACCGCGACTATACCGGCTGCGGCAATACCCTCAACTGCAATCACCCGCTGGTGACGCGCTTTTTGATCGATGCCCTGCTCTATTGGGCCCAGCAGATGCATGTGGATGGCTTTCGCTTCGACCTCGCCAGCGCCTTGGCGCGCGGCGAGGATGGGGCACCGCAGCGCCATGCGCCAGTGCTCTGGTCAATCGAGCTTGCGCCTTCCTTGAGGCGGGCACATCTCATCGCCGAGGCCTGGGATGCCGCTGGGCTGTATCAGGTCGGCGACTTTCCCGGGTATCGCTGGGCCGAATGGAACGGGCGTTATCGCGATGTGATCCGTTGCTTTGTGCGCGGCGATTCAGGGCTAGTACCCGAGGTGGCGACCCGGATCGCCGGATCGAGCGACATGTATGAAGGGCGGCATCGGCTACCGACCAATTCGATCAATTTCATCACCTGTCACGACGGCTTCACCCTGTACGACCTGGTCAGCTATAACCGCAAGCATAACGAGGCCAATGGTGAAAACAATCGGGACGGTCACGATCATAATCTGAGTTGGAATTGCGGCTGGGAGGGCCCAACGGACGATCCAGAGATCCTGCGCCTGCGCCGCCGGCAGGCCCGTAACTTCATGGCCCTCTTGCTGCTCAGCCAGGGGGTACCGATGTTGCTTTCCGGTGATGAGGTATTGCACACCAAACAGGGCAACAACAATACCTATTGCCAAAACAATACGCTCTCCTGGTTCGACTGGAGCGCCGTCGAGCGCGAAGGCGAGATGCTCGCCTTTGTGCGCGGGTTGATCGCCTTCCGGCGCCGGCATCCAACCTTGCGCCGCGAGCGTTTTCTGACTGGCCAATCCGAACCAAGCCAACAGATACCTGACATTCGCTGGCATGGGACACAGCTCGATGACCCAGGTTGGGGCGATCCAACCCGCAGGACGCTCGCCTTCACTCTAGCTGGACGTAGCGCGGATGAACCCAACCTCCATGTCATGCTCAACATGGAACCCATTGCCCGGCGCTTCGCCCTGCCGGTCATCCCCGGGCAGCAATGGTGTCTGGCGATCGATACCTGGCCAGACGGTGGAACCATCGTCGTGCCTGAGCAGCAGATCCCGCTGTCCGCAAGCGAGTTCTACGAGGTCGGCGGCCATGCGGTGGTCGTCTTGGAATCGCGCAGGCCCTAGGGGTCATCGCCCGCACATCACGCCTAACCGGTTGAGGGCGCTGCCACGCGGCAGCTATGAGGGGGAAGGGCGGCGTGTGTCAAGGTGGTATGAGGTATGAGCTGTGTCCAGAGGTTTTGTTCAGGTTTGAGATCCAATCAAAGGGGACCGAAAATGCAGATCGGTATGATCGGTTTGGGACGCATGGGCGCCAATATGGTGCGTCGGCTATTACGCGCCGGGCATCAGTGTGTCGTCTATCATCGCGATCCGGCCAAGACGCAGCCCTTGGTCGATGAGGGGGCGACGGCCATCCATGACCTGGCCGCTTGGCGCACGGCCCTGCCGCCACCGCGCCATGTCTGGCTGATGATCCCGGCCGCGGCGGTTGGAGAGCTGATCGAATCCTTGATCCCCCACCTGGAGCCAGGCGATGCCATCATCGATGGCGGCAACTCGCATTATCGCGACGACCTAGCCCATGCCGAACGCCTGCGCCCTCTAGGGATACATCTCGTCGATTGCGGGACCAGCGGCGGCGTTTGGGGTCTGGAGCGCGGCTATTGCCTGATGATCGGCGGCGATCCCGAGGTGGTCGCTAGGCTCGATCCGATCTTTGCGGCGCTCGCCCCCGGGGCAGGCTCCATCCCGCGGACCGCTGGGCGCTCGGGTCCTTTGAGCACCGCCGAACAGGGTTATCTGCACTGCGGTCCGGTGGGTGCCGGCCATTTCGTCAAAATGGTACACAATGGCATCGAATATGCGCTGATGGGCGCCTATGCCGAGGGCTTTAATCTCTTGCGCCACGCGGGGATCGGGCGCGCCGAGCGCCCGCGGGACGCTGAGACTGCGCCGCTGGCTCATCCCGAGCATTATCAATACGAGCTGCCGCTCGCCGAGATCGCTGAGCTGTGGCGGCGCGGCAGTGTCATCGCCTCCTGGCTGCTCGACCTCACCGCCCAGGCCCTTTATGCTGACCCAGCGCTCGATAGGTTTGCCGGTCGGGTCGCGGATTCGGGCGAGGGCCGCTGGACGGCGCTCGCGGCCATCGAGAGCAGCACCCCCGCTCCTTTGCTCACCACCGCCCTGTACGAACGCTTCAGCTCGCGGGGCGAGGGCACGTTCGCCAATCAGCTACTGTCGGCGTTGCGCTATCAGTTCGGCGGTCACCGCGAGCAGCAGGGGGGCTGAGATGGTGCATCCACCCCCATTGATCCTGGCCTCGACCTCGCCTTATCGCCGCAACCTGCTGGCGCGTCTGGGCCTACTCTTCCAAACCGACTCGCCTGCGATCGATGAGCGCCCCTTGCCCAGCGAGTCGGCGGTCGCACTGGTCCAGCGGCTGGCCGAGGCCAAGGCGCGCGCTGTAGCCAAGCGTCATCCAGACGCACTCATCATCGGCTCTGACCAGGTCGCCTGTCTCGATGGGGCGATCCTGGGCAAGCCCGGCGGTCGGGACGCTGCGATCGCCCAGCTCGAGCGCGCGGCCGGGCACAAGGTGATCTTCCAGACGGGTGTGTGTCTGTTGGATGCCCGTGCGCAGCAGGCCCACACCTTCGTTGAACCCTATTGCGTCCATTTCCGCAACCTCAGCCGGGCACAGATCGAGGGCTATATCGAGCGCGAACGGCCATATGACTGCGCCGGCAGCTTCAAAGCGGAGGGTCTGGGGATCGCCCTCTTTGCCCGTCTGGAGGGCGATGACCCCACCGCCCTGATCGGTCTGCCGCTAATCCGTCTGGTACCCTTGCTGGAGTCCTTCGGTCACTGTCCGCTGGGCGCGGTCTGAGGGCCACATGCCGCACCCTACCCTGTCTTGCAAAAGGTTGGTGCCTGGATAACACTTGAGCAAAAGCTAGAACTTATCCATCCAGATACAAGATTGTTCAGGGAGAATTGATCAGCGATGCCATCGATTGCCTGCACCAGCCGGTTTGTTTTGGGTGTGCCTATCGCTGCCGGTTTGCTGTTGATGGCCGGTTGCGCCACCGGACCCCAATCACCGAGCGACTCCGATCGGCTCGCAAGGCATGAATATGGCGATCCCAGGCTCTTTCCCGTACCGCCCGAGATCCTGGACAACGTCGAGTTTTGGCGTCAGATCTATGCGGTCTGGGGGCGGGGCGAGGTCGTCATCCATGACGATGAACATCTGGGTATCATCTATGAGGTCGCCCGCCTCCCCGGACCGATCCAGGCAAGCTATACCGAGGAGCAAAGGGCCTGGTTGAATGCGCGCCTCGATGACTACCGGCTGCGGCTCGCAGCCCTGGAACAGCGGGTGCGCGCGCAACAGCCGCTGACCGAGGATGACAAGGCATTACTGCAAAAATTTGAGCGTGCAGGCGGGATTGCTGCGCTCTATGGGGCCGCAGAGCGGGTGCGCGCCCAGCGCGGCATCCGGGAAAAGTTCAAACGCGGCCTAGAGATCAGTAAGCGCTATGATCAGCACTTCCGCCAGATCATGCGCCGCCATGGGGTGCCGGAGGATCTCGCCTTTTTGCCGCACGTCGAATCCTCATTTCAGGTCAATGCGCGCTCAAGCGTAGGCGCCGGCGGGATCTGGCAGCTGATGCCGGAGACCGGACGTCAATATCAGATCAACATCAACGCCCAGGTGGACGAGCGTTTCGATCCGATCCTCGCTGCCGAGGCCGCGGCCCGTTATCTCGCCGAGGCTTATCGCCGTCTAGGGAGCTGGCCGCTGGCAATTACCGCCTACAACCATGGCAAGGGCGGCATGGCCAATGCCAAGGCCCAGCACGGCGACAATATCGGGCAGATCGTCAAATCCTACAAGGGACCGGCATTTGGTTTTGCCTCGCGCAATTTTTATGCTGAGTTCATCGCCGCGCGCGAGGTCGCCGCCCACCCCGAGCGCTATTTCCCCGAGGGGTTGAGGTATGAGGAACCCTGGCGGCACGATCGTATCCGTTTGCCCGAAAGCATCCCTATCGAACATCTGGCCCAACACTACGGCATCCCTAGTGATCGCCTGATCGCCTTAAACCTACATTGGCGGGAACCGGTAACCCAAGGGAATGCGTTTCTGCCAGCCGGAACGACCGTCTGGCTACCGGAAGGGACGACGCGCCGGATCGCCAGCTTGCCACCGCCGGTTGTTGGCACTGCCGCCATCGCACGCGCTGACCCGCCTGCGCTGGCGAGGACGCAGGCAGCAACGGGCAAAGGCAAGGCCGAGGACAAGAGGCCGGCGAGCGCCTCGACCCCATCGCCCACAGCGATCCGTTCCAAGATCCAGGGCGAGGCTCAGCCAGCAAACACCCCCAAGACAGCCGCGGCCGCCAGCCCGCGGGTGCGCTATCACATCGTCCAACCAGAGGAGACGCTCTATCGGGTCGCCGTCAAGAACGGCATCTCGGTCGAGGAGCTCAGGCGGCTCAACAAGCTCGGCCCGCAGGACAACCATATCCAGCCAGGACAACGCCTCATCGTCGGCATCTAGTGCCAGATCATCCCGGCGGGCAGCCTCATGAAGGTTTTTTGAACAGCGTCATCATTTGGGGCGCCCGCTTGTGTTAAGGTTGATCAGCATGATGGACGCTGATTAAGAGATCCGGAGTGCCTCATGTCTCACCTCAAAACAGCCCTGCCGCGTGCCTGGCGCCGGTTTACTGCGATGCAATCCGCGATGCCGATCCGTCTTATTCAATTGAGCGATACCCACCTCTTTGCCGATCCCGGCGGTCAGCTTCTCGGGATCACGACGCGCCGCAGCTTTGAGGCCGTCCTGGATCAGGTGATGGCGCTTGCGCCAGACGCCCTGATCTTGACCGGCGATCTGGTGCACGATGAAAGCGCGGTGGCCTACCGCTATCTCAATGAGGCGCTGGCCAAGATAGGTCTGCCCTGCGCCTGCATCCCCGGCAATCATGACCTCCCCGAGTTGATGATGGCGCATCTCGCCTATGCGCCTAGTGGACCCGTGGCCCTGCGGCGGCTGGGCGGCTGGAATCTGATCCTGCTTGACTCACGGATCCAAGGCGAGGACGGCGGGCATCTGCATGCCGAACAGTTTGCCCAGCTCGATGCGCTCCTCAGCGCCGAAGATGCGCCGGCGCTGATCGCGCTCCATCATCACCCAGTCGCCGTGGGCAGTCCCTGGTTGGATGGGATCGGTGTTGCCGATGGTGCAACGCTCTTGGCCCTCTGCGAGCGCCGTCCCCAGATCAAGGCGATCCTGTTCGGTCATATCCACCAGGCATTCGCCGCACAACACGGAGACTGTCTGCTCCTCGGGACACCCTCAACCTGCCTGCAATTCAAACCCGCCAGCGCCGAGTTTGCCCTGGATGCCGCGCGACCCGGCTGGCGCGAGCTCAGCCTGTATCCCGACGGCCATCTCGAGACCCGGGTGATGTTTCTCGATGACTATGCCGAGCAGCCGTTGCGCAAGGCTGAGGGCTATTAGCGGATGACAAAGCCGCTGAGGGGCTGGTCGCTTAGCGGTTCGCAGATGACATCTGTCACCCGCGCCAGGCTGGGGCCCACCCATAACCATTCGCGCAATTGGGCAACCGCGCTCGCCTCCCCGCACACTAGGACCTCGACCCGCCCATCGCTCAGGTTGCGGGCATGGCCATCAAGCCCTAGACGCTCGGCCTGTACGCGGGTCGCCGCACGAAAGGACACCCCTTGGACATGCCCCGAGACCAGGCAGCGATAGCACACTCGCCGGCCCGAGGGCCCGGTTTCCGTCGTCATGATCCACTCACCTCGTTGCAATACGCCGTCATCGATCCGGCCCGACCGCTCAAGGGTGATTGGCGCGCCTGGATGCCGGATGTTTAAATTATTGTCTCGGGAATCAACGAGGTCGGTCCATCATGAGCTATATCCTGATTTTGTATTACAGCCGCCACGGCGCCACCGCAGAGATGGCCCACCAGATCGCCCGCGGGGTCGAGGCAGCAGGGCTGGAGGCGCGGCTGCGTACCGTCCCTCCGGTCTCCGCGGTCTGCGAGGCCGTCGAGCCTCCCATCCCCGATAGCGGTCCCCCCTATGCGACGCTCGATGATCTGCGCGATTGCTCAGGTCTCGCCCTAGGCAGCCCGACCCGTTTCGGCAACATGGCCGCACCATTGAAATATTTTCTCGATGGCACAGGCAGTCTGTGGATGGCTGGGGCGCTTGCCGGCAAACCGGCGGCGGTCTTTGCCTCGACCTCGAGCCTACACGGTGGCCAGGAATCGACCCTGCTCAGCATGATGCTGCCCCTCCTGCATCATGGGATGCTGATCCTGGGCTTACCCTATAGCGAAGGGGATCTTTTGCATACGCGCAGCGGTGGCACCCCTTATGGACCCTCGCATCTCGCCGGCATCGACAGCAATCTGCCCCTGTCCGACGAAGAAAAGCGACTCTGTCAGGCGCTCGGGCGGCGCCTGGCAGTCACGGCCCTGCGTCTGAAGGAAGACTGATCAGCCTGTACATGTGTCTCCCGTGCAGCTCCATCTACCGCTCGAGATGCGCCAGGAGCCGACCCTGGAGACCTATTTCCCAGGGCCGAACGCCGAAGCGCTCGCTGCGGTGGCGGCTCTAGCCGGCGGGCAGGGTGAGCCCTATCTATTGCTGGTCGGCACCAGCGGTACCGGTAAGAGCCATCTGTTGCAGGCTGCCTGCCAAGCCGCCGTGCGTGCCCAACGCCAGGCGCATTTCATCCCCTTGGGATTCACGGGTCTCGATCCCGCCTTGCTCGAGGACCTGGAATGGCTTGATCTGGTGGCGATCGATGATCTACATTGCATTGTCGGCGATCCTGACTGGGAACGGGCACTCTTTACCCTTTTTAACCGGCTGCGCGAGCGGGGGCGAGCGCTCCTCTGCGCCGTCCGCACCGCGCCCGAGGCCCTGCCTTTCGCCTTGCCCGATCTGGTTTCGCGCCTGGCCTGGGGGCCGCGTTACCGCCTCATACCCCTCGCGGAAGGCGATTGCAGGCAATTGTTGATTGAATCTGCCCATCGGCGCGGCCTAGATCTACCGCCAGAGTTGGTGCAGTTCATCATGAACCATCATGCGCGCGATCCAGCCTCCTTGCTCGAGCTGCTCGCGCGGCTCGACAGCCTCAGCCTACGCGAGCAGCGGCCACCCAGCATCCAACTCCTGCGCCGGATCATGCTGGATCGGCCATGATCAGCCCCGCCGCCAGCCCCGGGCGATGGCCTTGCGCCCCCAGATCCAGACGTATTGCACACCGCTGACCGCAACGGTTAGCAGGCAGAGCCAACTCAGCGCCGCAATCAGACCCTCGGGGAGATCATAAAGGCCCGCATCGAAGATGACGGCGATGACCAGGATAATCTGCACTGCGGTGTTGATCTTGCTGGTCAGGATGGGCGCAGCCTCGACCTCACCGATCCCATAGTTGTAGAGCAATGCCCCGCTGATGATCACTATGTCGCGAAAGATCGCTGCTAGGACGAGCCACAGCGGGATCAGCCCCTGGGCGCCGAGCACCAGAAAACAGCACACCAAAAGGGTCTTGTCGGCCAATGGGTCGAGCAGACCGCCGAGTCGGCTCTGCCAGCCATAGCGTTTGGCGAGATAACCATCCAACCCATCTGACAGACCGGCGATCAAGAACAACACCAAGGCCCAACCGAACTCATGGCGGATGAGCAGATAGACAACAGGGATGACGGCAATCAGGCGTGCAATGCTGATGAGGTTGGGGAGGTCGCTGAGCTTGCAGAATCCCATAGGTACTCTGGAATACAGCAAAAGCGATCGGGTCGCGTCTGTCACCGTTTATACTAGCGCGGTTGTTTTGGGAGTGGAGAGACCCCGTGACCGATCAGGACCCAGTCAACCTCAGCTATCGCGATGCCGGTGTCGATATCGATGCCGGTAACCGGCTCGTCGAACGCATCAAACCGCATGCCGCCGCCACCGCCCGCCCCGGGGTGTTAGAGGGATTGGGCGGCTTCGGCGCGCTCTTTGAGCTTCCCCTGGACCGTTTCCGCCAACCGGTCTTGGTCTCGGGTACGGATGGGGTGGGGACCAAGCTCAAGCTGGCCATCGCCCTGGGGCGACATGAGACCATCGGCATCGACCTGGTCGCCATGTGCGTCAATGATGTCCTGGTCAGCGGCGCCGAGCCCTTGTTCTTTCTCGATTATTATGCCACCAGCCGCCTGGAGGTCGCTGTTGCCGAATCGGTCATCGCCGGCATCGCCCAGGGTTGCAAGCTGGCTGGCTGCGCCCTGGTTGGTGGCGAGACCGCCGAGATGCCGGGGATCTATGCGCCGGGCGACTATGATCTGGCCGGCTTTTGCGTCGGGATCGTCGAGAAGGAGGCGATCATCCGCCCCGAGCGGGTCCAGCCTGGCGATCTCCTGATCGGACTGGCCTCATCCGGCCCGCATGCGAATGGCTATTCGCTGATCCGGCGGATCATCGCCCAGCAAGGGATTGGCCTTGAGCAGCCTTGGGAGGGGGGCAGTCTCGGTGAGGTCCTGCTGGCGCCGACCCGCATCTATGTTCGCTCGATTCTGGCACTCCTTAAGAACCAGCCGGTCCATGCCCTCGCCCATATCACCGGCGGTGGACTCACAGAGAACCTGCCGCGCGTCTTGCCTCCTGGAACCCAGGCCCTGATCGAGCGCAAGAGTTGGCGGCGTCCGGCGATCTTTGACTGGCTCCAGGCGCAAGGCGGGGTGGCTGAAGAGGAGATGCTGCGCGCCTTCAATTGCGGTGTCGGGATGGTCATCTGTCTGCCGGAGGCGGCGGTGGAGGCGGCACTTGCGCTCTTACAGGCCCAGGGTGAAACCGCCTGGGTGATCGGACGGATCGAGGCGGGCGAGGGCCTGCCACGGGTGATCTATCAGGGTTGAGGCGATGGCATCTGAGCATGAGACCCTGCGGGTCGTGGTCCTGATCTCGGGCAGCGGGACCAATCTCCAGGCCCTGATCGATGCCCAGATCTCAGGTGCCCCCTTTGAGATCGTGGCCGTGGTGAGCAACGCGCCTGGGGCCTTTGGCCTGGAGCGCGCCAAGCGTCGTGCCATCCCTATTGCCGTGGTCGATCATCGCGCTTATCCGGACCGCGCGAGCTTCGAGAGCGAACTGGCGCGGGTGATCGATGATCATGACCCTGGCTTGGTGGTTTTAGCCGGTTTCATGCGCATCCTCACGCCCCCCTTTGTCGCGTGTTATCTGGGCCGGATGCTCAATATCCATCCCTCCCTCTTGCCCAAATACCGCGGCCTGCATACCCATGAACGGGCCCTTGCAGCAGGTGACAGCGAACATGGCGCCAGCGTCCATTTCGTCACCGCCGAGCTTGACGGCGGGCCCGTGATCATCCAAGCGGTCGTCCCCGTACTCCCCGATGATACGCCACAAACCCTGGCGGCACGGGTGCTCGCCCAGGAACATGTCATCTATCCGCTCGCCGTACGTTGGTTTGCCGAAGGGCGGCTGTGGCTCGGCTCAGATAGGCGGGTCTATCTCGATGGCCAGGTCCTGGAGACACCCTACCGGCTCACCTCGGGGTCATAAAGGATGGCAATGGTGCAATCTAGATCCTCAACCACCTGGGGAGACGACACCATCCCTCACTTGACATCCAGCGAGCGCAGCGGGGATGCCGGTGTCTCGACCGATGCCCCATCCCCTTCCCCTTCGGTGCGGTCATGCGGCTCGGCCTCGCGATCGGGATAGGGCAAACAGGTCGCGGGGCGCCCCGGGGTACAACCCGGGGCATCGCGCACCAGGCGTATATAGCCCAGATCGCGAGGCATACCATAACCAAGATGACCGGTGCGAAAGTCCAACGTCCAGGCGCTGTCCGGATAGAAACCGGCAGGATCGGCGGTCCAAAAACGGCCTGGCGGGGTGCGGGGAAAGGTCACACTATCGATCACCATCCCATAGCAACCGCGCCTAAGCAGTGAACGCAGCTCCACCCGGGTCGGCAGGCGCCAGTCGGCATGACCGGCAAAGCGCGATTCGTGTGCCAGAGCATCGGCATCCTTGAATCTCAGCCGCAGCGCCTCGCCCATCGCACAGCCGATCCCACCCGTCCCTTCCGGGCATTGTTTCCACATCAGTCCCGTATGCCCGTCATAGACGGTACCGTCCTGGAGCGGGAGATAGCGGGGGTCGGGGATGGGCGCGCCTGTCCCCTCAGTGCACTCCTGGGCGCGAATCAATCCGCCGTTCAGCAGCATGGCGCAGACCCAGCAGCCCAACCACAGGCCCAAACCGATAGGCGGCCTATCTTGCCAGCGACCGATCACCCAGACGGTCTTCATGTGCTTGCCTTCTTCTGGCTGAGGGGCATCAGTGGCCTGAGGCGCAAAAGCCGGATCCTCATGGGTGCTGGAAGCTACAGTGCCCTTCATAGGGAGGGCGCTGATGAATGCGCAGCCCTGTCCCCGCTGCCTTCGCATCTCCACTGATCTTTCTGGATTCCAGCATTCGCCGGAATGACGATAGGGGACTGTTTCAGCGTTTTCCTAGGCATCCGTCTGATCACTGCCCTCACCTGGCTTGCTGGTGGCGGCAGGGGTAACCATCCTGACCAGCATCCGCTGGAACAGATCCCATGAAGCCAGGGTGCCCTTGAGATAGGGCTCATAGAGCTTGAGCGGATCATAGCCCTCGACGCCGGCGCGCATCCGCTCGCGGATGTCATCCAGGATCTGGCGCTGGAATGACTCGAGGTCTGGCAGGCCAAAGAGCCTACGGACCTCTTCGGGGCTGATATCGATATCGACCTTGACCTTCATGGGCCCACCTCGCTTAATGCCGACGCACCGGCGGTGTATCTGCTTCATCACGGACGGGGTCCTCGACCGCCAGTACCCGCCGCACCCGCCGTCCGACCAGGATACAGGCGCGCTCGAAGGCGCGTTCAGCCTCTTGCCCATGCCAATCCCAAGCGGCAGGGGGGGCATTAGCCGGCAACTGCCAATGGCCGGTGATCAGGACCGGACCGATGCGGATCTCGAGCGTCCAGTCGCGCCAGAGCATCTCCCCCTGCTCTTCATCGGCGAACTCCTGCTCGACCAAACGGACATAGTTCCCCGACTGCTCGTCCATCGCCGTCTGTTCGGAAAGGACGAGGCTGGCGTCGATACAGCTTGCCCAGCCGGTATGCACGGCGCTCGCCGTGGACATCAGGGCATGGATCAACAGGGCTGGGGTCAGGTTTAGGGTCAGCGGGGTGTCCCAATCCGGTTCGCTGTTTTGATCGAGTTCATGGGTCATGGGCATCTGTCGGACAGGTGTATAGGGGATCGTTGGGGCGGCGAATGGGCCAGCCAGAGGTTGGGGCACAGAGCGATTGATGGCAGGCGCATCATTCACTAACAGCCGGCACCTTCCGACAAAAACTCGGCCCGATCCCTGAGATAGGCCGCGGTCCGATACAGACCGATCAGGGTCTTGCTGTCGGCGATGATCCCATCATCGCACCAGTCGAGCGCCTGGCTTAAGGGCAGACGATGGATCTCGATCACCTCTCCCGGTTCATGGGCATGTGCCGCTTCGCTCAGACCCCGCGCCAGCCAGAGATGGATGACCTCGGTGAAGATCCCAGGCGAGCTATACATCGGCCCAAGCTCGATCCATTCCGCAGCCATAAGGCCCGCTTCCTCGCCTAGCTCACGCTGGGCAGTCGTTAGCGGTGTCTCATCCGGTTCGCAGCGCCCGGCGGGTAACTCCCAGATCCAACCGCCGGCGGCATGGCGGTATTGGCGCAACAGGCAGACCCGCTCCTGATCATCCAGGGCCACGATTGCCGCCCCTCCCGGGTGATGCACCATCTCCAAGACTGCCTGTCTACCGTTGGGTAACTCCACGGTCTCGACCGCGACCTCGATGACCTTGCCTCGATAGATCGGCTCGGACTTGATGACCTCGCCTGCACTCATCAGGGGCTCCTTTGGACTAGAATGCTTTATTAGGGTCTGTTCTCAATCAAGTCAATCAGGCGATGGTGCAAGCCAGATAAACGAACGACAGGGAAGACGAGGCGAGCTTGTCGTAGCGCGTGGCGATGCGTCTGAATTGCTGGATGCGACAGAAGAAGCGCTTGATCAGATTGCGGTTTTTGTAGAGATGCCGGTTGAACGAGCGCGGATTGAGTCGGTTGGAGCGTGGGGGGATGACCGCCTGGCTGCCCTGTGCGGTCACCGTTTCGACAAGGGCATCCGAGTCGTAACCCTTGTCGGCAATGACGCACTCGGTCGGTTGGTCCTGGATTAACGCCGCGGCCTGCTCGATGTCGGCGACCTGCCCTGCCGAGAGAATGACGCGCAGCGGATTGCCCAAGGCATCCACCGCAACGTGCAGTTTGGTCGTCAACCCGCCCCGCAAGCGACCGATTTCCTGTTGGCCCGCTTTTTTGGGGCGCCAGCAGAATGTGAGTGGGCGCGCACGATGGTCGAGTCGATGAACAGATGCTCCATGTCGGCATCGCCTTGCAGTGCGGCGGCCACGCGCTCCTAAACACCTTTCTCGCGCCAGCGCGAGAAACGCACATATGTCCGGTGCCAGTGGCCCAGCTCGGCTGGCAAATCGCGCCACAGACAGCCGGTGCGCATGATCCAGAGCACGGCTTTGACAACGCGCCGGTTGTCCCTCGCTGTGCAACCCGGATCGCTCTTCTTCCCCGGTAACAGCTGCTCAATGCGTGCCCACCGCTCATCTCATAACATCTTCCGCTCCATCCTGACTCCTGCGCAAAAGTCAGGATATGACCAGACTTCACCCACTGTGAACAGCCCCTCGCCATGTCAGTGACTGTGAACGATTTATGCAGCCTCACTTGCATATGACATAGCACTATGCGCACGATTGAGAAGAGGACCTAACGCAGCGTTTAAGCATTGTCTGAATCAATCATTCTCAGGGCTTACATCATATTCTTTGGACAAAAGACTAGGAACAACAAGATACATGGGATCTCGCGACTACGATAGGACTCATCGCGATCTTTGATCCCACCTTAGATGAGAAACATTCATGATCCTGACGCCGATCGACCTGTGCGGTACCATTCTGTTGAGCGCCTTCTTTAACGCGCTTTTTTAACGCGCTTTTTTCCTGATGCTCCTCCATGTGGTGCGCCATCACCAGCATGCCATCCCAGGAATGAAACACTGGGCAAGCTCCCAAATTGTCCTATTTCTTCTCGGTCTTCTTGTTCGCCATGCGCGGCCATATCCCCGATATCGTTAGCATCCCGCTCGCTAATGGTCTTCTGATCCTGGGGGCCGATCTGTTATATCAGGGCAGCCAGCGTTTCTTCGCCCAGCCGATCGCACGCTGGCCCTGGGCGATTTTACTGCTCGCTGAGGCGTTCCTCTTCTATTGGACCCTCTGGCCTGACGATCGCTGGCGGGCGATCACCATATGCCTCTCCTGTGCGTTTATCCAGCTCAATCATTTTGTCTTAGTCTGGCACCATGACCGCCAAACCCTGATCGCGCGTTTTCTCTTGTTGACGCTCGCACTCTCCACATCGGCAGACTCCAAGCTGTTCGACCCCAACCCCTATCAAGCGATTTATCTCCTCACCCAGGCCATTTTAAACTTCTTGCTGAGCTTGAACGTCTTTTTCCTCGGGCAACAGATGATCTTTGCTGAGCTGTCCAAGTTGTCACTCAAAGACCCGCTCACCGGCGCCCTCAACCGCCGTGCGTTAATGCAACAGGGCCAACGCGAGTTCGAGCGTCAGCGACGCTCCCAGCCCCGCTCTCGGTGCTGTTCATAGACATCGATCACTTCAAGTCAATCAATGACCGCTTCCGTCACAGCGAGGGGGATCGCGTACTGTGCGATCTGGTTGCACGGACCCAAAAGATTCTGCGCACCACGGACATGCTAGGGCGAATGGGGGGCAAGGAATTCCTCGTAATCCTCCCTGATACCTGTGCAAAAGAGGCCGCCCAGATCGCCGAGCGCATCCGTCTCGTCCTCGAGACACCCAGCGAGGGCCTGACGCTCTACTCGGTGAGTATTGGGTCGCAACCCATGAGCATCGCCCCGAGACCCCAGAGGAGCGGCGCAAGCGCAGGAATATGACCGAATATGACCGCCGAGGAAAAGATCCAGGATGATAGATCGATGCTCGAAAAGACCATCGAGCGTGCCGACGGGGCCCTGTACGAGGCCAAGCGCGCCGGGCGCGATCAAGTGGTCTCGGCGCCACCTCAATCCTTCGCCATGGCCCGGCCCCGAACCCATGCCGACCCTTGAAGGGGCTTGCCCGGCTTGGCTCAATCAGACCCCATACCGAGGAGGCTCATGACCTGATGCATCCGCGCCCATCCCTCGCCGCTTTATCCCTCGGGCTATATGCCGCCTGCGCCCAGGCCGCGGTCAACGAGGTCCTGCCAGGGGATTATTTCCCGCTTGCGCCGGGCACCACGGCGCTTGCCCTTTATGCCATCGACCGCGCCCAGTCGAGGCCCTATCGCGACGGCGAGCGGCTAGCGGCGGGGCGGCTCGACACCCAGGCCCTGGCCCTGCGCCTGGCCCTCACCGGCTGGCTGATCAACGACAAGGCGAGCGCCAACTATCTCGGCCTCAGCGCCATGCTGATTGCCCCCACCGGCGACTATGATCCCCTCCACCGCCTCAACTCAGGTGAGAATCGCTGGCGCTTCGTCTTTCTCGGCGGCTGGCAAAAGGACCTGAATCCCCGCTTGCTCCTCGAGCTTGTCCCCGAGATCGCCTGGTATGGCGACAACCCGGATCACGCCGGCGGGCTTGGGCTCAGACAAGAACCCAGCCTAGCGCTCACCGGCTATCTGCGCTGGCGGATCACCTCCGCCTGGCACCTGCATCTCGGCGGTCAGATCAATCGCGGTGGTGCGACCCGCATCGGCGGGGTCGAGCAAGGGGATGCGTCCGACAACACCCGCGCCTTGGCGGGTATCACCTGTTTTCTGCCCGAACAGCAGCAGCTCTTGCTGCGTTTGGGCTGGAATCTTGAGATCGAGGACGGCCTGCGCACCCAGCGCGAACTCATCCTGCGCTATCAGGAGAATTTCTTAGTATGAATGAACGCACCCTGCTCATCGCCCTGGCCTTCGCAGTGTATTTCGCCTTTACCTGGTGGATCGGCTGGATCGCCTATCGGCGCACCCGCGACCTCGCTGATTATATCTTGGGTGGACAGCGCCTGGGCAGCGGGGTTGCGGCCTTGAGCGCCAGCGCCTCGGATATGAGCGGCTGGCTGCTTCTGGGGCTGCCGGGGCTTGCCTATGCCGCAGGTCTGGGGTCGCTATGGCTGGCAGGGGGGTTGTTGCTTGGGACCTGGCTCAATTGGCGGTTTGTAGCCAAACGCCTGCGTATCCTGGGTACCGCCTATGGACAGGCCCTGACCCTGCCCGAATATCTCGCCAACCGCTTTGAAGAGGGGGCGATCCCTTTGCGTCTCCTGAGCGCCGGGGTGACCCTGTTGTTTTTTAGCATCTATACCGCCTCTGGCCTGGTCGCTGGTGGCAAGCTCTTCGCCTCGGTCTTCGGGGTGCCTTATCCCTTGGCCGTGGCCCTCACCCTGCTTTCGATCCTGGTCTATACGGCGATCGGTGGGTTTCTCGCCGTCTCCTGGACCGATGTCTTTCAGGGGCTCCTGATGGCCTTGGCCCTGATCCTGGTCCCGCTGGTCGCGCTCTCTCAGCTCGGCGGGATCGAGGGATCCCTAGCCCATCTCCAGGAGACCGACCCTCGGCTGCTTGCGCCCTGGTATAACGGTCAGGGACAGGCATTGGGGACATTGGGGATACTATCGCTTGCCGCCTGGGGGTTGGGCTATTTTGGACAACCGCATATCCTGGCGCGCTTTCAGGCAATCGCCTCACCTGACCGGATCGCGACGGCGCGCCAGATCGCGGTCGGCTGGGTGGCGCTAACCCTCGCTGGCGCCATGCTCACCGGCCTGACCGGGGCCTCGTTGATCGCACCGCCCTTGACCCCAGAGTCAAGGGAAACGGTCTTCATCGTCCTGGTCAACCAGCTCTTTCCCCCCTTGCTCGCCGGGGTGATGCTGGCGGCGATCCTAGCGGCGATCATGAGCACGGCAGATTCCCAGCTATTGGTCTGTTCATCGACCTTTACCGAGGACCTCTATCGCACGCTGTTGCGCCGTCAGGCCGACCAGACTGAGCTGGTGCGGATCGGGCGGCTCGCAGTGGTGGGTGTCTCGGCGATCGCCTTCGCCATTGCCCTGGACCCCGATTCGCTAGTCCTCGAGCTCGTCGCCTATGCCTGGGCGGGGTTCGGCGCGGCCTTTGGTCCCACCCTGGTCTTGTCACTCTATTGGCCGCGGATGAGCGGCTATGGGGCGCTAGCCGGAATCCTGGCCGGGGGTCTGACGGTGCTCATCTGGCACCAGCTGGCGGGTGGGGTGCTCTATGAAATCGTCCCCGGGATCCTCGCGGCGACCCTGGCGATCATCCTGGTCAGCCGCTGGCAACCTGCATCCCCATCTGCCATCGCGCGTTTCTCTCAGTCTCTATCGTCATCGAATCGTCATTGATCCTCAATAAAATTGCCAGTATGCCCGCATGTTTCAGTGAACGATGCACGCATGACGACCATCCTTGTCATCGATGACGAGCCGGATATTCGGGAGGTCATCCGCTTTGCGCTCGAGGGCGCCGAGTTTCAGGTCATCGAGGCAGGGCACGCCGATGAGGCCCGCAAGCTGCTCAACCAAGAGACCCCTGACCTGATCCTGCTCGATTGGATGCTGCCCGGGCGCTCAGGGTTGGAATTGGCCCAGCAGCTCAAACAAAATCCCAAGACCCGCTCCATTCCGATCATTATGGTCAGCGCGCGCGGGGAGGAAGGCGATCGGGTGCGGGGACTTGATGTCGCCGATGATTACATCCCCAAGCCCTTCTCACCGCGCGAACTGGTGGCACGGGTCAAGGCAGTGATGCGGCGTGCCCGCTTGGAAGAGCCGAGCGACCAGATCGAGATGAACGGTCTGCTGATCGACAACCTCAGCCATCGGGTCACTGCCAACGGACAGCCGGTCGAGGTCGCGCCGACCGAGTACCGTTTATTACATTTCTTCATGACCCATGCCGATCGCGCCTTCAGCCGCTCCCAGCTCCTCGACCAGGTTTGGGGGGATCAGGTCTATGTCGAGGAACGCACCGTGGACGTCCATATTCGCCGTCTACGCAAGGCGCTCGCGCCGACCGGACACGACCGGCTGCTTCAGACGGTGCGTGGGGTGGGCTATCGCTTTTCGGACAAGGTTTGAAGACACCCAAAAGTCATTGGATCTGGCGCAGCATACTGGGTCAGGCTGTGCTGCTGGATCTATCCCTATTGCTCGCCCCCCTCTCGCTTGGGCTGTTGCTCCTCGATCTCGGGGCCAACCCGCTCTGGGTCTGGCCTTGGGTGGTGGCCGCGCCCCTGCTGCGCCATCTCTATCTCTTGACCCGCCTGGCGGTCTTGATCTGGCGGCAGCGTCGCCTCGCTCCGCCCTTTCCCCTCGGACTCTGGGGCGAGATCTATCGCGGGATCGCACGTTATCAACAGCGCGGGCGCAAAGGGCGCAAGCGTCTGCTGCGTTTCAGCCGGCGTTTTCGCGAAGCCGCCAATGCTGTCCCCGATGCCCTGGTGATCCTCGACAAACACCACCGCATCGAATGGGCCAATCCAGCAGCTGCCTCGCTATTGAACATCCATTGGCCCGCGGACGATGGACGCCGCTTGACGAGTATCCTGAGCCAGCCCGAGATCCTGCCCTTCATCGAGGTGGGTGAATACGCGCGTCCGCTCGATATCGCCCCCGAGCATAATCCAGCCATCATGCTGTCGCTGCGCATCGCGCCTTTTGGTGAGCGCAAAAAACAGCGTTTGATGGTCGCACGCGATATTACCAAGATCTATCACCTGAACATGATCCGGCGCGACTTTGTCGCCAATGCCTCGCATGAGCTGCGCACACCTCTCACCGTGATCGCGGGGTTCATCGAAAACCTGCTAGATGCGCCCAATACACCTGCGGCCCATCGCCGGCCATTGACCTTGATGCGCAATCAGACCGAGCGCATGCGCTCGATCATCGAGGACCTCTTGACACTCTCGCGTCTAGAGATGGGCGATGGTCTGGATGCGCAGGAGGCGGTCGATGTTGCAGATGAACTGCATCTGATCCTCCAAGAGGCCCAGGCGCTCAGCCAAGGGCAACATCGCTTCACCACCCAGATCGAAGATGACCTCTTGCTGTGGGGATGTCCAGCCGAGTTGCGCAGCGCCTTTTCCAATCTGATCTTCAACGCGGTCAAACATACCCCGCCAGGCACCCAGATTGAGATCACTTGGGGGCGCAGTACTGAGGGGATCGAATTGAGCGTTTCTGACACCGGACCAGGGATCGCCCCTGAGCATTTACCGCGTCTAACCGAGCGCTTCTATCGCGTAGATCGGGCGCGCTCGCGCGAATCGGGGGGGACGGGCCTGGGGCTGGCGATCGTCAAGCATGTCATCAACCGCCATGAAGGGCGCCTCATGATTACCAGCAAGCTTGGGCAGGGATCGCGCTTCGCCTGCCTATTTCCTGGACACCGCGCCCGACTGCGGGATGCACAACATGCATCCGCTGCGCCTGCTGAGCACCTGTCAATTAACTGAAAGCCGACATTCTTTGAGCGTTTCAGGCGTGGCCTCACCATATTGGGCATTGAGAAATGCCTGATAGACGCGCTCGCGCAGCTCCTTGCCGGGCTTGAAATGGGGGATATATTTAGCAGGAAGGGCTACGGCCTCACCTGTCTTGGGGTTGCGCCCGGTGCGCGGCGGGCGATAGTGCAAGGAAAAACTGCCAAATCCACGGATCTCGATCCGCTCGCCCGCAGCCAAGGCTAAGGTCATACATTCGAGGATCTTCTTGACCGCCTCCTCGATGTCCTTATGCGAAAGCTGGTCCTGTTCGGCGGCGAGGATATTGATCAACTCCGACTTGGTCATGGCAACCATCCCGATTCTGATCGGGAGCCGGATGGCCCCCGATTATGGGTCCCAGAGACAAGGGCCTTGGCAACAGGGATTAGGCGCCGCGCTGGGCCTCTTCCATCTGTTCCTTGAGGATGTCGCCAAGGGTGGCGGTGGCAGCGGCAGCATCGCGCGCATAGCCCTTGATCGCGCTCTGCTCGTCATCCACATCCTTGGCCTTCATCGACAGGGTGATGGTGCGGTTCTTGCGGTCGACCCCCATGAACTTGGCCTCGATCTCTTCGCCGACCTTGAGCACAGCCCGGGCATCCTCCACCCGGTCGCGCGAGATCTCGGAGGCGCGCAGATAACCCTCGACGCCATCGGCCAGGGTCACGGTCGCGCCCTTGGCATCGACCTCGCTGACCACACCTTTGACCACACTGCCCTTTTCATGCAGGGCGACGAAGCTCGAGAAAGGGTCCTTGTCGAGCTGCTTGATCCCCAGGGAGATCCGCTCACGTTCGGGATCGACCGAAAGGACCACCGCCTCGACCTCATCGCCCTTCTTGAAGCGGCGCAGGGCCTGCTCGCCAGGCTCGTCCCAGGAGATATCGGAGAGATGGACCAAGCCATCGATGCCGCCATCCAGGCCGATGAAGATGCCAAAATCGGTGATCGATTTGATCTTGCCCGAGACATGATCGCCCTTCTTGTGGGTAGCCGCGAACTCCTCCCAGGGATTGGGCAGGCATTGTTTGATGCCCAGCGAGATGCGGCGGCGCTCCTCGTCGATGTCGAGCACCATGACCTCGACCTCATCGCCGAGATTGACCACCTTGCTCGGATGGACGTTCTTGTTGGTCCAATCCATCTCGGAGACATGGACCAGGCCCTCGACGCCCTCCTCAATCTCGACGAAGCAGCCATAGTCGGCGATGTTGGTGACCTTACCGAAGACCCTGGTTCCCTCGGGATAGCGACGGGCGATATTGACCCAGGGGTCCTCGCCCATCTGCTTCAGGCCCAGGGAGACACGCTGGCGCTCGCGGTCGAACTTCAAGACCTTGACCGTGATCTCGTCGCCGATCTGGATGACCTCCGAGGGATGTTTGACGCGGCGCCAGGCCATGTCGGTGATGTGCAACAGACCGTCGATGCCGCCCAGATCGAGGAAGGCACCGTAGTCGGTGAGGTTCTTGACCACCCCCCGCACCTCCATGCCTTCATCAAGGTTCTTCAGAAGCTGCTCGCGCTCGGCGCTGTATTCGGCCTCAACCACGGCGCGGCGCGAGACCACGACATTATTGCGCTTGCGGTCGAGTTTGATGACCTTGAACTCGTGCTCTTTGCCTTCAAGATAGGTCGTATCACGCACGGGGCGCACATCGACCAGGGAGCCAGGTAGAAAGGCGCGCACCGTCCCGAGGTCAACAGTAAAGCCGCCTTTGACCTTGCCCGTGATCACGCCCTTGACGGTCTCACCCTTCTCATAGGCGCGCTCCAGATCGTCCCAGGCCTTGGAACGCTTGGCCTTTTCCCGCGAGAGGCGGGTAAAGCCGAAGCCGTCCTCGACAGCATCGAGGGCCACTTCGACCTGGTCGCCAACCGCGACCTCCAGCTCGCCGTCCGGGCCGATGAATTGATTGCGGGGGATGATGCCCTCGGACTTGAGTCCAGCGTTGATGAGGACGGCATCTGGTGTGATGTCCACCACGGTGCCGATGACGATCGCACCCGGTTGGAGCTGGGTGGTGTTGAGGCTTTGTTCAAAGAGTTCGGCGAAGCTTTCGGTCATGAGATCCTGGTATCCTACAAGAATGGCGCGCTTGACCCGCCCCATCCGTGACGAGGGTTGTTGGTTGAACGAAAGGGTCGGCGTCTTCCCCGCCGACCCGACCTTGATCGACTAGCGAAACGCGGGTCGCTGCAACCTGCGTTTCATTGGCCGAGCGTATCCGGAAGGACGCGCCTAACCTCGGCCAGGACGCGCTCGAACACCTCGGGGATGGACATCTGGCTGGAATCGATGACGATCGCATCCTGCGCTGGACACAGGGGTGCGCTCGAACGGGTGCGATCGCGCGCATCCCGCGCCTGGATGTCCAGGATAAGCTGACGGAGACTAGCACTCAACCCTTTTTCCTTCAACTGTCTATAGCGCCGCTCGGCCCGCACCTTGGGGTCTGCATCAAGAAAGATCTTCAACTGGGCCTCGGGAAAGACCACCGTGCCCATATCACGCCCGTCAGCGACCAACCCCGGCGGGCGCGCCCAGGCGCGTTGCCAATCGAGCAAGGCGGCCCTTACTTGAGGATGGGCGGCGACCCTGGAGGCCGCCATCCCTACCTCTTCAGTGCGGATGGCATCGCTGATGTCCTCGCCATCCAACCAAACGCGCCCATCGCGGAACGCGAGCAGCAGGTCCCTGGTCAACTCGGCCAGCGCCGGCGCGTCAGCTAGATCCACACCCCGGCGGAGTGCGGCCCAGGCCAAGGCCCGATATAGGGCCCCGCTGTCCAGCGCATGCCAGCCAAGACGCTGGGCCAACAGTTGCATGAGGCTGCCCTTGCCGGTTCCCGAGGGCCCATCGATGGTGATGACGGGGATCACTGACGTTGCTCCTCGATCCCCAGACCCGCGCGCGCGGCAAGTTGGGCGAAGCCCGGGAAGGAGGTCTCGACATTGGCGCAGTCGCGGATCTCGATCGGACCCTGGGCGCGAAGGGCGGCGATGGCGAATGACATGGCGATACGATGGTCGCCATGGGCATCGATGGCCTGGTCTGCGGTCGCCGAACCAAACTGACCGCCTTGGATGCGGATGCCATCGGCCAGGGACTCGGCTTTGATACCCAGGCGGTTCAACCCATCGGCCATGACCTGGATGCGGTCGCTCTCCTTGACCCGCAGTTCAGCCGCCCCCCTCAAGACCGTTTCGCCTTGGGCACAAGCGGCGGCAATGAACAGCGCTGGGAACTCATCGATGGCCAATGGCACCTGATGGGCGGGGATCTCGATCCCGTGCAGCGGCGCTGCCTTGACCCGGATATCGGCGACCGGCTCGCCGCCTGCCATCCGGCGGTCCAAGAGTTCGATATCAGCACCCATAGCGCGCAGTAGATTGATCACACCCACACGCGTTGGATTGATCCCCACCTCTTCGAGCAATAGGTCTGAGCCAGGGGCAATGCTGGCCCCGACCAAGAAAAAGGCTGCCGACGAGATATCGGTAGGGATCTGGAGCCGACAACTGCGCAGGCGCCCACCGCCGGTCAGACAGACCTTGAGTCCCTGCCGGCGCACGGGATAGCCGAAGGCGGTCAGCATGCGTTCGGTATGATCGCGGGTCGGCTCGGGTTCGTGGATGCAGGTCTCACCCTGGGCATAGAGTCCAGCCAACATCAGGCAGGATTTGACCTGAGCGCTGGCCATGGGGAGCCGATACTCGATGCCGTGTAGTGCATCCGTGGGTTCGATCAACAAAGGCGCGGTGCCGGACGGGCTGGCCTGGATGCAGGCGCCCATCTGGGTCAAGGGTTCCACGACCCGGCGCATCGGGCGGCGGCTCAGGGATTCATCGCCGATCAGGGTCGCGGGAAAACGCTGACCGGCAAGGAGCCCTGCAAGCAGGCGCATCGCCGTCCCAGAATTGCCCATGTCAAGCGGGCCGGACGGTGCTTGCAGCCCCTGCATCCCTACCCCTTCGACAATCACCTCGCCGTCTTTAGGGCCCTCGATGGGCACCCCCATCGCGCGAAAGGCAGCCAAGGTCGCCAGCGAATCCGCACCTTCGAGAAAACCGCTGATCTGGGTCTGGCCTTCGGCGAGCGAGGCAAGCATGATGGCGCGATGCGAGATCGATTTATCGCCCGGCACGCGCAGGTATCCGCGCAACGATCCGCCGGGGGCGACGAAAAAACGATGGTCGGGGCGTGCGGACAAGGTCCATCCTCGCTGACTTGGCGATAAAGTTTGAGACTATATCAAAGTTTAAAACTATATCAGTCACAGTCCGATGAACCAATGGGCTCACAGCGCAGCCAATCCGCGCTAGGATGGATGATGCTCAGTCCAATATAATCCAATCCAATCCGCCTTTATGATACCGATCTCCCCCAAACAGCGTCGCTGGCTCAAACAGCGGGCCCATCATCTCAAACCGGTCGTGCTCATCGGTCAGCGGGGCCTGACCGAGGCGGTGCTTGCTGAGATCGAGCGGGCGCTCGACGACCACGAGTTGATCAAGATCCGTCTCGGCGCCCTGGAAACTGAGGACCGCTTGGCAGTGATTGATCATATCTGCCAGAAAACGGGATCGGAATTGATCCAGCGCATCGGGCACATCGCTGCCTTTTATCGCTACAATCCGCACAAGCGCGACCCGCTGACCCCTCTGGCCTAACCAATCCGAAGCAAGATCCATGAGCATCAAGGAATACCGAACGGCCACCGAAGCCCGCGGGGGGCTTTTGGTGGTCCGCGATGTTCCAGGTATCGCCTTCAGCGACCGTGTCCAGATCAAGGATCACAAGGGGCGTGTGCGCAGCGGCCAAGTGATTCGTGCCTCCGACCAGGAGGTCTTGATCCTGGTCTTTGAGGGTACGGACGACCTGGATCTGGAGCATACCTGGGTCAGGTTTTTGGATGAGCCGGTGGAGTTGGCGCTCTCCCCTGAGATCCTGGGGCGCGAGTTCAACGGGCTCGGGGTGCCACGCGACGGGCGCCCCCCGATCTGCTCAACCCTGCGCCGCCCGGTCAGCGGCTCGGCGATCAACCCAGCAGCGCGCACCTATCCGCGTGAGTTCATCCAGACCGGGATCTCGACCATCGACGGATTGAACTCGCTGGTGCGCGGTCAAAAGCTCCCTATCTTTTCTGGCTCGGGTCTTCCCCACAACCGGCTAGCAGCGCAGATCGTGCGTCAGGCCAAGCTAATCGACGAATCGGCGAGCTTCTCCATCGTCTTTGCGGCTCTCGGCGTCTCTTATGCAGATGCCAAGTTCTTCCGCGATGAGTTCGCCGACTCTGGCGTCCTGCGTAATGTGGTGATGTTCGTCAACCTGGCGGATGACCCGCCGGTCGAGCGTCTGATCCTGCCGCGCACCGCGCTCACTGCCGCCGAATACCTGGCCTATGACCTGGATCGCCATGTCTTGGTGATCCTCACTGACATGACCAACTATGCCGAGGCCTTGCGCGAGGTCTCCACCGCCAAGGGCGATGTACCGGCACGCAAGGGCTATCCGGGGTATCTCTATTCGGATCTAGCCGAGATCTACGAGCGCTGCGGACGCATCCACGAACGCCACGGCTCGATCACCATGATGCCCGTGGTCTCCATGCCCTCAGACGACATCACCCACCCCATCCCAGATCTGACCGGCTATATCACCGAGGGCCAGATCGTGCTCTCGCGCGAGCTCCATAATCAGGGGATCTATCCGCCGGTCAATGTGCTCCCTAGCCTCTCGCGTCTGATGAAGGACGGCATCGGCCAGGACTTCACCCGTGAGGACCATCCGCGCACCGCCGCTCAGCTCTATGCCCTCTATGCCCGCGCCCAAGAAACGCGCAACCTGGCCTCGATCATCGGCGCCGATGAACTCTCGGAACGCGATCGCTTGTATCTAGAGTTTGCCGACGCCTTTGATCAGCGCTTCGTCAGCCAGGGCGAGGACGAAGAACGATCGATCGAGGGGACCCTGGATCTGGCCTGGGAGCTGATGAGCATCTTCCCGCGCGACATGCTCACCCGCGTCAAGGAAGACGATCTCGCCAAGTATTACAAGGGGCAGTAGGCATGACCGCAGCCCTGGATACATCCGTCACCTGTGAGTCATGCGCCGCACTCTGCTGCCGGCTCGAGGTCATCTGCCCGACCGAGACCGGCATCCCGCCACATCTGATGACTCACAATCCCTGGGGGATGCGCGTCATGAGGCGATTGGACGACGGCTGGTGCGCGGCGCTCGACCGCGATTGTCTGCTTTGTCGCATCTATGAACAACGCCCCGAGGTCTGTCGCGCCTTTGCGATGGGCGGACCTGAGTGTCTTGCCGAGCGAAACACACCATGGCCCAGCCGCTGATCAAGGTCCCACCGACCAAAAACACCCTCATCCGTCTCAAGAAACAGGCTCGGTTCCTCGAGGACGGCCATGATCTCCTGGAGCGCAAGCGCGAGCTTCTGACCCGGCTGGTCTATGAGCGGATCGGCGAATACCGGCGTTTGCGCACCGAGTGCGAGCAATTGCTTGCCGAGGCATACCGCTCTCTGGCGATCGCCCATCTGCGCTTGGGCAACCGCACCCTGCGTCAGGCTGCGCTCGGCATCGAGCCAGCCATCGCGATCGAGATCCTGCCACGACGCGCCCTGGGGGTAGAATATCCAGCGGTGACCAGTCACCGTTTACCGCTCAAACCAGTGGGGCTCCTGGGGAGCGACGTTAGCTTTGATACCGCGCGGGAACGGCTCGCCGAGGCCACGGTCATGCTGGCGCAGCTCTCAGAGGTCGAGATCGCGCTCTATCGCCTGCTTGAAGAACAGCGCAAAGCACAAAAGCGGGTCAATGCCCTGAAATACAACATCATACCCCGCTATCATCGCACTATCCGTTATATCCAATCGGCGCTTGAGGAAGAGGAGCGCAACACGCTCTTTCAGGTCCGACTCTTGCGCAGCCGCGACCGCAAGGCCGCCAGCGCAGATTGAGGGCGGAGGCGCGGCAAGGCCGATCCCTTTCGGGAGCCAACCCTAGTATTACAAGCTGTGCGTGATAGTGGATAATTTTCCACATGGAAAGCGCGATGATGGGCACAGGCAAGGCGGCGAAGCGGCTTGGCGTCTTGGTCAAGACCTTGCAACGCTGGGAGCGCGAAGGGGGTTTGATCCTGGTGGCGCGAACAGTCGCGAGGCACAAATCCGCGAGTTGATTGGCTTGCGCAGTAAGGTATCAGAGCCAACGCGGATTGATGCCCATGCCCAACCGTTTGCCGATCTTGCCAAGGCCTGGGATCGATTCTTTGCCGATATCAAGGCCGGAAAGAAGGCTCACGCGCTTCAGTTCAAGAAGAAAGGCCGGTGCCACGATAGCTTCTATGTTGCTAACGACAAGTTCCGCGTCTCGGACAAGACCATTTGCCTGCCCAAGAGCGGTGAGGTCGCCATGATCGAGGCGTTGTGCTTCGATGGCAAGATTCTTGGTGCGACCGTTTCGCGTACTGCGGACGCTGGTTCGTCGCCGTTCAGGTTGAAGTGGCCGATGCTGCGTTCTATCGCAGGCGCATGAAACGACTGGTGTTGACCTGGGCGTTGAGGCGGCAGCCAGGCTTTCCAATGGCGAGTCTGTTGAATCTCCTCTGCGCTTCGTTGTCTCAGGATTCGAGGCAGACGCCTTTCTTGCAAGGTTGAGGCGGCCAAGGTCGGGGCTGGGTTTGCGCCAAGTGCCAGACTGGCAAAAGGCACGAGGCTTCCGATCTTGAAGAATCGAAGGAAATCCTCTGCGATGTTGGCAAGGCTGCACGCACGCATTGCCAATGTCCGAGCGGACTTCACACATAAGCTCACGACCCGGCTCTGCCGCGAAAACCAAGGGGTGGTGATTGAGGATTTGAACGTCTGACGGGTCGTCGATAATTGCGGCTTTTTTGCAATCGATGACCTGTATGCGCTCAGCGATGCCCAGCTGTATGAACGTCTGCTTCAGGAGTTTCAAGCTGGTTGCGGGCGGCGCTTGCCCAGAGGATCCTAGCTTAGGTCAGCTTGACCGGGTTGCGTTACATCGGCGGGTCTTAGGGGTCTTAGCACCAAAACGCCAGCCAGAGCAAACTGATCCTCTGCTCTCAAGTAAAGTGCGCAAACAGGCGCACTGTGCTCTTCCTGCCCCGAATGCGGAGCGCATTCGTCTCTGACAGGCGTGACTTTCCCGACTACAGCAGAGACCCTCTCTGTCACAGCGCCGCCGTTACCGGACGGACTCGCCATTGGAAAGCCTGGCCGCCGCCTCAACGCCCAGGTCAACACCAGTCGTTTCATGCGCCTGCGATAGAACGCAGCATCGGCCACTTCAACCTGAACGGCGACGAACCAGCGTCCGCAGTACGCGAAACGGTCGCACCAAGAATCTTGCCATCGAAGCACAACGCCTCGATCATGGCGACCTCACCGCTCTTGGGCAGGCAAATGGTCTTGTCCGAGACGCGGAACTTGTCGTTAGCAACATAGAAGCTTCGGCAAACGGTTGGGCATGGGCATCAATCCGCGTTGGCTCTGATACCTTACTGCGCAAGCCAATCAACTCGCGGATTTGTGCCTCGCGACTGTTCGCGCCACCAGGATCAAACCCCCTTCGCGCTCCCAGCGTTGCAAGGTCTTGACCGAAACGCCAAGCCGCTTCGCCGCCTTGCCTGTGCCCATCATCGCGCTTTCCATGTGGAAAATTATCCACTATCACGCACAGCTTGTAATACTAGGGTTGGCTCCGTACCCCGCAGAAAACGCGCATGGTTCGCTGGCCTTTGGGCTCACGCCTTGGCCAAGCCGGTCGTCCCGGAATTGGCTCAACATGTTTAATGAACAATCTGGGTTTATCTGATTCCCTGCTCTGGTCTGGTCAAGCAGCGTGTCCGTTCAAGCGGCCGCTGAGATGTGATCCGCCATGCAGATGGTCGATCGCTCAACCAAAGGGTAAGGCCCGGGTTGATCCCCTGGGCGAGACGTGCCGCAATCCTTGCCCTCTCGCCGAGTGCAGAGACCTTCATTCCCATCTGGGCAGAGGCGATCAGGGCGCCCGTGAGTGCAGCAAGCTTAGGGCAGGCGAGCCGACGCAGACAGGCATAGGCGAGCCGAGGGGCACATGTGATCCAAGCAAGGGGATCCAAGGGCCAGCGAGCAGGCAGCCTAGGCTCGCCGCGCACACATCGGTTGCCAAGATTCGGGTCTTCGCCGCTGTCTCGTCCTAGACAAAGCAATAGCCGGCAGCCGGCAAGCCGCGCCCGCTCAGCGGCCTGGCGCCCGCGGCTCAAACAGAGATCAAGCCGGTGGCGATCCAGCGTCTCGAGCAGCGGCCGGCAGGAGAAGCAACCCAGATCGACCTGCTCCCAATGCACGCTGGACCACACATCAGGCAATAGGCTCAGATGTCCAAGGGTCTCGGCAGGGCCTAGACCACCTCTGAAACCTAGTATGCAGATCCGCCCTCCTTGGAGAGAGGGATCTGCAAGATCGGGCGGTGCAACCGGGACGGTCAGCCAGACAGGGAGCGCGCTCACCACAGGTTTAACGAAACCAGTGCCTTCTCCAACCGGGCCCAGCCCGCCTCATCCGCAGGCAGGCCGAACCTGAGGCTTGCAGGGTATGCAAACCGGCGCACCAAGATCCCCTCCTCCGCCAGATGTCGTTGGATGGTCGCGGCATCTGGGGTCAGGATCCATTGAAAAAGCGCCGTACCGCCGGCGGGCGCAAGCCCCTGCTCGCCGAGCGATCCCGCAAGCCTCTCGCTGGCTGCAGCGAGTTCCACCCGCGCCCGTGCCTGCCAGGCATGGTCCAACAGGGCCAGACGCGCAACCCAGCGCGCCGGATGGCCGACCGACCAGGGGCCGATTAACCGCCTCACCTGCGCCGCGAGCCGTTCTTCAGTAAACACGAAACCGACACGCGCACCGCCCAACCCAAAAAATTTGCCAAGCGAGCGCAAGATAATCAGACCAGGACGGTTTGCTGCCTGCACTAGGCTTGCCTCAGGTGTTGGGTCGATGAACGACTCATCGACCACTAGCCAGCCGCCGCGGGCACCGAGTATCTCGTGCCAGGCAAGCAGATGGTCGGCCGGCCAGCGCCGACCCGTGGGGTTGTTGGGGTGGATGACGACCAGGACATCGAGATTGCCGAGTGCAGCCTCTGCTTCATCCTCAGGGAGCTCGATTATCTGATGACCGGCAAGCCGCCAGCGATAGGCATGCTCGGCATAACCGATCGCTGGCACCCCAACGCGACAAGGGGGGCGCAGGTAGGGCAGCAGTTGAATAGCTGCCTGGACGCCTGGTACAGGCACTGCGCCCTCTGTCCCGTAATATGCGGCGGCGGCGGCGGCAAGTCCATCATCTTCTTCTGGCAGGCGCTGCCAGACCTCAGACGGAAGCTCCGGGACCGACCAGCCCCTGGGGTTGATCCCAGTTGAAAGGTCGACCCACTCCCCCAGCGGTCGTCCAAACCGCCTCGCCCAGGCGCGCAACCCTCCTCCATGCTCGGGCGGTGCCAGTTCCATCTGCCAAAGGGATGGCATCGCCGCTCTTAGCCCGTCGCCCGCACTGGTATCGAGCGCCCCTTCCAGGCGACCCGATTGCGGATTAGGGTGAGATAGAGCGAGCGGGCAAAGACGGCCATGAAGAACAGGAGGAACAGCGGATAGGTCGCAGCCGTCAGCCAACCAAATTGGCCCAGCCGATGCAGCAGCCAATGGATCTGGATGGCATAGGCACTATAGGCGATGGCACCAGCCGTGGCCCAGGGGGTCCACATGTCTCCCGCACGCACGCCATCGAGCAGCGCATCGCAGGCCGACATCCCCCCACTAACCCAGGCGGCGATCAAGACCAGCATGACTGGGTCCGTGGTCATAGCCCCGCGGGCAAAGTTCTTGGTCCAGCCTTCGATCAGGTCGCCGATCCCTTGCGGATACATGCGAAAGGAGATCACGCCCTGCCCGATGAAGTTATGCGTTGGGACACCACGCCGCGCCAGCGCCCGCGCCAAGGCCACGTCGTCGATGATCTCGTCGCACACCAGACGATGCCCGCCAGTGCGGAAATAATCAGCGCGCGCACAGACCATGCAGGGGCCAAAGGCGCCGTTTGGGGGAAGGCGCTCACCGGCCAGGGTGAAGGAGCGAATCCCCGCCATCATGATCAGGGAGAAGGCTGCCGACAGGCGCTCATAGGCCCGCTCCATGAGGTGATAGGGCTGGATCGAGACCAGGCCCCCATAGCGGGCATGGGTCGCCACGATCCGCTTGAGGCCCTCAGGCTCGAGCACGGTGTCGGCATCGAGAAAGACCAGGACCTCACCCTGGGCGGCTTGGGCGCCGGACCAGCAAGCATGCGGCTTGCCAATCCAACCGGGTTCAGGCCCTTTCAGGCGCAGGGTCTTGCACCCCGCCGCCTCGCCGAGCTCGGCGGTGCGATCGCTCGAATCATCATCGACCAGGATGACCTCGAAGTTGGGATAATCTTGGGCTTTGAGCGAGGCCAGCAGCGGCGGCAGGCGTTTTTCCTCGTTGCGTGCCGGGATGATCATCGAGACCGAGGGGGTGGGGAGGTCTTGAGAGACGGGCGGACAGGGTCTCAGCCGCCCCAGAAAAATAAAGGCGAGCGACCAGGGGAGCAACAGCCAGAGGAGTTCAGACATCTTTACAATTGGCCTTGAGGATGGGAGTTGGGCCTCAGCCGCGCCATGTGCCAGGGCCTGCGGCGATCCAGCGATTGAAGTCCTAAGCCCTTAGTCTAACGACAGAAACTCATCGACCAGGCGCTGATCGAGCTTAAAGAGATTGGGGTCGAGCTGAGGGTTGCTCTCGATCCCGCTGAAGTTGAGCCGCGTCTTTTGGCCGAAACTGTCGGCCATGATCAGGCTCTCGAGCCGGTCACCTGCAAACCCGAGCTCGATGCGCACCACCTCGGTCTCTGGGTCCTTGGGGATCAGCTCCACCCAGTCGCGTCCGTCCGAGCTCGCTAAGGACCGGGTCAGAAAATGGGTCTCGATCGGTTCAGCATTGGCGAGCAATAGGGCGGGCGTGCCGCGCAACGCCTTGGCCTGACTGCGATGCGCGACCTGTTTGAGCTCGACGTCGTGCACATAAACCCGCTGGCCGTCGGCGATGATGACCTGGCGGTTGGGGGTCTGATATTCCCAGCGGAAGCGCCCTGGGCGCTGGAGATAAAAGGTCCCGCGCCCCTCGAGCATCCGCGTCCGCTCGGCGTTGAAGGTGAACTGCTCGAAGTCGGCCTTGAGGCTATTGATGCCCCTAAGATAGTCATCGATGCGTTGGGCACTTGCCTGGGCGAATGCGGAGGACCAGGCGATGCCCAAAAACGCCACGAGCAACCACCCTTCCCACTTGAGGGGCGATATGGATTTCACACAAGGCATGGAGAGACCTGGGGTTGATTAATACGCCAGCCTTGGACCGGGATGAACGGCCAAAAGTTTTATCGCACGCCTTCGCCCATTGAAGAGACTGGGGCATGCTCGCTGGGACTATAGCACAGGATCCGTCTCCCCTTTGCCCTTCCCCGTTGCGTTGTCCAATCGCGAATCTGCCGGAATGGGCCCTTGTAGCCTATCTCCATGGCCGCATGCCGCCGGCTACCCACTCTTGAAAGGGTCATACCGCGCCGGTTGCAGTCTTTGGACGCGCCGTGCCCAAGCAGGATCTTGGGGTTTTCAGCCCTGGGGCGGCGGCACCAGTACCTCGCGGTTGCCATTGGTCTCGGCAGGGCCCACGATCCCCAGGCGCTCCATCTCTTCGATCATGCGCGCCGCGCGGTTGTAGCCGATCTTGAGCCGGCGCTGCACCCCCGAGATCGAGGCGCGGCGGCTTTCGACCACGATCTGCACCGCCTCATCGAACAGAGGGTCTGTCTCTTCAGTCTCGCCAGCGCGCGGCTCGGGATCGATCCCCGGGATCGTCTCGGTCGGCTCGCTCAGCACATCATAGATGTAGTCCGGATCGCCATAGTGTGCCTTGAGGAAATCGACCACGCGATGGACCTCGTGGTCATCGACGAATGCACCATGCACCCGGTGTGGGATGTTGCCGCCCGGGGGGAGATAGAGCATGTCGCCGTAACCCAGCAATTGTTCCGCCCCCATCTGATCCAGGATGGTGCGCGAGTCGATGCGCGACGAGACCTGAAAGGCGATGCGGGTGGGGATATTAGCCTTGATGAGGCCGGTGAGTACATCAACCGATGGGCGCTGGGTGGCAAGCAGCAGATGGATCCCCGAGGCGCGCGCCTTTTGCGCCAGGCGGGCGATCAGCTCCTCGACCTTCTTGCCCACCACCATCATCATATCAGCGAGTTCATCGATGATGACGACGATATATGGCAGGTGTTTAAGGGTCGGGACCTGGCCGTCGAAGATCTCCTCTGGCTTGACAGTGGGATCAGGGATCGGGGTCCCTGCGGCCTCGGCCTCAGCGATTTGGCGGTTATAACCCGCGATATTGCGTACCCCGAGCTTGGCCATCAGCCGGTAGCGGCGCTCCATCTCGCCGACACACCAACGCAGGGCATTAGCCGCCTCCTTCATGTCGGTGACCACCGGCGTTAAGAGATGCGGGATGCCCTCATAGACCGAGAGCTCAAGCATCTTCGGGTCGATCATGATCAAGCGTACGTCCTCTGGCCCCGATTTATATAAGAGGCTCAAGATGATGGCATTGATCGCCACCGATTTGCCCGAACCCGTGGTGCCGGCGATCAGGGCGTGCGGCATGCGCGCCAGATCCGCGACTACCGGCAGACCCGAGATATTGGTCCCCAGGGCGATGGTCAAAGGCGAGCTCGCATCCTGATAAGAAGGTGAATCCAGGATCTCGCGCAGATAGACCGTCTCGCGCTCGCGGTTGGGGATCTCGATCCCGATGACCGGTTTGCCCGGGATGATCTCGACCACGCGCACGCTGACCACGGTGAGCGCACGCGCCAGGTCGCGTGCAAGCCCGGTGATCTTGCTCGCCTTGATGCCGGGTGCGAGCTGAAGCTCAAAGAGGGTCACCACCGGCCCTGGATAGACACCCACGACCTGGACCTCGACGCCGAAATCGGCCAGATTGCGTTCGACCTGGCGCGAGAGTTCTTCGATCTGTTCCTCGGAATAGCCGCGCCCGCTCTTGCGCGGTGCATCCAACAGGGTCAGGGGCGGCAGGGGCTTGGAACTGGTCCCCGGCTCTGGCGCGCGAACAGCCTGGGTCAGGCGTCTCAGCAATCCGCGTCTTTCCTCGGATGGGCAAGGCGCTGGTTCCGGCTCGGGCGCGGAACGCGGCAGGGCTGCGCTGACAGGGGTCTTCTGCGGCTCGGCTCGCAGCTTGGGTGTCTCACACACGGCCTTGGGGAGCGTAGTGGGCGGCGGATCCAGGATCTCAGGTACCGGCGACGGCTCCGAAGGCATCCGCACCTCTACGGTGGTTGGAGAGACCAGCGGGACTGGATCGCGCAACACGGCAGCGATCTCGGGAGGGAGCTCGGTCGGCGGGCGTCGTCCACGGCGCCGCTCTGGATCGGTATTGAAGGACCGGATCTCGCTCGGATCGATGAGTGCCAGTGCCGGCGGTAGTCCTTTGAGGGGACGCCGTATCCGCGGTTGGGGGTGCGCCGAGTGCGGCAGTAATCGGCCCAGATGTAACTCGATCCAGTTAAGTCCATTTAAGACGATCTCACCGATACCATCGATGAGCTTCAGCAAAGAGATACCCAAGAAGAGGCTCAGGCTGACACCCAGGGCAACTGCCAGCATCAGATTGGCGCCCATCGTCCCAAACGAGTCGCCTATCCTTCCGCTGACGAGGAGACCTAGGCCACCGCCTGGGCCGTTCGGTAGATCCGTCGCCTGCATGGGTAGATTAGCCGAGGCAAGGCCGCAGCCAGTGGCCAGGGTCAGGACAAAACCAAGCCAGCGCCATGCCAACAGCCAGATTTTGGTCGCTGACTCTTCGCTATGGCCACGGAAGAGCACCCAGGCGCTCCAGGCAAGCATGAATGGCAATAGATAGGCGAGATAGCCAAACAGATAGAGCGCCGCGTCAGCAAACCAGGCACCGGTACGTCCGCCGGCATTGCTCACCTCGAGATCGGCACCGATATATGACCAGCCCGGGTCCTGAGGCGAATAGCTGAGTAATGAGATGATGAGATAGGCCGAGGCCCATAGCAGGGCCCACAGCCCTCCCTCGCGCAAGGCGCGCTCGACCTGATCAGTGAAGGTCAATTGACCGTAGCGTGTCGCCTGTCCCACAGGGGCATCTCCTGGAAATACCTTAGTATATTATATCTTTAGATAGCATTTTTTGTGTAGCTTCTAGATTATTGTTGCGTAAAAAACAACGCACTCACATGGGGGCTTGGGGTAACAGGCACCCCGCAAAAAAACGCCCGCCGAGAGCTGACCGGCGGGCGGTGATCGGCCGGCCTTGCATCAGGTAGGAACCGGCTTGCAGGGGTGGAAGGCAGTAGATCAGCTCTCAAGCAGGCTGCGCAACATCCAGGCATTCTTTTCGTGGATCTGCATCCGCGCGGTCAAGAGGTCCATGGTTGGCTGATCGCTGGCCTGCTCGGCCGCCGGAAAGACTGAGCGTGCGGTGCGCACCACGGTCTCTTGTCCCGCTACCAGCCGGCGGATCATCTCCTCGGCGTTCGGCTGGTCGTCCTCCTCTGGGATCGAGGTGAGCCGCGCATAGGTCTTATAAGACCCAGGGGCCGGATGACCCAGGGCGCGGATGCGTTCGGCGATCAGATCGACCGCAAGCGCGAGCTCGTTGTATTGGGTCTCGAACATCAGATGCAGGGTATTGAACATCGGACCCGTGACGTTCCAGTGATAGTTGTGGGTCTTGAGATACAGGGTATAGGTATCGGCCAAGAGCCGCGAGAGCCCCTCGGCAATGGCCGCGCGGTGTTCTTCTGAGATCCCGATGTCGATCGGCATCTTGTCATGATGGGTCATGGTTCGATCCTCCAGGGTTGAATGGACTAGACTGCAAAGGTGGCCAAGGTCTGGGAGGGGCGGCGACTGGCGCGCAGCCACTCCCAGGTCTTTTCATGCAAAAAATAGGCGATGGTATTGACCACGGGTTCGACTAGGGCCAAGGCGCCGCCGATGACGATGCTACCGGTCATCAGATAGCCGACACCAAAGGCCACGCTGATGTGGACGATGCCGAAGGTGAGCGTCTTGATCATGGCCGCTGACTCCTTTTCTTTTGCTTTCGGTGTGCAGTCTAGTCGGCCTCGAATCAAAAGTGAAATCGATTGATTCAAGTATTATGATCGTCATTCACGATCAATCACCCCCTCACCCGCTGCCAGATGACACTGCACCCAATGACCGGCTCCAAGGCGCACCGCCGGCGGTGCCTCGTGGCGGCAGCGGGCAGCGGCCTCAGGGCAGCGCGGATGAAAGCGACAGCCTGAGGGCGGGGACTGCGGCGAAGGGAGTTCGCCAACAAGCCGCAAGACTGGCCTGCGGCCCTGGGGATCGATCTGGGGGACCGCCGCAAGCAGGGCGCGAGTGTAAGGGTGGCGCGGTGCCTCGAGGATGGCTGAGACCGGACCGTATTCGACGATCTGCCCCAGATACATCACCGCTACCGCATCGGCAAGATAGGACACCACTGCAAAGTCATGGGTGATCAAAAGATAAGCCAAGCCGAGCCGCGCCTGGAGGTCGCGCAATAGATTGATGATCTGGGCCTGGACCGAGACATCGAGGGCGCTGGTCGGCTCATCACAGATCAAGACCTTAGGCTCCAGGGCCAGGGCGCGGGCGATACAGATGCGCTGGCGCTGGCCGCCTGAAAACTCATGCGGGTAGCGATTGAGGGCGCTCTGATCGAGTCCAACCTGCTCGAGCAGTTTGGCGACACGGCTTAAACGTTCGGCGCGATTAGGGACGATCCCCAGGGCCTTGAGCCCCTCCCCGACGGTGTCTCCGACCAGCATACGCGGGTTCATGGCGGCAGCAGGATCTTGGAAGATGATCTGCAACTCCTTGCGGAATGGGCGCAGCCGCCGATAGTCAAGACCCACGAGCTCCTGGCCCTGATAGCGCACCGAGCCACCCGTTGGTGGGATGAGTTGGAGGATTGCGCGCGCCGCCGTGCTCTTGCCGCACCCAGATTCGCCCACCAAGGCGAGGGTCTGGCCCGCGCCGAGGTCCAAGGAGACCCCATCGACGGCGCGCACCCAGCCTACAGTCCGGCGCAGGATGCCGGCGCGGATCGGAAAATGGACCCGAAGGTCGCGTACCTCAAGGATCGGGGCGGCAGGGGATTCGAGCGGGGTTAGGGAGGGTTGGACGCAGTGAGCGACGCCCAGCGCGGACGTGGCGGTGAGTTCAAGCGCGCGATGACAGCACACCTCATGGCCCGCGCCCAAGACCTCCCAGGGAGGCGCTGCTTGCCTACAGCGCGCCTCGGCCCAGAGACAGCGTTCGGCAAAGCGACAGCCCGGGCCAAATGCGCTCGGGGGCGGCGGCTGCCCCTCGATCGCACGCAGCGGCTGACCGCGTTTTGCACCTTCGGGCAGACTCGCCAAGAGTTGGCGGCTGTAGGGGTGTCCGGGCCGGTTAAAAAACTCGGCCACCGGCGCCGTCTCGACGATCTGACCGGCATACATCACCGCCAGGCGCTCGGCATATTCGGCAACCACACCGAGATCATGGGTGATCAATAAGACCGCCAGTCCCCGCGCTGTCTGCAGGGCCTTTAGCAGGTCCAGGACCTGCGCCTGGATAGTGACATCGAGCGCTGTGGTCGGCTCGTCGGCGATCAGGAGCTGGGGATTGCCCGCCAAGGCCATCGCGATCATGACCCGCTGTTGCATCCCGCCGGAGAGCTGATGCGGATAGTCGTCAAAGCGGTGCTCGGCATCGGGAAGACCCACAGCGCATAACAGGGCGATGACCTCTGCCCGCGCATGCCGCCCCTTGCGACCCTGATGCAGCTCGATTGCCTCGGCGATCTGCGCACCGACAGAAAGCACCGGATTTAAGGCGGTCTGCGGCTCCTGGAAGATCATGGCGAGCCTGCCGCCGCGGATCTTGCGCATCTCGTATTCTGGCAGGCGCAGGAGGTCTGTGCCATCGAGACGCACCGAGCCCGACGCAATCCGACCACCAGGCGGCAGCAGACGCATCAAGGCAAGCGCAGTCATCGATTTGCCACAGCCGGACTCGCCCACCAGGGCAAAGGTCTCGCCGGCCTTGACCCTTAGGCTCACCCCATCCACCACCCGCAGCGGGCGACCGGGGTCGCCGAGCTCGGCGGTCAGACCCTCGACGATGAGTAGCAGTTCAGACATG
Organism: Caldichromatium japonicum; assembly: GCF_011290485.1. Taxonomy (GTDB): domain Bacteria; phylum Pseudomonadota; class Gammaproteobacteria; order Chromatiales; family Chromatiaceae; genus Thermochromatium; species Thermochromatium japonicum. The sequence goes on along the minus strand of NZ_CP048029.1, from coordinate 920,092 downwards.
GATCCACCTAGGCCCAGAGGGTCCGCAGCCTGGGATCGAAGGCATCGCGCACCACATCGGCGAAGAGATTGGCCGCGAGCACCAGGACGAACATCGCGCCGAAGGCTGCGGCCAGCGACCACCAGACGACAGGGTCGCGCGCCAGCTCGAGCCGGGCGCTGTTGATCATATTGCCCCAGGAGTGCATGGTCGGATCGACCCCGATATTGACATAGGAGAGCACCGCCTCGGCCAATACCAGGCCGCTGAAGTCCAAGACAACGGTGATCAAGACGATATGAAAGAGATTGGGCAAGAGATGGCGGACGATGATGGCAAAATGCCCGACCCCTAGGGCGCGCGCCGCCAGGATATAATCGCTTTCGCGAAGCTTGAGGGCCTCGCCCCGCAATAACCGGCATAGCCCGGTCCAGCTCGTGACACCGAGGATGATGCACAGCCAAAGCAACCTGAGATCGGCGCGCTCGGCAAGGCTTGCAAACTCCTCGGCATGCACATGCATATAGACCTGAAGCATCAGGATGGCGGCAGCGATCAATAAGACCCCAGGGATCGAATTGAGGGTGGTATAGAGATACTGGATCAGGTCATCCACCCAACCCCCGAAATAACCGGCTGCCACCCCGAGCGAGAGGGCCGCAGGCAACATGACCAGGGTGGTGAGCGTCCCGATCACCAGCCCCGTACGGATGCCCTTGAGCATCTGATAGAACACGTCCTCGCCCACCTTGTCGGTGCCCAGCACATGATAACCCTGGCTCAGCTCGGCGAGGATCGCCCCCAGGATCAGGATGAGGCCCAGGGTCAATAGGGCAACGCGCCAAGGGATCTCGGTCTGACCGCAAAGAATGCGATCGCGCATCTGAGCAAAGGGGCGCTGTTGCCGGGAGGCCAGCCAGGCGATCAGTGCGACAAAAAGCGCTGACCACAGGGCCAAACCCTGGATCAAACCGCGCAGGCTGCGCCAGGCGATGTCCCAGGTGCGCTCGCGCTCGGGGTCTTTGAGATGTGCCCCCCCATATTGGAGGCGCGGATAGTCCCGGATCACCGTCCCGTCCGCTTGGACGATCGACTCCTTGGCATAGAGGTGGGTGGCCAAGGGCGCCGAATAGGTCTTCTCCTGGCGAGTGCGAAGATCGGTCAGCAAAAGATCGAGAAGACTTAAGACCTCTGGACTGTAACGGACCTCGCTGGACTGATCGACCTGCAGGCGGACATGGACCGTATCCAGCAGCCCTACCGATCCATAGGCCGCAAGCACTACGAGTGCGGCCATCCCGACCGGCGAGCGGACGACCTGACGCCAGGGCGCGCGCAGATGCTCGTGGCGCGCAGCATAGAGGCCAAACACCAGGGCAGAGAGGATCAGGAGATAGACCAGGGCATCGGTCCAAAACAGGACGGGGATCAGGGGCATGGGGTCAGATTCAGCGCAAACGCACCCGCGGATCGACCAGGGTGTATGAGATATCGGTGAGGATCAGGCCCAGGATATAAAGCACCGCGCCGAGGAAGACCATGGCGCGCACGATGGCAAAGTCTTGGTTATTGATCGCATCGATGGTATAGCTTCCCAACCCAGGGATGCCAAAGAACGATTCGGTAATCAGGCTGCCCATGAATAACAGTAGCAGGATCGCCACCACCCCTGTAAGGATAGGGATCAGGGCATTGCGCAGAACATGTCGAAAGAGCACCAGGTGTTCGGGTAAACCTTTGGCGCGTGCGGTGCGCACATAGTCGCGCCCGATCTCTTCTAAGAAAAGGGTGCGGTACCAGCGCGTCCCTGAGCCGATCCCCGAGACGACGCCCACGATCACCGGCAGGAGCAAAAAACGCAGGCTATCCAGGCCCTGCCCATAGCCGGAGACCGGCACTAGGTGCCAGAGCTTGGCCATGAGATATTGGCCGGCGATGATATAAAAGAGCCCAGAGATTGACATCAGGATCACCAATAACACCGCGCTGCCGAGATCGATAGAGGTTGCGCGAAAGAAGACGATGAACAGGGCATAGCTGATATTGAATGCCAAGCCGACAACAAGTACAGGTACAGCAATCGCCAAGCTCGGCCACATCCGCTGGCTGATGTCATAGCCGATATCGCGCCCGGCATCCGATAGACCAAATTGGAAGGCAAAGAGCTTGAGCGATTTCTGAAAAAAGATCGTCTCCGTCATCCGCTGAAGACCCTGGGCCTGCGGGTTATACAACAAAGGCAGGTCATAGCCGCGCTCTGACTTCCAGGCCGCGATCGCCTCTGGGGTGACGCGCTTTTGCCCAAGGTGCATGCGCGCCATGTCATCGGGCGAATTGACGACAAAGAACAGGACAAAGGTGATGAGATTGACCCCGATCAGGATCGGAAGGGCATAGAGCAGGCGCCGGATGAGATAGCCGGTCATAAGGCGCTTGCCCTCTCGCGCCGGCGCACGGCGACCCACGCCGGTATAACCAACAGTAAAAGCACGCCTCCGATCAGGGCCAAGGGCCATAAGACCGGCTGATTCCAGGCGAGGCGCGCGGACTTGCGATCCTCAGGGTCGAGCCTGAGATATTTGAGCGTATTATTGGCCATCTGGTTTGGATAGGCGTTATAGAGCCAACGGTGATGCAGGGTAAATGACCTGGGATGAAAGCCGAAGGACCAGGGGGCATCAGTGCGCACGATAGCGACCATGCGCTCGATGATCGCCTGGCGCTCTGGACCATCTGTGAGGTCTTTCATCCGCTCAAATAAGCGATCGAACTCTGGGTTGCGATAATTCGCCGCATTCTCGCCCTGATGCTCAACTTTGCCGTTGGGTCCATAGAGCAGAAATAAAAAGTTTTCTGGATCGGGATAATCGGCATTCCAGCCCCACATAAAGACCTGGCCGGTGCCACTGCGGATCTTTTCTTGGAAGCGATTGTAATCCGTCGCGCGGATGACAAGCTCGATGCCGATCTTGGCGAATTGTTTGCGGATCCAGTTCAAGCGCGCCCGATCATCCGGACCGGTCGCCACCGCCTCATAATAGAGGGTGAGCGCCCGTCCAGTCGCCGGATCGATCCCGTCTGGATAACCCGCCTCACGCATCAGGGCGCGCGCCTCATCGATCCTCCGCCTCTGCGGGCGGCCATCGTGCCAGACATAGACGAATGGATTGATCCCCGTCTCCCCCTCGCGATGGCCAAAGATTCCAGGCGGGAGCGGGCCCTGGGCGGGGATGCCGCGGCCATTAGCGAAGATGGCGATGAACTCATCGAAATCGACCGCGATCGAGATCGCGCGGCGCAATAGGCGCGTGCGTTCTGACTCGCCGCCAATCACCGGATCGAGCATGTTAAAGCCCAGGTAATAAATCGAGGGGTCAACAGCTGTCAGCAGCCGGATTCCGCGGCTGCGCAGCGATTCGGTCAGGATCGGTAGGCCAAGGGTATCGATCTGGATCGCCTGATCAAAGGTGTCTGAACCGATCCCAGAGACGTCGTAATAGCCCTGGAGGAACTTGGTCCAGCGGGGTATGTCTTCCTTTTCCAAGCTATAGACCGCCCGATCGATGAAGGGCAGGGTCTTGCCGGCATCGCGCAACAGCCCCCTCTCCTCATCCCCCGGCATCCCTTGGGTAGGATAGCGCTCGCCGTGGAAATTGGGGTTGCGTTCGAGGACCATGCGCCGGTTGGGGTCGTTTTCGACGAGCATATAGGGGCCAGTACCGATCGGGTACCAATCGAGGCTGATATTGCGCTCAGCCAGCCCAGGCTGGGCATAAAAGACATCGGCCTCCCAAGGTATGGGCGCAAAAAAGGGCATCGCCAACCAATAGATAAACTGGGGATAGGTGCCCTGGATGCGGATGCGCAGGCGATAGCGGTCCACGACCTCGACGCCTGAGAGATGCGCCTGATGCAAGGCATGGGCCTGCTCTAAAGGGGGGGCCGACAGCAGCCCCCCAAGCCGGTCGGCAAGCTCGGCGAACCCCTGGATGTGCTGCCCCATCAGAGCGGCGATCGGTGAATGGTTCCAGGGCGCGGCCAGGCGTTTGACCTGATAGGCAAGGTCTTCGGCCACAAGCTCGCGGGTACCCATCTCGGCAAAATCGGCCAGGCGATGGATAGCCCGAAGGTCCTGCGGGCGCAGGTCATGATAGCGATAACGATCCCCTTGATCCTGGGCGAGAGCCGGATGCGGTTGAAAATAGACCCCTGGCTGGATGCGGATCAGGTAGTCGCTATAGGCGATGGCCTCGGGCGGCGTGTCCTCGGGCAAGGGGTTCCCCGAGGCATCGAGATAGAGCGGCTGAGGGACCTCAGCAGCAATCAGCGGAACCAGGCGATAGGGTCTGAGCAAAAAGTGATATTGCAACGGCGGCTCATAGATCTGGGCAAGAAAGGCATATTCATCAGCGCTGTAGGCGCGTGCGGGGTCCAGATGCTTGGGGCGCTCAGCGAACGAGCCGTAATAGGTATTGGCGCTGGACTCGGTAGAGGGATAGGGATCATTCCACACGCCCTTAGGCCCACACCCAACGAGCCATGAGACCAACCCTGCCAAGGCCAACCAATGTCCAAACCGAAGACGCACCTCTGCCCTACCCTTTCATCGGCTGCCGAGATTGGTTACTGTTGCAACCTAAGTGCGGGGGTGTCAACGGGCAGTAACAGCCCAGCCAGCACGGGATCCATCATGATGACAACGCAACAGAGACCAAAGCGACCATGGGTTTTTTAACCGGCAAAAAGATCCTGATCACAGGGGTGGCAAGCAACCGTTCGATCGCCTGGGGCTGCGCCCAGGCGATGGCACGCGAAGGGGCAGAGATTGCCCTGACCTATCAAAACGATAAGCTCAAGGCACGCGTCGAGGAGCTCGCCCAGCAATGCGGCGGAGATGTGGTATTGCCGCTCGATGTGGCGCGCGATGAGGAGATCGAGGGACTCTTCAAGGCGCTCGGCGAGCGCTGGGGGGGGCTGGATGGCATCGTGCATTCGATCGCCTATGCCCCGCGCGAGCAATTGGAGGGCGATTATGTCGATGCGATCGACCGTGAGGGCTTTCGCATCGCCCATGAGATCAGCTCATATAGCCTTGCCGCCCTCGCCAAGGCCGGACGCAGTCTGATGGCCGGACGCAACGGGGCGCTTGTGACCATGACCTATCTGGGCGCGGTGCGCGCGGTCCCCAACTACAACGTGATGGGGCTTGCCAAGGCGAGCCTCGAGGCCAATGTCCGCTATCTCGCCGCCTCCCTTGGGCCCCATGGCATCCGCGTCAACGGGATCTCGGCCGGTCCGATCCGCACCTTGGCGGCCTCTGGGATCGCAGATTTTCGCGAGATGCTCAAAAAGGTCGAAGAACGCACCCCCCTGAGGCGCAACGTGACCATCGAAGAGGTGGGGAATGCTGCCGCCTTTTTGTGCTCAGATCTGGCTTCGGGGATCACCGGCGACATTCTCTATGTCGATACCGGCTATCACATCCTGGGGCTTGGCTGAAGACTACTCACTACCTTCCCTGCGCGAGTAGGAGGGCTGTAAAACAGAAGGCGCCTAACTCTCAGGACCCGCGGAAACAGCGAACCGGCGCTTTACTCAGCTCGCTCCTCGCGCGTCTCATGGCGTATGATCTTCGCCCGCGCCTTCAAATCATTGAGCACGCTGCTATAGGCCTCGCGCTCCATGACCTGGGCAAGGATGAATGACCCAGGGGACAATGTCCCCGTCTCCTTGACCTCGACCGGACCTTCTTCAATACGCTTCACCCGTACCACTACAGCATCGCCATCATCCAGGATCGCCGTACCGATACTGGCCTTATCAGCCGTCGGGGCCGGCAATTTGAATGCAAGGTCCAGGATGCCCGCTGGCAGGCCAGGGGACTGACGCTCGATCAACCCTGGCATCTCGGGTTTGAGATCGCCTGCAGCCGCTGTCCAGTCTGCACCCTCGCGCAGTTTCTCGGCGATCTCCTCGGCGGCTGACTTAGCGGCAGCACGGGATTGTTCGGCGCGGATCGCTTCGATGATCGTCTCCCTGACCTCCTCCAGCGGTCTGACCGACGCCTCACGATGCCCGGTGGCGCGCAATACGATCACCTGTAGGCGATCTCGCTCGGGCTCGATCGGGTCGCTGTTGCGCCCATTGAGCAAGACCTCTTCCGTAAACGCCGCGGCCAGGACCTTGGGATGATAGAGGATGCCCTCCCCGCGCTGCCCACGACCGATCCAGTCGCTGTGCTCGATAGGCAGACCCAATTTCGCGGCAGCAGGCTCCAGACTATCTGGGTGCTCGTAACTCAGGGTCGAGAGCTGTTCAGAGAGGGTAAAAAAGCTCTCCTCGGCCTTTTGTCTGGCGACTTCGGCACGTAACTGGTCGCGCACCGCTTCCAATGGCTTGACTGCAGCAGGTTGGATGCGGGTGACCTGGATCAGGTGATAGCCAAAGGGGGTGCGCACGGGCTCGCTGAGTTCACCGACGGCAAGGGTAAAGGCCGCCCGCTCGAATTCAGGGTCCATCATCCCCTTGGCGATTATCCCTAGCGCACCACCATTCGCGGCGCTCCCCGGGTCTTGGGAGAGCGCCTTGGCCAGCTCCTCAAAGGATTCTCCTGCCTGGATGCGGGCGCGGATCGCCTGAATCTGGTCGAGTGCGGCAGCTGCGGCCGCCTCATCCGCCTGAGGGTCCAGTGTGCGCAAGATATGGCGTACCTCGCGCCGTTCGGGTTCATTGAAACGGGATGACTTAGCCTCATAATGCTGGCGGATCTCCTCCTCGTTGACCGCGACCTCAGCGACCAGCCGATCGACATCGAGCAGCAGATAGTCGAGCCTAACCTGCTCTGAGACCTGGAAGCGGGCGCGATTGGCCTCGTAATAGGCGGCAATCCGCGTCTCATCGATCGGGGTCTCCTGGCGGTAATTGGCCAACGGTAGGCGCAGGTACTCGATCTCGCGCCGCTGACCCATGAGTTGCTGATAGGCGGCAAGCTCGGCGCGGGTGACCAGCTCACTGCCCGCCACAGCACGCAAGAGCTGGATTGCGCTCATCCGCTGACGCAGCTGCGCCTCGTACAGGGCGGGGGTGAGCCCCTGATAGCGCAAGAGGCGCTCGTAGGTGTCTTTGTCGAATCGACCCTCTTTGATAAATGCAGGATCGGCGAGGATCTGCATCTGGACGTCCTGATCCGAGACGCGCAGATTCAGGCGCTTGACGGTATCCATGAGGACGGCCTCATCGATCATGGATTCAAGTACCTCGGCGCGTAGACGCTGGTCATTGAGCGCCGCTGGGTCATAGGCGTCTCCTAAGCGTTCGCGCTGTTCAAGCCGAACCTCCTGCAGGCGCCGATCCAACTCACGCGCTGGGATCTCGACCCCATTGACGGCTGCAGCAACCGGCTCGCTATTGATTCCCAGATATGACTGGATACCCCAGAGGGCGAAGGGGATGCTGATGAGGATGATAATGGCCCAGGCGATCCACCCCTGGGCACGATCACGGATGACTTGCAACATGGCGATTGCTTTGAGGCAGGACCTTTACATGAAAACGGGGTATCCACTCACCATGGATACCCCGCTTATTAAAGATGGCGGAGCGGACGGGGCTCGAACCCGCGACCCCCGGCGTGACAGGCCGGTATTCTAACCAACTGAACTACCGCTCCGACTGGTGGGTGCTGCAGGGCTTGAACCTGCGACCCTCGCCTTGTAAGGGCGATGCTCTCCCAGCTGAGCTAAGCACCCTGGGAAGCGAGATATTTATTGTATCGCGTCCTTGAGTGCTTTGCCAGCTTTAAATGAAGGTGTTTTCGACGCCTTGATCTCGATGGTGGCCCCAGTCTGCGGGTTGCGGCCTTTGCGCGCTGCGCGCTCTTTCACCGAGAAGGTACCAAACCCAGTCAATGATACAGTGTCACCCTCCTTGAGCGCAACGGCGACCGCATCAGTGAAGGCGTCCAGGGCTCGCGCGGCCGCTGCTTTGGAAATGTCAGCTGCCTCTGCCATTTTCTCGATGAGATCGGATTTATTCATATGTTTCCCCTGTAGTTTTAATGTTTATATCTTCATGGACGGGCGCGCCGCCGGCTTGGTCGGAGACGATCAGAGCCCACCTCAGAGGGGATTTTGCGCCCGCTGAGGGGTGCTCTATGTTCCTTGACGCATCCTAATGCGCAAGACCGGCGTGAGGCAATATACTGTGCGGCTGTCTAATGATGGAGTCTGGCGCCCTGGTCTCGCCCCAATTCAGCACCTGACTCACAGGCATCATCCGATTCGCTGACTGGCTCTTTGGCGTCTGTCGTGGTCTCAACTGGGGCAGGCGGCCTTGTGAGTGCGAGATCCAGCACCTGCTCGATCCAACGCACTGGGTGGATTTTGAGATGCTGCTTGATATTTTTCGGGATCTCAGTGAGGTCGCGCTCGTTTTCAAGCGGGATGATCACCGTCTCGATCCCACCGCGATGGGCCGCAAGCAGCTTTTCCTTGAGCCCGCCGATCGGCAAGACCTCGCCGCGCAGGGTGATCTCGCCGGTCATGGCCACGTTCGAGCGCACAGGGATCTTGGTGAGCGCCGAGACCAAGGCCGTGCACATCGCGATCCCAGCGCTAGGCCCGTCCTTAGGTGTAGCGCCCTCGGGGACGTGGATATGGATATCAAATTTATGATGAAAATCCAGCGGTACCCCAAGCGTTTCAGCGCGCGCCCGCACTACAGTCATGGCCGCCTGGATGGACTCCTGCATCACATCGCCGAGCTGTCCGGTATAGGTAAACTTGCCCTTACCCGGGACCAAGGCGGCCTCGATGCGCAAGAGTTCTCCGCCGACCTCAGTCCAGGCGAGACCTGTCACCTGTCCGACCTGGTCGTGTTCGTCGGCGCGTCCATAGAGATAGCGCTGGACACCGAGATATTTCTCCAGGGATTTGGGACCAATCACCGTTGGGCCTTCGCGTTTCTTAAGCAGGACCTCCTTGACCACCTTGCGACAGATCTTGGAGATCTCGCGCTCGAGATTACGCACCCCGGCCTCGCGCGTATAGTGGCGAATGATGTCGCGTAATGCCGCTTCGCGGATCACGAGCTCTGAATCCTTGAGCCCATTGTTGCGCCGCTGTTTGGGAACCAGATAGCGTTCAGCGATCGCGACCTTTTCGTCCTCGGTATAGCCAGACAGCCGGATGACCTCCATGCGGTCGAGCAGCGCCGGTGGGATGTTGAGCGTATTGGCAGTCGCGACAAACATCACCTCGGAGAGGTCGAAGTCCACCTCAAGATAATGATCGTTGAAGGTGTGGTTCTGCTCAGGGTCGAGGACCTCGAGCAGCGCCGAGGCGGGATCGCCGCGAAAGTCCATCGCCATCTTGTCGATCTCATCGAGCAAGAATAATGGATTGCGCGAACCGACCTTGATCAGGTTTTGGATGATCTTGCCTGGGAGTGCGCCGATATAGGTGCGCCGATGCCCGCGGATCTCGGCCTCATCCCGCACCCCGCCCAAGGACATGCGCACGAACTTGCGATTGGTTGCCGCCGCGATCGATTGACCCAAGGAGGTCTTGCCGACCCCCGGGGGGCCCACGAGGCACAGGATCGGCCCTTTCAGCTTGCGCACCCGCTGTTGGACGGCCAGGTATTCAAGGATGCGTTCCTTGACCTTCTCCAGGCCATAATGATCCTTTTCGAGGACGGCTTCGGCGACCTTGATGTCGTTGCGGATGCGGGTGCGCCTCTTCCAGGGTAGGCTCACCAGGGTGTCGAGATAGTTGCGCACCACGGTCGCCTCGGCCGACATTGGCGACATCAGCTTGAGCTTGTTGAGTTCGCTCATGGCCTTGGTCTTGACCGCGTGCGGCATACCCGCGGCCTCGATCCGCTTGGAGAGCTCATCCACTTCGTTTGGCGCATCCTCGAGCTCACCCAACTCCTTTTGGATCGCCTTCATCTGCTCGTTGAGATAATACTCGCGCTGATTCTTCTCCATCTGGCGTTTGACGCGCCCGCGGATGCGCTTCTCCATCTGGAGGATCTCGTTCTCTGTTTCCATGAGACCCATCAGGTGTTCAATGCGCATCGCCACATCGGTGATCTCGAGCACGCGCTGTTTCTCCGCAAGCTTGAGCGACATATGGGCGGCCATGGTATCGGCAAGCCGTCCTGGCTCATCGATGCTCGCCAGCGAAGTCAGGACCTCAGGTGGGACCTTTTTATTGAGCTTGACATATTGATCGAACAGGGAGAGGGCCGATCGCATCAAGACCTCGCGCTCGCGGGCATCAATGGCGAGCGTCTCGCTCAAGGGAGCGATCAAAGCCGAAAATACGCCCTCAGTGGTCAGAAAACGCTCGATGCGGGCGCGCTGCTGTCCCTCGACCAATACCTTAACGGTGCCATCTGGAAGCCGCAGAAGCTGAAGGATATTGGCCAGAGTACCGATCTCATACAGATCATCGATCTTGGGATCATCGATATCGGCGCTTTTTTGGGCAATGAGCAGGATCTGTTTGTCGGTGGACATGGCGGCATCGAGCGCTCGGATCGATTTTTCGCGACCCACGAACAGCGGGATGACCATGTGTGGATAGACGACCACATCCCGCAAGGGGAGTACCGGAATCTCCCTGCCAGGCGGTAGTTCATGATCGGATATCTGGGTGTTATGCGCCATAGAAACCTGTCTTTCACCAATTGGTGCTAGGGCGTGCCTGCTGGCACACGTGCCTGCTGGCACAGAGGGAATATGAGGATAGTGAAAAGATCGGGGTGGGGGAGAGGCCCTTCAAGCCCCGGAAAACTCCGTATCCCCCATATATCCCGATGCCTCACATCTGGCGGCATCGCCAGACGAGGGCTGAGGGGCGGGCCATTTAATCGGCAGCAACCGCCTGCTTTTCGATCCGATCGTAGATCAGGAAGGGTTTGTTCTCGCCGCGGATGACCGAGGCATCGATCACGACCTTGGAGACATGCTCCATCGATGGCAGGTCATACATGGTATCGAGCAAGACCTGTTCCATGATGGTACGCAGACCGCGGGCGCCGGTCTTGCGTTCCATTGCTTTGTGGGCGATCTCGCGCAGCGCATCCTCGCGAATCTCGAGCTGGACGCCCTCCATCTCGAACAGGCGGGTATATTGCTTGACTAGGGCATTCTTGGGTTCGGTCAGGATGCGCATGAGTGCCGGCTCATCGAGCTCCTCGAGGGTTGCCATGACCGGCAGACGACCGACAAACTCGGGGATCAGGCCATAACGGATCAGATCCTCGGGCTCGACGGCGCTGAGTAATTCATTAATCTGGCGGTTATCGTCCTTGCTGTGGATCTCAGCCGAAAACCCAATACCGGTCTTACGAGTGCGGTTTTGGATGACCTTTTCCAGACCGGCAAAGGCCCCCCCGACGATAAACAGGATATTGGAGGTATCGACCTGCAAGAACTCCTGTTGCGGATGCTTGCGCCCCCCTTGCGGCGGTACCGAGGCGATGGTCCCCTCGATCAGTTTGAGAAGGGCCTGTTGCACACCTTCACCCGAAACATCGCGGGTGATCGAGGGATTGTCAGACTTGCGCGAGATTTTGTCGATCTCGTCGATATAGACGATACCGGTCTGGGCCTTTTCGACATCGTAATCGCACTTTTGCAAGAGCTTTTGGATGATGTTTTCGACGTCCTCACCGACATAGCCCGCCTCGGTGAGGGTCGTGGCATCGGCGATGGTAAAGGGCACATTAAGCAACCGCGCCAGGGTCTCGGCCAACAAGGTCTTGCCTGACCCCGTCGGACCGATCAAAAGGATGTTGCTCTTAGCGATCTCGACATCCCCTTTGTTCCCTGCCGCCTCGAGGCGCTTATAGTGGTTATAGACCGCGACCGACAAGACTTTTTTGGCCTTTTCCTGGCCGATGACAAACTCATCCAGCCAAGCCTTGATCTCGCGCGGCTTAGGCAAATGGCTGGTCGTGTCGCTGACGCTGTCCTCGATCTCCTCACGGATGATGTCGTTACAGAGCTCGACGCACTCGTCACAGATGAATACTGAAGGGCCCGCGATGAGCTTGCGGACTTCATGTTGGCTCTTACCGCAAAATGAACAATAGAGCAATTTACCTTCGTCGCTCTTGTGGTTGTTTCCACTCATCGGGAGGCGGTCTCCGGGGCTGGGAAGGATGCGCATCCAGAGGTTGCGCGTTGAAATACGTCCAATTTCGACCGTTTGGGGTCACATGACAGAAACTTGATCACGAAACGAGAAGGCCGTCAAGAAGATACCCACACCCCTCTTCCCTGGGAGTGTCATCCACGGCGATTAGGCGTGTGCTGGCACTATGCGGTCAACACATCAGGGTTTCAAGGACAAATGATCAAGCGCTCGTCATGAATCCCATCGGTTTTAAGCAAAGATCGGGACTACATCCCGCGACATCAAGGCCTTTTAGACGGTACCGGACCGCGCTCGACGATCACCTTATCGATCAAGCCATATTCGCGCGCCGTCTCGCCATCCATGAAACGATCGCGCTCGGTATCCTCGGCAATCTTTTCGATCGGCTGGCCTGTATGATGGGCCAGGATACGATTGAGGCGGTCGCGGATATAGAGGATCTCACGCGCATGGATCTCGACGTCGGTCGCCTGACCATGAAAGCCGCCCAATGGCTGATGGATCATCATCCGCGAGTGGGGCAGGCAGAAACGTTTACCCGGCGCACCACCCGCCAGCAGCAGGGCACCCATGCTGGCGGCCTGGCCAATGCACATGGTGCTAACATCGGGGCGGATGAAGCGCATGGTGTCATAGATGGCGAGCCCAGCAGTGACCGAACCGCCGGGTGAGTTGATGTAGAGGTGGATATCCTTGTCCGGATTTTCGGACTCCAAGAACAACAACTGAGCCACGACGAGGTTGGCCATGTGATCCTCGATCGGGCCGACGAGAAAGATGACGCGCTCCTTCAGCAGACGCGAATAGATATCGAAGGCGCGCTCGCCCCGTGCGGTTTGTTCGATCACAATCGGCACCAGCCCCACCCCTTGAGGCTGCCAATCGGTGCGGCTTGTAGGTGCAATCATCGTCATAGGATATGGTAGCGGCGGTTGTATTGGACCTGGAAGTTGGGTGTCTTACGCAGCAAGCTCAGAAAAGCTCAGCGGCTCTTCCTCGACTTGGACCTGGTCAAGGATCAGATCGACGACCTGCTCTTCCAAGACAAGGATCTGCAAAGATTCCAAACGTTTGGCGTCGGAATAGTAATAATCGATGACCTCTTGGGGGCGTTCGTAGCTGGAAGCCAGACGCTCGACAGTCGTACGTACCCGGGCGGGATCGGGCTTGAGGTCATGGTCGCGGATGATCTTGCCGAGGATCAGTCCCAAGGCTACCCGCCGACGCGCGCCAGCCTCGAACAGCTCGGGCGCCAACGATACCCCGCTCCTGCCCGGCGCCAATGCCTCGCGCATCTGCTCTGCCATGCTCCGCATCTCGTTTTCGACCAGGGATTTAGGCAGCTCGATCGGATTGAGCTCATAGATCAGGTCCATGACCCGCTCCTTGGTGCGGGCCGCCAGGCGCTCATTCAGTTCGCGCTCCATGTTGCGGCGGACATCAGCGCGGAAGCGTTCGATGTCCCCATCCTCGATCCCGAATTCTTTGACGAACTCGGCGTCGAGCTCAGGGATGCGGGGCTCGGCCACGGCCTGGATCTGGATCTCGAAATGGAGGGACTTACCGGCGAGCGTCTGATCAGGATGGTCGTCGGGGAGATTGAGATCGATGGACCGGGTCTCGCCTGCTGCGACACCGGTCAGATGGTCCTCAAGGCCCGGCAGTAAACTCGTCTTCCCGAGCTCAACCTGGATGCCCTTCCCTGTACCCCGCGGAAACGGTTGACCTTCAAGCGTACCGAGTGCGTCCAGAGTCAAGAGATCGCCTGTCTGGGCGGGACGGTCAACCGGTTCCCAGGTTCGACGCTGCTCGCGCAGGCGCTGGATCATGTCATCTAGATCGGCGTCGGTGAGCACGCTGACTGGACGTTTGACCTTCTGACCGGAGAGTGGTGCCAGCTCGAATTCTGGCATGACCTCAAACACCGCTGTATAGGCCGCACGGCCCGCTGCCAGATCGAGATCGGGCTCGATCCGCGGCATGGCCGCCGGACGTAACGCGGCCTGCTCTAGAGCCCGGCCCAGGGTGCGCTGCACCAGGTCATGAAAGACCTCGTGCTGAAGCTGATCAGCATAACGCTGGCGTAGGATCTTAAGCGGTACCTTGCCGGGGCGAAAGCCCGGCGCCTTGGCATGATGCGCAAGCTGCTGTAGCCGTTTCTCGACCTCGGTCTGGATCTCCTCACAGGGCAGATCGATCCGCATCCGCCGCTCAAGCCCTTCACCCGCTTCAACCGACACCTGCATCAATCATGACTCCCGCGCCCGTCTGGCTGCTCATCGCCGGCCAAACGCGACGCCTATTGCTCGTTCATCTTGCCCGACCAGGCGGGCACCCATATCTCAAAGTAAAAATTTTAACACGACATGACCGCAGGACCGAAGGGAAGTCTTCAGATGACCTTGGAAAAACCGATTGGCCCAGTCTTGGTCTCGAGATAGGCGTCGAAGGCCATACAGATATTGCGCACGAGTAGGCGCCCGCGCGGCAGGATGTGGATGCGGTCCGAATCGACCGCGACCAGGCCATCGTCTTCCATGACCCTGAGCTTGGCGAGGCTGGAGGCGAAATAGCGATCGAAATCGATATCCCACTTGGCAGCGAGCGCCGTCTTGTCGAGCTCGAAATGACAGATGAGTTGGGTGATCACCTCGCGCCGGATGAGGTCATCGCGATTGAGGGCGATCCCTCTGAAGATCGCCAGCCGCCCGGCATCAATGTCGGCATAATAGGCATCCAGCTCGCGCTGGTTTTGCGCATAGGTATTGTCCACCATGCCGATCGAGGTCACCCCGATCCCGATCAGATCGCAGTTGGCATGGGTCGAATAGCCCTGGAAATTGCGATAGAGGGTCCCCGCCCGCTGGGCGACAGCCAATTCGTTCTCTGGGCGGGCAAAGTGATCCATCCCGATGAAGACATAGCCGGCCTGGGTCAGACGGTCGATGGTGGCCTGAAGGATGGCAAGCTTGACCTCGGGCGGGGGCAGATCGGCGGCGTTGATCCGCCGCTGCGGCTTGAAACGTTCGGGCAGATGCGCATAGTTGAAGATCGAGAGACGCTGCGGATTGACCTCGATCACCCGATCCAGGGTCTTCATGAAGCTCTCGACCGTCTGGAAGGGCAGACCATAGATCAGATCGATGCTGGTCGAGCGGAAACCCTCGGCCAGCGCCGCCTCGAGTACGGCCATGGTCTGGGCCTCGGTCTGGAAGCGATTGACTGCTGCCTGCACCCGCTCGTCGAAGTCTTGGACCCCGAGGCTCATCCGGTTAAAGCCGATCCGACGCAAGAGCTTGACCGTTACGGCGTCGGCCTCGCGCGGGTCGATCTCGATGGAAAACTCGCCGACTTCGTCATCCGCCAGGGTGAAATATCGGCGGGTGACTTCCATCAGCTCGACCATCTGTTCATTGCTCAAAAAGGTCGGCGTGCCGCCGCCCCAATGGAGCTGCTCGACCACACGCGAGCGATCGAACAGCTCGGATTGCATCGCCAGCTCCCGATGCACCCGCTCGAGATAAGGAGAGGCCAAGGAGCGATCTTTGGTCGCGATCTTGTTGCAGGCGCAATAGAAACAGACCGTATCGCAAAAAGGGATATGGAAATAGAGCGACAAGGGCCGCCCGCTGGCATTGCTCCGCGCGCAGGCGGCCTGATAATCGGCTGCGCCAAACGACTCGGTAAACTCGACCGCAGTGGGATAAGAGGTATAGCGCGGACCGCTTTGGTCATAGCGCCGAATCAAATCGAGGTCGAAAGAGACGCCTTGTTCCACGTTATCAATCCTCCGGTCCGGAGCCGCAAGGGCCCCCTTGACCAATATGTCAAACCTGTTGCTGGATCAGTGGCCCCTTCGCTTTTTAAGCCGGCGCGTCTTCACCAGGATGTTCAGCGCACCCAACCCGCTGCGAGGGGAGTCGATCGCATCCACCGGACCATCCGATCCGGTGCCGCTCAAGCATACAGCGCCTCCTCGATCAGCGGCTGCGCCTCCAAGAGCTGCTCGCGCGTCAGGAGAAAGACACCTTCACCGCCCCGTTCAAACTCAAGCCAAGTGAACGGCAGGCCGGGCAAATGCGCCTCCAATGCAGGCTGGGTATTTCCTACCTCGACCACGAGAATCCCTCGGTCATTGAGGTGCTGGGCGGCCTCATCGAGGATACGCAGAACGATCTCGAGTCCATCCTCACCGGCAAGCAGGGCCTGCTGGGGCTCACGATGATACTCAGCCGGCAGCTGATCGAATTCGGGCTGCGCCACATAAGGGGGGTTAGAGACGATCACATCATAGCGGCGGCCAGCAAGCGCGGCGAATAGATTCGACTCCACGACCTGCACGCGCTCCCCTAGGTGATGGCGTTCTATATTGCGCTGGGCTACATGCAGCGCCTGGGGCGAGATATCGACCAGGTCCACCTCGGCATCCGGCAGATAGACAGCTGCAGCGATGCCAATACAACCACAGCCCGTACCAATGTCCAACAGGCGTTGGACCCGATCGCCATCAATCCAGGGATCAAAGCCGGCCTCGACGAGCTCAGCGATCGGCGAGCGTGGGATCAGGACATGCTCATCGACCTCGAACTCCAGACCTGCAAACCAGGCGCGTCCGATCAGATAGGCCGAAGGGATACGCTCAACGACCCGGCGCTCGATAAGCTCTGTGACCCGAACCCGTTCAGCCGGGGTCAAACGACACTCGCGAAAGCTCGTGGGGAGAGTGGGCGCGAGATGCAAGGCACCCAACACCAGAAAGGCCGCCTCATCGAGGGCATTATCGGTCCCGTGACCAAAATGGAGGCCAGCTGCGTTGAAACGACTGGCCCCCCAGCGAATGAAATCTTGAATCGAGCACAAACCGTCCGGCTGTTCTGCCATAGCGGCGATCGACCACTTCAATCAACAATTGGCAATGCTGCAAGACGGCACGCGGGACTTAATCCGCGGTCCACTTGGGCGGTAAAAGAAAAGGATACCACCAGCCCGTGGTTTTGAGTGAGCGACGCATCCGCATCAGGCGGCATGCCGATGCCGTTGCAAGGGAGGTACCCCCTCCATCTCAGACAAACCGGACTGTAGCTGTCCCCCCTGGTCAACGAGATCTTGAAGCGAGATGCGATCGAGAAATTGAAAGATCTCGTTGCTGAGCTGATCCCATAGATGATGGGTCAGGCAGCGTCTGCCGTCATGACAGTTCTGGCGCCCGCTGCATCGGGTCAGTTCGACCCATTCATCTACGGCGCAGATGATGTTAGCAATCGAGATCTCGCTTGCGGGGCGTCCGAGATAATAGCCTCCCCCAGGCCCGCGCACCCCGCGCACCAGCTTTTTGGAACGCAAGGCAGCAAACAGCTGTTCAAGATAGGACAGCGAGATCCCTTGTTTGGCCGAGATGTCGGCCAGCGTGATAGGTCCTTGCCCGGCATGCAGGGCAAGGTCGAGCATCGCAGTCACCGCATATCTACCTTTGGTCGATAATCTCATGGTTTGAGTGCCTGCCGTATTGAGGTTGCGAGCTAAGTAAATTAGTCAACAATCCGCCCATTTCAAGCGGATACAAGCTCGCCTCAAGGTGGATCAAGATGGGGAACGGACAAGGCGATCGGCCGGCACGGCGCAAGACGATCGATCAAGGGCAGTGGGCGCGAAGCCATGTCCCTGGCTACAGCAAAACTGCAACCACTTAGATAAAAAGAGATTGGCGCGCCATTTGTCGCTCAGGGCAGGCGGGGCATAGCCGACGCGCAAAGGGAGGATCGATTGGCGCAGGCTGAGGATCTCGACCTGGCGCGCATCATGATAGACGCGCAGCCGGGCATCCGGTTCGCTATGGCCGGCAGATGCAGCAAAGAGATGGGTAAGGCGTAGGCTGGTGGTATAGGGAGCCTGGGCCTCAATCTCTAAAGCGAGGTCAACGGCCCCAGGACAGCGCGAGATCAGGCGTCCCAAGGGATAATCGCGCAGACCTGGAGCCAGACGCCGCAGATGCATAAAGTTCTCCTCGCATAGTCCGAGCAGATCGCCGAGGCTTGGGCCGGCGTCCAGTCGCGCGAGGAGAAAGACAGTGGCGCTCCAATCGCTCAAGGGTCTTCAGGCATGCGCTTCGGATTGGGCGGCGATCTGACGGCGGACTTCATCCATATCCAGCTCGCCTGCCCGGGTAATGAGATCGCGCAGCATCCCCTCAGGCAGGGCCCCAGCTTGGGCAAAGATGATGATCTGATCGCGGAAGATCATGAGCGTTGGGATCGAGCGGATCTGGAAATGGGCGGCGATTGCCTGCTCCTCCTCGGTATTGACCTTAGCAAAGACGACATCAGGGAAGTCTGCTGAGACCTTTTCATAGACAGGGGCAAAGGAGCGGCAGGGACCGCACCAGGGGGCCCAGAAGTCCACCATCACAAAGCTGTGATCGCGGATCGTTTGTTCGAAATTGGCGGCATTGAGCTCTACGACGGCCATAGGCGTCTCCGTGGGTTGGGGTGATGGGCAAATAACGGAATCGGACGCGACAGGATGGCGTCAACCTAGGGGAACCACACGCAGACGCGCCATGTTTGGGTAACGTACCGATGAGATTGGGGCATATCAGAGGGTCTCAAGCGCCGCGATGATCCGCGCGCGGATCGCCTCGACCGGTCCGATACCCTCGATCCGGATATAACGGGGTGCGCCTTCTCCGCCCTGTTCGGCCCAGGCTGTATAGTATTCGATCAGAGGCGCAGTTTGCGCATGATAGACCCGCAGGCGCTCGCGCACCGTCTCTTCTCGGTCGTCATCCCGCTGGACCAAGGGTTCGCCGGTCTCGTCGTCCAAACCCTCGACCTTAGGCGGATTGAAGATCACATGATAGGTGCGGCCCGAGGGGAGATGCACCCGCCGCCCGGAGAGACGCCGGATGATCTCCTCGTCGGGGACGGCGATCTCGACCACGGCATCGAGAAAGATGCGCGCTGCCTTTAGCGCCTCGGCCTGGGCGATGGTGCGGGGGAAACCGTCGAACAAGAAGCCGTTGGCGCAGTCTGGCTCAGCGATCCGCTCCTTGACCATGCCGATGATGATGTCATCAGAGACCAGCCCCCCGCTTTCCATGACTGCCTTCGCAGCCAGCCCGAGGGTTGTGCCCTGCTTGACGTGGGCACGCAGCATGTCGCCGGTCGAGATCTGAGGGATACCGAAATGCGATTTGATGAATCCAGCCTGAGTGCCTTTACCAGCGCCTGGACCGCCGAGCAGGACGATGCGCATCGCCTTTACTCCTTCAATTCGTTGATCGAGGACAGGGATTATGCCAAGCGTCGCAAGGAGCAACCAGTGCTCGACGGTGATCTAGGGGGCTGTGCTCGCCCACTGCGCCACGCAAGACCGCATTGGGGGCCCCAGCGATCCTTTCTAGGTCCTCTTCTCAATCGTGCGCATAGTGCTATGTCATATGCAAGTGAGGCTGCATAAATCGTTCACAGTCACTGACATGGCGAGGGGCTGTTCACAGTGGGTGAAGTCTGGTCATATCCTGACTTTTGCGCAGGAGTCAGGATGGAGCGGAAGATGTTATGAGATGAGCGGTGGGCACGCATTGAGCAGCTGTTACCGGGGAAGAAGAGCGATCCGGGTTGCACAGCGAGGGACAACCGGCGCGTTGTCAAAGCCGTGCTCTGGATCATGCGCACCGGCTGTCTGTGGCGCGATTTGCCAGCCGAGCTGGGCCACTGGCACCGGACATATGTGCGTTTCTCGCGCTGGCGCGAGAAAGGTGTTTAGGAGCGCGTGGCCGCCGCACTGCAAGGCGATGCCGACATGGAGCATCTGTTCATCGACTCGACCATCGTGCGCGCCCACTCACATTCTGCTGGCGCCCCAAAAAAGCGGGCCAACAGGAAATCGGTCGCTTGCGGGGCGGGTTGACGACCAAACTGCACGTTGCGGTGGATGCCTTGGGCAATCCGCTGCGCGTCATTCTCTCGGCAGGGCAGGTCGCCGACATCGAGCAGGCCGCGGCGTTAATCCAGGACCAACCGACCGAGTGCGTCATTGCCGACAAGGGTTACGACTCGGATGCCCTTGTCGAAACGGTGACCGCACAGGGCAGCCAGGCGGTCATCCCCCCACGCTCCAACCGACTCAATCCGCGCTCGTTCAACCGGCATCTCTACAAAAACCGCAATCTGATCAAGCGCTTCTTCTGTCGCATCCAGCAATTCAGACGCATCGCCACGCGCTACGACAAGCTCGCCTCGTCTTCCCTGTCGTTCGTTTATCTGGCTTGCACCATCGTCTGGTTGACTTGATTGAGAATACACCCTAGGCAAGTAGCCGCTCAGATTGCCAGCATCTCGGCTATCAACTTATTGAGCCGGGCAACGAAGGCCCCCGGGTCATCGAGCTGAGTGCCCTCGGCAAGCTGTGCCTGCTCGAACAGGATCGAGGCCAGGTCATTAAAGCGATCTGTATCCGCCTCGGCGGCGAGCCGCTTGACCAGCGGATGTTCAAGGTTAACCTCTAAGGTCGGCTTGACCTGAGGGGCGTTTTGGCCCACGGCCTTGAGTACCCGTGCCAGATGGATGCTCATGTCATCGGCCCCGACCACCAAACAGGCTGGAGACTCAACCAGGCGCTGGCTAGGCCGAACTGCCTCGACCCGCTCGCCCAGCGCAGTCTTGAGCCGATCCAAGAGCGGTCTGTGCTCGGTCGCCGCCTTGTCCTTGGTCTCCTTGTCCTCCTGATCGGCAAGCCCCCCGAGGTCCAGCTCGCCCTTGGCGACCGACTGGAGATGTTTACCCTTGTATTCATGGAGATGGCTAAGCAGCCATTCATCGACCCGATCGGAAAGCAGCAAAACCTCGATCCCCTTCTTGCGGAAGATCTCGAGATGCGGGCTGTGGCGTGCTGCCGCTGGGGTTTCGGCGGTGATGTAATAGATCTTGTCCTGACCTTCCTGCATCCGCCCGATGTAATCGTCGAGCGAGACGCGCTGTTTGTTGTCCTCGCTGTGGGTCGTCGCGAAACGCAATAGACCAGCGATCCGCTCACGGTTGGCATAATCCTCGGCCGGACCCTCTTTGAGCACCTTGCCGAATTCGTCCCAAAAGAGGGCATATCTCTCCGGTTCGTCCTTAGCCAGGGTCTCAAGGAGCCCCAGGATGCGCTTGGTGTTCGCTTGGCGGATGGCGTCGATCTTACGATTGTGCTGCAGGATCTCGCGCGAGACATTGAGCGGCAGGTCGTCGGCGTCGACGATCCCTTTGATGAACCTCAGATAGCGCGGCATGAGCTGATCCGACTCATCCATGATGAAGACCCGCCTGACATAGAGCTTGACCCCGTGCTTGGGCTCGCGGTCCCAGAGGTCCCAGGGGGCACGGCGCGGGATATAGAGGAGCGCCGTATATTCATTGGTTCCCTCAACCCGATTGTGGACATAGGCCAGAGGTGGTTCAAAGTCATGGGCGATGTGCTTGTAAAACTCGTGATACTCCTCCTCGCGGATCTCGGACTTGTTGCGCATCCATAGCGCCGTACCACGGTTGACCTGCTCAAACTCCGGAGGCTGGCCTTTGCGCTTCTCAGCCTCCTCGCCGTAGTACTCCTTGGGCATCTCGATGGGGATGGCGATATGATCCGAGAACTTCTGGATGATCGAACGCAGGCGCCACTGTTCCAAAAACTCTTGCTCGTCATCCTTGAGATGCAGGATCACATCCGTACCCCGCACCACTTTTTCCACTGTCTCGATGGTATAGGTCCCGCGCCCATCGGATTCCCAGCGCACCCCATGCTCCGGTCCGTAACCTGCCCTGCGCGAGATCAGGGTGACTCGATCGGCGACGATGAATGCCGAATAAAAGCCCACGCCAAACTGACCGATGAGCTGGCCATCCTTGGTCTGATCGCCCGATAGACTCGCTAGGAAACGACGCGTGCCCGAGCTGGCGATGCTACCGATGGTATCCATCACTTCCTGGCGGCTCATGCCAATGCCGTTGTCCGAGACGGTCAGGGTCTTGGCGTCGCGGTCGATGAGGATGCGCACCCGCAACTGGCTGTCGCCCTCATAAAGCCCATCGTCGCTCAAGGCCTCAAACCGCAGACGCTCGGCAGCATCCGAGGCGTTCGAGACCAATTCGCGCAAAAAAATCTCTTTGTTCGAATAAAGCGAACGGATCACCAGATCAAGGACCTGGCTGACCTCGGCCTTGAATTCAAGGGTTTCTTTGTGCGCTTCGACTGTCATTTGAGGATCTGCCAACTTCAGTAACAAGGTTCTGTTGAGGATTCAAGACGTCTATCGCAGACCAAAAACGGTCTTTTAGACTTATTGTCGCATGTAGGCCAGGCGATACAATCCCCTCGGCCTTGACTCCCAGACGGCGCAGTCCCTTGGGGCTGCTCGGTGACGGTCGTTCAATCTTAAGTCAACATCAGGGTTTGCCGATGGAAACGCTGCGTATCGCTACCATACCATTTCACGACCAGCGCCCCGGAACCTCGGGACTGCGCAAACAGGTCCGTATCTTTCAACAGCCGGGTTATCTTGAAAACTTCGTCCAAGCGATCTTTGATACCCAGCCCGAGCTCAAGGGCGGCACGCTCGTCGTCGGCGGCGACGGACGTTATTTCAACCGTGAGGCGATCCAGGTGATCCTGCGTATCGCCGCGGCTAATTGGGTCAGACAGATCCTGATCGGTCAATATGGATTCTTCTCGACCCCTGCCGTCTCTTGCGTCATCCGCAAATATCAGGCTCAGGGGGGGATCGTGCTCTCGGCCAGCCATAATCCAGGGGGGCCGGACGGCGATTTCGGGATCAAGTTCAATGTCGCCAACGGCGGGCCGGCACCCGAGTCGGTTACTGAAGCGATCTTTGCCCGCACTCGGGTCATCGACCATTATCTAACGCTGGATACGCCGCCTCTGGATCTCGACCGGTTAGGGGGGACCAAACTCAAGGACACTGCGATCGAGGTCATCGATCCAGTATGCGATTACGCGGATCTCATGGAGACGATCTTCGACTTCGATGCCATCCATCAGCTCTTTAATTCGGGCCATTTTCGGATGCGTTTCGATGCCATGCACGCCATCACTGGGCCCTATGCCCGCGAGATTCTGGAAAACCGGCTGGGCGCCGAGCCGGGTACGGTGCTCAATGGCAACCCGCTCGAGGATTTTGGCAGCGGTCATCCCGATCCCAATCTGGTCCATGCCCATGCGCTGGTCGAAATGACGCGCGGGCTCAAGGGTCTCGACTTTGCCGCGGCTTCGGATGGCGACGGGGATCGCAATATGATCCTAGGGCGCGATTGTTTTGTGACCCCAAGCGACAGTCTGGCGATCCTTGCCGCTAATGCCCATCTCGTCCCTGGCTACCGCCAAGGGATACGCGGGATCGCCCGCTCCATGCCGACTAGTCAGGCGGCCAAACGGGTTGCCGATTTTTTGGGCGTTGAATGCTACGAGACCCCAACTGGCTGGAAGTTCTTCGGCAATCTGCTCGATGCCGGACGCATCACCCTCTGCGGTGAGGAAAGTTTTGGCACCGGCTCGGATCATGTGCGCGAAAAGGATGGGCTGTGGGCGGTGCTCTTTTGGCTGAATCTGCTCGCGGTGCGCCAACAGTCGGTGGCGGAGATCCTCAGCGATCACTGGCGCCGGTTTGGGCGCAATTTCTACACCCGGCATGACTATGAGGGTCTCGACCTCAAATCTGCGGAGCTTCTGATCGATCATCTGCGCCGGCTCTTGCCCGACCTGCCCGGGCATCAGCTTGGTGCCGAGACGGTGAGCTACGCTGACGATTTTGCCTATACGGATCCGATCGATGGAAGCCGAACCGAACGCCAAGGCATCCGTATCGGCTTTGCGAGCGGCGCCCGCATCGTCTATCGACTCTCGGGTACTGGGACCTCAGGCGCAACCCTGCGTGTCTATCTTGAATCGTTCGAGCCAGACCCCGATCGCCATCAGCTCGATCCGCAAGAGGCCCTTCGGCCTCTCGTCCTCATTGCCCGTGAGCTTGCCCAGATCGAGACACGCACCGGACGCACAGAGCCCGATGTCATTACCTAAAGTGAATGGCCCTTGGGTATATGCGCCTGAAAAAATCTTCTGGACCCATTGCAATTGTCGAAAATCGTCTAAACTTTGAATCAGCTCAGCGAGTCATCACCATGACTGGTGCCTTTTGATTCCGGTCCCGCCGGTGCATTTGAAGTCCTCCTCGTCTCTCTTCCACGAGAGACCCTTGACCCGGTGCCTGCCGGGTCTTTTTTATGTGCCTTATCTTGAAAAAGACAATTCGGTCGCCTGGAGATTTCAGATGTTGCAGCCAGCCAGCAAATCGGGTCGCTTTACCTATGCCGATTATTGCCGTTGGCCGGAGGGAGAACGCTGGGAGCTGATTGACGGCCAGGCATTCGCCATGAGCCCTGCCCCTTCGCGCCTCCATCAGGAGTTCGTGGTCGAACTGGCTGCGCAGATCCACCCTAAGCTTGCGAACTCATCTTGCCGAGTCTATGTCGCGCCCTTTGATGTCCGTCTGCCGCACGCTCAGGAGTCGGACGATGAGATCGACACTGTGGTCCAGCCGGACCTCGCCGTCATCTGCGACCCCACCAAGCTCGATGACAAAGGCTGCCGCGGCGCCCCGGATTGGATCATCGAGATCCTCTCCCCCTCGAGCGCCGCGCACGACCACATCCGCAAACGTGCCCTCTATGAGCGGCATGGAGTGCGCGAATACTGGCTTTTGCACCCCAGCGATCGGCTATTGACCATCTATCGCTTGGGGCCCGATGGTTCATTTGGTAAGCCCGAGGTGGCTGAATTGACTGGATTTACAGCGGTGGGGATCTTCCCTGGGCTTGAGATCAATTGGCCAGGGCCTGAGGCGATGGAAGGGCCTCAGTGAACCTGTGCTGTCAGGAACGGCTCTAAGCGGCCCGTGTGTTTTTTTTCGAGCACAGCTCCAACGAGCTGGACAAATATCGATTGTTGGGAACTCGATTGCTGTTTCACTGGGCAGCCTTGTTGGGCGCATCGTGCAAGCTGGAGGACGTAATGAAGATCTCGCAGAGCCCCGCCGCCCTTACCCTGCGCCTTGGGCTGTTTGCTGGCGTCTGGGTGGTCATCGCCGGTACCGATCCTGCCTCTTGGCTGATCGGCATCTCTGCGGTGATCGCGGCAAGCCTGGCGAGTTGGCGTTTAAGACCTGAGGGCGCAGGTCAACCGCATCTGGGTCCCGCCTTGGCCTTCATCCCCTTTTTCTTCTGGAGTTCGCTCAAAGGCGGGGTCGATGTCGCCTGGCGGGTGTTGCAGCCGCAGATGCGGATCGCGCCTGGGTTGCATCCCTATCGCCTCAGGTTGATCAATCCTTCAGAGCGGGTGTTGTTGCTCGCTTCCATCAGTCTCCTGCCCGGGACCCTCAGCGCCGACCTCGAGGGGGATACCCTGATCCTCCATGCCTTGGATGCCAGCGACCCCAATGCCCTCGAGTTCGAGATCGCACACCTCGAGCGGCGCATCGGCTCGCTCTTCGGCGAGCCCTGGGCGAAGACGCCCGACTAGACTATCCATGACGAAACCGACCGTGCCATAAAACAAGGCACTGCTGCCATGCCGCTTGCCGAGTTGAATCTCGCCATCGCCCTGATGCTGCTTGCGACCATCAGCGTGGGTCTGATCCGCGTCGTTCTGGGCCCAACGCCTGCCGATCGCCTGCTCGCCGCCCAGTTGCTGGGGACCTCGGGGATCGGGGTCTTGGTGGTGCTGTCCTCTGTCATCCAGGTCCCTGCCTTGATCGATGTCGCCCTGGTCTTTGCGCTGCTGGCCGCGGTGACCACAATCGCCTTTACCCGTAAGCACCCATGATGGCCCTGTATCTACTCTCGGCATTCTGTCTCATGGCTGGCCTCTTGTTCTTTCTCGCCGGCACCCTGGGTCTTTTGCGACTACCCGACCTGCTGACCCGGCTACATGCCCTGACCAAGGCCGACAATCTGGATCTGGGCCTGGTGATCCTGGGTCTCGTGTTCCAGACACCCGATCAGCCGCTGCGCGCGTTCAAGCTGCTCCTGATCTGGCTGTTTGTGCTCATTGCAAGCGCCACCGGCGCCCATCTGATCGCCCAGCGCGCATTGCGCAGCAAGTCTTATCAGGACGACCGATGAATCTGCTTTTACTTGGTTTCGATCTCTTGCTATCGATCAACCTCTTGACCCTCGCATTCGCTGCCTCGAGCAGTCAAGAACCGCGGCGGGGGACGATCTTTTTCATCGCCTTCGGCCTTTTACTGGCACTGGTCTGGGCGCGCCTGCGGGCTCCAGATCTCGCCTTGGCCGAGGCGGCGATCGGTGCCGGGCTCTCGGGCGCCCTGATGCTCGGCGCTGGACAGCGCGCGGCGCGCAAGCCAGACGGCGAGGGCCCACCATGAGCTCATCCCTGCTGAGCCTGCTGGTCAAGGTGTTGGTCGTCGCCTTGGGCGCCTTTCTGGGCTGGGCGCTATGGGATGGTTTGAGCGGACACTCCGGCGTGCGCCTAGCCGAGATCGCCCTGGTGCAGGTGCCTGAATCGGGTGCAAGCAACCCAGTGACCTCGGTCCTGCTCAATTTCCGCGGCTATGACACCCTGCTCGAACTGGCCGTACTCCTGACGGCCTTGCTCGGTATCTGGTCGCTCTGCCCTGCCGCCTTGCCCTATCCGCCGCCTGGCCTGTTGCTTACAAACCTCGTGGGTTGGGTGGTGCCCATGCTGATCATCGCTGGCGGTTATCTCCTCTGGGTCGGCGGTCAGGCCCCAGGCGGTGCCTTTCAAGCAGGCGCGCTCTTCGGTGCTGCTGGTGTGACCCTGGCCTTGGCCGGTCATCCCACCGGCGGCCTGCCTGCGGAATCCCATCAACGCCTCCTGGCCACCTCGGGCACCCTCGTATTCGTGCTGATGGGCTTGGGCTGTATGCTCTTAGGCCTTGGTTTCCTGACCTATCCCAAGGCGATCGCCAAATGGCTGATCCTGACCATCGAGACCGCGGCTACGCTCAGCATCGGCCTCATCCTCGCTGCGGCCTTCCTCGGCGGGCATCCCTCTGCAGGAAGGTCCCATGGACTCTGAGATCCTGATCACCCAGGTGCTCTATGGCGGGCTGGGCCTGGTACTGTTTCTCCTGGGCCTCTGGTCATTCATTGTCCATGATGGGCTCTCGCGCAAACTGATCGCGCTCAATGTCATGGGCTCTGGTGTCTTTCATGTCCTGGTCGCGATCGCCTATCGCGGTCTCGAGCAGACGCCTGACCCCGTACCGCATGCCCTGGTGCTGACGGGGATCGTGGTTGCGGTGAGCGCCACCGCCCTGGCGTTGGCCTTCGGTCGGCGCCTGGAGGAGCGTGACCATGCTTGACCTCTTGGCCTTGGCGGTCGCTTGGCCGCTCCTCGGCGCCTTGTTGACTGCCATGTCCCCGCGCTGGGCACCGGCAATTGGGATACCCATGGCCGTCGGCGTTACATTGAACGCTCTATGGCTGGTCTTTGCGGTGATGGAGCGCGGGCCCTTGGTCTCTGACCTCGGCGGCTGGGGCGTGCCGCTGGGGATCAGCCTGCGCGCTGATGGTCTGGCGGCAGCCTTCTTAGTCATGGTCAATCTGGTGGGGCTGGGGGTCAGCATCCATGCCAACGGTTATTTCGCCGCCAGCAAGACCAGCCCACATTTCTGGCCCTTGTGGTTTTTGCTGTGGACGGGGCTCAATGCCCTCTGGGTCTCGGGGGATCTGTTCAATCTCTATGTGACCCTCGAGCTCATTGGCATGTCGGCAGGGGCGCTAGGAGCGCTCGGCGGGACTCGCGAGGCCGTTGCAGCCAATCTGCGCTATCTCCTGTTTGGGCTCGCAGGGTCTATGACCTATCTCCTGGGGGTGAGCCTACTCTATATCGCTTACGGTAGCCTATATCGCTTACGGTAGCCTGGATCTCATCCAGGTCGCCGAGTCATTGACCCCCGCCCCTGCCAGCGATGCCGCTTGCGCCCTGATGATCGGGGGGGTGTTGTTAAAGGCGGCCCTGTTTCCCCTGCACTTTTGGTTGCCGCCTGCCCATGCAGCAGCACCGGCGCCGGTCAGCGCGGCCCTTTCGGCCCTGGTGGTCAAGGCGGCGATCTATCTCATCCTGCGCCTGTGGCTGGACCTATTTGCCGGGATCGCCAACGTCTCAGTCGCGATGCTCTTGGGTCTTCTGGGTGGGATCGCGGTCCTTTGGGGGTCTTGGCAGGCCCTGTGCGCCGAGCGGCTCAAGCTGCTTGCGGCCTATTCGACCGTGGCCCAGATCGGCTATCTCGCCATGTTTTTGCCGTTGTTCCACGCAACCCTTGATGAGGACGCGCGTGCCTCCCTGCTTGCCGCCTGGGTGCTGTTGGCCCTGACCCATGGACTCGCCAAGGCAGGCTTTTTTCTTGCGGCAGGGTTGGTGCAAAAGACCACTGGCCATGATCGTATCCTTGAGCTTGGCGGCGCGGCGCAAAGCCTACCGGCAGCGACCTTTGCTTTGGGGCTTGCGGGGGCGGCGCTCATCGGCCTGCCGCCGAGCGGGACCTTTTTCGCCAAATGGCTCCTGATTCAGACCGCCATCGTCTCGGGCCAGTGGTGGTGGGTACCGGTGGTCATGCTCGGGACCCTGCTTGCCGTGGGTTATGTCTTTCGAATATTGGCCCGCGCCTTTACTCGCGAGCCTACGCCCGCGCACTTCGTCACCGATGCCCGTACTGAGCTTCCGGCGCTCATCTTGGCTGCGCTCTCGCTGCTCGGGGTTGGATTGGCCGCAAGACCCATCACCCATCTACTTGGGGTCTGACACCATGGATCTGGATGCTTTTCTACCGCTAGCGATCGTATTGAGCTCTGCCCTCCCCGGCGCCCTGATCTTTTTTTGGACGAGGAGCGTCATCTCCTGCGCACTGTGCTCAATCTATTTGGTGCCATCGCCAAGCTCATCCTGGTCGGCTGGATGATCTGGGGGGTCTTTCACGAGCATGTCTATATCAGTCGCCTTGAGCTCCTTCCTGGGCTTGAGCTGATCTTGAGCGCCGATGCGCTGTCGCTCTTGTTCGTGACCCTGTCCACTGTACTGTGGTTGGTCACCACCATCTATGCCATCGGCTATCTGGAGCACTCACCCAATCGCAGCCGATTCTTCGGTTTTTTTAGCCTGTGCGTCTCAGCAACCGTAGGGATCGCGCTCTCGGGGAATCTCCTGACCTTTATCGTCTTCTACGAGATCCTCACCCTGTCCACCTACCCGTTGATCGCACACCGCGGCACGCCTGATGCCGATCGTGGCGCCCGCGTCTATCTCGCCTATACCATGACCGGCGGGGTGGTACTCCTCACAGGTGCAGCGTGGCTACAGGGCCTGATGGGGCCGCTGAACTTTACCCAGGACGGTCTATTGGATACGGCCCCTGAATCGCTCCATCCCCAGTTCATCCTGATCTTTTTCCTGTTGCTTGCCGGTCTAGGGGTCAAGGCGGCCCTGGTACCCCTGCACGGCTGGCTGCCGCAGGCGATGGTGGCACCGGCGCCGGTGAGCGCCCTACTCCATGCGGTTGCCGTGGTCAAGACGGGGGCGTTTGGGATCGTGCGTCTCGTGTATGACATCTATGGGGTGGAGTTTGCCTATCATCTGGGGCTGCTCGATGTGCTGGGCGTCTTTGCGGCAACGACCATCCTCTATGGTTCGCTCAAGCCCTTAAGCCAGGACAGCCTCAAGAAACGCCTGGCCTATTCGACCGTCAGCCAGGTGTCCTATATCGCCTTCGGCGCCTCGATCCTGGGGCCCATCGCAACCATCGGCGGCCTGGTCCATCTGGTGCATCAGGGGCTGATGAAGATCACCCTGTTTTTTTGCGCAGGCAACTTGCCGAGACACTGGGGATCCATCGGGTCAGTGAGATGAACGGTGTGGGCCGACGCCTGCCCTGGACCACCCTGGCCTTTACCGTTGGGGCGCTCGGGATGATCGGCATCCCGCCGATCGCCGGCTTTGTGACCAAGTGGTATCTGGCTCTGGGTGCAGCCGACGCTGGGTCGCACTGGGCCATCCTGGTGTTGATCGCAAGCAGCCTGCTCAATGCCGCCTATTTCCTGCCGATCCTCTATCGCGCCTGGTTTAGATCGCGGCCCGAGCGCTGGCCGGAGGAACATGCCTTTGCGACCCGCCTGGAGACCGAACCCGCATTGCTGTGGCCGCCACTGGTGACGGCTGCACTTTCGCTTACTGCGGGTCTATTCGCCGCCGCCCCCTTCAGCCCCTTGGAGTGGGTACGCCTGATCGCCGAGCGGGAATATGGACCATAAATAACCGGCGACCGAGGTCACGGTTTATGTGCGAGAAATCCTATGAACTGGTTGCTGCTGGCCGCTACCTTGACCCCATTGATCCTGGTGCCTCTTGTCGTTCATCCAGGTCGGCGTTGGCTACTCTGGATCGCCCCGCTGCCGGCATTTGCTGTTGTCCTGCTCCCGCCTGATACGGGCTTAGCACTGCCCTGGTTGCTGTTCGGCACCCGACTGGTCCTCGATACAGTCAACGCCCCCTTTTTGCTGCTGACTGCCCTCGTCTGGACGGCAGCCGCCTTCACCTTGGTGTCCGACCCTATGCCACTCAAGGGAGGCCGGCGCTTTCGGGTGTTGTTACTCATTACCCTGAGCGGAAACCTCTGGCTGGTCCTGGCTGCAGAGCCGCTGGGCTTTTATCTCGGATTTGCGGTCATGGGACTTGCCGCCTATGGCCTGATCCTCGAGCCCGGGGATCAGAGACAGCGGCGCACCGCCCGCATCTATCTGGCGATGACCCTGATCGCCGAGCTTGCGCTCTTTGCCGCCTTAGTCCTGATGGCCCAAGCTCAGGGGCTTGACTGGCACTTTCCTGTACCGCCCCAAGCGGATGGGGCGGCAATCGCGCTCCTGCTCCTTGGCCTGGGGATCAAAGGGGGGCTGATGCCCTTGCATCTCTGGCTGCCGCCGACCTATGCGATTGCGCCCTCACCAATCGCTGCAGTGCTCAGCGGAGCAATGAGCAAGGCAGCGCTCTTGGGCTGGCTGCGCCTGCTGCCACTCGATCAGGCGCCGCTGCCCGCGTGGGGGCTGTTGCTCGCGGGCCTTGGCCTGATAAGCCTCCTCATCGCCTTGGGGGTGGGCCTTAGCCAGTCGGACCCCCGCCGTATCCTCGCTTATTCGAGCATCAGCAAGTCGGGGCTCTTTACCCTGGTCTTGGGCCTGATGCTGCTTAGGCCAGAGCTTGCGACCGCAGGGACTGCGGCGCTCGGCCTCTATGCTGTACACCATGCCCTGGTCAAGGCGGGTCTGTTCTTGGGGCTTGACCTGCATCGCCGAGGACCCGGGCGCCTCATCGTGCGCCTGGGGTTGATCCTGCTTGCTGCCGCGCTTGCCGCTGTGCCCTTAACCAGCGGGGCCTTGGTGAAATCACTGCTCAAACCGCTTTTTAATGTGGCCGATTGGGCCTGGCTCGATTCCATCCTTTCGCTTGCATCGGTCGGCACGGCGCTTCTGATGATCCGTTTCATCTGGCTGATCGAGTCATCATCCACCCGCACCATGACGGCCTCTCAAGGGACCTCCCGCTCGCTCCTGGGCCTCGGCACCTGGCTCTTCCTCGTCGGCCTCACCGTCCTTTTTCCCTTCGCCCTGGGCGATACCTCGGGCTGGTTAAGCAATCTGTTTCCGCCGTCGATCGCACTCTTGCTCGCCGCCCCCCTGATCCTTGCCGCTGGCCGGAAGGCACCGCGCCCTCGGACGCGCTGGGGGATGGGCATCGATGCCCTAGCATGGTTGGAGCTGCTCGCCTTCGCTTATCTCAAGGCCGGGCAACAGGTGTTGGCCGCTTGGTCGGTATTGGTCGAACGCCCGCGCCATCTGTTTGCGAAATTTATCGCCTCTGTTGGCACCTTGCAGACTGAGCCGATAGGTACGGTGCGCCCCTGGTCCCAGCACGGCGCCCTCTATTTGGTCACACTCGGGCTCCTCATGGCCCTCTTGATCCTGAGATAACGACGGCCCTATTGCTCCTTGCTTGGCTGACCCCTTTGCTTCTGGCCCCTTTGGTCAGGCGCGCCCCTGGGCTCGGTGTCCTTGCCCACTTGCCTGCATTGATGGTTGCACTCTGGGTCCCAGTAGGCAGCCGAATCGATCTGCCTTGGCTGCTGCTCGGCGCCAGCTTGGGGATAGATGCGCCCGGGCGGATCGTCTTGGGGTTTACGGCCCTCTTAATGGTTGATCGCAGCTATTCATGCCTCTTCGAGCTTGCACAATACGGCCTACGGCCCAGGCGGGCCGGTTTCAGTCGTTCTTTATGCTGGCCATGACCGGCAATCTTTGGCTCATCCTCGGTCTGGATCTGGCGAGTTTTTATACCGGTTTTGCGTTGATGGGTCTGGCCTCTTATGGATTGGTCGTTCATGACGGACGGCGAAGCTCGATACGCGCAGGTCAGGTCTATTTGATCCTGACCCTGTTGGGTGAGGCGGCGTTATTTATGGCGCTCGTGCTGATCGCCCACCAGACCGGCCAACTGACACCTCATACCCAGGCGCTCGCAGCCCTCGACGACCTGACGCTCGGCCTTCTGATCCGCGGGCTTGCGGTCAAAGGCAGGGCTGATGCCGCTGCACGTCTGGCTGCCGCTCGCCCATCCGGCAGCGCCGATCCCAGCAAGTGCGGTCTTAAGCGGCGCCATGATCAAGGCGGCACTCCTCGGCTGGCTGCGTTTTCTGCCGCTGGGGGCCTTGGCGCGGCCCGATTGGGGTCTGCTTCTGGTACTCGCCGGGCTGCTTACAACGATACTCGCCCCATTGATCGGCCTCACCCAAACCAATCCCAAGGTATTACTCGCCTATTCAAGCATCGCCAAGATGGGGCTGATGGGCCTGGGGGTGGGGATCTTGTTGCTCGAGCCAGAACTCGCATCTACTGGCGTCATAGCGCTTGCGCTCTATGCCGCTCATCATGCCTTCGCCAAAGGCGGGCTCTTCCTTGGGATTGGGTTATGCCATCAAGCAGGCGCACAGGGCCTGATCATGCTTGGCCTAGTCATCTTCGCACTCGCCCCGGTGGGTGCGCCCTTGACCAGGGGTGCGCTCGCCAAGGATGGACTCAAGCCGCTGATTGCAACACTCGATTGGCCCTGCTTGATGATGGCTCTCTTGGCTGCCGCCATCGCGAGCGCCTTGCTTATGGTGCGCTTTCTGTGGCTGATGCGGCATACAGAACCCCATCCCCAACAAGCCTGGCGCTTGAGCGCCTTCGCTTGGACCCTACTGATCGGCGCAGTCCTGCTATTACCGCTTGTGCCCGGCTTAAACCCAGGGATCAAGACCGATGTATTCGGGCACCTCGTTCCTCTCTTTATCGCCTCTGCCCTGTCCCTGCCATTGCTTAAATGGTACCTACTGCCCCCACCGACTCAAGCGTTTGTTCGGACGCATCCCGCCCGGGGATATCTTGGTGCCCCTGTCTCTTGCCTCTCCACTCTTCGGCTTGGCCTGGCGTTGGCTAAAGCGCCGCCGGTTGGCTGCGAGTGCGCCTTGGCTGAACGCCTGTCGGACAAAACTGGGCGAACGTTGGCGGGCCCTCCACGACAGGAGGATCGAAGATGGATGGGGTCGGCGCCAGGTGGCTGGTCTATTCTGGCTGATCCTACTGGTCGCGATCGGTTGGGCGAGCAGCAGCGCTAGATGACAAGGCCTCTATCCGAACGTCCCTAGAAAATCGGGTTAACATTGCTCGGAGATCTCTTTATCCACTGATCCAGTCTGGTTGTTTCACCCAACACCATGCCGATCCAACAAGTGATTGCCGAGGGCGGCAAGCCCATCAAGGTCTGGACCCAGGACCTGGATGAGGTATCGCGCGCCCAGTTGATCAATATCTCGCGGCTTCCCTTTATCCATCATCATGTCGCCGCCATGCCGGACGTGCATGCAGGGATCGGCGCGACCATCGGCAGTGTCATCGCCACCCGCGGCGCCATCATCCCTGCAGCGGTAGGGGTAGACATCGGTTGCGGGATGGCGGCAGTGCGCACCTCGTTGACCGCAGAGCAGATCGACGAACGGGTGCTGCGCAGGGTCTATGACCAGATCTGCCGCGATGTGCCTGCAGGCCGCGAGCAGCACAGCGATACCCGTGCCCCCCACGATGCCGCCAAGCCATTCGCCGAGCCACTGCAGGCCATGCTTGCCAAACATCCCAAACTGCTCAAATCCTTCGGCAAGCATGCAAACTGGGTCAATCAGCTCGGGACCTTAGGGAGTGGCAATCATTTCATCGAGGTCTGTCTTGATGAATCGGGCAAGCTCTGGGTGATGCTCCATACCGGAAGCCGTGGGATCGGCAATGCCATGGCGACCTATTTTATCGAGCTCGCCCAGCGCGAGATCGATCGCCAAAGGGCCCAACTGCCAGATCGAGACCTGGCCTATTTCAGCGAGGACAAGCCCTATTTCAAGGATTATCTTGAGGCGGTCGATTGGGCACAGCGCTATGCGCGCGCAAACCGCAACCAGATCATGCGCTTGGTATTGTCGGCGCTCAAACGTCACCTGCCGCCATTTACACTTGAGGGCGAGGTGATCGACTGTCATCACAATTATGTCGAGCGCGAACGGCATCTCGGCGCCAAGGTATGGGTCACGCGCAAGGGCGCCATCCGCGCCGGAAAAGGCGAGTTGGGGATCGTGCCTGGGAGCATGGGGACACAAAGCTATATCGTGCGCGGGCTCGGCAATCCTGAGAGTTTCTGCTCAAGCGCCCATGGTGCCGGGCGATGCATGAGCCGCAATGCCGCCGCGAAACAATTTACCCCCGCCGATCTTGCCGCCCAGACACAGGGGGTGATCTGTCGCAAGGACAAGCACGTGCTCGATGAGATCCCAGCAGCCTATAAAGAGATCGATCAGGTGATGACCAATCAGTCTGACCTGGTCGAGGTGGTGTATACACTCAAACAGGTGGTCTGTATCAAGGGTTAATGAACCGCTGCCAGTGTATCTTCAAAAATCGCAGCGAGTAACCATTTACGTTCATAGCCGGTCGCTGAGGTCGCGCACGCTGAAGCCACACCAGGGTCCGCTGACCCCTTTGCTCAGGGCCAACACCTTGAACCGTTCGCCCATCCCACTGGGCAGGATGAGCTGCTTGACGCCCAGCACCAGATTCGGATCGGTGTCTGCCCCAGCAAGATATCGATCGATCCCGCAGCCAAGTAGAAAGTGCGCCTGGGTGGTATAGCCAGCGAGCATCAAACCCGCTGCTGTCCCCTCCTCTGCAATGGCGCTGAAATCGACATGGGCGGTGATGTCCTGCAGGCCGAGGTGCACCAAAGGGTCTGGATGGGCCTGATGGCGACAATGACACATCAGCGTCCCCATTGAACGGCTCGGGTGATAATACTCGGTGCGCGGATAGCCATAGTCGATCAGCAGGATCAAGCCCCGCTCCAGCATCTGGGAGACGGCAGCAAGCCAAGGGCCAAGCCGCAGATTGAGCTCTGAGAGATAACCAGGCGCCAGCGCAAGACCCAGGGCGTGCAGCCGCCTCACGACATCCAATAAACCAGGCGAACGGGGTGGGATCGTGATCTCGGTAAGCTGCCCGTCCCATTCGGTCACCGCGAGCTCCAGGATCTGGCCATCCTCCCCAATGTAAAAGCGATGGACTGGCATCGCGTCCAGCACTTCATTGGCGAGTACCACCCCTGCAAACCCTTGCGGAAGAGCGGTTGGCCAAAGGCAACGCTCGGCAAGGTGCGGCACAGCGGCCTCGATCATGGCGCGTTGCCGGGCTTGCAGCTCAGGGCTGGGTTCGAGCAGCCAGTAGCGGGTCGGCAGGCACTGCAAACGCTCGAGCTCGACCAGCAGTTGGACAGCCAGGATCCCAGTCCCCGGCCCGAACTCGAACAGATCACCGCCGCCCAGCCGCTCAAGTGCCTCGGCGCATTGGACCGCAAGACAGCGGCCAAACAAAGGGGACAGTTCAGGCGCTGTTACAAAATCGCCGCCCCGCCCGAACTTATGGGCACCCGCGACATAATAGCCAAGCCCAGGGGCATAGAGTGCAAGCTCCATGAAACGGTCGAAGGGCAGGAAACCGCCTTGGGCGTGGATTTCGCTGCGGATCCGTTCGGCGAGCTGCTGGCTGATGGCGTCAGCTGCCCCATCCGCATCCAGGAATCGATGCATCGCGGGTTACTTTGAATTCGGGTGAAATCTCAGGGATGACCAGATTGGTGTGGCCGCCCGGACATGCGCTGGGTCCGGCCCCAGCCAGAGCGCGGCAGCACCCTGTTTATCGCCTCATTACTTGCCTAGCAACAGGGCCCCTAATCAACCCGCTGGCCGCGTTCGATGATGACCCCGACATCCGTGCCCTCGCCGACTGCGCCTGGTTTGTTGAGCTCAAGCCGTAGCCATCTGACGCCAAACTCATCCAGTAACACCTGGGCGCAGCGTTCGGCCAGGGTCTCGACCAGGGCATAGCGGCCTTGGATCACCAGCTCGCGCAGCCTACGGGCGACGGCCTCGTAATCGAGCGCATCCTCGATGCGATCACTCGCTGCTGCGCGCCTGGCATCGGCGGACAGTTGCAGATCCAGGATAATGGGGCGCGTACTGCGCTGCTCCCAAGGATGGATACCGATGCGGGTCTCGAGGCGCAGTCCGCGGATAAAGACGATGTCGCTCATGATACAGTGTGTCACTCCCATTGGATGCCAATCTAGACGCTTGACTCGCCATGATCACCGCCACCTTGCTCATTCTCACTGCCTATCTGCTGGGCTCGATCTCTAGCGCCATCCTGGTCTGCCGTCTCATGGGTCTGCCCGACCCACGCACGCAAGGTTCAAATAATCCAGGTGCGACCAATGTCCTGCGCATCGGCGGCAAGAAGGCCGCGGCCATTACCCTGCTGGGCGATAGCCTCAAAGGGCTGATCCCCATGCTTATCGGCCATGCCCTGGGTGCCCCCCCTCTGACCCTAGCTGGGATCGGGCTTGCGGCCTTCATCGGCCACCTCTATCCGGTGTTTTTCGGCTTTCAAGGGGGCAAAGGGGTGGCCACGGCGCTCGGCGTTCAGTTTGGGCTCTATTGGCCGATCGGTCTATGCACCGCAGCGGTATGGTTGTTCGTTGCCCGGGTGCTTAAGATTTCTTCGCTGTCTGCGTTGATCTCGATGGCATTTGCACCCTTCTTTGTCTGGCTATTCTGGGATGAGCGGGCACTGATCGGCATGCAGCTCATCATCACTGGGCTTTTAATCTGGCGGCATCGGCGCAATATCCATAATCTGGTCGCGGGGACCGAGCAGCCGATCAGACTCAAGGGCTCGGAAGATCTAGGGGGGAACTGATCGCGTCTATACCGCGCCCACCTCCGCTGGTATCAATTCGTCCAAGGGCCAACGGGCGCGCGGCGCAAAGGCGAGCGGCTCATGCTGGCCCGATTTGATGCGTTGATAGCCGGCAAAGGCGATCATGGCCCCGTTATCCGTACAGAGTGCGGGACGCGGATAATAGGTTTGGCCGCCGAGCGTAGCAATGGCCTCATCCATCCGTTGGCGCAGACGCCGATTGGCGCTGACCCCGCCGGCAAGAACCAGCCGCCGCCGCCCTGTCAGGCGTAAAGCGCGGCGGCATTTGATCACCAGGGTCTCGACCACTGCCTCCTCGAAGGCGCGGGCGATGTCGGCACGCAACTGATCCGCATCGGCGGCGCGTTCTCGCTCCGTCTGCCAGGTCTGTAAGGCATGGGTCTTCAGGCCGCTAAAGCTGAACGCAAGCCCCGGACGATCAGTCATCGGACGCGGAAAGCAAAAACGCTTGGGATCACCCTGCTTGGCAAGGGAGGCTAGAGCGGGTCCGCCGGGATAAGGGAGCCCGAGGATCTTGGCCGTTTTATCGAACGACTCACCGGCGGCATCATCGAGCGACTCCCCCAAGATTCGATAACGCCCGATCCCCAAGACATCGACCAATTGGGTATGGCCGCCCGAGACCAAGAGCGCCACAAAGGGAAAGGCAGGCGCTGGGTCTTCGAGCAAGGGCGCCAACAGATGCCCTTCCATATGATGTACGCCGATCGCCGGGACCTGCCAGGCCCAGGCCAGGGCGCGTCCGATTCCAGCACCGACCAGCAGCGCGCCGATCAGCCCCGGACCTGCGGTATAGGCCACCCCGTCAACCGACTCGATGCCCGCATCGTCAAGCACCTGGTGGATCAGAGGCAGGGTCTTGCGGATATGATCGCGCGAGGCCAGCTCAGGCACCACGCCACCATAGGCAGCATGCACCTCGGCCTGAGAATAGACCGCTTGCGCCCGTAGACCATAGCCCTCCTCATAGATAGCCACCCCAGTCTCGTCACAAGAGGTCTCGATCCCCAGTACCCGCATGCCCATTGTTTCCTCGCTCTCACCAAACCAGAGGTTGGCGTAGGATAACCTTTGCCTATGGGCCAGGTCATGCGCTATCATTCAAAATCTTTTATTTCAACTGTATCGAGCAACCGGAGATCCGATCCCCTATGCCCAGCGTACGTGTCAAAGAAAACGAGCCATTCGAAATTGCCATGCGGCGTTTCAAACGCTCTTGCGAGAAGGCGGGCGTGCTCGCCGAAGTCCGCCGCCGCGAGTTCTATGAAAAACCGACCGCCGAACGCAAACGCAAAAAGATCGCCGCCATCAAGCGCTACCAGAAAAAGCTGCAACGCGAGGCTCGCCGCTGGGAGCGGCCCTACTGAGCATTCCATTTCGCCATGCTCAAATCGCGTATCCAGGATGACATGAAATCTGCCCTCAAAGCGGGCGACAAGACCCGGCTGGGGGTGATCCGCCTAATCCTAGCAGCCATCAAGCAGCGCGAGATCGACGAACGAATCGAGCTTGATGATGCCCAAACCCTGGCTGTGCTCGACAAACTGATCAAGCAGCGGCGCGATGCGATCGCCCAATATGAGACGGCTGGGCGCGAGGATCTGGCCGCCGCCGAGCGCTTTGAGATCGAGGTGATCCAAGGCTATCTTCCCCCTGCCCTCACCGAGGCCGAGATCGGGGAACTGATTACCTCGGCCATCGCCGAACAAGGCGCTCAGGGTCTTAGCGACATGGGGCGGGTGATGAATGTACTGCGCTCTAAGCTCCAAGGGCGTGCCGATCTCGGGGCGGTCAGCGCCCTGGTCAAACAGCGTCTCGGGGGTTAGACGCCAAAGGCCCATGTCTGGCCGTATCCCGCCTGAATTCATCGATCAGGTCCTGGCGCGAACCGACATCGTCGAGCTGATCGGCACGCGCCTGAAGTTGCGCAAGGTGGGTAAAGATTACACAGGGCTGTGCCCCTTCCATAGCGAGAAGACCCCGTCCTTTACTGTCAGCCCGGACAAACAGTTCTATCACTGCTTTGGGTGCGGAGCGCATGGTTCGGCCATCGGCTTTTTGATGGCCTATGATCGTCTCTCTTTCCGCGAAGCGGTCGAGGAATTGGCTCAGCGTGTTGGGCTTGAACTCCCCACCGAAGGCGCCCAGACCAGGCCCGACCGCGATGACGCACCGCTCTATCGCCTCCTGCAAGAGGCCGCCGACTATTACCGCCAGCAACTGCGCAAACACCCCCAGGCTAGGCGCGCAATCGACTATCTCAAGGGACGGGGGCTGAGCGGCGAGATCGCTGCCCGTTATGGCCTCGGTTATGCGCCGCCAGATGGCCAGGCCCTGCTCCGCCGCTTTGGCGCCGATGACAAGACCCTGGGCCATCTCCAGAGCGCCGGACTCATCGCTACCCAGGATGGACGGTGCTATGACCGTTTTCGCGATCGGATCATGTTCCCGATCCGCGATCGCCGCGGGCGAGTGATCGGCTTTGGCGGGCGTATCCTCGGCGCTGGCCAACCCAAATATCTCAATTCACCCGAGACACCGCTCTTTCGCAAGGGCCATGAGCTGTATGGGCTCTACGAGGCCCAACAGGCCAACCGCAGCCTCAAATCCGTGATTGTGGTCGAAGGCTATCTCGATGTGATCGCCTTGGCCCAGTTCGGCATCACCCAGGCCGTGGCCACTTTGGGGACTGCCACGACTGCTGACCATCTCCATCACCTGCTTAAACTTGCGCCCGAGATCATCTTTTGTTTCGATGGCGATCGCGCCGGACGCGCTGCCGCCTGGCGGGCGCTTGAGACGGCCTTACCCTTGGTGAACGGCCATCAGATCATCCGGTTTTTGTTCCTGCCCGAAGGCGAAGACCCAGATACCTTGGTGCGACAAGAGGGCAGCGACGGATTTCAGGCGCGTCTCACTCAGGCCCAGCCGCTCTCCGAGGTGCTTTTTGCCCGGCAGGCTGAAGATATTGACCTCACCACCCTCGATGGGCGCATGCAGTATGCGGCCCGGCTCATCCCCCTGCTCGAGCGCCTGCCGTCTGGCCCCTACCGCACCCTATTAGCCCAGCGGCTCAGCGATGTCGTCGGTCTGCCGCTCCAACAGCTCAGTCCGGCCCTTGCCCCTGAGCGCCTCCCTTCTCCTACCCGCTTGCCGCGATTGCAATCCCCGAGCCTGGTAGCTCAGGCGGTGGCCACCCTGCTCGACCGCCCCCATTTGGCACACCATGCCCTGGCCATCAACCCCGAATGGCGGCGCTCATCACGCAACGGTATCGCAATCCTCGGAGAATTGCTTGACACCCTGGCACAATCGCCCAACCTCTCCACAAGCCAGCTCTTGGAGCGCTGGCGCGACCGGCCCTATTTCAACCATCTCCAAGACCTGCTCCTCGATCCCCTGTTGCCGGCGCTAGACGATGCCGGGGCGTGCGCTGAGCTGATCGGCGCCTTGGAACGCCTGAACACCGAGGTGCGCGAACAGGAATGGCGTCAGGCGTTCAACAAGCGCCGCCCTAGCGAATGGACGGAGGAAGAGCGCGCTCGCCTCACCAAACCACTGGGCAACACCTGATCGGCCTAGCTTTTTTATTTAGATCGTCTATCTATTGTCTTGCAAATGTCACTGTGAAAGGCCGTCTGGAGGTCGTTTGCTATGAGATAGAAAATTTCTATGTTAAGATAATTAGTTATTTTTAGTGAGAATGCCTGAGCTGTATCCAGACCAAGGTAACCCATGGATCAAGAATACCAGCAGTCTCAACTCAAACAATTGATTGCCAAGGGTAAGGAACAAGGTTATCTGACCTATACCGAGGTCAACGACCATCTCCCTCCTGGCATTGTCGAGACTGACCAGATCGAAGATATCGTCCGGATGATCAATGACATGGGCATCCTAGTACAGGAAAGCCCTCCGGATATGCTCGATCATACCCTCAGCGACACTCCGGTATCGGATGATGAGGCCGCTGAGGCAGCGGCGGTACTCGCGGCATCCGTCGATAGCGAGTTCGGACGCACCACCGATCCGGTGCGGATGTATATGCGCGAGATGGGGACCGTAGATCTGCTGACCCGCGAAGGTGAGCTGCAGATCGCCAAGCGCATCGAAGAAGGGCTGAATCAGGTCCTGTCGGCCCTTTCAATCTATCCGCGATCCATCGAAAAGCTGATCGAGATCCTTGACCGGATCGATCGCGAGGAACTGCGTCTCACCGACGTGATCTGCGGATTCAACGACGAACATCTCGATCAAGCCACCGAAACAGCTGATGCCGAGCTTCCCCTGATCGCCGACCCCGATGCCGAGATCGAAAAGGCGGTGCTCGACCTCGAAGCGGCTGAACTCGATGGCGAGGAAGACGAAGATGCCGCCGTCGTGGTGGATGCAGGCCCCGACCCAGAGGATGCCGCACGCCGCGCCCATCTGCTGCGCGAGCGCTACCAAATCCTAAAGACTGCGCTTGAACAATACGGGCGCGATGACGAGCGCTCCCGTGCTGCCATGCAGGCCGTCTCCGAGGTGTTTTTGCAATTCAAGCTGGTCACGCCGGTCTTCCAGGAACTGGCCGAGATCCTGCGCGCCACCATCGAGCGCATCCGCACCCAGGAACGCGCCATCATGCAGCTATGCGTCGAACAAGCCGCCATGCCGCGCAAAGAGTTCATCGACAGTTTCCCAACCAATGAAACCAACCCTGCCTGGCTTGATGGCTTGATCGCGAGCGGCAAACCATACAGCGCCCGTCTTGCCGAGCTAGCCTCCGAGATCCGCCGCGCCCAGCGCAAGCTCCAGGAGATCGAGCGCGAAAACATCCTAACAATCAGTGAGATCAAGGATGTCAACCGCAAGATGTCGATCGGTGAGGCCAAGGCACGCCGGGCCAAAAAGGAGATGATCGAGGCCAATCTGCGCCTGGTGATCTCGATCGCTAAAAAATACACCAACCGCGGCTTGCAGTTCCTTGACTTGATCCAGGAGGGCAATATCGGCCTGATGAAGGCGGTCGACAAGTTCGAGTACCGCCGTGGCTACAAGTTCTCTACGTATGCGACCTGGTGGATCCGCCAGGCCATCACCCGCTCGATCGCCGATCAGGCGCGCACCATCCGTATTCCGGTGCACATGATTGAGACGATCAACAAGCTCAATCGCATCTCCCGCCAGATGGTTCAGGAGATGGGGCGTGAGGCCACCCCTGAGGAGCTAGCAGCGCGCATGGACATGCCCGAGGATAAGGTGCGCAAGGTCTTGAAGATCGCCAAGGAACCCATCTCGATGGAGACCCCGATTGGCGACGACGAGGACTCGCATCTCGGCGATTTCATCGAGGACTCAACCGCAATCTCACCGCTCGAGGCGGCAACCGTGGCCGGGCTGCGTGAGGCCACCCAGCACATGCTGGCCAGTCTGACCTCGCGCGAGGCCAAGGTCCTGCGGATGCGCTTTGGCATTGACATGAATACCGATCACACCTTAGAAGAGGTCGGCAAACAATTCGATGTCACGCGCGAGCGCATCCGGCAGATCGAGGCCAAGGCCCTGCGCAAACTACGCCACCCGAGCCGATCTGAAAAATTGCGCAGTTTCCTAGACAGCGAATAATCTCTTGGCGCCAGGGAGGGCGCAACCGCGCCGGTGATGATCCCCACCGCCGGCCTTTCAAGCCCGTTATTCCCCACCTTGGGCCCATAGCTCAATCGGTCAGAG
Source organism: Caldichromatium japonicum (assembly GCF_011290485.1). Lineage (GTDB taxonomy): Bacteria > Pseudomonadota > Gammaproteobacteria > Chromatiales > Chromatiaceae > Thermochromatium > Thermochromatium japonicum. Next base: position 876,810 of record NZ_CP048029.1, on the reverse strand, counting down.
CGGCGGACTCATAATCCGTGGGTTGTAGGTTCGAGTCCTACTGGGCCCACCAATTTTGCCAACCTGCTTGAAGCATTGTTTATCTCGCCGAGCAAGGCATTGAGGGCAGGCATTTCAGCCATCATCTCGCCCATGCCCCATGCTTCGTGCGCGCCGGCGCGCAAAATGCCAATAGTTATTGCAATATGCCTTCGCCGGTTCTATAGTGCCGACAGACTCGGGGGCGACATGGTTTCGACGTGGGTCGCAAAACCTGAGGTGCATGCCGAGGTGCGGGAGACCTCGTAAAACTATCCGCACACCAACAGCTGCCAACGACGACAGCTACGCTCTCGCTGCCTAACCCCAGCGGGCCTCAGACCGCCGCTTGCCGATGGACGGCGGGTTCCTGGGGTAACCAGACATCGGATCGCGGTGATGGGTGTCCGGACTTGATCCGCTAAAACTCCACCGGACTCGCCGACCGAGTGCCCTGCCCCTCGGGCGCCGGGAGGCTAGACCCAATAGAGCGGGCTAAGCATGTAGAACCAAGGGCAGAGGGCTTGCGGACGCGGGTTCGATTCCCGCCGCCTCCACCACCAACCCTTCCAAGGGGAACCGAAGAAGTCCACCAACCCACTGTCAACAGTGGGTTTTTTTATTGCATAATGTCCGGCATGGTCTCATGCCTTCCGATGAAAGCTGCCCCCAAATGTGGGGCAACTTTGGGGGCAACAGGGAGACGACGGACAGGAGTTGCCCCCACATGCCGCTGACCGACACCGCGATTCGCCGTGCCAAGCCGCAGGCCAAAGCCGTGAAGCTCTTCGACGGCGGCGGCCTGTACCTGGAGGTCAACCCGGCAGGCGGCAAGTGGTGGCGCTGGAAGTACCGCTTTGGCGGCAAGGAAAAGCGGCTCTCGCTCGGCGTCTATCCCGATGTGAGCCTGAAGGCCGCGCGGGAGAAGCGCGACGTAGCGCGCCAGCAGCTTGCCGCGGGCATCGACCCTGGACAGGCGCGACGCGCGGAGAAGGTCGCGCAGGCGGGCGCGGAGAGCTTCGAGGCCATCGCGCGCGAATGGCACGCGAAGTTCTCGCCCGGCTGGGTCGCCAGTCACGGCGACCGCATCCTGAAACGGCTGGAGAAAGACCTGTTCCCATGGATCGGGAAGCGCCCCATCGCCGAGATCAAGGCGCCGGAATTGCTTGCCGTCCTGCGCCGGATCGAAAGCCGCGGCGCGCTGGAAACCGCCCATCGGGCGATGCAGAACTGCGGCCAGGTCTTCCGCTACGCAGTGGCCACCGGCCGCGCCGAGCGCGACCCTACGGGCGACCTGCGCGGCGCCCTGCCCTCGCCAAAGGCGAAACACCACGCCTCCATCACCGAACCGAAGCGCATTGGCGAATTGCTCCGGGCGATTAACGCTTACGAGGGCTTCTTTGCGACGAAGTGCGCGCTGCGCCTCGCGCCGCTGGTCTTTGTCCGGCCCGGCGAACTGCGCAAGGCGCAGTGGTGCGAATTCGACCTCGACAAGGGCGAATGGCGCATCCCTGCCGAGCGGATGAAGATGCGCGAGCAGCACATCGTGCCGCTGTCACGGCAGGCGGTCGCGATCCTGCGCGAGCTGGAGCCACTGACCAACCGGGCGATCCCCTCGAAGCCAGATTCACCCTGCTATGTCTTTCCCGGCGGCCGGTCGCGCGAGCGGCCGATGAGCGAAAACGCCATCCTCGCCGCGCTGCGGCGCATGGGCTACGCGAAGGACGAGATGACCTCGCAGCATGGCCTCTACCCTTCTGCACGAACAGGGCTGGAACCATCAGGTCATCGAGCGGCAGCTCGCGCACGCCGAGCGCAATGCCGTGAGCGCGGCCTACAACTTCGCCGAACACCTGCCCGAGCGGCGCAAGATGATGCAGGCGTGGGCGGACTATCTGGACGCGCTTAAAGCGAGCGCCGAGGTAATCCCGATCCGGCGTTCTGTCTGACGTACTTGGATGCCGGCGGCGTTCTTCGGTATCATTTGAAACTACTACCCCGGCGGCTTCGGCTGCCGGGCGCGGGGCCTCTTCGGAGGCCCTTGCTTTTTTGGGGATAGAAAAGCCGTGGCGAAAGGTCCCTTCCGGACCATCGTCGATGTGGACGGCTTCAACTTCTACTACGGTGCAGTCCGGGGCACGCCCTGGAAATGGCTCGATCCAGTGGCGCTGTTCCAAAAAGTGCTGGGTCCGCAAAACGCGCTGGTGAAGGTCAAATACTTCACCGCCCGCGTACAGCCCTCGCCCGGCGATCCCAACGTCAACGTCCGCCAGGATACTTACCTGCGCGCTCTTCAGGCCCATTGCCCGCTCGTCGAGCTGTACTACGGGCACTTCCTGCGCCACCAGATTTCAATGGAGCACGCCAACCCGCCGCCGCCCAGCGTCCAAGTATGGAAGAACGAGGAAAAGGGCTCGGACGTGAACCTCGCCCTGCACGTTCTCAACGACGCTTGGCTGAACGTATACAGCTGCGCCGTGATCGTTTCCAACGATTCGGATCTGGCGGAATCACTGCGGCTCGTGAAGGCACAGAATGGAAAGATCATCGGCCTGGTTACTCCCGGCGCGCCACCACGCGACGCGGCAGCCGCCTGCGAGCCGCAAGGGCTTGGATAGCGCAGCATGAAGCCCGCAGTGGCGAAGCGGCGGCGGATTAGCAGGGACGGCGTCAACCGAAGGCACTGAGCCAGGGCGCGGCTTCATGCGCGCTGGCGGCGGTCGAACCCGCGACGACGCAGCCCGGCGCGACGCTTGCGCCTTTGCATCTGCAAGCGGCGTGACGGGTGGTCCTAGGCTGCGTCGATGGCGGAGCCTAAGCCGTCGTCCTCGCTTCCGCCGCTTGAAGCAGGATGTCGCGAATCTCCCCGGGGTTCTTCGCCACGGCGTACCGCCAGCGCCCGAAAGCGCCGTGCGCGTTCACCGCCTGCGTCCATTCGTCGAGATAACGGCGCTTGACCTGGTCCTGCTCTGTGTCCTGCCCTTTCGTTTCCAGGACGAGCATGTCGCCGTTGGCCAGCCGCACGAGAAAGTCGGGGCGATATTTGCGCACCACGCCCTGGTAGAAATAGGCAATCTCAAAGCCGAGATGGTCATTCTTAACCCAGGCGACAACGGCGTCGCTGTCGTCCAGCGCGAAGGCGTCCGACGCCTCCCAGGTGCTGTCATACACACAGACGTTGATGTGCGACTTGCGGGTGCGCTCGCACGGCTTGCCCGTGTACCAGGTGCGCACGTCACCGGTGGAACGGATAGGATGATCGCGGTCAAAGACCGGCTCCAGGCGCTCGGTGTTTTCCTGGTGGACGGCGTCCAGCACGTGCTGCACCACGCGCGACATGTTGAGCGTGATGATCAGCCGCCGGCGCAATTCATCCTGATAGAAAAGCGGCGGCGTGATGGTGATGCGGTCGGAGCGGATGAATTGCTCCACAATGCGAATCAATTGGGCCAGCAGCACCTCGCGGCTGCCCTTCCAGGTGTGCTTCATCTGGTCGAACACGTCGCGCGCCGTTTCGAAGATGATGCGTTGAGTGCGGAACTCGCGCGCCAGCTTTTCCAGCTCGATGCGCTCGATCTTCGTCACGTCCGGCTTGCCTTCGAGGATCGGGGCCAGTTCTGCGACCTGGGCGGTCTGCGCCGCGTCCAGTTCCAGCGGGGTCAGGTGCGACCAATCCACGACAAGGATGGGTTGGAAAATATGCTCAATGCGCACCACGTTCGGCCAGCGGATTTCATAGGCGGCTTTGGCCGGGTCCACCTGGACGAGCGTCTTCGGCGTCGGCGGCGGGGGCGGGCCGCTTTCGGTGCTTTCGTGCGGCAAAAAGGTAAACGGCACGCCGAAGATGTTGACGTACTCCGGCTCGAACAGCCTGGTCTGCGGGTTGACTTCGTAGGAGGTGCGCCGCAGGCCGCGCCCCACCACTTGCTCACAGAGCAACTGCGAGGTGAAGGCGCGCAGGCCCATGATGTGCGTCACCGTCCTGGCGTCCCAGCCTTCGGAGAGCATGCCGACCGAGATGACGTTCTGAATCTTCTCGCCCGGCTGACCGACTTTGCCCACCGTGTCCACGGTCCGCCGCAGCAGTTCGGACTGCTCAGCTTTGGTGAGTTTTGAGTTTTGAGTTTTGAGTTTTGAGTCGTCGGTGTCGTCCGAGAGGTTATCTGACGATTCATCCGCAACTGAAAACTGACCACTAGAAACTAAAAACTCCTCTTTCGCTTCGGCTTCCTCGAGCACCTTCGAATCAATGTGCAGGATGCGCTGCGGGTCGCACAGTTCGTCAATGTGAATGCGCTTCGTGTCGAAGGCATGTTTGACGCGCGCCGCCGTCTCGGTGCGGTTGGCGACGGTAATCATCACCGGCGGGGTGGGCAGGCCGGCTACCTGCCAGGCCTTGAGCGTCTCGCGCCAGTCGTAGCCGAGCAGGTAGTAGGCGTTCAGCACCAGGTCGGGCAGGGGTTCGTGCGGCTCGGCGCGGCGGTTCAGGTCATCTTTCACGTCCGGGTCGTTGTAGATGTGATAGAGGCGCGATTTGTAGGTGCGGGCATCCGGCACGGTGTCGTCGCGGATGACGACGCGCGGGGTCTTGACCAGCCCCGATTCGATGGCATCGTTCAAGCCGAAGTCGCTGACGATCCAGCCGAAGAGGGTTTCCTCGCCGCTGCGCCCGCCAGATGGAGCAAAAGGGGTGGCGGTGAAGTCGTAGCACCTGAGCAAGCCGCGGGCGCGCTGGAGACGATCCAACCCGCCGATCCAGACAGTGGCTTCTTCGGCGCTGTCTTTCAGGTCGCGCTGGCGCAGGTACTTGTCGCGCGCTTCGGGGTTGACGCGCCAGGCGTGGTGCGCTTCGTCGTTGATGACCAGCAGGTTGTGCGCATTCGCCATCTCGCCCAGCACCTCGCGGGTGTAGGCTTCGTCGCTCTTGGGGCCGCGCTTATCCACGCTCTTGCGTTTTTTCAGTCGCTCTTCGCTCTCCCAGGCCAGTGCGTGCCAGTTGCGCACCAGCACCTTGCCCTGTCGCAGCTTGTCGAGCAGGGCCGAGGGCACGATGTCGAAGGCTTCGTAGTAATTACCTTCCGCGCTGGGGTAAAGCACTTCCAGCCGCTTCTTGACCGTCAGTCCGGGGGCGATCACCAGCACGTTCTTCGAAAAGCGCACATCCTGAGGGTTGGTCACCTTGTTGAGGATATGCCAGGCGATGACCATCGCCATCACAATCGTCTTGCCGGTGCCGGTGGCCATCTTGCAGCACTGGCGGACGAAGTCGCCGCCGTCGCCGGGGATTTCGATCCCCACCCGTTCGGCAGGCGGCGCCTCGGTGAGCCAGATGAGCGTTTCCACCGCTTCCAACTGGCAGAAGAAAAACCGGCGCGCGTCGAACTCCTCCGGGTCGCGCCAGTGTTCCAGCAGCCGCTTGGTAATGGCGGATACGCCAGGATAGCCCGCCTCGCGCCAGGGCTTGACGCGCGGTCGAATCTGGTTGACCAGCGGAATCTCGACGAAGATGCCTGGATCGTCGAAGGCGCGCGACTCGCCGGAGGTGACCACATAACCCGCTGGCCGGCGCCCGTCCGCGAGATCGAACGTGCGCGACTCGCGGTCGTAGCGCCAGTGGTAGCGCGGCTCCTCGTAGGGCGAGTTAATGATCAGGCGGTCGATGGTGGTCTTGCCCATCAGGAAAGCTCTATCACCTTCAGGCTCTCGATGCCCCGGTCGTCCACGATCTTGACCGCGATGCGCTTGTGCTCGCCCGGCGCGAAGGGTAGCGAGGCCGTACCGCGGTAGGCCTCGATCAGTTCCTCGTCGATCTCGGCCTTGAGGTTGCGCGCCAGTCTGGCCCAGCCCTCGTTCTCACCCGCCATCGGGAAGAAGACCTGCCGCGGGTAGAGGCTGCGCCCGTCGTAGTCGGTGTCGAGCATCCAGACGGCGATCTTGTCCGCGCCGCCGGATTCGAGTTGTCCGGTTTTGGTGTTGTAATAGTCGAAGCCGTGCACCTCTACGCGGTGCAGGTTTTTAGTTTTGAGTTGCCAGTTCTTAGTGGAGGGCGGGATCGGGAAATTCAGGAGATGAGCGAGCGCTTCAAGCCTGCCAACAATTTGCCGATCGCTTCGCAATCGTTCAATAATCCTTCGGCATCCGTCGAGGTCAGATATCCCAAATTCTGTGAGATCAGTGGCAATGTCTCTAATTCCGCCAACGAATCCTGGGCTATTCCAAGAAACTGGAGGAATTCCCCTTTGTTGTTTCTGGCCTGCCCTTCCGCGATATTGGTCGGTATGGAAATCCCAGCTCTCCTGATCTGCGAGGTAAGCCCATATATCTCTTCCTTGGGAAAGGAGCGCGTACAAGAATAAATCCTGCCAACTAAGGCGATGGATTTCTTCCAATCGATCAAGTCCCGATAACTTCTTGAATGTTCCATACTCAGCAACCCTTTCGTGGCTCCCGCTTAAAACTAAAAACTCAAAACTCGAAACTTCCACATCCGGCTGGCCGATGAGCCAGAAGGATTCATTGCTGGCGCGCTTCTTCTTGAGGTCGTCGGTCAGAAGGTCAGCGTTCATCTGCACCTTCAGGAACTGCATCCCCGCCAGTGCCGGCTTCATCTCGTCAATGTCTTTGGCGGCTTCGGGGTCGAACTGGAAGGCGGCGAAGATGAGCATTTTCGGTTTCGGGTTGAGCTTTCGCGCTTCTTCCCATGCCTGCTCGACCTGGCGTTGTTCCAGCGGGGCGTGTTCGGGACCGAAGGAAACCACCACGCGCATGGGGCTGTAGGCGGGTGCATCTTCGCGCACCGAATCGGCGCCTTCGGCGGAGGGGCGGGTCTCGCCTTCGGCGTGCAGGAAGCGGCAGCCGGGGAGCGGCTCCAGGCGGGCGAAGCGGATGTATTGCCCGGCCTTGCCGCGAATGCCGGCGCGCAGGAGTTCGTCGCGCCATTCAGCCTGGCGCAGGGTCTCGCCGGAGCGGGCGATGGAAGCATCGGCCACAAACTCCCTCTCCCTTTGGGAGAGGGCTGGGGTGAGGGCCTCCCTTTGGGAGAGGGCTGGGGTGAGGGCCTCCCTCTGGGAGAGGGTTGGGGTGAGGGCCTCCCTCTGGGAGAGGGTTGGGGTGAGGGCCTCCCTCTGGGAGAGGGTTGGGGTGAGGGTCTCCCCCTGGGAGAGGGTTGGGGTGAGGCTCTCCCCCTGGGTGAGAGCATCATAGATCGCCTGCAATACACCCTCTGTGTTTTTCAGAACATCGTTATTCCAGAACCTCAACACGCGAATACTCTGAGATTCGAGGAACGTTGTGCGCTGTTCATCCCGCGCCCGCGCATCGGGTTCGTTGTGCTGGCCGCCGTCAAGCTCAACCGCAAGTCGCGCTTCGTGGCAATAGAAATCGAGGACGTACGGTTCAACGGGATGTTGCCGGCGGAACTTGAATCCTGCCAAACGTCGATCGCGCAACAGCGACCACATTAAGCGTTCGGCATCCGTTTGCTCTTTCCGCAACTGACGGGCAAATTCCAGTAGGTCCTGAGGCAGCGGCTTTTTGCCCTCACCCCTAACTCCCTCACCCCCGGCCCCTCTCCCAAAGGGAGAGGGGAGTAAATCATCCACTGATTTCACCGCTGGAGCAGGCACGGCCTCCACCGTGAACGGCCCGGTCACGCGCACCTTCTTGCGGTCCACAAAGGGCTGGTCGTAGAGCGTCTCCTGCGGCGCATGGCGAGCGATGGCGGCGTCTATCTCCTCCTGGCGCTTGCGGCGCAACTGCCACCAGTCGGCGAGCAGTTTCTTGGCTTCTTTCGGCCAAGCATCTTCCGTCTCACGCGGTATTTCCCACTCCTGCCATTTTTTCTTGAGCAGTTTATTCAACTGCTCGCGGATGGGTTCGAGGCGCGCCTGCCAGCGGGCGTGGATGCCGTCAATCTCCGGGTTGTTGGCGATGGACTTGAGCGTGACGTGCGGGACGGTCTTGTACTTGAAGCCGTTCCAGACGCCTTGTATGCCCTCACCCGGCCTTCGGCCACCCTCTCCCGCTGGGAGAGGGTTTCCATCACTCCCTCTCTCTCCGGGATGGCGGACACTCTCTCCGCTTCCTCTCCCGGAGGGAGAGGGCTGGGGTGAGGGATAGGCCAGTTCGTAGTAGTCGAAGACGGCGGTCATCAGGCGCTGGCGGGCGAGCGTGAGCGCCACGCGCGAGGTGTCGCAGGTGATCCAGCGCCGCCCCCACTGCTCGGCCACATAGGCCGTGGTGCCGCTGCCGCAGGTGGGGTCGAAGACCAGGTCGCCCGGGTCGGTGGTCATCAGGAGGCAGCGCTCGATGACAGCTGTGTTCGTTTGAACTGCGTAGATTTTTGGATCTGATCGGCTTTGAATCCCGCCCCCAACATCTGCCCAGAAGTTTGTAAGTGCAATCGCACCGAAATCATCAAAGAACTTCTTGAAACGCAGCGTTGCTCCTGCCTTTAGTACTCGCCCAGCCTGAGCCAAGCGCGCTAATCCTTCGATGCTGGTTCTCCAACCGCCGACTGTGGGAACATATTCCTTACCTTCAAAGACAAATGCTTTTCTTGTGGTATCAGAACCGGTGCGCGACGTGAGACCTTGATCTGTAAAGAACCTTGCCCCCCCAGGGAGACGATCTGCCTTCTCCCTCTCCTCTCCCGTCAATAACCTCTCCTCACCATTGGGCAGCCTAACATAGGTGTAACGAGTTGCGCCTTCTTCGCCTCTTTCTAGTGACAAGTACAATTGTCGGTATTTCACCTTATCCTTGTCTTTCGCGTACCACGCAATATGGTCGTATACTCGGTCGAGATGCTGGGAACCGAGACCAATGGAAGTCTTAAACGCAATGCAGGCGATGAAGTGGCCCGCCCCAAACACCTCATCCATCAACTCCCGCACGTGGTGCACGTTCTCGTCGCTGATCTGCACAAAGATGCTGCCGCTCTCGGTGAGGAGTTCGCGCGCCAAAAGCAAGCGGTCGCGCAGGTAGGTGAGGTAGGAATGGATGCCCAGTTCCCAGGTGTCGCGGAAGGCGCGGATCTGCTCCGGCTCGGCGGTCAGGTCCTCGTCCTTGCCGTCCTTAACGTCGCGCTTGTTGACGAAGGGCTGGAAGTTGGAGCCGTACTTGATGCCGTAGGGCGGGTCGATGTAGATCATCTGCACCTTGCCGGCCAGGCCCTCTTTTTCCAGGAGCGAGTTCATCACCAGCAGGCTATCGCCGGCGATGAGGCGATTGCTCCAGCCGTGCTTGTGCCGGTAGAACTCGACGGCCTCGCGCAGCGGCTCTTTGCGCTCTTCTTCGAACAGGGGGAGTTGATAGCCCTCACCCGGCGCTTCGCGCTCCCCTCTCCCACCGGGAGAGGGGCTGGGGGTGAGGGCGTTCTTCCGCACCGCCTCGATGATGGTCTTGGGGTCGATGCGCTCGTGGACGTGGAGCGATACGGTGGGCACCTCGAAGGAGGTATGCTCGGCCTTGCCCGCCCAGACCAGTTGCGGGTCGAGGTGCGGGTCGTAGGCGTAGGTCTTCTTCGCGCCCGCGTCCGGGTCGGTCTCCGGCGTCACCAGCCCCACGGGCGGGTTGTTGACGCGCTGCTTGTCCCGATGTTCGTAGGATTCGATTGGGCGCTTGTTGTTGGTCTTCGCGCGCGTTATGCGCGGCGCAGCGGGCTTCTTGCCACGCGCGGCTTCCTTCTTCGTCGCCATCAGCCCTTCCTCCCCTTCTTCGTCGCCGATTCATGCGCCGACGGCTGACGCTCCTCCGCGAACAGCGCGCCCTGCTCGGGAATCGCGATGCCGTTCCGCCCGCACCAGTCGCGGATCAGCACTTCCACCATGTTGGCAATCGATCGGTGCTCACGCTCGGCGGCGGCGCGCAGCGCCTCCTTCAGCGCCGGTTCGATGCGGAAGGTCAGCGTGCTGGTCTTGCCCTTGGCCATGGGTGCCCTCGTTGCGGCGGTTGTACTGCGAAGATACTGCAATATACAGTATCATCCTACAACGACCAATAGCGCGGCCCCCTTTTCGGCAAGGAGGGACAGCATGGCCCGGTACTACTCGACGCGGGACTTCTTCCGGCAGATGCCGAATGCGCTGCTCGCGCGCTACTTTCAGGCGCAGGGGCTGTTCGGCGACCTGGATTTCGCCGCGATGAAGGAAACGCAGCCGGACGAGTTGTTCAATGCGTGGCTCGCCCTGCCCGATGCGCAGCGCAACGAGATGGACGCGGAGTTCCGCGAGATTTTCGATCTCGCCTGCGAGAAGGGCTTCCGCGCGATCCTCGACGAGGCGGAATGGCGCCTGCACGACCCGGCGGCGCGCACGGCCTTCGTCGAAAAGCTCGCGGTGCTCTCGAACTACTACGAGCGGGCGATGCTCACCTTCCTCGACCACAAGCCGTACTGGAAGGGCGCGAGCCTGTTCTATCACGCCGATTCCCTGCCCTACTGGCGCAAGCGCAAGAACCTCCCGCACGTCCCGGCGGCGCTGGATGACTCTAGCCTGCGCGAGCTGGCCGGCCTCATCCGCAATTACTTCCACCACACCGAGGGCCGGGGCAAAAACTGCGTGGTGGAGCCGTTCCGGCCAGCGAGCTGGATTACTTCTTCGCCTACCCCGAGGACTATTCGCAGCAGGCCATCGAATGGGTGGACGATCAATTCGGCCGCCGCCCGCACAACCCGGCCTTCGAGGTGATCTACGTCTATTCGCAGAAGGAAGGCACGCTCGACCTCAACTTCCGCGGCGCGCACAAGGCCATCGAGCCGCCGCAAGAGATGTTCGCGCAGGCCATCCTGAAGCTGCCCGAGCTGCCGCCCGATCCGAAGGACGGGCGCGTGTACGACCTCAATCCGCTGCGTCAGAAAGACTTCGGCTTCGTGTTCGATGCGGGCAGCGGCATTCAGGGCGGCGTGGTGAAGAAGCTGCGCCTGTCGTCGAAGGTGAAGAAGGGCGACCGCATCACGCTGGAAGCGGATGCGACGCACAACCCCGATGCGGTGTACGAGCTGCTCGCGCAGGTCGGCAAGTCGCTGCCGCTCGCCCTCTACAACGTCACGCAGGTGGCACTGGCGGCGACGGTCGGAATCGACGCCGGCAAGCCGCCCAAGGCGGTGACGATCCGCATCACGCATCACGCATCCCAATTCCTGCTCGCTCAAGTACGACGAGATGGACCTCAAGCTCCGCGACATGCTGCATGCCTCCGGCATCGAGCCCAAGGCGCCGGCCGATGCGGCCGAACCCGCAAACGAAGCAGCGGAGCCTGCCCAGGCATGACGCCTGCGGACGTGCTCGCCGAGCTGCTCGCGCGAGTGGACGCGAGCAAGGGGCAAGCCGTGTTCATCGGCGCGCAGGAACTGAGCGAATGGCCCGCCGCGGCGGTCGCGGCGCTGAAAAAGCAGAAGCTGCTCGTACCGGCGCGGCCGGCCGCCAGCGTGGTGTGTCCGGGCTGCGAGCGGCAATGCGTGATGCCGGTGCAAGTGATCCCCGCGCAAGCCAGCGCAGCACGCGCGTTCGTGGTCTGCGACAAACGAGACGACATCAACCGCGTGAACGTACCCATCGCCCACCTAGAGCAATGGAAGGTGAACCGCGATGCGTCGCCCGCGTCCATGGCGCAGGCGCTGGGGTGCCCGATCCCGCCCGAGCTGGCCGAGCGCCTGCCACGGCAATCTGATCGGAACGCAGCGATCAAGGCGAAATACGCTGAACTCAGGCGGCTTGGCCGGCGAAACTTCGTGAAAGAGATTCAGCGAACGGTCCCCGGCGCGAACTCGCTCTCCGACAGGAGGATTCGGGACATCGTGAAAGGCCGCTGACAGGCCCGGTTCGGACCGCCGTATGCGGAAGAATCCGGAAGTTTCCGCATACCGATAGCTGCCAAACCGGTTTCGCGTCATAACAATTCGTAGCCATGTTCAACGTCGCCCCAGGAGGCGCAAGCATGGCTACCGCGATTCTCAGACTTCCCACCGTCAAGGCCAGCACGGGCCTTTCCCGTAGCACGATCTACCTGCGCGTCTCCGAAGGCACGTTCCCCAAGCCGGTGAGCCTGGGCGGGCGCGCTGTTGGCTGGATCGAGGAAGAAATCCAGCACTGGCTGGAGCGGCGCATCGAGCTGGCAATCGGCTCCGCCGGCGGCGAATGACCATCCGTATCTGGTCAGCAAACGGGTCAAGGCGCATGGTCTTCGGCTGCACGAAGGGGCACTCGTTGTGCCGATGCGCGACGGCGCGGAACTGCACAGCCTTCAGTTCATCGACGCCAAAGGCGAGAAGAGATTCCTCTCCGGCGGGCGCGTGAGCGGTTGCTACTTTTCCATCGGCCAGCCGGACGGCACGCTGTGCATTGCAGAGGGCTAGGCTACCGGCGCGAGCATTCACGAGGCGACCGGACTCGCCGTCGCCGTGGCCTTCAATGCCGGCAACCTGCTGCCGGTAGCACGGGCGCTGCGGGCGAAGTTTCCCGGTCTGTACCTGATCGTCTGCGCCGACGACGACGCCATGACGGACGGCAATCCGGGGCTGACCAAGGCGCATGAAGCGTCGCAGGCAGTGGGCGGGCTGCTCGCCGTGCCGGACTTCGGCGCGCAGCGGCCCGGAGGCGCGACCGACTTCAACGACCTTCACCGGCACGCCGGCCCTGCGGCGGTGGCGCGCACCGATCGAGCGCGAGCCCCGATGGCTGGCCGCAACCGAAGCCCATCATCGCGGAACTGAAGCCCGTGCCCGCGTTCGACGCCGGAACACTTCTGCCGGCGGCGCTGCGACGGTGGGTGATGGACGAGGCCGAACGCATGCCCTGCCCGCCCGAGTTCATCGCGGCCGCGGCCCTGGTCGCGCTCGGCTCGATCATCGGCGCACGCTGCGCCATCAAACCGAAGGCGCGCGATTCGTGGCTGATCGTGCCCAACCTGTGGGGCGGCATCGTGGGCGATCCGTCGGCGAAGAAATCGCCGGCCTGGGGGGCCGCGCTGAAGCCGCTCGACAGGCTGATCGCCAAGGCGCTGGAGGAGCACCGCGCCGCGCTCGCCGACTACGAAACCGCGAAGGTCGTGTTCGACGCTGGAGCGCGGCGCGCTGGAAGACGGCTTCACGCTGCGCGACGTGCGCCGCAATCAATGGCGCAACCTGACCGCCGACGAGGCGATCCAGGCCGCGCTCGACTGGCTGGAGGACGAGGACTGGCTGCGGGGCGAAGCGAGCGGCGGCACCGGGCCGGGAAGCGGCAGGCGCACCGTGCGCTACCGGATCAACCCCGCCGTGAAAGCCAGGCGCAAGGAGGTCGGCGCATGAACTGGCTGGAACGCGCGCGCCGCGAAATCGGCGGAACGTCCCCCGGCACTACTGCCAATAGTGCCGATGGAAATCCAATAGCAGTAATGGCGGTGTTGTATGACGCCGCCCCGGCCAAACACGACGCTTCCAACGGCAGTAACGGCAGTGCCCCGCCCTGGCAATGGCTCGATTCCGAAGCCCTGCGCGAAGCCTTCGAGGAGCGCGCCGCAATCATGGAGTTCGACGGCGGCATGAGCCGCGAGGACGCCGAGCGCGCCGCGTGGGCGCTCGTCCTGTAGGCGCGAAGGCTGCATTGAGGATCACGGTATGGCACGCAACAAGCAGAACTACATCAAGGGCACCTTCACGCACCGGCGCACAGAGGCCGACTACATGGCCGCGCTACTCGATGCCGTACCGCTGGAGGACTGGCGCGCCGTGATAACGGCAACCGTGGCAGCGGCGAAAGCCGGCGACGCTGGAGCGCGTGCGTGGCTCGCACAGTATCTGGTTGGAAAGCCGGGAACGACTGCGCCGACCCCGCTCACCGTGGTGGTGCAGCAGTTGTCGGGGCGCGACCCGCTCGCGGAGAAGCTGGCGCAGCCGCATATCGACCGTGTGGAGTATCCCTTGCTGCATGCCGATGACGACATCAAGGACGCACTGAAGGCCCAGGTAGCGGCGGAATTGCAGGCGCTGGAAGCGCAGAAATCTACAGCGCCGGAGACGAATGAATACGCCGATAAATCAACGCAATCGGTTGATTCGACGCCCTCGTGAGCGTGTCAATTCGCCAAATGATTACGGGAAAATCGAATGGGCGGACCGGGTAGCGGAAACCGCTGGCGCTACGGCGCCAAGTCGGCGCTACGGCGCCAAGTCCTGCACGGACGACTACCGCACCCGCGACGTGCGGCGCTGGGCGCGCGAGGGAATGCTGAGGCCCGGCTATTGGGGCGGCTGGCAATGGACGCGCGACGACGAGGTGGTCGCCTCGATCCGCATGCGCGCCGAAGCGGACCGCGTGATCCTCATGTACCGGCATCGCAGCGGCGGGGAGGACTGGAAGGACGAGGAGTATCCGGTGCGCATCGTGCGAACACCGTGCAATCTCGGCGGCACGAGACCCTGGTTCATCTGCCCCGCGCTCGGCTGCGGCCGGCGCATGGCGATCCTCTATGGCGGCGGCATCTTCGCCTGCCGGCATTGCTATCAGCTCGCCTACGCCAGCGCGCGCGAGAACGCCGGCGACCGCGCTACGCGACGCGCAGACCGCATCCGGGCGCGCCTGGGATGGGAGCCGGGCATCCTCAACGGCCACGGCGACAAGCCGAAATGGATGCGCTGGCGGACGTTCTATCGCCTGATCGAGGAGCACGACCGGCTGGTGAACCGCTCCATGTATGCCGTCGCACTGAAGTTCGGTTTTCTCGATCGTGTACTATCGGAGTGAGCAGAAGGACGCGGGGGCAACATTGGGTGCAACAACTCCAACAAGATCAAGCCCATTCCAATGGACTCAAGCGGTTGCGACTTCAGTGTAGTTGACGCCGCCCTACCCAAAATCCCAACCCTCATCGGTTGGGATTTTTTGCCCGTTCCCCCAGTGTTGGCGCGGCTTTCGGGCCTGGCCTCGCGAGCGCCACCCCTGCGAAGTAGGCGCTTTCGGCCCCGCCGACGCCTCTCTGTTCTCCGTTTTCTCTGGTGGCCACGCGAGCGTTCTCGAGGCCATTTCCTTTGCTGGCGCGGGTTTAGAGGCTGTCGGTTGTGGTTGGCAACTCCTGTAGCGGTGGCGACCGAGTGCCAAGCGGCCATAAAAAACCGCCTGCAGGCGGTTGCTGGCGCTGGGTGCGACGCGCTCACCCGGGTGGCGCGAGCACGCGCATCTTGTCGCTCCAGGCGTTGGGGCAGGAGCGGCGCATCACCTTCTCCAGCACAGCATCGGGCGAGCCAACCAGCCGTTCCACGACCTCCGGGGCCAGGAGCGTCAGCTGCATGACCCGGCGCACCTGTGTCACGTCCATGCCTTCGGCCTCGGCGATCTCGGCTACTGATGCCGCCCACTGCTCATCCAGAAGGCGTTGCCAGTGGTGCGCCAGTCCGAGCGCCCGCATCAACGCGGTGTCCTGTGCGGTCGACCGGGCTTCCTGCTCCCGGGCTCTAACTGTTTGTTAACAAATTGCGCATAGTTGCTCATTGATACACAATATAGGCATGTCTCGCAAGCTCGTACCGATCCGCGAAGCTGCTAAAGCGCTTGGTGTCTCGCCGCAAACCCTGCGTCGATGGGAGCGCGAAGGGCGTCTTGTGCCAGACGAGCGAACGGCAGGCGGCCGCAGGCGCTACGACCTTGCTCGGCTCAAGCCAGAGATGTATCGGTCACAGGCTGAAACCGCACGCAAGACAATTGCCTATGCCCGGGTCGCAAGTTGCGATCAGAAGGACAGCTTGGAGCGGCAAAAACAGGTGTTGGAACTGTATTGCGCCTGCCAGGGCTGGACGTTCGAGGTCATTGCTGACGTAGGCTCTGGCATGAACTACCACAAGAATGGTCTCAAGCGCTTGCTCAATGAGATCATCGACGGGCGCGCCGGACGCTTGGTCATCACGCACAAAGACCGGCTGCTGCGCTTCGGCGCTGAGCTGGTGTTTGCGATCTGCGAGGCGAAACAGGTCGAAGTGGTCATCCTCAACCAAGGCGAGGACACGACCTTCGAGGAAGACTTAGCAAAGGACGTGCTCGAAATCATTACCGTATTCAGTGCCCGGCTGTATGGCTCGCGATCACGCAAGAACCAGAAACTGCTCGATAGCGTAAAACGCGCAGCAGAGGAAGCGCAGGCATGATTACCGCCCACAAAATCGCGCTTAACCCGAACAACAAACAGGCTACTTACTTTGCCAAGGCTGCAGGCGTTGCGCGTTTTTCCTACAACTGGGCGCTGGCTGAGTGGAAGCGGCAGTACAGCGCGAGCAATTTCCGTGGATGCTGGAAGTCACCAAATGCGCGCCACAGATGGCGATCATCCAGTTGGGAAGGGCGTTCCAGAATTTCTTTGAGGGTCGTGCTTGCTATCCGCAGTTCCGCAAGAAAGGCGTGCACGACCGATTCACCCTCACCAACGAGCAGTTCAGCATCGACGGCTGCCGCATTCGCATCCCCTGCCTAGGCTGGGTGCGCATGCGTGAGCCGTTGCGCTTTGCTGGTAAGATCATGTCAACTACTGTCTCCCGTGTGGCTGACCGCTGGTTTGTCAGCATCACCGTTGATATTCCGCCTAGTCTGCATCTGCCGCAAGCCGAAAACCAAGGCGTGGCGGGAGTGGACTTAGGTGTGTCGGCGCTGGCCACGCTCTCAACGGGAGAAAAGGTTGCAGGCCCCAAGCCGCACAAGGCGTTGCTATCCAGAGTGCAGCGGCTCTCGCGCAGCCTCTCACGTAAGCGCAAAGGATCGCGCAACCGCGCCAAAGCGAAAACCAAGCTGGCGCGGCTGCACGCACGCATCGCCAACATCCGGCGCGATGCCCTGCATAAGCTCACGTCCGGTCTCACACGGCGGTTTCACACAATCGCCATCGAGGATTTGAATGTGCGTGGCATGGCAAAGAACCGGCATCTAGCCCGCTCCATTGCCGACATGGGTTTCTTTGAGTTTCGCCGGCAACTGCAGTACAAGGCGGCGATGCGAGACGGCGTGGTAGTCGTGGCGGACCGCTGGTTGCCGTCCAGTAAAACGTGCTTAGCGTGCAGTCATGTGCTGGATGCGCTGCCGCTTTCTGTACGCGAGTGGACGTGTCCGGCCTGCGGCACGCATCACGACCGCGACATCAATGCAGCGATCAACTTGAAGAACATGGCGGTGAGTTCCACCGTGTCAGCCTGTGGAAAGGAAGGCTCTGGCGCACCAAGCTTGTGCTTGGTGCGTGAAACCGCCTCAATGAAGCAGGAAGTCAGCTTTAATCATGTTTGCGCATGATTAAGTAAGTCTGACGGAACGGTCGTTGCGGAATAGCTCCTGCACCTTGCGGCGCTCTTCGCGCTTGATGCCGCCGTGGATCACCACCACGGCGTCGGGCTGGCCGAGCAGGCCGCGAATCTTGGTAGCCAGGTAGTTGAGCGTGTCGCGGTGCTCGGTGAAGAGGATCAGCTTGCGCTGCTGACCCGCCGCATCGTGCATCTCGGGCGTGTCCTGCAGCAGGCGGGAGAGCTCGTCCCACTTGCGATCCTGCCCGGAATGCACCACCTGGCGGGCCTGTTCCTCCAAGGCTTCGAGGATGAAGATCTCGGCTTCTAGCTCCTGAATGGTCTGGGCCGCCGTGGCCTGGTCAACGACGGCTTCCTCGAAGTTCTCGTAGTCTTCGGGCGACAGCGGGCGACAGGGCGTCGGCAGCTTCCCACACATCGTCGGGCAGGCCGTTGTTGCCGTTCAGCGTCTCCGCCAGTGACTGGCCGCGCTGTCGCAGCTTCTCCTCCTCGACGCGGCGCTTGAGCTTGTTGCGATGCCGTTTGAGCGACTGGTAGATGGCCTCGGGGCTGGAAGCCAAGCGGCGCTGAAGGCTGGCCAGCGCAAAGCCGACGTTCCCCTTGCGGGCGTTGTCGGCAAGTTGATCGGCCTTGTTGAATTGCTCCTTGACGTACTCGGTGACCGCCTGATAGAGCGCAGCCTTCGGGTCGGAGAGCTTGTAGTTGACGGTGTAGGCCCGACGCTCGGGGAACAGCGGGGTACCGTCGAACTTGAGCAATTCCTCCTTGACCATGCGGTGCATGAGGTCGGACACGTCCACCTTGTGCGCGCCGTCGCGAAACTTTCCGTAGAAGCGGTCGGCATCCAGCAGCGACATGAACAGCTGGAAGTCTTCTTCCTTCCCGTTGTGCGGCGTGGCCGTCATCAACAGGAAGTGCCGCGTAATCGAGCCCAGCAGCTCGCCAAGCTGGAAGCGCTTGGTTTTGTTGACCTTGTTGCCGAAGTAGCTGGCCGAGAGCTTGTGCGCTTCGTCCACGACCACCAGGTCCCAGCGCGACAGGCGTAACTTCTCCTGGAGGTCTTCCGCGCGGGCCAGTTGATCGACGCAGGCAACCAGCAAGTCGTGGTCGTCGAAGGGGTTGCCGCTCTTAGACTGCTCGACCTGCTCGCGCGAAAACAGCGAGAACGACAAGCCGAACTTCTCGAACATTTCGTCCTGCCATTGTTCCACCAGGCTGCCTGGGGCGACGATGAGCACGCGCCTGGCATCGGCGCGCATCAGCAACTCCCGGATGAAGAGACCGGCCATGATGGTCTTGCCGGCGCCGGGGTCGTCGGCCAGCACGAAACGCAACGGCTGGCGCGGCAGCATGGACTCGTAGACCGCGGTGATCTGGTGTGGCAGCGGCTCCACGTTCGAGGTGTGCACCGCCATCATCGGATCGAACAGGTAGGCCAGGTTGATGCGGCAGGCCTCGGCGGCGAGCTTGAACTCGTCGCCGGGCGCATCGAAAGCCCAGGGGCGGCCAGACTCGGCCAACGACAGCTTGGCCTCATCGGTGCGAAACAGCATCCGCTCGCGCAAACCACCGTCGGCGATTTTGTAGTAAACGGTAAGCGCATCAGGATCGACCGGCTCAGTGGTGACGATGCGCACCACCTGCCCGGGCTCTAGGCCTGAGATGGCCGCGTTCTTCTGGATCTATTCGACCTTTAGCACGCTTATTCTCCCTTTCAGAGTTCTCCCCTTCAGGCGATCTGTATCCTCTGCGAGTCAAGTCGCCTGCATGTCCAGCTACCTTCGTTCCCGCCAGGTTTGGTTCTGAAGGCTGCGAGCCCGCCTGCGGCAGCAGCGCCTTCAGCTTGCCTAGGCCATGGCAGCCTAAACTGTTAGGTCTCCATAAAGCGCCATCGCAGACCCGCATGCTTCATGACACAATTGGCATATTCGGGGTTTACTGGATAGATTTGCAAGCCAACTTGAGACTGGATGAACCCATGTCGCCGACCCTCGCCGACCGATTATTCGTCGCACTGCAATCTGTCATCCCGCAACACTGGTTTTCGGCGCGCATCTATCGGCTGGCGCGTCTGACCTGGCCGCCCCTGAAGGACCTGATGATCCGGGCCTTCATCCGGCACTATCGCGTCGATCTGAGCGAGGCCCTGGAGCCTGACCCGCGCGCCTATACCCATTTCAACGCCTTCTTCACCCGCGCTCTTAAGGCCGATGCCCGCCCGCTCGATCCCGATCCCCAGGCGATCTTGTGCCCGGTCGATGGAGTGATCAGCCAGATCGGGACGATCGAGGAAGGGTGCCTGCTCCAGGCCAAGGGGCGTACCTATCGGGTCGAGGAGCTACTTGCACTTGCCCCGGGTGAGCCGCATCCCTTCTTAGGCGGACGCTTTGTAACCCTCTATCTCTCGCCACGCGATTATCATCGTATCCACATGCCGCTTGCGGGGCGTCTCGAACAGATGGTCTATGCCCCCGGGCGGTTGTTCAGCGTCAATAGGGCGACGGCGGCCCTGGTCCCCAATCTCTTCGCGCGCAATGAACGCCTGATCTGTCGCTTTGTGACCGAGGCTGGTCCCATGGCGGTGATCCTGGTGGGAGCCCTGATCGTCGGGGGTCTTGAGACCGTCTGGGCCGGCGAGATTACCCCGCCCCACCGTGGTCCAGAACCCGAGCGTTGGGACTATCCGTCCGAGGCCCAGAGCATCCAGCTTGCGCGCGGCCAGGAGCTTGGGCGTTTTCATCTCGGCTCGACAGTGATCCTGCTCCTGCCGGCTCAGTCCGCTGACTTGGACTCGGGGTGGCTGGCCGGCAGCCAGGTGCGGGTCGGGCAGCGACTCGGCCTGTGGCGCCCTGCGGGGGCAATAAGCCGATGAGCGCTGCTTCCCCAGAGTGTCGCCCCGGTTGTGCGGCCTGCTGTATCGCCCCGTCGATCGCCAGCCCTATCCCTGGCATGCCGCAGGGTAAACCAGCGGGTGTGGCCTGCGTCCAGTTGAACGCCTATCTCAGATGCCGTCTATTCGGTCGGCCCGAGCGCCCAGGGATCTGTACCGCCTTTCGACCTAGCCAGGAGATGTGCGGCACGGAACCCGCGTACGCCTTAAACTATCTTAGTAAGTTGGAGCTGCTGACCGATCCTGCTGTCTCTTGGACCAATCAAAACCATGTTTGACTGGGGAGGACTTGAATGCCATGCCATCCATCCGTCCGTTCCTGATCACCGCTGCCCTATCCCTTTCAGCCAGCCAGATGCCGGCCTTGGCCTCAGCCGATGACCCGCTGATCGAAGAGGCCAAGGCGCTGATCAAGGAGTTTGCGGGTCAGCTTCAGTCCGAGCTCAAATCAGCGATCCAGGCCAATGGTCCGGTCCAGGCGATCGCGGTCTGTAAGGAACGTGCCCCAGCTATTGCGGCTGAGCTCTCTGAATCCAGCGGTTGGGAGATTGGACGTACGAGCCTGAAGGTGCGCAATGCCGCACTCAACAGTCCAGATGACTGGGAAATCCAGGTTTTACAGTCGTTTGAAGAGCGGAAAGCAGCAGGTGAGCCCGTCGAACAGCTCAGCTTTGCCGAGATCATCCAAGGCGAGGATGGGGGGGTGTTTCGCTTGATGAAGGCGATCCCCACCCAGGACCTCTGCCTGGCCTGCCACGGCGACCATGTGAGCGAGCCGGTGCTCAAGGCGCTCGCTGAGTATTATCCCCAGGATCAGGCGCGCGGGTTTAAAGCCGGGGATATCCGCGGTGCCTTTAGCCTCGCCAAACCCCTAGCCGAGTGATCCCAGCGAGCAGGTCATCGGCACGATATCCCAGCGAACGCCCGGCGAGGGTGCAAAGATGTCCGAACCACGTTTCGATATCCTATTCGACGGCGCCCTGTTACCAGAGGCCGACCCGATGCAGGTACGCACCCGTCTGGGCGCGGCCTTCAAGCTCGATGCCGCAGGGGTGGAACGGCTCTTTTGCGGCAAGGCTGTAATCGTCAAACGCGACGCCGATGCCGCTACCGCCGAGCGCTATCGACAGGTCTTTGCTGAGGCAGGCGCTGTAGTCAGGCTCAGGGCGCTTGGCGGCGAGGCCAGCCCCCAACCCCCCGCGGCAGACACTGCTGAGGCGGCGCGGATGCAACCTGGGCAAGCGAATCCCTCCGCTACCCCCCCGCGCCCCGAGGTGCCGGATTTTTCAACCAGCGCCGACTTCGATCAGCTCGAGGAGCCGCCGCCGGTCAAGGCGCCAGCACTTGATCTCAGCCATCTCAGTCTGGTCTCCGGCACGGATTGGGATCTGAGCGATTGCACCCCACCGCCGCCAACCACCCCGGTCCCAGATACCAGCCACCTGAGACTTGCTGACTCTGAACCCTCTCCTCCAGAGGATGATCCCACCAGCGATACCCTTAAACCATGAGCCAAGCATTCGATCATATTGTCATCGGCGCCGGCATCAGCGGTCTGGGCGCCGCCCACCTTTCGGCCCGCAAGGGATTCAAGACCCTGGTGCTCGAGGCCAGCGAACGGATCGGCGGCTGTATCCACAGCCTGAGTTTCGCTGCGCTCGGCGGCTTTTGGGTCGAGGCAGGGGGGCACACCTGCTTCAACAGCTACGGCAATCTGCTTTCGATCCTCGATGACCTAGGGCTCACCCAGGAAGTCAAACCCAAACCGAGCTTGAGCTACAAGCTTTGGAGGGACGGCCAGCGCTGCTCGATCCTCTCTGCCCTGCATCCGCTGGAGGCGCTCGGGTCCTTGCCGCGGATCTTTAAGGAGCCCAAGGCAGGGCGTAATGTGCGCGATTATTACAGCGCGATCCTTGGGTCGCGCAATTATCAGGACCTGCTACGCCATGCCTTTCAGGCGGTCATCTGCCAGCCGGCGGATGATTATCCCGCCGAGGTCTTGTTTCGGCGCAAGCCGCGGCGCAAGGATGTAGTCAAGGCGTTCACCTTTGACCGCGGGATCTCGACCATCCCCGAGGCCATCGCTGCGCAAAATGGACTCGAGGTGCGTACCGGTCAGCGGATCGAGCGGATCGAGCGGCACGCTGCAGGCTTTCAAGTCGAGCTTGCGGACGGACAAATACTCGATGCCGCCTATCTGACCCTGGCCGTCCCGCCCGATGCCGCTGCCCAGTTGCTGCCTCGCGGTTTTGAAGCGCTGCGCGATCTCGTCGCACGCATCCCGATGTCTGAACTTGAGACCCTGGTCCTGGTCTTTCGCCGCGAAGACCTCAAAGCTCTCAAGCCCTTCGCCGGACTGATCGGGGTGGAGGCACCCTTCTATTCGGCGGTCTCGCGCGATTTTCTGCCGGATGGGGGCTATCGCGGCCTGGCCTTCCATTTCCGGCCCGTGGCCTTGACACTCGAGGAACAGCTACAGGTTGCCTGTGCCGCCCTAGGGGTTGGGCCTGAGCAGGTCATCGCTAAGCAAAGGGTCCACAACCGCCTGCCTGCGCTGCGCGCCGGACATCTCGGCCTGGTTGAACAGATCGACCGAGCGCTCGCTGGAGAGCGCCTGGGGATGACCGGCAACTGGTTCATCGGGATCTCGATGGAGGATGCCTTGACACGCAGCCGGTTAGAGCATCGGCGTCTATTTGGGGGCTGAAGGCGATGTGCATGCGGCAAACCTTGATACTCGCGCTGCTTGCCCTGCCGCTTGGCCATGTCTGGGCAGAGCAGATCGGCAGCGTCTCGACCAAATTCAAATGGGTAGGACCCAACGACAAGATCGTGGTCGAGGTCTTTCAGGACGAGGATCTCCCCGGTGTGGTCTGTTATCTGAGCCGTGCCAAGACCGGAGGGGTTTCGGGTGCAGTCGGGGTCGCCGAGGATACATCCGATGCCTCGATCGACTGTACCCAGACCGGCCCGATCGCCCTGCCCGAAGACATCCGCTCGGGCAAGCGCAATGGCGAGGAGGTCTTCAAGAAACGCACCTCCCTTCTGTTCAAGACCTTGCAGGTGGTGCGTTTTTATGACGCCCCGCGTAATGCCTTGGTTTATCTCACCTACAGCGACCGGCTGATCGAGGGTTCACCCAAGAACAGCGTCTCCGCCGTGGTCATCCGGCCCTGGGCTACTCCGGCTCAATAGCTCGTCGGTGTACCGCCCGCCTCGGGCGGCCAGGCATTCTCGAATAGAACCTCGGCAAGCGGCAGCCGTCTGCCCCAGCCTGCGTCCTCGAACATCGGGCGGGGATAGAAGTCCGGCACATAGCCGAGACAGAGGATCGCGAGCGGGCGCGCGCCAGCGGGCATCTGCAAGAGCTCGGCCAGGGCGTCTGGATCGAAGAACGAGACCCACCCCAGCCCCACCCCCTCAGCCCGCGCCAACAGCCACATGTTCTGGATGGCGCAGCCGACCGAGGCGACGTCCATCTCCGGCAGGGTGCGCCGCCCGATCAGGTGTCGCTCGCGCCCAGGCATCAGGGCGACGACCAGAAGCTCGGCGCATTCGCCAATCCCTTCGATCTTGACCTCCAGAAACTCAGCATTCCGGCTGGGCAGAGCGCGGGCGGTCGCCTGACGCTCGGCCTCGACCAGGTCATGGATGCGCTGACGCAGATTGGGGTCTGTGATCCGGATAAAACGCCATGGCTGCATATAACCGACCGAGGGGCCGAGATGCGCCGCCTCGAGCAAACGCGCAAGCAAACCTTCAGGCAAGGGGTCGGACAGAAAATGGCGCATGTCGCGCCGCTCGCGGATGACGCGCTCGATGGCGGCGATCTCTGGGTCAGGATAGCGGTGATTTATCAGGCTCATGCAATTTTTTTCGCTTAATCGACGAACCAAAAAACTTGGGTACACGCCCTCTCTACAGGATCGCCCTATAGCCGACCCTGATCGAGGTCTGAGAAACCCTCTCGCTCGGACAATGGCTGCTCCCCCTCTATACTCGCCCGCTTGACATCCTCCCCGGCCTGAAGGTCGAGGATTCCTACGGCGCTCAGGAGTGGTATTGAAGCGCTCCTGAACCGCTTCGGTGGGTTCCTGCTTCCGGCCGCCAGCGCGGCTCGATCCACAGGCCATCCGGGCTGACATGCTCATCACACATCCCGACAGAAGCGTCTGCCGTGTCCCGCCCTTAGCACATTGATCGCGCCGACCACATCGGCGTTTTCCTCAAAACCGCATTCCACGCACTCGAACCGATCTTGCGTCTGGCGGTTGTCCGCCGACACATGGCCGCAGCACGGGCAGGTGCGGCTTGTGTTTTGCGGCGGCACGGCAATGAGCCAGCCACCCCGCCATGCCAGCTTGTAGTCCAGTTGCCGGCGAAACTCAAACCAGCCCTGGTCGAGAATGGACTTGTTTAGGCCAGACTTGCCCCGAACGTTTCTGCCCGGCTGTGCGATTGTCCCAGCCGCCGACTTGGTCATGTTCCCTACCTGCAAGTCCTCGATACACACCATCGCGTGGTTTTTGCTGATCGCGGTCGAGGTCTTATGTAGGAAGTCGCGGCGGGCATTACGGATGCGGGAATGAATGCGCTGGACTCTGGCTTTCGCCTTCTTCCAGTTGTTGCTGAATTTCACCTTGCGGGAGAGCGCCTGTTGCGCCTTGCGCAAGCGCGTCTCATGCCGCTTGAAACTATTGAGCGGGGCGTAGACCGTCCCGTCGCTCAAGGTGGCGAAGCGGACAATGCCCATGTCGATGCCAACTGCGCCACCCTGCGGGATGGGCCGCTCTACCTCGCGCTCGGTCTGGATACTCACGAACCACTTGCCGCCGGACTGGCTCACGGTGACGTTCTTCACCACGCCAAGCACCTCACGGCTGTTGCGATACCTCAGCCAGCCAAGTTTCGGCAGGAAGATACGGCTGTTGGCCTGGTCGAGTTTGATTTTTTCCGAATCGGAGTAACGGAAACTGTCGGATTGCCCTTTCTTCTTGAAGCGCGGCGCGTCCGCGCGCTTGGCGAAAAAGTTGGCGTAGGCCTGGTCCAGATCCTTGAGAGACTGCCGCAAGGGATGAACCGGGACATCAGCCAGCCACGCCGTCTCCGTGCTGTTGCGCCACTCGGTAAGTAGCTTGCTCAGTCCAAAATAGCCAAGCTTCTTTTCGCCGGTCGCGTACCGCTCCTGTTGCAACGCCAGCGCCCGGTTGTAGACGAAGCGGCACGACCCCGCGAAGCGGCGCAGGTCGCGCGCCTGATCGCCGTTGGGCTTCAACTCAAATTTGAAGGCTTGAAGCCGTTGCATAGCTCAATCAGTCTCTTGGTCGATGACCATCGCCGCAATGTGTTCAACGGCGATGCCATCGCACAACTGCGAACGATCTTCACCAACGTCTGCACGGATTTTGAAGCACAACTGATCAAGATGGACGGCGAGGACGATCATGTCCACCTGTTGGTAGAGTACCCGCCCAAGGTTGCCGTCTCCAGCCTCGTGAACAGCCTCAAAGGCGCATCCAGCCGCCTGCTGCGCAAGGAACAACCCGACATCCAGAAACACTACTGGAAGGGCGTGCTGTGGTCGCCGTCCTACTTCGCCTCAAGTTGTGGCGGCGCACCAATTTCCATCGTGCGCCAATACATCGAACAGCAGCAGACGCCAACCTAAGCGGAAAACGCGACGACAGCGGGCGCTATCCATCCCCGCCCTCAACGACGGGGCTTGCCGTGCACCGGGTCATAAATCCGGTTATCGTTTTTTCTCCGCGTCTCATATCCCTTTGGGTCAGGCGCGGCACACGTGGCGTTATTAATCCGAAGCCAATGAACTTGTATTACGCGGCATCATGGAGCTTGGGATGCTGGAAGTAGCGCATGATGCGTTGGGGGGAATTGAGAAGGCGGCGCAGGTGGCTGACGGTCGCCTTCTTCAGATCGCCCTTGGCGCGGGAGGGCGCCTGCGCGGTGATGGTGGCCTTGAGCATCTCGTTGGGGTTCAGTGCCGGGCTATAGGGGAGGGAGGAGGCCTCGATTTGATTGGCGCATGCAGCCAGCCAGGCCTTGACTGGCTTGGTGTGATGCACGCGCAGGTTGTCGAGGATGAGGAAGATCTTCTTGCCCCTGGCGTCCTTGACGAGCCGCTTCATGAAGTCGATCAGGATGTCGGCGTTCATCGCCCCCGCGAACGCCTTCCGACGCACCTTGCCGCGGTTGGTCAGCGTCGAGATCACCGACAGGCCTTCGCGACGGTGCGTGACGCGAATCTCGGACGTCTTGATCGCCGGCGCATAAGAGCGCCCGCGCACCTCGTCCGAGCGCAGCCCCGTTTCATCGCCCCAGTGGATTTCGGCGCCCTCGGCCTTGGCGCGCCGGGCAATGTCCGGGTAGGTCTCCTCAAGCCACGTCTTGCCCGCCGGCGGGCTTTGCTCATAGGCGCGCCGAATCGGTTTCTGGGGCGTCAATCCCCAGCGCGCCATGTACTTGCCCTCCCCCTGCGGCCTGAGCTCGATGCCAAAACAGCCGAGGATCAACTGCCGCACCGCCTGCCGGCTCCACAGCGCAAACGGCAGCTTCAGCTCATCCGGTGTCCCGTCGCACATGAGCTTGCGTATCTGGGCGTCCTGCTCCGCCAACAGCGCCCGCTTCTCACCCACCTTGCGCCCACCCCCCTTGTCCTTGGGCCCCTTCGCGCGCCGCAAACGACAGCAATCTCATGTCTCGTCTTTCCATGCCCACGACATCTGGACAGCTCACTCAATTTCAAAAGCATGTGTTTCTTATCAATTAAGACCACCTCGATCAACAGGGGGAACAGTATGCCCGATCATTCAACGGTCGGCTGGATCGATATTGTCGTCATCCTCGCCTACCTCTTTGTCACGGCCTATCTCGGCTGGCTCGGCTACCACGGTACGCGCTCAGCGGCCGATTTTTTGGTCGGCGGGCGCTCGGCGCATTCGATCATCATGGCGGTCTCCTACGGGGCCACCTTCATCTCGACCGCGGCCATCGTCGGTTTCGGCGGGGTCGCAGGTCTCTTCAGGATGAGCCTGTTATGGCTCACGGTATTGAACATCGGGGTCGGTATCCTGATCGCCTTCATCCTGCTCGGCGAGCCGACCCGCCGCCTTGGGCACCATCTCGGGGCACATACCTTTCCCGAGCTCTTGGTGTTGCGCTATCAGAGCCCCGCGATCCAGATCTTTGCCGGCAGCCTGATCTTTCTTCATGCCGCTCTATGCCGCCGCGGTTATGACGGGGGGCAGCGTCTTTGCTGCAACCCAGTTCGGCCTGGACTTCGAGGTCGCACTCTTGATCTTTGCCTTGATCACCGCGGCCTATGTGATCCCCGGCAGGATCAAGGCGGTGATGTATACGGATACCTTCCAGGGCTTCATCATGGTCCTCGCCATGATCTTTCTCTTGGTCTTCACCTACAGCAGTCTGGGGAGATCAGCGAAGCCCATCGTGACCTTTCCGAGATGAAGGACACGGTGCCGGCACCGCTCGCCCAGATCGGGCACCAGGGCTGGACAGCGATGCCCGCCTTTGGTTGGGGTGCACCTAGCTATGACCTCTGGTGGACGGTGATCACGGCTATCATCCTCCGCCTGGTTTGCCCAGCACGGCCCGATCTATCACGGCAATCCGGTGCAGACCTTGGATGCCGACAAGGGCCATGTCTTGGTCGAGCTGATGCAAAAGGATGCGGCAGAGGCCTGGACCCCGATCATCAACCCCAAGACCCAAAAGCCGGCGACCGCTGCCTTGGTGGTCGACGGCGAGATACAGGCCCAGGACCCTGCGGTCAATGCCCTCGAGCTGGTCAGCGACCGCTCATCGAGCGTGACCGCGGTCAAGGGCGATGCCGATAAGATCATCCCGACCTTCATCTCGACCGTCCTCTCCCATTGGTTTGGCGCGATCTTTTTCCTGGCGCTGCTCGCAGTGGCCATGAGCACCATGTCCAGCCAGTTCCACACCATCGGCACCGCCGCAGGGCGCGACCTCTATGAACAGATCGCCGGGCGCGGTGTCCACCGCGAGCCCAATATCTTGGTCATGCGCCTGGCGGTGGTGGTCGGGCTGTTCATTGCCGTGACCATCAGCTATAGCATCCGCCAGGACTATATCATCGCCCGCTTTACCGCCATCTTTTTCGGCCTGTGTGCGGCGACCTTCCTGCCGGCCTATATCTGCGGACTCTTTTCGCGCCGGGTCACCAAGGCGGGCGCACTGGCCTCGATGGCAGTGGGCTTTGTGGTCTCGCTCTTTTGGCTGCTCTTGCTGAAGTCCAAGGAGGCCGGCGCCATCGGGCTGGTGCAGATTCTGACGGGCGACAAGATCAGCATCTTTGCCGACTATCCCAATTGGCCCTCGGTCGATCCGATCATAGTGGCACTGCCGGCCTCAGCCTTGACCCTGCTCTTGGTCAGCGCCTTCACCCGCCCGCCATCTGCCGAACATCTCAACCGCTGTTTTCCCGAACGGAGGGCCGCATGATCCTCGGTCTCGATGACCCCTTCGTGGCGATGGCCTATCTCTCTATCCTCGCCTTGGCCGCGTTTAGCATCATCTATGGGACCCTGCGGCGTCATGCCGCCCCCGATGAGATCACCGAAGAAGATCACCAATGGGCGCTTGAAGAACAACAGGTGGACGATGAACGCTAAATACAACAAGATCCTAGCAACTGGCCTGAGTGCGGCACTCGCCTGTTCTGGCGCATTCGCCGACCAGACCTTAGGACCTTTCAAATGGGGCGCTGACCTGCGCCTGCGGCAGAAATGGATCGACAATGTAGTGCTCAATGCCGACAGCCCCACCGCTGACCGCACCCTCCAGCGCTACCGCGCGCGGCTGTTGGGCAGCTATGCGCCGACGGAGCAGATCGAGGCCAGCGCCCGCCTGATGCGGGAAGGCCGACATTATCAGGACCCGCCGCGTTCGGCTTGGCCCCTGCCCGGATTCGAGGACTGGTATAGCGGCGGGCTCCTGTTCGATCAGCTCGCGGTCAATCTCAAACAGGTCGCCGGGGTGCCGCTCGCGCTCAAACTCGGGTGCCAGGACATCATGCTCGGGCACGGCTGGCTGGTCTTGGATGGCACACCCCTGGATGGATCGCGCACGATCTATTTCGATGCGGCGCGCGCGACATATAGACTCGATACCTTCAAGAGCACCCTGGACCTCATCTATATCGATCAGAGCGCCGATACCGGGCGCTTCCCGCAGTCACTCAACGGCGAGGTTGAGGACCAGACCGAACAAAACGAGACCAGCGTGATCCTCTATGGACGCAACCAGTCGCTGTTGCCCGGCGACCTGGATGCCTATCTCATCATATAAGCACGACCGTCCGCAGTTGACACCGCGCAACATCCGCATCAACAACAGTGCGCCCTTCACCTCGCCGAGCGATTCAGGCGATATCTATGCCCTGGGGCTGAGCGCCGATGTCAAGCTCAACCCTAATTAGTCCTGGCGCACCGAGGGGGCCTATGAATAGGGGACGCGCAACGAACGAGATTTCAGCGCCTTTGGGTTGAACGGGCGTCTGGCCTATAGCCTCAACGACCCGCTCAAGAATCAGATCCATCTGGATCTTGAATATCTCTCGGGCGATGATCCGGGCAGCGCCGATGACCAGGCATTCGATCCCCTATGGGGTCGCTGGCCGCAATGGAGCGAGCTCATGATCTATCAATGGCCGCTGGAGTCACGGCTCGGTGAAGGCGACCAACCTCAAGCGTCTCAATCTCGGCTGGAGCGCCCAGGTCCATCCCAAAGCGCAGGTCTTGCTCGATTATCATGCGCTCTGGGCCGACCAACACAGCACCCGCACCCCTGCCCAGATGGCCAATCTCGGCAATGGCGATTTCCGCGGGCATCTGTTCACCGCCTGGCTCAAGGCCAAGTTCAATCCCAACCTCTCGGGGCACCTGGTCGCCGAATATCTGATCCCGGGCGATTATTACGCCGTCAACCGCCAGAACGACGGCCTATTCGTCCGCGCTGAGCTCAATCTGAGCTGGTGAAATGGCGGGCGAGGGACCGCCCGCATTAAGACCTCTCGCAGGACGCAGTCGTTGGCATGCGCCTCCATCAGAAGACACGCACCTCCAGCACTTCACCCGACCGGGGCTCAATCAAGTGCACGGCGCAGGCGATACAAGGGTCAAAGCTATGGATAGTGCGCAGGATCTCGACTGGCTGCTTGGGGTCGATGAGCTGGTGGTTATCCTGAAGTGCCGACTCATAGGCCCCAGGCTGCTCATTGGCGTCGCGCGGCCCGGCATTCCAGGTCGAGGGGACCACAGCCTGATAATTGGCGATCTTGCCGTCTTCGATGACGATCCAATGGGCAAGGGCACCGCGCGGGGCCTCCATGAGGCCCGCGCCGCGCGCGGTCTTGGGCCAGGTCGCCGGATCCCAGCGTTCGCCGTTCCAGGTGCGGGTGTCGCCCAAGCGGATGTTGTCGATGAGCGCCCGATACCAGACCAGCATGGCGTCGGCCAAGAGCTTGGTCTCTAGGGTGCGGGCCGCGGTACGCCCTAGGGTCGAATAGAGAGCGTTGATGGGTAGATCGAGGTCAGTGAGCGTCTTTTTGACCAGCTCCTGGGTTTGCTCATGACCCTTGGCATAGAGCATCAGCACCCGCGCCAAGGGCCCGACCTCCACCGCCTGCCCCTTCCAGCGCGGGGCCTTGAGCCATGAATAGCCCTTGCTCACATCGAGCTGACTAAAGGGCGGCTTGGGGCCGCCGCGCCCTCGGTAATTAAGCCGGGTCTCGCCCAGGTATGGATGCAGGCCCTGCTCATTACCGGCACTATAGTCATACCAGGCATGGGCCACGAACTCCTGGATCTCATCCGGCGCCCCGACGTCCACCGGATGGACCACCGACAGGTCGCGGTTGAGGATCACACCGCGCGGAAAGAAGAAGGTCTCGGGGTCCATGGCAGCGCCTGCTGGGAGGTCTCCATAGCACAAGAAGTTACCTAGACCCTCACCGCGGCTTGCCCAATCCTTGTAGAAACTAGCGATCGCCAGTGTGTCGGGGAGATAGACCTGCTCGACAAAGGTCTGCATCTGCTCGATCAGGCCCTTGACCTCGGCAAGGCGCTTGGCGTTGATGGCCGAGTCAGACTCCGGATCGATCGGTGAGGGGACGCCGCCGACTAGGAAATTGGGGTGTGGATTCTTGCCGCCGAAGATGGCATGCAGACGTGCGACCTCGCGCTGCCAGGCGAGCGCCTCGAGATAATGGGCGACCGCCACGAGATTGGCCTCGGGCGGTAGCCGATAGGCCGGATGTCCCCAGTAGCCGTTGGCAAAGATGCCAAGCTGACCGGATTCGACGAATGTCTTCAGCCGGTTTTGGATATCAGCAAAATAGCCAGGGGAGGACTTGGGCCAGGAGCTTAAGGATTGGGCGAGCTCGGCGGTGGCTTTGGGGTCGGCCTTCAAGGCGTTCACCACATCTACCCAGTCGAGGGCATGCAGGTGATAAAAGTGCATCACATGATCGTGGATATACTGGGCCCCGATCATGAGGTTGCGGATCAACTGGGCATTGAGCGGAAGCGCGATCCCCAAGGCATCCTCGACCGCGCGCACCGAGGCGATCCCATGGACCAGGGTGCAGACCCCACAGATTCGCTGAACGAAGGCCCAGGCATCGCGCGGATCACGTCCTTTAAGAATGATCTCGATGCCGCGCACCATGGTCCCTGAGCTATAGGCCTGGGCGATGCGGTCTCCTGCAAGCTCGACCTCGATGCGCAGATGGCCCTCGATGCGGGTGATCGGATCGACGACGATACGGCTCATGCGGACTCCTTAATCGACCAGGTGTTCGGCGATGAGCTCAGTGAGGCCCACGACCGGGATGTTCAGGTTATAGGTCTCGATGCCCTCCTCGAGCTGGGTGCGGCAGGTGGCGCACATGGTGACCATGCGCGCCGGTGCAACCTCCTCGATCTGGGCCTTTTTGCGTTTGAATGCCTTCAGCCTCAGCTCCTCGGCGCGCTCGTTCGAGCTTACCCCACCGCCTGCCCCGCAGCACCATTGATAGCGCCCGTGCTCCTTAAGATCGACGAACTGCTCGGTGACGAGATCGACCAGACGGCGTTGCTGTTGGATCACACCGCTCTTGCGCGCAAGGTTACAAGGATCGTGCAGCGACAGCCGATCCGTCTCCTTGCCTTCGAGCCTGAGGCGACCGGTCGCACGCAGCTCGTCTAGGACCTCGATGATATGAAAGACCTTGAACGGATAGGGCCGACCGATCAGATTGGGGCCCTCCCAGCGGATGGCGGTATAGGCATGGCCGCACTCTGGACTGATGACCTTGGAGACCTTCAGCTTCTCGGCTGCAGCCACCACCCGCTCGACCAGGGCGCGGGCGATGTCTGAGCTTCCGATCTGCACCCCGGCGTTGGTCGCCTCGAAGCACTGGGTCGAGAGGGTCCAGGAGATGCCGGCATGGGCAAAGATACGGGTGATCGCCTCGAGATATTCAGGGAAGTTGATCACCTCCATCGAGGAGAGCAGGACCATGTATTCGACCCCCTCCTGATCGATGGGGACCTTGAGGCCGCTGCTCGCCTCGACATGCCGGACCTGGACCTCGAGCGTCTTCCATTGCAACCCCATGGGGCTGCCGGTACGGATGGCGCGGCTTGCGGCGGCGATCAGGCCATCGGGTGCATGGCCCGCCTGGACCATGCCCTCGCGCGTCTTACGGATCATATAGGCGATGTCATTGCCGACTGGACAGACCAGCGAGCAACGCCCGCACATGGTGCAGGAGTCATAGAGCAACTCCTCCCATTTGGCGAGCAGCTCATCGGTCACCAGCTGGGTGAGACCGAGCCAGGACTTGACCCGCCCCCAGAGGGTGAACTCGCTCTCCCAGATCTGGCGCAGGGGTTCGAGCTTGTGTATCGGGGTGTATTTGGGATTCCCGGTCTCGAGATAAAACGGACAGGCCTGGGCGCATAGCCCGCAATGGACACAGCTTGCAAAAAAGGCGGCGATCGGAGCGTCCATCTCGGCGCGCAAGGCAGCCAACCCCCGCGCCAAGGAGAGGCCCTGGGAGGTCTCTTGGACCGCGGTGCGATCATCGAGTATAAGCTCGTTCATGCCTCAACCCCCTTGCGTCCAAAATGGGTGCCCGTATACCAGCGGGCGATGAATGCCGTAAAGAGATGGCTGAGCCGGGTAAAGGGGATCAGGATCAAAAAGATCTCGGCGCTTAAGATGTGCATGCCGAGCGCCAATGGATAGGGCGAGATCAGGCGGTGGTAAGAGAGATAGCCGGTCAGGGCCACCATGAAGACCACCGCCCAGACAAGATAGTCCTCGGCGGTGCTGAGATAGCGCTTGACCGGATGGGTCAGCCGATGCACCAGCGCGGCGATCAACCCGAGGATGGTGATGGCGGTCAGAAAATCGACCACAGGTGTCGGAAGCGCCGGCCAGGCAAAGCCCAATATCCCGCGGATGAGCTCAACATGGGGCACGAAAAAGAGAAGGACCAGGATAAAACCGATATGCCAGATCCAGCCGACCAGGACGTCGAACGGGGCGCGCTGGAAGGTCCCAGGGTCCGGCAGGGTGCGGCTCAATACGGTCCTTGCGCCGCCGATCCATTCGGGCGCACGCGGGTCGGCATAATTCTTGGCGCGCCCGAGGATCAGGATCTCAATCAGACGCACGCCCACACCCAGGGCAAAGACGCCTAAGGCCAGATTCAACATCGGCCCCTTGGTCCAGAGCAGGAACTCCATCGCACCGTTCATTGCTTGGCCTCCAGTTCTTCGATGCTGACCGGTTGTAGGGTGCGTTCAGCCTCGCGCGCGCGTCGGCGCGCCAGCGCCCCGGCGACCGCGCCTGCGGCGACCCCCGCAGCACCCGCCCCGACCAGGGTCGTTGGCCCAAGGGTCAGGGGCACAGAGACAGCGCGATAAAAACCGCCGGCGTCCCAGAACCTGGGCTCAGAGCAGCCCAGACAGGGGTGTCCGGACTCCACTGGCCAACTGGTACCGTCGTTCCATTTCATGACGGCGCAGGCGTTATAGGTGGTCGGGCCCTTGCAGCCGAGCCGATACAGACACCAGCCCTTCCTCGCCCCTTCGTCGTCGAACCCCTCGGCAAACAGTCCCTTGTCATAGAAAGGCCGACGGTAGCAACGGTCATGGATCGATTGACCGTAAAAGGCGAGCGGGCGCAGATAGGCGTCCAACTCAGGCAGCCGCCTAAAGGCGAGATAATGGGCGACGACCCCAGCGATCGCCAGCGGCATCGGCGGGCAACCCGGGACATTAACCAGCGGCTTGTCTCGCACCAGGTCCATGATCGGGCGCGCGCCGGTCGGATTGGGGTCGGCCTCGGGAAGCCCACCGAAGGCGGCGCAGGTAC
The DNA here is from genome assembly GCF_011290485.1 of Caldichromatium japonicum. Lineage (GTDB taxonomy): Bacteria > Pseudomonadota > Gammaproteobacteria > Chromatiales > Chromatiaceae > Thermochromatium > Thermochromatium japonicum. Next base: position 842,224 of record NZ_CP048029.1, on the reverse strand, counting down.
CGACCGCGATCACCGCTGCGGCATGCCCGACCGTCTCCCGCAGGATCTCATGGTTGCTCTGTCCGGCGATGGTCGAATAGCCGGCCTCTGCATCCGGCCCAGGGAGCGAACCATCGACGATCACTAGATATTGCCCCTTGTGCTCCTCGATCGCCTGGAGGCGCGCCGCCTCTGCTGCCTCGCCCGATGCCGCCTGCAAGGTGTGGTGATACTCAAGCGAGATCAGGTTGAGGATCAGGTCCTCGAGGGTCGGGGCATGGCTGCGGGTCAGGGATTCTGTACAACCGGTGCACTCTTGAAACGATAGCCAGATGACCGAGGGGCGGGACGCTTTGGCCAGCGACTCGGCAAATGCAGGGACGAGCCTCGGCGGTAGGGCCAAAAGCGAGGCGGCAGCGGTACAAAACCGCAAAAAACCGCGGCGCGAGACCTGATGTCGGCTCAAAAGCTCGCCTAGGGTCGGCTGGGATCGGCGCATGGTCTCTCCTCAATAGGATTTAGGCGGCATGAAAATCATGCGCGATAGGCGTGCAAACGATTATCCAAGCGGGCGAGTGATTCGGCGAGGTCATCCGGACTTGGCTGAAGGATGGCAGGGACTGCCGCGACCTCGATCTGGCGGCTCAATACTCGGCCCTCGGTATCCTGATGGCTCAGCCACCAGACCCCGGGGATGGCGGTCTCGCACACCAGGGTCGGCCCGAGGGCCTCGACGCGCGCTTCGACCTCACCCCGTCCGAGCACCGACTCAAGCATCTGTATCTCGGCAGGACCGAGCAGAAGGGCCTGAAGCTCGATGCGCGTCTCCTCCCTTTGGGCGATCAGGCGCCCCAGGGCATGGCGAATCTCTTGGAGGAGTGATAATGCCAGGGCGCTTGGCTCCTCCACCTGCATCGGACGTTCAGTCGGGCAAGACCCAACCATCGCTACCCCCCCTTCTGAAAAACCTGATGTCATTTTAGGCGAGTTCAAGGGTGGCTGTTTTGATCTCGCTCAGCATTTCAGCATGTTATGAGGGACTGAAATGACCGATCAGGACTGCGGGCCTTTGCCTAGGGTCGTTAGGTTGACCAAGGGGCCCCGATGATCCAGGCAGGTACCTTCTAGACGACCGAACGGCGCCTTTTGCGCGGATACCGAGGAGCCTGGGGTGTCTCCTGGGCCTTCAATAGCCGCGGAAATACCACAGATTGTCCCAGTCTGGGGGATGCAAGGGCAGATGCCCAGGGGGGGCAGTCGGTTCGGAAGAGGGGAGCCAAGGGGTGGCAAAGCTCCAGCCGCTCCAGGGTTCTGGGCCGAGGCGACGAAAGGCGGCGCGCTCCTGTTCGATGCGTTCCTGACGCTCGGCACGCCGCTGCCTGAGATCCTCCTCCCAGGCGCGGCGCTGGGCGCGGACCTCATCGAGCCAAGGGAGAACCTGCTCGGGGTGAGGCAGGCGACCACCGGGGTCGGTGAGCAGGGGCGGCTCGGTCTGGGCGGATGCAGGCCAGACCGAGAGACCCAGCCAGACGCAGGCGCCCAGGAGACACCAAATGTATCTTTCAAGCCACTTCAAGACGCTCATGGATCGCGTGCCTCACGCACTCCAAGACCTGCTCGCAGGTGACCGGCGTATCCTCGCGGGTAGTGATGAAAAACACGTCATCGACCTCGGCGCCGATAGTGGTGATCTTGGCGTTCTGGAGCCGGATGCCGCAATGCTCGAAGATGGCACCGACCTCAGCCAAAAGGCCCGGCCGGTCGCGGGTGGTCAGGCGCATGATGGTCCGCTGGTTAGGCAGGTCTAGGGCGAAATCGACCTGGGTCTGGACCGGAAAATGGCGATGCCGGCGCGAGAGGGCGCGCGAGACCTGGATCTGTCTCGAGGATGGATCAGCAAGCAGATCCCTCAAGGTCCCACGCACCTCTTCGAGCCGCTGCGTACTCAAGGTGATCCCTTCATGTTCGAGGACATGATAGCTGTTCACCACCCAGCTGTCGGCGGTGGTCATGATACGGGCATCCATAATATTGAGCCCCATCTGGTCAAGCGCCGCCGTGGTCTGGGCGAAGAGGTGATCGCGGTCTTTGGCATAGATCAGGATCTCGCTGCTGCCGCGGGGGGTAAGCGCTCGGACCTCGACCAGAAAGGGGGCATCGGAGTCGGCCTTCAGGATGCGCTGCGTCTGCCAGGCGATCTCGTCCGGCGAGTTATAGAGAAAGAAATCTCGATTAAAGCGCTGCCAAAGCCTGTGGCAAGACTCTAGATCGATACCATGTCGCAACAGCAGGCGCCGACCCTCATCCTGTTTCTGGGCGATGAGCTCCTCTTGGGCCTCTGGGTGATCGAGCCCGCGCAAGAGGGCGCGGCGGGCGTTGTAATAAAGCTCGCGTAAGAGGGCATCGAGCCAACTGTTCCAGCGCGCTGGGTTGGTCGCCCGCGCATCGGCCACGGTCAACAGATATAGATAATCGAGCCGGACGGGGTCGCCGACAAGTGCGGCAAAGGACTGGATGACCTCGGGGTCGCTGATGTCCTTGCGTTGGGCGGTCATGGACATGACCAGGTGATGCTCGACCAACCAGGCGACCAGGGCGCTGTCATAGTCGCTCAAACCATGCAACCAGCAAAAGGCCAAGGCCTCCTCTGCGCCCAGGAGCGAATGATCCCCGCCCCGCCCCTTGGCGATGTCGTGAAAGAGACCCGCGAGATACAGGAGCTCAAGCTTGGGGATATGCTTGGCCACGGCGGTACAGAGCGGAAACTCCTCGCCGTATTCAGGGAGCACAAACCGTCGCAGGTTGCGCAAGAGCATCAGGGTATGCTCGTCGACCGTATAGACGTGGAAGAGGTCGTATTGCATCCGTCCGACGATATTGGCGAAGGCGGGGATATAGGCCGCGAGGACCCCATAGCGATTCATGGCAAGCATGGCGCGGGTGAGGCCCTGGGGCTCGCGCAGGATTTCCATGAACAGGCTGCGCGCGCGGATGTCGGCGCGAAAGACGTCATCGATGCGGTGGCGGTTTTCGCGGATCAGGCGAATGGTGCTTGCGCGGATGCCCTTGAGCTCAGGATGGAGTTGAAGCAGATGGCAGGCCTCGAGCAAGGCAAGCGGCGTGCGCCGAAAGACCTCCGGACTGATTACCTCAAGATAGCCGTTGCGCGCCTGGAAACGGCGGTTGATCGGGACCGGCGGCTGGTCATCGGGTAAGAGGATCGCCTCGGCGAAGAGCTGCAACAGCATCTCGTTGAGCTGGTTGAGCTCCTGGACAGTGCGATAGTACTGCTGCATGAACTGCTCGACGGCGAGGTTGTTGTCGCCGTCGCGAAAGCCGAACTGCAAGGCCAGGGTGCGCTGATAATCGAACAGCAGGCGATCCTCATGCCGTCCTGCCAACCGATGGAGGGCGAAGCGGATGCGCCACAGCAGGGTCTCGCCACCGATCAGGGTCTGATGTTCAGAGGCAGTCAAAAATCCCTGCGCCACCAGCTCATGGAGGTCCTTGGCGCCGAAGTGCCGCCGCGTCACCCAGCCGATCATCTGGATGTCGCGCAGTCCGCCGGGATTCTCCTTGATGTTGGGCTCGAGGTTATAGGCGGTGTCGCCATATTTTTGCCAGCGGGCACGCTGCTCCTCGAGCTTGGCGGCGAAAAACCGGGCGCTGTCCCAGATCCGGTCGGGGCCGGTCGCCGCCTGCATCCGGGCAAAGAGCACTTGGGAGCCTGCCAGGTGGCGTGCATCGAGCAGGCTGGTCATGAATTGGATATCGGACCCCGCGGCGCGAACACAATCTGCGACGGTGCGGACGCTGTGGCCGACCGCCAATCCGATGTCCCACAGCAGGGTGATGAATTGCTCGAGTGCCGCCGTCAGCTCATCCTGAACGGCGTCCTCAATCAGGATCAGAAGATCGACATCGGAGGCCGGATGCAACTCGCTGCGCCCATAGCCGCCGACTGCCACCAATGCGGCTCTGGGGTCCTCATCCAGATAAAGCCTCCAAGCGTCGCCCAAGATCGAGTCAATGAGCGCACTGAGCCGCTGCACCAAGACGCGGACCGGCATGCCTTGTTCAAAGGCGCGATAAAGCACTTCCTTGCCAATACGCAGCCGCTCCTTAAAGGCGGACCTTATTTCCATTATTGAGGCGTATGCCTGAGTGGGACCTGTGCTCCAGGAGGCAATCCCCTGCTACCCCCTCATGATGGATCGAGACGGATAGATCGCCCCGCTGGTGCATGGCCGGCACCAATGGGGTGAGACAGATCTTTTTTAGGGTCATGATGCGGCACGAACAGCACGCTCGGCAGCCCCCAGGGTTAGGATCTCGTATCCGTTTTCGGTGACCAGGATCGTATGTTCCCATTGGGCCGAAAGGCTATGGTCCTTGGTGACCACGGTCCAGCCATCGGGCAAGACCTTGATGAAACGCTTGCCAGCATTGACCATGGGCTCGATGGTAAAACACATCCCGGGCACCAGGCTCATACCTTCCCCTGGCCTGCCGTAGTGCAGGATTTGGGGCTCCTCATGAAACGCCTCGCCGATCCCATGCCCGCAGTATTCGCGGACTATAGAGTAACCGTGTGCCTCGACATGACTTTGGATGGCGTGCCCAATATCGCCGAGCGTCGCGCCAGGACGCACGACACTGATACCGCGCAGCATCGCTTCCCGCGTCACGCTGACCAGACGTCGCGCCAGGATGGAGGGCTCGCCGACAAAATACATCCGGCTGGTATCGCCGTGATAGCCATCCTTGATCACAGTGACGTCGATATTGACGATGTCGCCTTTCTTAAGCCGTTTGTGATTCGGGATACCATGGCAGACCTGATGGTTGACCGAGGTGCAGATGGACTTAGGGAAACCTCGATAATTCAAAGGGGCCGGGACGGCCTGTTGCTGATGGACGATATAGTCGTGACAGATCCGATCCAGTTCCTCGGTGGTGACACCGGGCTGGACATAGGGCTCGATCATGTCGAGCACATCGGCGGCCAGGCGTCCGGCAACGCGCATCTTCTCGATCGCCTCAGGGCCTTTGATCTGGACCCTTGGCCTACGATTTGCGGCATCCACGATGATTGTTGTGCTCAGGCTGAGGTGGGGCATTTGCCCATGTGTAAGCAGTTATGGTATAAAAGGAGCTATGCCGTCGCAATCGAGCTATAGGGGAAGCAGGACGGCGGCAGCAAAGGCATCACTACTTTCGATTCGGCTATGACAATATGGCCGCGTCTATCCTAAATCCCCTTGTCATCGGCATTTATCCACACACGCACCGTCACAGACGGCGGGGTGCCCACTCGGGTCGCCGCCTGGGGTGCGTGGAGGCTCAACCCAACCCTGATGGAAGCTTTAAAGACCGTGAGCGAAGTCACCATGCGCGATATGCTGGAGGCCGGCGTCCATTTCGGCCACCAGACCCGTTACTGGAACCCAAAGATGGGTGCCTATATCTTCGGTCAGCGCAACAAGATCCATATCATCAACCTAGAAAAGACCCTGCCGCTGTATCGCGAGTCGCTCCAATTCATGAACCGGCTGGCCGCTGAGGGCGGCAAGATCCTCTTCGTCGGTACCAAGCGCGCAGCGCGCGATGCGATCCGCGAAGAGGCCGAGCGCTGTAGTATGCCCTATGTCAATCACCGTTGGCTTGGCGGCATGCTGACCAATTTCAAGACGATCCGCCAATCGGTTAAACGCCTCAAAGACCTGGAGGCGATGTTCCAAGACGGCAGCATCGAGCGTTTCAATAAAAAAGAGGCGCTGATGCTAGAGCGCGAACTCAATAAGCTTCAGCAAAGCCTCGGCGGAATCAAGGAGATGGAACGCCTCCCCGATGCCCTGTTTGTGATCGATGTTGGCCATGAAAAGATCGCCGTCACCGAAGCCAACAAGATGGGTATCCCGGTGATCGGGGTCGTTGACACCAATAACGATCCCAGCAATGTTGATTATGTCATTCCAGGCAACGATGACGCCATCCGCGCCGTGCGCCTGTATATCGCCGGGGCTGCCGATGCCATCCTTGCGGGACGAGACCTGGCCGCAGCTCAGGTCGGGCGCGAGGCCGAACTGATTCGCGAGGAGGCCTAAGGCATTCATTCATGCGCCGCACGGGGCATGCTTAATGATCTGCGCTGCTGCCGAGCGGCGTTCCCCCCTCCCCCCCCCCCCAGAATCCAGACCCTTGAGGTATGTTGAACATGGCGACGATCTCAGCCGCATTAGTGAAGGAGCTGCGTGAGCGCACCGGCGCCGGCATGATGGAATGCAAGGCCGCGCTCACGGAGGCCAATGGGGACATCGAGGCCGCGATCGAGGCAATGCGCAAATCAGGCCAGGCCAAGGCCGCCAAGCGCTCCGGACGGACCGCCGCAGAGGGCGTGATCGTGATCCGGGTCGCGGCAGACGGCAAAAAGGCTGTCATGGTCGAGGTCAATTGTGAGACCGACTTTGTGGCCAAGGACACCAATTTCCTGGCCTTTGCCGATGCCGTGGCTGCTGCCGCACTTGCCGGCAGTGCCAAGGATGCCGCTGCCCTGGCGGCTGAGTCTCTGCCGGACGCAGGTATGACCGTAGAGTCCGCGCGCGAGGCCCTGATCGCCAAGATCGGCGAAAACATCCAGGTGCGGAGGTTAATCCGCTTTGATGCGGCCGTCGGCCAGATCTATAGCTACCGGCATGGGACCCGCATCGGGGTATTGATCGAACTTGTCGGCGGGCATGAAACCCTGGGACGAGATTTGGCCATGCACATCGCTGCCAGCAACCCGCTGTACGTCACCGCCGATGAGGTCCCGCCCGAGACCCTGGCCAAGGAACGCGAGATCTTCAAGGCGCAGGCACTGGCCAGCGGCAAACCCAACGCCATCGCTGACAAGATGGTCGAGGGCCGGGTGCGCAAGTTCTTCGAGGAGGTCACCCTGGTCGGCCAGCCATTTGTCAAAAATCCAGAGCAGAGCGTCGGTGATCTGCTCAAGCAGGCAGGCGCCAGCGTGCGCCGTTTTGCCCGTCTCGAGGTCGGCGAGGGGATCGAAAAGAAGGTCGAGAACTTCGCCGAAGAGGTCATGGCCCAGGTTCGGGCGAGCTGATCATCCCCCGAGGCGAGTTCTAGAGTTATGGCCGCATCCGCCTATCGACGCATCCTGCTCAAACTCAGCGGTGAGGCGCTCATGGGCACAGGTCCCTGCGGCATCGACCCAGAGATCTTGGAGCGCCTGGCCGCCGAGGTGCGCGGGCTGGCCCGCGCCGGTACCCAGGTGGCCCTGGTGATCGGCGGGGGCAATCTCTTTCGTGGTGCCGGACTTGCAGCGCACGGCATGGACCGGATCGTCGGCGATCAGATGGGCATGCTGGCCACGGTGATGAATGCCCTGGCGATGCAGGATGCCCTGGATCGCCAGGGGCTCGCGGCGCGGGTCATGTCGGCGATTGCTATCGAGCAGGTCTGCGAACCTTATGAACGCCGCCGTGCCATCCGTCATCTCGAGGCTGGGCGGATCGTGATCTTCGCCGCCGGCACGGGCAATCCTCTATTCACCACCGATTCTGCCGCCAGCCTGCGCGCCATCGAGATCGGTGCCGATCTGTTGATCAAGGCCACCAAGGTCGATGGGGTCTATTCCTCAGATCCTCTGACCGATCCCGCTGCCGTCTTTTACCCGCGGCTGAGCTATGATCAGGCACTGCGCGAGGGATTACAGGTGATGGATGCCACCGCCTTGGTGTTGTGTCGGGACCATGCCATGCCGCTGTGGGTCATGAATATCAACGAGCCGGGTGCCTTGGCACGTCTGATGCGCGGCGAGGCGGTCGGTTCACTAGTCACGGTTGGATGTTGACATGATCGAAGACATCAAAAAGGACGCTGCCGATCGCATGGCCAAGAGTGTTGAGGCGCTGACCCATGAGCTAGCCAAGATCCGCACCGGCCGCGCCCACCCTTCCCTCCTCGACCATCTCACGGTGTCTTATTACGGCTCAGAGGTCCCCCTCCGCCAGGTCGCCAACATCAGCGCCGAGGATGCGCGCACCCTGCTGGTCACTCCTTGGGACCGTAACATGGTCCAGGCGGTGGAAAAGGCGATCATGCAATCCGACCTAGGGCTGAACCCCAATACCGCAGGGACCGCCATCCGCGTCCCCATGCCGCCCCTAACCGAGGAAAGGCGGCGAGACCTTATCAAGGTCGCGCGCAACGAGGCCGAGCAGGCGCGGGTCGCCATCCGTAACATTCGCCGCGATGCCAATCATCATCTCAAGGAACTGGTCAAGGACAAGCTCATCTCGGAGGACGACGAGCGGCGTGCCCAAGAGTTGATCCAAAAGCTCACCGACCAATACATCAAGGAGATCGATACCGTACTCGCCGAGAAAGAGCAGGACCTGATGTCGATCTAAAACGCAAGCCTCCAACCGATTCCACGTGAACACCGATCCAGACGTCACGCGCTTGTGTGACCCGCGTATCCCCAGGCACGTCGCCATCATCATGGATGGCAACGGGCGTTGGGCGCGTCAGCGCGGACTGCCGCGCACTGTCGGGCACCGCGAGGGGGTCAAGAGCGTGCGCGCCGTGGTCGAGGAAAGTATCCGCCGCAGGGTCGAGATCCTGACCCTCTTTGCCTTCAGCAGCGAGAACTGGCGGCGCCCGCCTTCCGAGGTCAATGTCTTGATGGAGCTTTTTATGAGCGCGTTACGCAGCGAGACCCGCCGGCTCCACGAGCATCAGGTGCAGCTGCGGGTGATCGGTGAGCGCAGCGCCCTACCCGACAAACTCCAGCGGCGGATCGCCGAGGCTGAAGACCTCACAGCCGGCAATACCCGGCTTCACCTCCAGATCGCGGCCAACTACGGCGGACGTTGGGATATCACCCAGGCCGTGCGCCGAGTGGCTGCCGAGGTCCATGCGGGGCGGCTTGACCCTAGTGCGATCGACGAACGGCTGTTCGCCCATCATCTTTCCTTTCCTGATCTCCCCGAGCCGGACCTTTTCATCCGCACCGGTGGTGAGCAGCGCCTGAGCAACTTCGTGCTCTGGCAAGCGGCCTATGCCGAGCTGTATTTTACCGAGATACTCTGGCCGGATTTTGATGCCGCGGCCTATGGCCAGGCGCTGGATGACTATGCTCGGCGCCAGCGTCGCTTTGGACATACGGGTGAGCAGATCCAAGCTGGTCTCTGGTCATTGCCCGATGTCTGTGTCGGCTGAAACCTCCGCAGCGAACAACCTGCGTCTGCGCACCCTGACCGCGTTATGGCTGGTGCCCTTAGTGGTCGGTGCTGTACTCGGCCTGCCGACTGCTGGACTAGCGGTCTTTTTTGGCGTCTTCATGCTCATCGCCGCCTGGGAGTGGTGTGCGCTGGCCGGGGTCGGCGACCCAGTCGCGCGCACCTTTTATCTGATCTTAGTGGTCGCGCTCCTGTTACTTCTGTGGCATTGGCCAGCCTTGACCTGGACCCCGCTGTTGGCGGCGAGCCTGGTTGTCTGGGCCTTCCAGATCCCGCACATCTTACGTACCCGCACCATCGACCCCGCCTTGGGTGTCCAGCCCGCCCTGTTGTTGAAGGGGCTGCTGATCCTCAGCGCGACCTGGGCGGCGATCCTTAGCCTACACCGCCTCCCGACGGTTGGCCCAGCATTGGTCATATCCTTTCTGTTCTTGATCGCAGGTGCCGATTCGGCGGCCTATTTCGTCGGGCGGCGCTGGGGGCGGGTCAAGCTCGCCCCAGCGATCAGCCCGGGTAAGACTTGGGCAGGATTTTACGGAGCCCTGGCAGGTTCGGCCCTGATCGGCCTGGGTACCAACCTGTGGCTGGGGCTTCCCCTTGTGAAGGCGTTCATAATCTTGCTGATTTGTCTCTTGGCGGTCATGCTCTCGGTCATCGGCGACCTCTACGAGAGCCTGCTCAAACGCCGTCGTCATCTCAAGGATTCAAGCCAGATCCTCCCCGGCCACGGGGGGCTCTTGGACCGGATCGATAGCCTGACTGCCGCCGCCCCGCTCTATGCCTTGGGGATGTCCTGGGTCTTGACTGACTGGAGTTGAAAGCGTGATTGGCGTGACCGTATTAGGAGCCACGGGTTCCATCGGCGTTAGCACGCTCGATGTGCTAGCGCGTCATCCTGACCGCTTCCGCGCGGTGGCCCTGACCGCCAACCGCGATGCCGAGCGCCTGGCCGAACAGTGCCGCCGGCATCGTCCGCACTATGCCGTGATGGCCGATCCCCAGGCCGCGGCGCGTCTAGGCGAGTTACTTGCCGACCTACCCGATCCCCCCGAGATTCTCTGCGGTGTGGAGGGTCTCGAACAGGTCGCCGCCCTCCCCGAGGTCGATTATGTGATGGCGGCCATCGTCGGCGCAGCGGGCCTGCGTCCAACCCTTGCCGCAGCGCTGGCCGGCAAGCGGGTTCTATTGGCCAACAAGGAATCCTTGGTAGTTGCCGGCGAGCTGTTGATGCGGGCCGTTGCAGATAGCGGGGCACAACTGTTGCCTATCGACAGCGAGCACAACGCCATCTTTCAGTGTCTGCCGCCAAACTTCAGCGACGGCCTGGCCCAGGTCGGCGTGCGGCGCATTCTGCTGACCGCCTCGGGCGGACCCTTCCGCACCTGGCCGATCGACCAACTCGCTTTGGTCACCCCCGAGCAGGCCTGCGCCCATCCAACCTGGGACATGGGGCGCAAGATCTCGGTCGATTCGGCCACCATGATGAATAAGGGCCTTGAGGTCATCGAGGCCTGTTGGCTGTTCGGCACCGACACCGACCACATCCAGGTCGTGATCCATCCGCAGAGCGTCATCCATTCCCTGGTGCAATACGAAGACGGCTCGGTCCTGGCCCAGCTCGGCAATCCCGACATGCGCACCCCCATCGCCCATGCAATGGGTTGGCCAGAGCGCATCGCCTCGGGCGTGACCCCGCTCGACCTCTTTGCCATCGCCCGCCTCGATTTCCATGAACCTGACCTGGATCGTTTTCCCTGTCTGCGCCTGGCCTATGAGGCGGCGCGCGCCGGCGGCACAGCGCCGGCGGTGCTCAATGCCGCCAATGAGATCGCCGTAGCCTCCTTCCTGGAGCGGCGTATCCCCTTCACCCGCATCGCGGAGGTGGTCGCTGGGACCCTAGATGCCTTGCCGTCCGAAACCATGGATAGACAGGGGCTTGAGTTCCTGCTTGAGGTCGATCGGCGTGCCCGGGCGCAGGCCGAACGCCTGGTACAACTCCAGGTACATTGAGGGGATGAGCCCACCAGCTACCCTTAGCCCCTGCATCACCTGATTGCCCCCTTGGGGACGGCACTCCGATCCCTCATCTTCCCGAGATCATTCGACCCTGAGTCCGGACGCACCCAATGAATACACTCTGGACCCTCGCCGCCTTTCTGCTGACACTGGCGATCCTCATTACCGTACATGAGTTTGGCCATTTCTGGGTGGCGCAGCGCCTGGCTGTCAAGGTGTTGCGTTTCTCCATCGGCTTTGGCCGCCCGCTGTGGAGCCGGCGGCTGGGACGCGATCAGACCGAATATGTCATCGCTCTGATCCCGTTCGGTGGCTATGTCAAGATGCTCGACGAGCGCGAAGCCGAGGACCCCATCCCTGAATCCGAGCTCCCCCGCGCCTTCAATCGCCAGGCACTATGGAAACGTTCGGCGATCGTCATCGCTGGGCCGCTGTTCAACCTATTGTTCGCGGTGTTTGCCTATTGGCTGGTGTTCATGATGGGTGAGACGGGTCTCAAACCCATCATCGGTGAGGTGGCGCCCGATTCGATTGCTGCGCGCGCTGGCTTCGAGGCAGGCGATGAGTTCTTGGCGATCAGCGCGCGCCCAACCCGCACCTGGGAGGAGGTCATCCAGGCGCTGACGGTGTCGGCCTTGACCCGAGAAGACTTGAAGGTACAGGTGCGCGATCGCTCGCAAACGCTGCGCGACCGGCTGCTCCTGCGCGAGGACCTCAAGGGACTCGATGAGTCGGCGGACATCTTCGCCGAGCTGGGGATCAAGCCCTATCGCCTGCTCATCCCGGCGGTGATCGGCGAGATCGTCCCGGGCGAACCAGCGGAGCGGGCGGGGTTGCAGGTCGGGGATCGCATCCTGGCCGTCGATGGCCGACCGATCAATGCCTGGCAAGACCTGGTCGAGGAGGTCCGCCGGCGCCCTGATATGCGTCTTGTGCTGACCATCGAACGCCCTGGCGTCGGCAGCCAAACACTCGAGTTGATCACGCAGACCGCAGAACGCGATGGACAGCGGATCGGGCGTATCGGCGCCGGGGTCGAACCACGCCCTGATCTCCTAGATGCCTACCGAGTGCGTATCGAGCATGGTCCAGTCGAATCGCTGGGTCTAGCCTTGAGCAAGACCTATGAAACCAGCGCCTTGTTGCTGAAGGTCTTGGGGCGGATGCTGATCGGAGAGGGTTCGCTCAAGCATCTCAGCGGCCCGATCGGCATCGCCGAGACCGCTGGACGGACCGCGGCCTATGGCCTGGATGCCTTCATCAAGTTTCTCGCGGTGATCAGTATCAGCCTGGGGGTCTTAAATCTCTTGCCCATCCCCGTCCTTGACGGTGGGCATCTCCTCTTTAATCTGATCGAATGGATCAGGGGCAGCCCAGTTTCTGAGGAGGCGATGCTACGCAGTCAGCAGATCGGCGTCCTGCTGCTGGCGACCCTGATGACCTTTGCCTTTTATGTCGATCTCGCGCGGCTCTTGGGCTAGGCCATGACCATCCCTTATACTAAAACTCCCTTGACAGAAGCGGTCCAGCCAAACCGGATTGAAGAGGTTTAACCGTCTTGCGCGCGAAGGCCCAACCATCCTGCCGCGACCCCCAGCGCTCGCTTATACTCGCGCTCTTCCTGCTGATGATCAGCCCTGGCCTGGCCGAGGCTGAGGTCTTCAAGATCGCCGACATTCGGGTCGAGGGACTGCGGCGCATCGCCCCAGGGACCGTTTTTAACTATCTACCGGTTCAGGTCGGCAATACAGTCAGCGACGAGGTTACAGGTGGCATCATCCGAGCCCTGTATCAGACAGGGTTTTTCGATGATGTGCGGGTCGAGCGCGACCGCGACATCCTGGTCATTCGGGTGCGCGAACGCCCAGCGATCGCCGAGATCCGGATCAGCGGCAATAAGGACATCGAGACAAAGGCCCTGCAATCGGCCCTGGCCGATATTGGTCTAAAGGAGGGCCGGGTCTTCAACCGTTCGGTGCTCGACCGCATCGAATATGAGCTGGAGCGGCAGTATTTCGCACGCGGCAAATATGGGGTAGTGGTCCAATCGACCGTCTCGCCCCTGGAGCGCAATCGGATCGCCATCGATATCCAGATCGTCGAGGGGCTGACCGCACGGATCAAACAGATCAATATCCTCGGTAATCGGGCCTTTACCACCAAAACCCTGCTCAAACAATTCAAACTGGGTGCGAGCCGTTGGAACTCGTTTTATACCAAGAACGACCAGTATTCCAAACAAAAGCTCGCCGCTGATCTCGAATCATTGCGTTCGTTTTATCTCGACCGCGGCTATATCAAGTTCGAGGTCAAATCGACCCAGGTCTCGATCAGCCCTGACCGTAAAGACATCTATATCACCGTCGTGATCGATGAGGGCAAACCCTTTACCCTCAGCGACATCAAGCTCGCTGGCAATCCGCCCGTCGCGCCCGAGCGTCTATTTCCCCTGATCCAGCTCAAACGCGGCGAGCCCTTCTCGCGTAAACGGGTCACCGAAAGCGCTGAGCGGATCTCTGCCTTGCTTGGCGAAGAGGGCTATGCCTTCGCCAATGTCAACACCGTCCCCGATGTCAATGAAGACAAACAGGAGGTTGCCCTGACCTTTTTCATCGACGTAGGACGGCGGGTCTATTTACGGCGTATCGAGATGGAAGGCAATACCCGCACCCGTGACGAGGTCCTCAGACGCGAGATGCGCCAACTCGAGACCGCCTGGTTTTCGACCGATCTCGTGCGCCAATCGCGCGAACGTTTGCAACGCCTCGGCTATTTCGAAGAGGTCAATATCGAAACCCCATCAGTCGCTGGGGTCGCCGACCAGGTGGATGTCAAGGTCAAGGTCAAGGAAAAGCCTGCCGGCAGTCTGTCTGCAGGTATCGGTTTTTCGCAATCCGACGGTATCCTGCTCAATGCCAGCGTCACCCAGAATAATTTCCTGGGAACTGGTAAGCGGGTCGCAGTGGCCTTCAACAACAGTCAATCAACGACTCTATACCAATTCGGCTATACGAATCCCTACTATACCGTCGATGGCATCAGCCGCGGCTTTAATTTCTCATATCGCGAGGTCGATTATGACGAGCTCGTGGGCGCGGATTATGCCGCCGATCTCGGAAGTGCAGGGCTGAATTTTGGCTTGCCGATCACAGATACCAGCCGCGCGGGACTGGGGATCAGCTATCAATACACCGACTTCACCGCCGGTGATTCGGCGATCGCCCAGGATTTCGTCGCCGCAAATGGTCATACCTTTCATGATTTCGTCTTGACCGCCAGCTATACGCGGGATACGCGCGATAAGGCGATCTTTCCCACCCGCGGCTCGCTGCGCACCTTTCAGACCGAGTTGGCCGTGCCGGGGAGCGATCTCCAATATTACAAGGTCCGTTATGACGAGCAGCTCTATATTCCGCTGACCTCACGCTTCATTCTCGCCCTCAGCGCCAATCTAGGTTATGGCGATGTCTATGGGGACTTGAAAGAGTTGCCCTTTTTTGAAAACTTCTATGCCGGCGGGCCGAGATCGGTACGCGGCTTCAAGGCCAATACCTTGGGGCCGTGCGAGATCGAGAGCAACGATCCCGTAGGCGGCAACCTCAAGCTTACCGGCAGCATCGAACTCTTTGCGCCCGCCCCCGTGGGCGGCGAGTTCGAAAAGACCCTGCGCCTGGGCACCTTCTTGGATTTCGGTAACGTCTGGGCTACCTATGATTCCGACCTCTTGGCCCCGACCGGGTTCGATCTGGGTGAACTGCGCTATTCCACTGGCCTGTCCTTGACTTGGCTCTCGCCGATTGGGGCATTGTCGGTCAGCCTGGCCGTGCCGCTGAATGAAAAGGATGGGGACAAGACCCAAGTATTCCAATTTGGCATCGGTCAGACCTTTTGAATCGGGAGATGTGCGTGAGACCAATTGTCCTGCCATGTCTTCTGGCTGGATTCCTCGGCGGTTCGGCATCCTTAATCCAGGCGGGTGAATATCGCATCGCCGTAGTCGATCCCAACCGAATCGTCGAACAATCACCGCAATATGAGGCAGCGCGCGAAGCGCTCCAACGCGAGATCGAGGAACGCGAGCGAAGTCTGCGCGAACAGCAGGAACAGGTTGCAGCCTTACAGCGTCAGCTTGAACGCGACGGCTCATTGATGAGCGAAAGCGAACTGCAACGTCTGCAAAACGACATCCGCAGCCGTACCCGCAAGATCAAATATGCCCGCGACGAGTTCCAGGACGATTTTGCCTTGCGCCAAAGCGAGCTGCGGACCCGTTTAAGCCGGCAGGTGCAAGAGGTGGTGGTCGAACTGGCCAAGGAGCAACAGATTGACCTAATCCTCAGCGACGGCCTAGTCTATGCGAATCCACGCATCGATATCTCGGACCTGGTGATCGAACGCCTCAGACAGGAATTCGAGAAACACGGCGGACAGCGGGCAGAAGGCGCTCGCTGATGCCCTTGTCCCCCGAAAACGCCCGCATGCCCATCCAGCTCGGTGAGCTCGCTGTCCGGCTGGGGGTTAGGCTGCACGGCGATCCGCAGGCCGTGGTTAGCCATATCGCCCAGCTTGATCAAGCCGGACCTGAAAGCCTGAGCTTCCTAGGCGACCCCAGCTATCGCGTGCACCTGGCTAAGACCGGGGCTACAGCCGTCATCCTGCGCGAGACCGATGCCGCCGATGCACCTGTATCCGTCTTGATCAGCGACAATCCCTATCTCGCCTTCGCCCGCGCCGCCCAATTATTGCATCCCGACCCCGAGGTGACCGGCGGGATTCATCCTTCGGCGGTCATCGATCCATCTGCCCGCATCGATCCAAGCGCCTGGATTGGCCCCCTGACGGTGATCGAGGCTGGTGTACTCATCGGCCCGCGCGTCTTCGTTGGTCCGGCCTGCATCCTTGGTGAGGGTGTTTCGGTTGGTGCTGATAGCCGATTGGTGGCGCGCGTAACCCTCTGTGCCCGCACCCAGGTCGGTCAGCGCGCCCTCATCCATCCTGGGGCGGTGATTGGGCGAGCGGGCTTCGGCTTCGCCAAGGATGGTGAGCGCTGGGTGCGCATCCCGCAGATTGGACGCGCGGTGCTCGGGGACGATGTCGAGATCGGCGCCAATACCACGGTCGATCGTGGCACCATTGGGGACACGGTTATCGGCAATGGGGTCAAACTCGACAATCACATCCAGATCGGGCATAACGTCGTCATCGGCGACCATACTGCCATGGCCGCCAATACCGGTATCTCGGGTTCGACCCACATCGGGCGCAACTGTACCCTCGCTGGTGCCGTCGGCATGGCCGGGCATCTGGAGATCGGTGACAATGTCCATTTTACAGGGATGGCTATGGTCACCCGCTCATTTAAAGAAGCGGGTGTCTATAGCAGTGGAATACCCGCAATGCCAAACAGGGACTGGCGGCGCACCGTGGCGCGCATCAAACAGCTTGATGAGCTAGCGCGCCGGATCAAGCAACTTGAGCTCTCGCTTGCCGCTATGAATGCAACACATACCCAAAGGGGGTCCTGATGGATGGACCCGAGCTGAAATCGGCGGATGCCATAGGCCATCTCGATCATCTGGCGACAGCCAGTCCGATGGATATCCATCGCATCCTTAGACTGCTGCCCCACCGTTATCCCTTTTTGCTGGTGGATCGAGTCATCGATTATCAGGTCAATGACTATCTGATCGCACTCAAGAATATCACCTTCAATGAACCATTTTTCACCGGCCATTTCCCGGTCCGTCCAGTGATGCCAGGGGTGCTAATCGTCGAGGCCATGGCCCAGGCGACAGGGCTCTTGGCGATGGCCTCGCGTCCGGACCTGGTCGGTGAAAGATCGCTCTATTATTTCGTCGGCATCGACAAGGCGCGTTTCAAGCGTCCAGTCGAGCCGGGCGATCAGCTCATCATGGAGGTGCGACTGGGACCGGTACGCCGCGGCATCTGGAAGTTCGACGGCGAGGCGCGCGTCGATGATAAGGTCGTCGCCACCGCTGAGATCATGTGTACGGCGCGGGATTTCGAGGCTTGATCCACCCTACCGCCCTGGTCGATCCGGGGGCTGAGCTTGATTCAACCGTCCAGGTCGGTCCCTATGCCGTGATCGGGCCAGCAGTCCAGATCGATGCGGGGACCTGGGTCGGACCACATGCGGTACTTAAGGGCCCGACGCGGATCGGGCGCGACAACCGCATCTTTCAGTTCGCCTCGGTGGGCGAGGACCCCCAGGACAAGAAATACGGCGGTGAGCCGACCTGGTTGATCATGGGCAACCGCAATCAGATACGCGAGTTCGCCACCATCCATCGCGGCACCGTCCAGGACCAGGGGGTAACCCGCATCGGCGACGATAATCTCTTCATGGCCTATACCCATGTCGCCCATGATTGTCGTATCGGCAGCCAGGTGATCCTTGCAAACGCGGCATCCCTGGGTGGACATGTCGAGGTCCAAGATTGGGCGATCTTGGGTGGGTTTGCCATCGTCCACCAGTTTTGTCGCATCGGGACTCATGCCTTTTGCGCCATGGGCGCGGTGATCACCCAGGACGTTCCGCCCTATGTCAGGGTCGCCGGGCACCCTGCCCAACCGCATGGGATCAATACTGAGGGACTGCGGCGGCGGGGTTTCACTGCCGAGACCATCCAGGCGATCAAGCGCGCCTATCGCACCCTTTATCATGCCAACCTCAGGCTGGAAGAGGCGCTGGTGCGGCTCCAGGCGATGGTCGAAAACACCCCCGAGTTGCAGGTATTGGTCGAGTTTATCCAGCAGGAAGGCCGTGGACTGATCCGCTGATGGGCCAGCCGGTCGAAACACCGCTTGTCATCGGTCTGGTGGCCAATGAGCCCTCGGGCGACCAGCTCGGCGCTATGCTGATCCGCGCCATCCGCGCCCTACGCCCCGATGTCCGCTGTATCGGTATTGCCGGCTCCAGGATGCAGGCGGCGGGCTGCCAGACCCTATTCGACATGGAGCATCTATCGGTGATGGGTCTGACCGAGGTCTTGGGTCACTTGCCAGAGCTCTTGCGGCTGCGCCGGCAGATTGCGGAGTATTTCGCTGCCCATCCGCCAGCGGTCTTCATCGGGATCGATGCGCCGGATTTTAATCTCGGGCTTGAGACGTGGCTGCGCGCCCGCGGCATCAAGACGGTACATCTAGTCAGCCCCACCGTCTGGGCCTGGCGAGCTGGTCGGATCAACAAGATCCGCCAGGCGGCCGATCGGCTGCTCTGCCTGTTTCCCTTTGAAGAGGATTTCTTGCGCCAACATGGTGTGCCAGCGTTCTATGTCGGCCACCCCTTGGCTGATGTGATCCCCCTCGAGGTCGAGCAAACCCAGGCCCGCGCAGAGCTGGGGCTGCCGCCCGATACACCGGTCATCGCTTTATTGCCTGGCAGTCGTCTCAGCGAGTTGAGCCGCCTGGCGCAGCCCTTCATTGAGACCGCGCGGTTGTGCCTTGCTAGCCGCCCTGAACTGCGGTTCGTCGTCCCTCTGGTCAATGCCCGATTGCGCGATTATTTTGCAGCCGAGCTTCAGCGCCTCGATCCACGACTACCGGTGACCCTTCTCGATGGCCAAAGCCATACCGCGATCGCCGCCGCCGATGCCGTGCTCACCGCCTCAGGGACCGCGACCCTGGAGACCCTCTTGCTCAAACGCCCGATGGTGGTGGCCTATCGCCTGCATCCCCTCTCCTACTATCTGGTCAAATGGCTGCGGCTGATCAAGATCCCCTATGTGGCCATGGCCAATCTGCTGGTCGGCAAAGCCTTGGCACCTGAGTTTCTCCAGGAGGATTGTCGGCCCGAGCGAATGGCCCCTGCCCTGCTCGCCTATCTGGATCACCCTGAACAGGTTGGCGCGATCCAAGCCGAATATCGACGGGTCCACGAGAGGCTCAGGTGCGATGCCGCAGCGACAGCGGCGCAGCGCATCCTAGAACTGGTTGGGACATGAATCTCGGGGTCCATCCCCCAGACACCGGACTCCAGGGCCTGACTGCTGGGGTCGATGAGGCCGGACGCGGGCCCTTGGCGGGGCCGGTCTGCGCCGCGGCTGTAATCCTTAACCCCCGGCATCCCATCGCAGGGATCGCCGATTCCAAGACACTCAGCGCCGTTCGCCGCGAGCAGCTTGCCGCTTTGATACGAGACCAGGCCCTTGCCTGGTCGATCGCCTGGGCCAGCGTCGAAGAGATCGATCGCCTCAATATACTCCGGGCCAGCCTACTCGCCATGCAGCGGGCGGTGGCCGGCCTTAAGCTGAGCCCAACACAGGTCCTGATCGACGGCAACCACTGCCCTGCCCTGCCTCTGCCTGTCGAGGCGGTTGTGGGCGGCGATCGGTTGGTCCCAGCGATCAGCGCGGCCTCCATCCTTGCCAAGGTCGCGCGGGATCGATTCATGGTCGAGCTCGATGCTCAATGCCCTGGTTACGGTTTTGCCAAGCATAAAGGCTATCCTACGGCCGAACATCGGGCGGCGATCGAACGTCTGGGTCCCAGCCCTTATCACCGCCTCAGCTTTCGCCTGCACGTAAAAACCGACCAATAAAAAAGCCGGGAGATAGCCCCGGCTTCATTGACGACGCCTGTGTGCCGCTTCTTAGTTAGGCCGCCTTGGGCTGTTCCTCAGCCGGCACATGCTCAATGACAGGGCTTGCCGCCCCTCCCGCCTTGATCTCAATGCGCCGCGGTTTCATCGCCTCCGGCACCTCGCGCACCAGGTCGATATGCAGCAGGCCGTTCGCTAGACGCGCCTCAACGACCTTCACATAGTCAGCAAGCTGGAACTTGCGCTCGAATGCCCGGTTCGCAATCCCGCGATAGAGGAAGTTACCCTCGCTTTCGGTCGTCTGCCGCTGACCCGAGATCGTGAGCAGATTGTCTTTGACCTCGATGTTCAGGTCAGATTCAGTAAAGCCCGCGACCGCCAGGGTGATGCGATAGCGGTTTTCGTCCAAGAGCTCGACATTGTAGGGCGGATAGCCGCCTGGCTCGCTGCGATAGGCCATCTCCAGCGCATTGGCCAGCCGATCAAAGCCGATCATCGAGCGAAACAGGGGTGAAAAGTCGATGGTCGTCATCTGCATATCCTCCTTCCAGAGCAATATGTTGATATTGTGGCGTTCTTTACGAACCGCCGGTTGCGCGGCCCCCAGTGGGCGACCGCATTGTCATATATAACACAAATTAGCACTCTGTCAAGAGAAGTGCTAAATCCTTGACGCATCCGCTCGCGCTGACCATCATGATGCCGCTCGATACCGGGGCGGCGCAGCCTGAGTCAGGCTTCATCAAATGGTCATGCGCTACCCTTAGCCTTTTATATCTCTTGTTTTAAGCAACCCGCATCTTGCCTCCATGACCGAGCTCATCACGCCCTATTACTTGATCGACGAAACCCGCCTCAAATGCAATCTCGAGATCATCCAAGAGGTGCGCGAGCGCTCGGGGGCCAAGTCGGTGCTGGCGCTCAAATGCTTCTCGACCTGGTGCGTGTTTCCCCTGATGCGCAGGTATATGGACGGGACCACCAGCAGCTCGCTTTTCGAGGCGCGCCTCGGTTACGAGCAGTTCGGCGGCGAGGTCCATGCCTATAGCGTGGGGTTTGCACACGCCGATATCCTCGCGGTCAGGGAGTTTGCCGACAAGATCATCTTCAACTCGGTCTCTCAGCTCAAACGCTTCTATCCCGAGGTCGCTGGCCTCAACCTCGGACTGCGGGTCAACCCTAGGATCAGCTATTCGCGCTATGACCTGGCAGATCCGGCGCGCCGCTATTCCCGACTCGGTGTCATCGATAAGCAGGCGATCGTCGAGGTGCTCCCCTGGATTCGGGGGATCATGTTTCACTTCAACTGCGAAAACGACGATGTCGAGAACTTCTGCGCCGCACTCGCCACCATCGGCCAGGAATATGGCGATCTTCTGCACCACCTGGAATGGGTGAGCCTCGGCGGCGGGATTTCATTTACCCATGAGGGCTATCCGCTCGAGCCCTTATGCGCGGCCCTTAAATCATTCAACCAGCGCTTCGGGGTACAGGTCTATCTCGAACCGGGAGAGGCAGCGGTGACCCAAAGCACCGAGCTCGTCACCACAGTGCTCGATGTGGTGCATAACGAGATCGACATCGCCATCATCGACGCCTCGCTGGAGGCGCATCTGCTCGATCATCTGATCTATCGCACAACCCCCAAGCTTGCCAGCCCCGGCCCAGGCCCTTATCGCATAATGGTGGCCGGGCGCACCTGCCTGGCCGGCGATGTCTTCGGCGATTTCATGCTCGAGAGGCCCCTTGAGGTCGGAGATGAAGTCAGGATCGCTGATGCTGCGGCCTATAGCATGGTCAAGATGAACTGGTTCAACGGGGTGGCCATGCCCGCGATCGCCGTGCGTCGACTCGATGGACGCATTGAGCTCATCCGGTCGTTTGGCTATGACGATTTCAAACGCAGTCTGTCTTAACAAAGGGAAACACTGATGAAGAAGAACCTATTGATCATCGGCGCCGGCGGCGTCGCCCATGTCGCCGCGCATAAAGCGGCCATGTACAATGACGAACTCGGCGACATCTGCATCGCCTCGCGCACCCTCTCTAAATGCGAGGGGATCATCGAGAGTATCCAACGCAAGGGTCATCTCAAGGACCCAGCGAAGAGGCTCTATGCGCGCCAGATCAATGCCCTCGACATCCCAGCCACCGTCGATCTCATCAAGGAGACCCAATCGGAGATCGTGATCAATCTGGGTCAGGCCTTTCTCAATATGTCGGTCCTCGAGGCCTGTCTTGAAACCGGGGCCGCCTATATCGATACCGCTATCCACGAGGAGCCAGACAAGGTCTGTGAGAATCCACCCTGGTATGCCAACTATGAATGGAAGCGCAAGGACCGCTGTATGGAAAAGGGCATAACGGCGATCCTCGGAGCAGGCTTCGATCCGGGTGTGGTCAACGCCTATTGCGCGCTTGCAGTCAAGCACCATTTCGACAAGATCGAGACCATCGATATTCTTGATGTCAATGCCGGCAGACACGGCAAGTATTTCGCCACCAATTTCGATCCCGAGATCAACTTCCGCGAATTCATCAAGGTATGGACCTGGATCGATCGGCGGTGGAAAGAATACCCGACCCATACCGTCAAGCGCGTCTGGGAGTTCCCTGTCGTCGGCCAACAGCCAATCTATCTCAACGGCCATGACGAGCTCCATTCGCTGTCGAAAAACATCGATGCCGATAGCATCCGCTTCTGGATGGGCTTTGGCGATCATTACATCAATGTCTTCACTGTCCTGCGCACCCTGGGCTTTTTATCGCATCTACCGGTCAAACTGGCCAATGGTCAGGAGGTCGTGCCCTTAAAAGTGACCAAGGCCCTCTTGCCCGATCCCATGACGCTTGCGCCCAATTACACCGGTAAGACCTGTATCGGTAACATCGTCAAGGGGTGGAAGGACGGCAAGCGCCGTGAGCTCTTTATCTATCAGGTCTCGGACCACAAGGCCTGCTATGAAGAGGTTGAATCGCAAGCGATCAGCTATACGGCCGGTGTGCCGCCGGTCGCGGCAGCGCGGCTGATCGCCAATGGTGCTTGGGATGTCAAGACCATGGTCAATGTCGAGGAGCTCGATCCAGATCCGTTCATCGCCCTCCTCGATCAGATGGGTCTGCCGACCGACTACAAAGAGATCGAGCCGGACAGCCCAGCATCATTCAATGGCACGGTGCGCGATCTCGAGACCGAGATCGCCGAATCCACGGTCACGGTCACTGTCTCGGCAGCTGATCCCATGATTGCGGTGAGACCCAAGCAGTCACCTTAAACATCTTCGCGCTGGGCGGGCCTGGGGCCCCTGATGTCTTCGCCCCCCCAGCAATTGGTCCTTTCTCTGGCAACTACTGAGGGACCATTCATCTGGCCGTTTGATGAAACGGCCCGCCCGTCCCGCTCATGAGGGTTTGGAACATGCGTTTTCGCTTTCCGGTCGTGATCATCGACGAGGACTTCCGCTCCGAGAATGCGAGCGGCCTGGGAATCCGCGCGCTTGCCAAGGCAATCGAGGACGAGGGTCTAGAAGTGCTCGGGGTCACGAGCTATGGTGATCTCGCATCCTTTGCCCAGCAGCAAAGCCGCGCCTCTTGTTTCATCCTCTCGATCGACGACGAGGAGTTCGGCAATGGCTCGCCAGAGGAGGTCCAGACGGCGCTCGCAGAGCTACGTGGGTTCGTGCGCGAGGTACGGCTGCGCAATGAAGACATCCCGATCTTTCTCTATGGCGAGACCCGCACCTCGCGTCATATTCCAAACGATATCCTCAAGGAGCTGCATGGCTTTATCCATATGTTCGAGGATACGCCCGAGTTTATCGCGCGCTATGTCGCGCGCGAGGCGCGGGCCTATCTCGACAGCCTTCCTCCGCCCTTCTTTCGGGCACTCACCCATTATGCTGCCGATAGCTCCTATTCTTGGCATTGTCCAGGCCATTCGGGTGGTGTTGCCTTTTTAAAAAGCCCGGTCGGCCAGATGTTTCATCAATTCTTTGGCGAGAACATGTTACGCGCCGATGTCTGTAATGCAGTGGATGAACTCGGTCAATTGCTCGATCATTCGGGGCCGGTAGCCGATTCAGAGCGCAATGCGGCGCGGATCTTTCATTGCGATCATCTGTTCTTCGTCACCAATGGCACCTCCACCTCAAATAAGATCGTCTGGCATTCCACCGTGGCTCCGGATGATGTCGTCGTGGTCGATCGCAATTGTCACAAATCGGTCTTACATGCCATCATTATGACCGGGGCGATCCCGGTATTTCTGATGCCGACCCGCAACCATTATGGGATCATCGGCCCTATCCCGTTGGATGAGTTCCGGCCTGAGAATGTCCGGCGCAAGATCGCTGCCAACCCATTTGCCAAGGACCGCACTGCCCGCCCGCGCCTGCTCACGATCACCCAGAGCACCTATGACGGGATCCTCTATAACGTCGAGACCATCAAATCGCTGCTCGACGGCGAGATCGATACCCTCTTATTCGATGAGGCCTGGCTGCCGCATGCCGCCTTTCATGATTTCTATGTCGGGATGCATGCCATCGGCAAGGACCGCAAACGTTGCCGTGAATCCATGGTCTTTGCCACCCAATCGACGCACAAGCTTTTAGCGGGCCTCTCCCAGGCATCGCAGATCCTGGTTCAGGAATCCGAAACCCGCCAACTCGATCGCGGTAGTTTCATCGAGGCCTATCTGATGCATTCATCGACCAGTCCGCAATATGCCATCATCGCCTCCTGCGATGTGGCGGCGGCGATGATGGAGCCCCCAGGCGGGACGGCGCTGGTGCACGAATCGATCCTCGAGGCCCTGGATTTTCGGCGCGCCATGCGCAAGGTCGATGACGAATACGGTGAAGATGATTGGTGGTTTAAGGTCTGGGGGCCGGATTATCTCGCTGAAGAGGGGATCGGCAGCCGCGAGGATTGGATGCTCCATGCCGGGGAACGCTGGCATGGCTTTGGCGAGATCGCACCCGGGTTCAATATGCTCGACCCCATCAAGGCTACGGTCATCACCCCGGGCCTCGATGTCGATGGCGAGTTCGCTGAATCCGGCATCCCCGCGGCGATCGTGACCAAGTATTTGGCCGAGCATGGCATCGTAGTTGAAAAGACGGGGCTGTATTCGTTTTTTATTATGTTTACCATCGGCATCACCAAGGGCCGGTGGAATACCTTGGTGACCGAATTACAGCAATTCAAGGATGATTATGATCGCAATCAGCCGCTATGGCGGGTCCTGCCCGAGTTCGTCCAACAATACCCGCGTTATGAAAAAATCGGGTTGCGCGATCTTTGCGATCAGATCCACGGGATCTATAAGGCCAATGATGTCGCGCGTCTGACCACAGACATGTATCTCTCAGACATCATCCCTGTATTAAAACCCTCCGTCGCCTTTGCCAAGATGGCCCATCGCGAGATCGATCGCGTACCGATTGACGAACTCGATGGACGGGTGACCAGTGTCTTGCTTACCCCCTACCCACCCGGGATCCCGCTCCTGATTCCAGGGGAGCGATTTAATGCCACCATCGTGCGCTATCTCCAATTTGCGCGCGAGTTTAACACCCGGTTTCCGGGTTTTGAGACCGATATCCACGGTCTCGTCAAAAAAGAGATCGACGGCAAGGTCAGTTATTTCGTCGATTGCGTCAGGATGCACTGAGCGGCGGGAGATCCAAGGCGATCCAGACCGGGCAATGATCCGAGGGCCTTTCCAAAGCGCGGATCTCATAAGAGACCCCTGCATCCTGCAGGCGTTCGCGCAAGGGGGGCGAGATCAAAATATGATCGATGCGCAGACCCCGTTTAGGCTCGCGCTCAAACCCCTTCGAGCGATAATCAAACCAGCTGAATCTATCGCTGACCTCAGGATAGAGGGCGCGATAGGCATCGATCAACCCCCAGTCGAGCAAGGCCTGAAACCACTGGCGTTCCTCAGGAAGAAAGGCGCATTTGCCGGTACGCAACCAGCGTTTGGCATTCTCTTCACCAATCCCAATATCCAGATCCAAGGGCGCGATATTCATATCGCCCATCAGGATAAGATTCTGAGTCGGGCTAAATGCAGTGCGCAGATATTCTAAAAGCCCCTGATAAAAGTGCTCCTTGGCTGGGAACTTGACGGGATGATCGCGCGATTCACCCTGCGGGCAATAGGCATCGATCACCACGAGTTCGGTGCCATCGGCGAGGCAATAATGGCCAACGATCAACCGACGTTGCGCCGTCTCAGCATCGCCGGGCAGTCCCTTGGTCACCGCAGCAGGGGGGTGTTTACTCAACAGGGCGACCCCATAGTGCCCCTTTTCTCCATGGATTTGGGCGTTATAGCCCAGGGACTGGGTCCAGTCGAGCGGAAACTCCGTATCGGCTACCTTGGACTCCTGCAGGCCGATAATGTCTGGATCAAGTCCGGACTTGAGCGCCTCGATCTGATGCGGGCGGGCGCGAACGCCATTGATATTGAATGAAACGATCTTAAGCACAGTACACCCTCTTCTCGAACGAAACGGAGACTTTGCGATGTCGATGCTGAAAATATTGAAGGGCGAACACGGCGAATATCTGGTCGTATTACAGTTTGTGCTGTTCTTTGTCTTCGTCTTGACGCCGGCATGGAATCCGCTGGCAACGCCAGCGGTGCTGTCTATCCTTTTGATCCCCCGCTGGCTTCTGCTGGGACTCTGCTGGCTGATAGCTATTTTATTCAGTGGCCTTGGGGTCCTGCATATCCGAGACTATCTTACCCCCCTGCCCTATCCCGTCGAACACAACCGACTCGTCAAACAGGGTGCCTACGCCTGGGTACGCCATCCACTTTATAGCAGTCTCATATTTGCGGGATTGGGTTGGATATGCTTTACCCTAAGCCTTAGCCATCTTTTGATTTTAATCATTGGATTTATCCTGCTGGATTATAAAGCCAGCAAGGAAGAACATTGGCTCACCGAGCGCCATCCCGAATACGCCGACTATGCGCGCCGGGTGCGTAAATTCATCCCGTGGATCTATTGATCCGGCCTAGACCTCATCGCTTGGATAGCCAAAGCGATTCTCAACCAGTTCGATGAGAAAGCCCTCGGGTCTATCCTTGGACAGATAAAGCTCCCAGTCGCTGCCGATCCAGATGTCCCGACTCCATGTATAGCCGACGGGACGATAGCGTACATCGAACCCGAACATCGCATAGACCGCTAGATCGACGAAGATCTCGTTTTCCGGCTCCTTGCTCCTGAGGTTTGTATCCTGGATCGCAAATGATTTGATGAATTCCTTGGCCGACCTCAAGGCGACCATATCCTTGAGCACAAAGCGAAACTCATGCGAGGCATCGAACTGGATAAAGACGCTTCCCTCTTGCCTTTGGATATGACCGGCCTCGACATAGGTTGGAAAGTCTCCGTGAAATGCCCTGACCCTGGCTGCTGCCTCTGGGATATATCTCAGGATCAGCTCATAGGTGTATCCCAGATAATTGGGATTGAGGTCGATCAGGTCCAAGGTCAGGTCAAAGTCAACAGCAGCCTGGGCAAGCAATACCGAGGCGCCGCCGAGAAAAACACCGACCTCACAGAGATGCTTGATCTCACCCCGCTGTTCGGCAAGATAATGGATGAGGTCTGCATAATACTGATAGGTACATTGATGCACATAGGGGATCTGATTGTCCCTAACGCGTGCCATGTACCTTCTGAAATATCTATTCTTGCCGATCGTATAGATGAGAGAGCGATGCCTGCCCAGCGCCCTTTTGATCCATCTCCTCAGGGGGTGTTCCTTCAGGTATTGATGTGCAGGGAGGGTAATCGATTCATGGGGGATGGAATATTTTTTGACCAAATCCTCGTCTGTCGGATGAATCTCGATGAATCGACCGAAGGAAGGTGCCTGGCGGATGGTCTCGCAATATCTATGCTCGTCCTCTCGGCTCATTGAGTAAAACCTATAGCGGGTTGTAAATAAGGCCGAGATTCTAGATCATTTATCGCCTTATCTCACCCCCTGTTGCTTCGAGCTCATTGAGAGAGGCGACCGGCGGCAGACACCGGGTCCCGCGACAGCGATAGATGAGGGGCCCATCGCCAGGGCGGATCGTAGCAAGTGCCCCAGGTAGATTAGGCACATCGGCGGGGATGGCAAAGACCAGGCGATCGGGCTGGAAGCCCTTCTGGGCGGCGCGTTGCCATGATCCAAGTCCGTCGCCTTCGGCGCGGATGACGAGCTGTTCGGGTGGCTCTTGCCACTCGGCAAGCGCGATCAACAGGCTTGCATGTGCCTCGGGTAGGCGCTGCATAGACTCAGCAGCGAGTTTGAGCGTGCGCTCCGCGGCCTCAAGATAGCGCACCTCGCCCACCAGGTGTCCCAGCCGCTGCAAGACCTGGGCGGCTACCCCATTGCCGGCGGGCAATGACTCATCGGCCAGGGGCTTGTGGTGGTGGATCAGGGTCTCATGGAGGGGGCCAGTCAGCCAAAAGCCACCGCGCTCGGGGTCTTGAAACTCAGCGATCATGACCTCGGCGAGCGCGATCGCCCACTCGAGGTCGGATGCCGACCAGCGCACCTGGAGCATCTCCAATAGAGCGGCGATCAGATTGACATGATCGTCGAGATAGCCCGGCGGCCCACTGACCCCCTCTCGCCAGACCGCGATCAAGCGCCCGTCGCGCCATAGGGTCCGCCGGATGAATTCAAGGGCGCGCTCGGCTGAGTCTAAGAGCTCAAACCGCTCCAGGAGACGTCCGGCGTGCGCCATCCCCTGGATCATCAGGGCGTTCCAGGCGGTCAAGACCTTGTCGTCGCAGTGTGGCCGCGGGCGGCGAGCGCGGACCGCCAAAAGTTTAGCGCGCGCTGCGGCGAGCAATCCCTGGACCTCGTGGATCCCCAGCCCCAGGTCGGCGGCGACCTCCTCTGGCCTGCGGGCGAGGGCGAGATGCCAGCGCCCCTTGAAGTTCGGCGGCCGATCCAGACCATAGACCGCGGCAAAGACCCGATAGGCATCGGCATCGAGACAATCGCGGACCTCAGCGCGGTCCCAGAGATAAAGGCCCCCTTCCTGTCCCTCAGTGTCGGCATCCAGAGTCGCGTAATAGCCGCCCTCTGGGGACTGCATCTCGTGCCTGACCCAATCGGCGGTTGCCAGGGCCGCTTCGCGGAAGGGCGCCTCGCCGGTGATGGCATAGAGGTCTGCGCACAGACCAAGCAGGGGTCCGTTGTCATAGAGCATCTTTTCGAAATGGGGGATCAGCCAGCGCTCATCGACCGCATAGCGATAAAACCCGCCCCCGATCTGATCGAAGAGGCCGCTGCCGATCATCCGCTGCAAGCTAAAGCGGGCCATGTGCAACAAACGCGGGTCTGGCCGACCCTTGGATAAGAGCTGCGCGTGGCGGCGCAACAGGAGACCCAGATCCTGGCTATGGGGAAACCTGGGCGCACCGCCAAACCCACCATAAACAGGGTCGAAGCTGAGGGCGAGTTGCTCGACCGCAGAGTCCAATAGGCTCTCATCCGGCAGCGCCGATCCGCCGCGCGGTTCGAGGCTGGCGAGCGCCGCGAGCAGGTGCCGGTTCTGTTCGCGGATGTCCCGGCCCTGCTCGCGATAGGCGAGCTCGACCCCGACCAACAACTGCTTAAACGACGGCAGGCCATAGCGTGGCTCGGGCGGGAAATAGGTGCCGGCAAAGAAGGGCACCAGATCATCCGGCGTGAGAAAGACGGTCAGGGGCCAGCCACCGGGTCGCCGGGCCAAGAGCTGGTGAGCGGTCTGATAGACCTTATCAAGGTCAGGTCGTTCCTCGCGATCGACCTTGATATTGATGAATAACCGGTTCATCAGCGCCGCGGTCTCTGGGTCCGCGAACGACTCATGGGCCATGACATGGCACCAATGACAGGCCGAATAACCGATCGACAGCAGGATCGGGCGGTCGAGCCGGCGGGCGAGGGCCAGGGCCTCCGGGCACCAGGGCCACCAAGCGACGGGGTTGGTCGCATGCTGTTGCAGATAGGGGCTGGCGGCTGAGGCCAGGCGATTGGCAAGGGAAACAGATCGGTCTTGCGCTCGGGACATGGGGCGTGGCCTCGGGGAGCTGTTCATGGGTCTAGATGGGCCCGGCCACCGTTTTTTCAGCCACGGGATCTCTAGGGTTTCGGTATAGTTTTCCCTTGACGAACCAAACGGCCTAACAAAACGATGCAACCCCAACCCCTTATCCTGCGCAAGGACCAGGAACGCCGCCTGCTTGCCGGACACTGCTGGATCTATAGCAATGAGGTCGATACCGACGAGACCCCACTTAAGGGCCTGGAGCCCGGCCAACCGGTTGAGGTCATCAGCCAACGCGGGCGCTGGCTCGGTTATGGCTATGTCAATCCACACTCGCTGATCTGTGCTCGATTGTTGAGCCGCGACCGCAGCCAGCCGCCAGGCCCCACCTTTTGGCTCAAGCGCCTACATCAGGCCCTGAGCCTGCGCGAACGGCTGTACGAACGGCCCTTTTATCGCCTGGTCTTCGGCGAAGCCGATGGACTGCCCGGTCTGATCGTCGATCGTTATGACGATCTTCTGGCGGTCCAGTTGACGACAGCAGGGATGGAGCATTGCCGCGCCGAGATCCTGACGGCCTTGGAACAGGTCTTGCGCCCACAGGCGATCGTCCTGCGCAATGACACCCCGGTGCGCGAGCTCGAGGGTCTGGAACAAGGGGTCGAATGGGTGCTGGGTGAGCCGCGGACAGAGGTGCGGGTCAGCGAGGAGGGATTGGTCTTTGCCATCGATCCTGGTCGAGGTCAGAAGACAGGCTGGTTCTTTGATCAGGCCGAAAACCGCAAACGACTGGCCCGCTACGGCGTGGGACAGCGGGTGCTCGATGTGTTCAGTTATCTCGGCGCCTGGGGGCTGCGGGCAGCGGCGCTCGGCGCCCAAGAGGTGCTCTGTATCGACAGTTCAACAGAGGCCCTGCAGGCGCTCATGATCAATGCCGAGCGCAACGGACTCGCCGGACGCATCCAGACCCTGCAAGGTGATGCCTTTGAACACCTGCGCGCCTTGCGCGAACAGGGGGAGCGCTTCGACACCCTGATCCTCGACCCTCCGGCCTTTATTAAACGTCGCAAGGACGAGCCCGAGGGACTCGCCGCCTATCGCCAGATCAATCGCCTGGGGCTTGAGCTCCTGAGGCCCGATGGTCTCCTGATCACCTCGTCGTGCTCGTTCCATCTCGGGCGCGAGACCTTCCAGCGACTGGTGCAACAGGCTGCACAGCGTAACGGACGGCGTATCCAGATCCTGGAGGTGGGGCAACAGGGCCCAGACCACCCGATCCACCCCGCGATCCCCGAGACCGCCTATCTCAAGACCCTGGTCGTACGCGCCTGGTCAGGGGATTAGATCTGCGTCTTGCGTTCGAGGTTGGCATGAAATATGCATTATTTTCGGATGGATTTTGCGCCGCACGGCCCCTAAACTTGCCGGCGCATCTCTATCGCGGTTTTTCGACTTGCGTACAAGAGGATATGTGGACCATGTCTGTGCTAACACTGACAAGATCCCCAGCAGGCAGACTGCCTGCTGTCAGCCGCCCGGTCTTGGCGCGGTATACGCTCGCCCTGTGCCTGCTCACGGGGATATTCGGTCTCAATGGATGCAGCACAACGACTACGCCCCCTGAATCGGCCCAGCAGCCCAGCGGACCGATCGATAGGGTAGTGGTCAGAAAGTCGCAGCGCCAATTACAGCTCTTGAGCGGCGACAAGGTGGTCCGCCAATATCGGGTCTCGCTCGGCGGGGCACCTGTCGGTCATAAATATCGCGAGGGCGACCAGCGCACCCCCGAGGGCCAGTATGTCCTCAACTGGCGCAATCCGAACAGCAACTTTTACAAGGCGATCCATATCTCCTATCCCAACGCGCGCGACCGCGAGCTCAGCCGCAAGCTCGGCTATGACAACCCAGGGGGCATGATCATGATCCACGGCCTGCCCAACTATATCCAATCCGAAGGCATGCGCCGCGCCTATGCCAACCGCGATTGGACCCAGGGCTGTATCGCGGTCCAAAACCACGAGATGGATGAGATCTGGAGCCTGGTCAAGGACGGAACGCCAATCCAGATCCTGCCCTGACCCAGGCCCTTGTAGGCAGCCCGCCTGTCCTTGTTTGGCGGGGCCCGCCAGGGCAATCCACACACCGCCCGCTTTCCCCAGGCTAGCGCCTAGCCTTTTGCCAGTACCCTGGCTTGCCCCTCTCCCTGCCGCTGCTACCCAATCGCATCGGGGAGGGGCATGGGGGATCTTGGGCCTAGCCAGTGACCCTTAACTCTTATAGGGCGTCGGGTTCGGGCTGGGCGGGGGCGAGTGCATCGGCCTCCAGCGGGGCGCGATAACCGCACTCTTTGCGCGGACAGACCCGAAGGGCCCCCTGACGCTTGGTCACCTTGAGGGTCAATACCGGCCAGCCGCACTGGGGACAGGGACCAGCGATCGGCTCGTCCCAGAGCGCATAGTTGCATTTGGGATAGGTCGAGCAGGAATAAAAGACCTTACCGCGGCGCGAGCGGCGTTTCTGCAAGGTCCCCTGACTGCATTGGGGACAGGTGACACCCGTATCCTCGGGCCGTTCCAAGGGCTCGATGTAATTGCATTTGGGATAGGCGCTACAACCGATGAACTTGCCATAGCGCCCACCTTTGATCTCGAGGGCCGAGCCGCATTGCGGACAGGTGCGCCCCTCGACGACCTCCGCAGACGGGTGGTCAGCGCCTTCTGGGTCTAGGCTACGGGTATAGTCGCAGGTCGGATAATTGGAACAGCCGACGAAGCGCCCATTGCGCCCCAAGCGGATGACCAATTGCCCGCCGCATTTGGGACAGGGTTCATCGATCCGCTCTTGGGTGATCTCGCTGCGCTTGACATGGGCCTGGGTGTGATCGATCAGGTCCTTAAATGGCCGCCAGAAACGCTCCAGCAGCGGTATCCACTCGTACTCACCGCGCGAGACGGCATCCAGATCATCCTCTAGGCGGGCAGTGAAGTCATAGTCCACATAGTTGGTGAAGTATTCGGTCAGGAATCGGTTGACGATCCGCCCAACATCGGTGGGGACGAAGCGCTTTTTGTCCAAGACCACATATTCGCGTTCCTGGAGTGTCGAGATGATGGTGGCATAGGTCGAGGGCCGCCCGATCCCATATTCTTCGAGCGCCTTGACCAAGGTGGCCTCGGTATAGCGCGGTGGCGGCTCGGTGAAATGCTGTTCGGGACGGATGGCCAGGAGCTGCACGCGTTCGCCGACCTGCATCTCGGGTAACATGCGTTCCTCGTCGTCGTCGGCATCTTGCGCATCATCCCGCCCCTCGAGATAGACGCGCATGAATCCCGGGTCGGCGATCACCGAGCCGGTCGCCCGCAAGAGATTGCCCGCACCTGCGTCTAGATCCACAATCACCTGATTGATCAGCGCCGAGGCCATCTGACAGGCGAGCGTCCGTTTCCAGATCAGCTCATAAAGCCTGAATTGATCGGACGTAAGATGCTCCCTCAGGAGGGCAGGGTCGCGGAGGATCGAGGTCGGGCGGATCGCTTCATGGGCCTCCTGGGCATTCTTGGCCTTGGTCTTATATTGGCGGGGTCCCTCGGGCAAGGCGGCCTGGCCATAACGCTCGGCGATATAGTCCCTGATCTCAGCGATCGACTCTTGGGCCAGATTCACCGAATCGGTGCGCATATAGGTGATCAATCCGACCGCGCCGCTGCCGATATCCACCCCCTCATAGAGCTGCTGGGCCACGCGCATGGTGCGCTGGGCGCTGAAACCCAGCTTGCGCGCTGCCTCCTGTTGCAGGGTCGAAGTGATGAAGGGCGGCGCCGGATGGCGTTTGCGCTGCTTATGCTCGACCTGTTCGACGATCAGCCCGCCCTGGGCCGCGGTCTCGAGTGCGCTCACGACCTCGGTTGCGCGTGCTTTATGGGTGATGCTGAACTGCTCAAGCCTCTCGCCCGCAAACTGGATGAGCCGGGCGACGAATGAGCGCCCCTCTTTGGCGGCATCGGCCTCAATGGTCCAGTACTCGCGCTGGACAAAGGATTCGATCTCAGCCTCGCGCTCGCAGATGAGGCGCAGCGCTGGGCTTTGCACCCGCCCGGCCGATAGCCCCCGCCGGATCTTTTTCCAGAGGAGCGGCGAAAGATTAAAGCCGACCAGATAATCGAGGGCCCGCCGCGCCTGCTGGGCATTGACCAGGTCATAGGAGATCCCACGCGGGTGAGCGATTGCCTCTTGCACAGCGCGCTTGGTGATCTCATTGAAGACCACCCGATGCACGGGTTTGTTGCCGAGCTGATGCCGGTCTTTGAGTAGCTCATAAAGATGCCAGGAGATGGCCTCACCCTCGCGGTCGGGGTCGGTGGCAAGATATAGGGCCTTCGCCTCCTTGAGCTTCTTGGCGATGGTTTGGACATGGCGCTCGTTGCGCTCGATAACCTGGTATTTCATGGCAAAGCCGTTGTCAGGATCGACCGCCCCTTCCTTGGGGATCAGGTCGCGGACATGGCCATAAGAGGCGACGACTTCGAAATCAGGCCCGAGATATTTTTTGATGGTCTTGGCCTTGGCCGGTGATTCGACGACGACGAGATTCATGCGCTTCGGTTACTGCAGCCTGGAACTGACAGGCTCAATGGAGATAGGGCGAACAGGCGTCTTCAGTGTAGAGCATGGCCTCGAGTTGACTGAAAGCCGATTCGCGCCCAGGGCAGTTCATGAGGACAAGCAAGGCTACCCATTGGGCCTCCTCAACCAGGACACGCGGGTGATCGATGGCTAAGAGTCGATCGATGACCAGCTCGCGGCTGACAGGATCAAGGATGCCATCCTGTTCAAGGGCCAATAGCATCCCCCGTACCTCGCGATCGAGCTTAGCGCATTCGCGCTCATCATAGATCCGCATCACCCCCGCGCTAGGCGCGGTTTCAACGACCGAACCGACTACCTGGGCCAGCTCGTCGAGCCAGCGCAGGGCCTTAGCGACCTCGCCTGGGCTGAAGCCGGCCTGGGTCAGCTCATCCTCGAGGGTGCTCGGTTCAACCGGCGGTTGATCCTCGCCACCCATATAGTTTTCGTAAAGATAGATCAGGACATCGACCATGGTTTCGCTCATCGGCACTCTCGGGTAGTGGCCAAGGATCTACGGGACCGCTCAGGTGGTACGGGTATAACGTCCGCCCGGAAGGGATGATACATGACCCGCAAGCTCCATGAGCAAGAGCGCGGCGTTGATCTGCTCGACAGGCAGCCCGGTGCGCCGGGTCAGATCATCGAGGGTCACCGGATCATGGCCCATGGCGACAAGGAGTTGCGACTGCTCGGGTGACAAGCCCGATGCCATTTGGGGAGGTGGCACATCACCTATCTCTCGTTTTAGGGCTGCACGCAACCCTGGGGCGAGCTCAGCGATGAGCTCGGCAGGGTCCTCGACCAGCTCGGCACCCTCGCGGATCAGCGCATGGCAGCCGCGCGCCATGGGGTTGCGGATGGAACCGGGGATGGCAAAGACCTTGCGCCCCTGTTCAAGTGCCAGGCGCGCCGTGATGAGTGAACCGCTTTGCAAGGCCGCTTCCGTAACCAAGACCCCTAGGCTCATGCCGCTGATCAGGCGGTTGCGTCGGGGAAAATGCTTGGCCAGCGCGCCGCAGCCAGGGGGGAATTCGCTGACCAGCGCACCCTGCTTGAGGATGCGCCGCGCAAGATCGCGGTGTCTGGCCGGATAGACCCGATCCGGACCTGTCCCGAGCACCGCGATGGTTTCGCCTCTCTCAAGTGCCCCCTCGTGGGCCGCTCCGTCGATACCGATGGCCAGCCCGCTGGTGACGACTAGCCCAAATTCGGCAAGACGCCGGGCAAAGAACTGCGTGATCTCGACGCCGGCCGGGGTTGGGTTGCGGCTGCCGACGATGGCAATCTGCGGGTCGCACAAAAGCTCAACCTGCCCGCGCACATAGAGGATCTGGGGCGGATCATGGATCTGGGCCAGCAAGGTGGGATAACGCGCATCGGCCAGGGTCACCAGATGGGCATCAGGCTGATTGGCCCAGGCCAGGATTGCACTGATCAAGGCGGGGTCCGGAGCGCGGAGGGCTGCGATGGTCGCAGGCTTAAGACCCGCCTGGCCGAGCTGGGCCTGGCTTGCCGACAAAACGGCGCTCGGCGAACCAAAGGTCTCGATCAATTTCCGATAGGTACGGCAGCCGATACCAGGTACCAGGCTCAGCCTCACCCAATCCGCAAGTGGCGAGTCCTCGATCAGAGGTAGCGACACCTGGGATCAGGCCGATGGGGGGGCGATCCAGTTGCCGACCTGAAGCGCCCGCGTTGCTTCCAGGATCACGCCAAAGCTCACCCGGTCGAAGACACGAAAGACCATCAACCGACCAGCACGCTCGAAAGGAGCAATATATTCGGCCTTCTGCCGTCGATAGGCAGGATGCAACGGGAAGCCCTCATTGGCTGAAGGTTCATCAGCCCGCCAGCCCTTGAATTCATAGCTATATCCCAGCCAGAACTCGGACGAAAACGGGCTATCCATCAACCAGTTGCTGTTGGCGATCCCCGAGCGGACCTGATCACGCTCGCGCTCGCCCCCGCTGAAGACCTCGAAGACATGGCCAGGCTCGAGCCCATCCCGCGCCCCGCGGTTGAGGATGACCACGTCATAGCGCCCGATCTGGGAGACGCCATTGGTCACCGCCAGGATGCGCCCACGCAAACCGGTTGGGGCTGGACGGGGCAAGAAGTCGGCCAGCGCAGATTCGGGATCGGCAGGGATGACCCGATCACCGATCGACACCTCGCGCTCCATACGGGTCACCCGCAGCTTGGCTGGATTTCCTGGACGTTCGAGGACGGCATTGGCGATGAACTCGACATGGTAGCCCAGAAGCTCACTGCTCTCGGGGTCGCGCAAAGGGTCCCCTGGGCGTAAGACTTGAAATTGCTGCATCTCTGCGGACGGGATCTTGCGCACATAGATCGAGTCGCGCACCCCGGCAACGATATGTTCTTCAGGAAAACCAACCACATAGGATGCCTGCTTGATTGCATCCGAATCGGCTACATAGGGCTGGGTGAGAAAGGGGGCGATGTTACCGATGCGGATAACGGGGATAGGGGCCTTGAGGGTCTCGGCACGCACCTGCGGGCTAAGCCTGACGGTACGCACCCCTGCCGCCCGCCGGATCACCGGGCGACCGGCAACCTGGGCGAGCTCCAGGACATCCCCAGGATAGATGCGGTTGGGATTGTCGATACCCGGATTGGCCTGCCAGACTTCGGACCAGCGCCAAGGCTCGTTGAGGAAACGGCCGGCGATGTCCCAGAGGGTATCGCCTGGCTGGACCACGTAGCGCGACGGGGCATCTGGCGCCAGCTCCAATGCAGGTGTTGCACCTGCGAAGAGCGTCAAGACAATGCTAAAAACGGACAGGATGGCGAAACGGCTTTGCATAGAGACCCCCCTGTCGAGGTGTTCACCTCTACAATCAGTGTGGCTCATCCCTTGCTGGCGCAATGGGATCGGTAGGATGCCACGCGACGTGCAGACCGGTTGAAAACCGCTCCCAGCGATCGCGCCGCCTTTCAATGTCAGGACTCAAACCCTATTTTCGGGATATAGTATTCTGCAATCAATGGTAGCGCACCGCGCTGACTTTCGACCACCCAATTTCCACGGCAAATCTCTATGGCCCTACGCGAGATCCTCACCTTCCCCGATCCACGGCTGCGCAAGAAGGCCCAGCCGGTCAAACAAGTCGATGATGGCATCCGCCGCCTGGTCGATGATATGCTCGAGACCATGTACGCGGCCCCAGGTATTGGATTGGCGGCCACCCAGATCGATGTCCAACTTCAGGTAGTCGTCATCGATGTCTCCGAAACACATGATCAGCCGCTGTGTCTGATCAATCCGCGGATACTGGCGCGTGAAGGGACGACCCAGCGCGAGGAGGGTTGTCTGTCCGTTCCGGGATTCTACGAACCTGTTGCCCGCGCCGAGCGGGTAACCGTCGAGGCCCTCGATCGCGAGGGCCAGACTTTTAGGTTCGAAGCGGATGGATTACTCGCCATTTGTATCCAGCATGAACTGGATCATCTCGACGGCAAGCTGTTTGTCGATCACATCTCGCTCCTTAAGCGTCAGCGCATCCGCCATAAGCTTGAAAAACAGCGCAAGGAGCGTCAGGCGTCTGCCCTCGCCCAGGCGAGCGCCGCTCAGCGCCGTCAGGCCATCTAGGGCTCAAACCCCTGAGACCCCTCAGGATGCGACCGCTGCGCGTACTCTTTGCTGGGACGCCGGAGTTTGCCGTACCTGCGCTCCAGGCCCTGCTGGATGCGGGTCAGGCGGTGATCGGCGTCTATACCCAGCCAGACCGACCTGCAGGCCGCGGCCAGTATCTTCAGATGAGCCCGGTCAAGGCCCTAGCGCTCTCGTATGGACTGCCGCTCTATCAGCCTGCGAGCCTCAAGCGCGACCCCGAGGCCGTTGCCCAGCTCGTTGGGCTGGGAGCGGACCTGTTCGTGGTCGCCGCCTATGGCCTGTTATTGCCTAAGGCGGTCCTGGATGCTCCCACGCTGGGGTGCATCAATGTCCATGCCTCGCTGCTCCCGCGCTGGCGAGGTGCGGCCCCGATCCAACGCGCCATCCTCGCCGGCGATACCCAGACGGGGGTCTCGATCATGCGCATGGAAGAGGGGCTGGATACCGGTCCGGTCTATCACCGCATCACCACCCCGATCGCGCCGGATGAGACCGGCCAAACGCTCCATGACCGGCTGGCGGCGCTCGGCGCCCAGGCATTGCTCGAGGCTCTGCCAAGGATCGCCGACGGCTCGCTGGTTCCCGAGCCCCAGGATGAGGCGCAGACCACCTATGCCCCCAAGCTCAGCAAGGACGAGGCGCGCATCGATTGGCGCTCTCCTGCTGATCTTATCGAGCGTCAGATCCGCGCCTTTAATCCCTGGCCGATCGCTTATACGACCTTGGAGGCAGCACCCATCCGACTATGGGCGGCCCAGGCCGAGGACGGACCCGAGGGGGCATGCCCCGGCGCCATCTTGCAAGCCGACCGTGCAGGGATTTGTGTTGCCACAGGGGCTGGGATCTTGCGCATCACCCGCCTTCAGCCTGCCGGCAAACGACCCATGAGCGCCGCCGAGTATCTTAACGCGCGGCGACTGGATGGCGCGCGTTTTGACTAAGAGCCGGCAGAGCATCGAAGTTGCTCGCAAGACCCCGGGCGCTGCGTCACGCGCAGCGGCAGCGCGTCTGCTGCGCGACGTGCGCACGGGCAGGCGGTCGCTCGGAGGTCTTTTGTCCGGGGATCCAACCGGTCAATCCGATGCCGATCGCGCGTTGCTCCAGGAATTGGTCTATGGCTCACTGCGCCATCTGGTGCCCTTAACCTGTATCGCCGACCGGCTGCTCGATCGCCCGCTCAAGGAGCGCGACGCCGAGCTCTATGACCTCATCCTGATAGGGCTCTATCAGCTCGCCTTCAGCCAGATCCCACCCCATGCCGTGGTCTCGGCCACGGTCGAGGCGGCGCGTACGATCGGCAAGCCGCATCTCGCTGGCCTGGTCAATGCCCTGCTGCGTCGCTTCTTGCGCGAGCAGGCAGACCTGCTTGCCTGGGTCATGCGCCAGCCCGAGGCCCGCTGGCCCTATCCCGCTTGGCTGATCGAGCACCTGCGCACCGATTGGCCGGATGATTGGGAGGCAATCGTCCAGGCCAGCCAGGGGAGAGCACCGATGGCAGTGCGCGTCAATCCCCTGAGGTGCTCACGGGCGGACTATCTCGATACCCTAGCGGCGGCAGGGATCGCAGCCAGACCCATCGCGGAACTTCCGACCGGCATCCTGCTCGATCAGCCCCACCTCATGCGCGAGCTGCCAGGATGGGAGAGGGGCTGGGTCTCGGTCCAAGACAGCGGGGCCCAGCTTGCTGCCCTGCTGCTCGCTGCCCCAGCCGGCGCACGGGTGCTCGATGCCTGCGCCGCGCCTGGCGGCAAGACCGCGGCCATCCTGGAGCAGGCGCGCGGTGAGCTGGAGCTCATCGCCATGGATCATGATCCCGCGCGTCTTGAGACCGCCGAGCGGCTGCTCAAGCGCCTGGGACTCAAGGCCCAGCTCTTGGTCGCCGATGCCGCCGATCCACAAGGGAGCTGGACGGAGAGACCTTTCGACCGCATCCTACTCGATGTCCCCTGCTCGGCGACCGGGGTGATGCGCCGTCATCCCGATATCCCCTGGCTGCGCCGGCCTAAGGACATCCCTGCCCTGGTTGCGACCCAAGCAAGGATGCTGGAGGCCATCTGGCCGTTGCTGCGCCCCGGTGGACGCCTGTTATATGCCACCTGCTCGCTCTTCGCCCAGGAGAACGAGGTGCAGGTCGCTGACTTTGTGGGGCGCCACCCCGAGGCGCAGGTCCTGTTGCTTTGCCACCCCTGGGGGCGTCCCCGCCCACCGGGTTTGCAACTCCTGCCCAGGCCGGGCGGACATGATGGTTTTTTCTACGCGCTCATCGCGAAGGCCGCCTCATGAGCCCACGCATGCTTTTGAGCGTCGCCTTGCTTTTGGCCTCGGCCCTATCAGCCTATCCGCTCGGCGCAGCCCAGGCCACCGGCTTCAGCATCCAGCAGGTCGAGCTCCATGAGCAGGCAGGGCAGATCCTGCTCAATGCGCGCACAACACTGGCATTCAGTCCGGTCGCTTTGGAGGCGCTGGATCATGGTGTCCCCCTGACCCTGGTCTTCCATGCCCAGCTGAGGCGCGTTGGGTCCTGGATCTGGGAGGATAGTCTGCTCGACGACCAGTGGCGTTGCATCATCCGCTATCGCCCCTTATCCGAGCGTTACGAGGTCTATCGTCTGCCTGGCCACCAGCGTCAGGAGTTTGTGACCCGCGATACCGCGATCCGCGCCCTGAGCGAATTGACCGACCAGCTGCTCATCGCCCGCGACCGGCTCGACCCCAAATCAGACTACGAGCTGCGCTTGAAGGTCTCTCTGGACATCGAAGAGCTGCCGCTGCCGCTACGCCCCACGGCCTATCTGCGCCCGTCCTGGAAACTGTCGAGCGGTTGGACCACGTGGCCGGTAAAACCCTAAGCTGGCGACCCGTCCTAGGCGTTCTTCCGGTCGCCCTCCTGATCCTCGGACTCTTCGTAGTGCTCGTCTTGATGCGCGATGCCGTGGAGAATTCCGAGGCCTTAAGCCGCGCCTTTGTCCCGCTGCTCGCCATAGTGCTCGCCGGGCTTGCGGTCTTGGCGGTGCTGGTGGTCGTCAATCTCGTCAAGCTGATTCGCCGTTACCGGCGTCAGGCTGCAGGCTCGCGCTTGACTGCGCGTCTGGTCTTGTTGTTTACCCTGATCGCTCTCCTACCTGTCGGCACGGTGTATTACTTTTCGCTCGGCTTTCTCTTGCGCGGGATCGATAGCTGGTTCGACGTCGAGATCGGGCGCGCCATGCAAGATGCCCTCGAGCTCAATCAAGCCTCGCTTGATCTCAATCAACGTCTCTTGGTCAAGATCACCGAGCAGCTTTTGGCGGGGATCGAAGACCGCTCGGCCACGGCGATCGCCTTGAGTCTGAATAGCCTGCGTCGGCGCGCCGGGGCGATTGAACTCACCGTCTATGATGCCAACGGACGGGTCCTGGGGACGGCCAACGAGGACCCGACCCAGTTGGTCCCCGCTGCGCCGGATCGCGACATCCATCAGAGCGTGCGGGCCGGTGTCAATTATGTCGGCTTGGAGACGGGCCCGGGCAATGAGCTGGTGGTACGTACCCTGGTCCAGGATCCTAGTGGCCGACCTTTGTTGATGCAGGCGCTGTTTCCCACCTCGGCCCGGATCAGCACCCTGAGCAATCGCTTGGAAAACGCCTATAACCGCTATACGGAATTGGCCTATCTGCGTCGGTCGCTGAAACTCAGCTTCTCACTTACCCTGTCATTGGTTTTGGCGTTTGGGGTGATGGCTGCACTGATCGCCGCCTTTCACACCGCCCGGCGCCTGGTGGCGCCGATCGCCGATATCGCCCGCGCCACCCGCCTGATCTCAGAGGGCAACTATGACCAACGGATCCCCCTGCCCCGCCATGACGATGAGCTCAGTTTCCTAGTGACCTCGTTCAATGCCATGGCCCGGCGCATCGCCCAGGCGCGCGATGCCGCGGCGCGCAGCAAGCATGAGGTTGAGACCCAGCGCAATTATCTCGAGACCATCCTGGGGCGTCTGTCCTCCGGGGTGATTGCCTTCGACGAGCACCAATATCTGGCCATGGTCAATCCAGCAGCGCGGGCGATCCTGGGATTGACAGAGAACTTGGATCAGGCGTCTAGCGGACTTGACGACCTGGAAGGCGCTGCCCCCTGGCTCGTGCCCTGGATTGAGGCCGTGCGCCGTCATCTCAACGATCCGCGCCCCTGGCGGACCGAGGTCAAGCTCCAGCGCGATGAGACCAGCCAGACCCTGTTGTGCCGTGGCAGTCCCCTACCCCTTCCAGACAGCAATCAGCGGGGGCATGTAGTGGTCTTCGACGATATCACCTCCCTCATTGTGGCCCAACGTCATGCTGCCTGGGCCGAGGTGGCGCGCCGTCTCGCCCATGAGATCAAAAACCCGTTGACTCCGATCCAGCTCTCGGCAGAGCGCCTGCGGCACAAGCTGCTCGCCAAGGCCGCAGAGCAGGATGCTCAGATCATCGACCGTGCGACCTCAACCATCATCCAGCAGGTCGAGGCGCTCAAGGCGATGGTCAACGACTTCTCGGACTATGCCAAGAGCGCGCACATCCGAACCGAGCCCTTTGTGTTTGACGAGCTCGCGCGCGAGGTCTTGGATCTTTATCGCAGCGCCGGCATGACCATGCTCGAGATCGCGCTCGGTGCTCCGGAAGTGCGGATTAAAGGGGACCCGTTGCGCCTCAGACAGGTCATCCATAATTTGATCAAGAACGCCGCCGAGGCGCTCGAAGGGCGCCCTAATGGGCGGATCAGAGTCAGCACCGAACCGATCGAGTTGGACGATGCCCACTATCTCCAGTGTCTTATCAGCGATAATGGACCGGGCTTCGACCCGCACATCCTGGAGCGGGCGTTCGAGCCCTATGTCACGACCAAGACCAAAGGGACAGGCCTGGGATTGGCGATCGTCAAGAAGATCATCGAGGAACATGGCGGTATGATCGCCGTCGAGAATACCGAATCGGGGGCCCTGATCAGGGTCCGTATTCCCATCTGGCAACTGACCGCTCCTGCGGTCTAGGGTCAAGAGCTTGAGAGAGCACCATGAGCGCAACCCATATCCTGGTCGTCGACGACGAACCCGATATCCGCGGCCTGGTCAAGGAGATCCTGGAGGATGAGGGCTATACCGTGGCTATGGCCGAGAACAGCGAGGCCGCGCGTCACGCCCTGCGCGACCGGCGCCCCGACCTGATCCTGCTCGATATCTGGATGCCCGACATCGATGGGATCTCTTTGCTCAAAGAGTGGTCCGACGACGAGCTGCCTTGTCCGGTGATCATGATGTCGGGTCATGGCACGATCGAGACCGCGGTCGAGGCCACGCGACTGGGGGCTTATGACTTTCTCGAAAAGCCCTTATCGATGGCCAAACTGCTGCTGACCGTGGAACGCGCCCTAGAGGCTAGCAAGCTTCAGCAGGAAAATATCGGGCTTAGGCGGCGCAGCCCCCAGGTCCATGAGCCGGTCGGACGCAGTGCCGTCATCCAGCGTCTGCGCGAACAGGTCAAACGCATCGCCCAACACGACACCTGGGTCCTGATCACTGGGGAACCCGGCAGCGGGCGCGAGACCTTTGCCCGCTATCTCCATTCCCAGAGCGCAAGGCGCGATCGTCCATTCATCGATCTTTGCGTTTCAGCGCTTGCTACCGACAATGCGGCCAGCGAGTTGTTTGGCGTCGAGGAGCAGGACCATATCCATTATGGCAGCCTAGAGAAGGCCGCCGGCGGCACCCTGATGCTCGATGAGGTCGCCGATATGGATTGGGAGGCCCAGTCCAAGCTCTTGGGCGCGCTCGACAGCGGCTATTTCTTGCGTGTCAGCGGGCGCGAGCCGGTGCGCATCGATGTGCGGATCATCGCCATCACCCAGCGCAACCTCGAGGAAGAGGTCAAGGCCGGGCGCTTTCGCGAAGACCTCTTTTATCACCTCAATGTCGTGCCCCTGCGCATCCCTCCGCTGCATGAACACCCCGAGGATGTCCCAGACCTCTTAAACTTCTATCTCGATTATTTCGCCACCCATGAAAAGCTCCCCTACCGGCGTTTTAGCGTTGGTGCCCAGAACTTCCTGCGCAACTATCACTGGCCAGGCAATGTGCGCGAGCTGAAAAACCTGGTCCAGCGTCTCTTGATCCTGGGCGCCGGCGACGAGATCAGCCAATGCGAGGTCGAGCTCGCACTTGGCGCTCCCCCGCCCTTCCAGCAGCAAACCATCGAGACGCTGGTGTCATTCGATCAGCCCCTGCGTCAGGCGCGCGAGCAGTTTGAAAAGGCCTATCTGGATTATCAGCTTGAAAAACATCAAGGGAATGTCAGCAAGATGGCCAAGGAGGCAGGGATGGAGCGGACCCATCTCTACCGCAAGCTGCGCTCGCTGGGGATCGAGATCAAGGAACGCCGCTGAGGGGCCGGATGCATGAAGATCATCATCCTGGGAGCTGGACAGGTCGGTTCATCGGTGGCGGCCAATCTGGTTAGCGAGGCCAACGACATCACCGTCGTGGATCAAGATGCCGACCTGTTGCGCGATCTCCAGGATCGATTCGATCTGCGCACGGTGCAAGGACATGGGGCCCATCCCGACATCCTGCTGCGGGCCGGCGCCGAGGATGCGGATATGATCATCGCGGTCACC
The DNA here is from genome assembly GCF_011290485.1 of Caldichromatium japonicum. GTDB lineage: Bacteria > Pseudomonadota > Gammaproteobacteria > Chromatiales > Chromatiaceae > Thermochromatium > Thermochromatium japonicum. The sequence goes on along the minus strand of NZ_CP048029.1, from coordinate 797,477 downwards.
AATAGCGACGAGACCAATATGGTTGCCTGCCAGGTGGCCCATACCCTGTTTCATACCCCAACCAAGATCGCCCGCGTCCGCGCCCAAAGCTTTCTCGATCAGCCCAAGCTGTTCAGCAACGAGGCCTTGCCGATCGATGTGGCGATCAGCCCCGAGGGCCTGGTCACCGACTACATCCTGCGCCTCATCGAAAATCCGGGCACACTCCAGGTCCTGGATTTCGCCGGCGGACGCATTCGCCTGGTCGCGGTTCGAGCACTGGAAGGTGGACCCTTGGTCGGTCAGAAGCTACGCACTCTGCACGAGCACATGCCGGGGGTCAAGGCGCGGGTAGCGGCCATCTATCGCCATGACCACGCCATCCAGCCCGAAGGTGAGACGCGGATCGAGGTCGGGGACGAGGTCTTCTTCCTAGCCGCACCTGACCACATTCGTGCGGTGATGAGCGAGCTGCGCCGGCTCGATTCCTCATACCGGCGGATCATCATCGCTGGTGGCGGTAACATCGGCGCCCGGCTGGCCAAGGCGTTAGAGTCCAATTTCCGGGTCAAGGTCATCGAGCAGGATCTCAGGCGCTGCAAACAGATCGCCGAGGAGTTCGAGCACACCATCGTCTTGCACGGCGACGCTGCCGATAAGGATCTACTGCTTGAGGAAAATATCGAAAATACCGATGTCTTTTGCGCAGTGACCAACGACGATGAGGACAACATCATCTCGGCGATGCTGGCCAAACGCCTAGGGGCGCACAAGGTGATGGCGCTCATCAATCGCCCTGCCTATGTGGACCTGGTCCAATCGGGGACAATCGACGTCGCCATCTCGCCGCAGCAGGTCACCATCGGTAGCCTATTGAAACATGTCCGGCGCGGCGATGTGGTCATGGTGCATTCATTGCGCCGCGGCGCCGCCGAGGCCATCGAGGCCATCGCCCACGGCGACCCCAGCTCGAGCAAGGTCGTCGGACGGCGCATCGCCGACCTCAAACTACCCAAAGGGGCGATCGTCGGCGCCCTGGTGCGCGGCAATGAGGTCTTGATCGCCCACAATGATACCGTCATCGAATCCGAAGACCATGTCATCCTGTTTCTCCAGGACAAGCGCCGTATCCATGAGGTCGAACGCCTATTTCAGGTGGGAGTGACCTTTTTGTAGAGACATCTTGGTCATGGTATCCGCTACCATGATCCTGGAGATGTCGGATACGCGATGCGTATCCATCTATCGCAGACGGAATACCCGCATCAATCAACGCAGATAACGAGAAATATCTATGCAATCCCGCCTTTACTCGTTCCCCTTCATCCATTTGCTCGCACTGTTGGCCATCCTCTCCTCACCCTGGACCTTCGCCGATGAGGAGGGCATCCTGATCGAGACCCTCAATCGCCAGTCGGGTCTTACTGGCGAGGCGCCAAGCGAGGAGGCCAGTCAGACCCTGGTTGCCTATGGCAAGATGAAGATCGCGAGCACCGATCCCCAAGGGACCGACATGATCATCGACCCATCCAGCGGCGACCTGACCTTTTTGAACCATGCGACCAAGGAGTATTACCGGCTCAACGCCAGGGCGATACTTGCCGGCATCTCCCAACCTGGGGTGGAACAGATGCGCGCCCTGCTCGAACAGACGCGCATTACGGTCGAACCGACCGATGAAACCCGTCAGATCAATGGCTTTCATTGCCGCAAATATCGGGTCTCCAAGACAGGTCTAATGGATATCGAACAAGAGGTCTGGGCGACAGAGGAGATCCAGCTCGACCTGGATCGTTACAACGACCTGATGCGACTCTCCGGACCCGAGGGGCTGCTCGGGGATTCCGAGGCTGCACGCGCCCAACGCGCCGAGATGCAGAAGATCAAGGGCTATCCGATCCTGACCATCTCCAAGGTCCAGATGATGGGCACCGAGATGGAGACCCAGACCGAGGTCCGCGCCATTCGCAAAGAATCCATGTCCAAAGCCCTGTTTGAGATCCCTGCTGATTATAAGGAAAGGTCGATGGGTGATGAGGGCGAAGATATGGTTCCCTCCGGCGCAAAACAGTAGGGTACGCAGTCCAGACCTACTGGCGCGCAACGCCCAGCCAGATTTTTTTCGAGGTCCACTGTAGACCGTTTCACCCTGGTTGCGACTGAACCCAATCGACGAGGAGGACCGATGCAGCGACGTGATTTTTTAAAAACCGCAGGCATAGGCGCGCTTGCTGCCGGCGCCGCATTGCCGGCACGCGCCGAAGGGCCGGTGATCAAATGGCGCCTGGCCTCGAGTTTCCCCAAGAGTCTGGATACCATCTATGGCGGTGGCGAAACGCTTGCCAAACGGGTCGCGGAGCTCACCGACGGGCGCTTCGAGATCCGGGTCTTTGCCGGCGGCGAGCTGGTCCCGGCCTTCGGGGTATTGGATGCCGTACAGCAAGGGACGGTCGAATGCGGTCACACGGCGTCTTATTATTACTATGGCAAGAACAAGGCGCTGGCGCTTGAGACCACCCTGCCCTTTGGCCTCAATACTCGGCAATTGACCGCCTGGGTGCTGGCCGATGAGGGGATGCGCCTGCTGCGCGAGCTCTTTGCCGAATACAACATCATCAACTTCCCTGGCGGCAGCACCGGCGCCCAGATGGGCGGCTGGTATCGGCGCGAGATCCATTCGCTTGAAGACTTAAAGGGCCTCAAGATCCGCATCCCAGGGTTCGGCGCCGAGATCTTCTCGCGCTTGGGGGCGGTCCCCCAATCATTGCCTGGCGGTGAGATCTATCCGGCCTTGGAGCGCGGGACCATCGATGCCGCCGAATGGACTGTGCCCTATGACGATGAAAAGCTCGGCTTTCACAAGGTCGCCAAGTATTACTACTATCCAGGCTGGTGGGAGACGGGCACGCATCTCGTCTTTTATGTCAACAAAGACCGCTGGGCAGAGCTGCCGCCGAGCTATCAGGCCGCCTTCGAGGTCGCGGCACGCGATGCGCATCTCAGCATGCTTGCGCTCTATGACGCCAAAAACCCGTCCGCGCTCCAGCGTTTAATCGCCGAGGGAGCAGAATTTCGGCGCTTTCCCGATGATGTGCTGCTCAAGGCCTATGAGGCCGCACACGCCTTCTATGCCGAAGAATCGGCGAGAAACCCGGCCTTCAAGCAGCTCTATGAATCCATGATGTCCTTCCAGGAACGCGCCGACCTCTGGTGGGGGGTCTCTGAGCTTCCCATGGCCAATCTGAGACAGGCATTAAGGCGTAAACGGTGATTGGGAGGCTTAGGGGGTACGGGGGGCCTACCCTCCCTCTCCAGGCTGGGATCGACTGGGAGCGGGCCCGGCGGGACCCTGCGCAGAGCGGTTTGTAGGCAATATCAGGCGTGGCCATTTAGGATGCATCGCCCTGGGCGCGCAATACAGCCAAGGCGGTCTCGAAGTCATAGTTCGTCAACGCCGCACGAAAGACCTCTTCCCGCCCCTTGAGCGCTGGCTCATAGAGACTCGGTGCATCGAAATAGAGGGTATGGGCGGTGACATCGTTTTGCTCGAGGAGATGCGCCAGGTCTTCGACCGCTTGGCGCAGCGCCTCGCCTTCCAAAACGGGGGAGGCCTGGGGTACGGCCGTAGTCTCGGACGTTGGCGCAGTACCGAGGGGCAGACGCAGCTCGAACCAAAAGGTACTGCCTTGCCCAAGCTCGCTCTCCACCCCCATCTCGCCGCCCATGAGCTTGATGAGACGCCTGGCCAGGGCCAAACCCAACCCGACCCCTTCATACCTACGGTTGAGCGAACCATCGCCTTGCTGAAAGGGCTCAAACAGACGGCCCTGGATCTCAGGAACAAGGCCGGTCCCCTGATCCACCACGACGAAACGGATGCGCACTGCATGCGGGCGTCGCTCCCAAAGGCCGACCTTGAGTTGGATCCGCCCCTTTTCCGAAAACTTGACGGCATTGCTGAGCAAGGCATCCAGGACCTGTTCGAGATGCAAGTCATCGCCGCGCACCCACAGGGGAGGCTCAAAGGCCAGCATCTGTTCGAGCGCCAGGCCCTTGGCGGCAGCTCTTGCTGCAAAGCGTTCCATGACCCGGCTGCATAGGGCAGCGACCTCAAAATCGGTCTCTTTGATCTCCAGACGCTCGGACTCGGCCCGGCTTAGGGTGAGTAGATTATTGATCAGCTGATGCAAACGCTGGGCAGCGCGTTCCAGGGCATCGATCTGCGCTCGGGCGTGTTCGTCCTGCGCCCCCTGTTTGGCAAGATAGGCCAGACCGAGGATCTGGTGCAGTGGTGTCAAGAACTCATGCCCGATGGTGGTTAGAAACACGCTCTTGGCGCGGTTGGCGCTTTCGGCTTCATCGCGCGCCTGGGCAAGCTCGCGCACCCGCGCCGAGATCAGGTCTTCGAGATGATCGCGATGGCGCGCGAGCTCCTCGTTGGCAGCGCGTAGTGCCTGCTCACGGCGCTTGAGCTCGAGGTGTAAGGCAATGCGCGCGCACAGGATCGCCCTGTTGACCGGTTTATGGACAAAATCGACCCCGCCGGCGGCCAACGCTCGCATCTCGCTTTCGACATCGGTGCGTGCAGTGACGAAGATCACCGGGATCTCGCGCGTTGCTGGATCGGACTTCAAGACGGCGCAGACCGCATAGCCATCTAGCTCAGGCATCATGACATCGAGGAGAATCAGATCGGGATTGCCGAACCGCTTGATCAGCTCCAATGCCTGCCGCCCCGACAGGGCAAAACTGGTGTCATAGCTATCCTCGAGCATCCCGAGCAGGATCTCGACATTGGTCAGGGTGTCATCGACGACCAGGATACGCGCTTGTTCTTCAATCATGACAAGGTCCAGCCCCGGTCTTTTGCCAAATGCTGCAACGCCTGGAGCGCAGTCTCGAAATCGAGCCGCTGGATCATGCGGGCAATGGGGGCATAGTTGTCTTGCAAAGAGGTGCCATGTACGGATTGCTCGATCTCGGCGCTGACGACCCTTGCCCGGCTGAGGTGCTGATCGAGCAGACAGGCCAGGGTCTTAAGGCGTATCTGGATCGCATCCGGATCAAGCGGCTGGACCGAAGTGCCGCGGACATCGGACTCATCCGCTAGAACTGCCTGACTGACCTCAGCGACTGGATAGGAAGCAGTCCCCGGGAGCCCGAGCGGGATCTCGAACCAAAAGACACTCCCCTGACCTACCTGACTCTCAACCCCCATCTGACCGCCCATGAGCTCGACCACATGCCGGCTGATAGCCAAACCCAGTCCCGCCTCAGTAGGGATCGGATTGGCGAGTGGGTCGGCTTGTGGACGACTGGCCCAGAGCTGTGCCTGCTGTTCAGGGCTCAGCCCCCTGCCCGTATCGCTCACCGTAAAACGGAGCCAGCAGACAGAGCGGATGCCTGGTTGCTCAGTTGACGTCGATAGCATCGTGCTGCCATCTCCCAGCGCAGGTAACAGCCTACGAGTACCCATCTCAGGGGCAGGATTGGCCGTCATCGCGTTCCATCGCTCGATCCAGACCCGTACTCCGCCCCGTTCGGTGAACTTTAAGGCATTATCAACCAGATGATTGAGCACCTGCTGGATGCGCAAGGGATCACCGACCAATAGGTCCGGGATACGCGGATCGACTAAGCACTCGAACCTTAACCCCTTGTCATCAGCAATGGGGGAGAACAGTCGTCGCGTATTAGTCAAGAGGTCCTCGATGCTAAGGGCGATCGCTTCGAGTTTGGGTTTGCCCTCCGCAAGCCGCGCTTCATCCAGGATCTCGTTGATCATGTTGGCAAGCGCCTCGGCGGCGGCATTGATCTTGGCCAGATAGTCCTCCTGCCGGGAGCTCAAAGGTTCCCGACTTTCGAGCAACAGGCGCGATAGGCCCATGAGCGCATTCAACGGGGTACGCAGTTCATGGCCGATATTGGCGAGAAAGGCGCTCTTGGCTGAATTTGCCTGCTCGGCGAGCAGCTTGGCTTGTTCCAACTCGGCTGAGAGTGTCTTAAGCCCCTCCTCGGCGCTGCGGTCGATGAATACGACCAGGATGTCGCCGTCACCGTCGTCCTGGCTCAGCAGCGGCATGAGGTGCACGTCATAGCAGGCGACACCGCCGTCGGCCTTGAGATGCATTGATTCCAGGTGAGACGGCAAGATGGATTCATCCAGGGTGCGCAGGCGCATAGACACACGGTCGGCATCCGCCGGCATGAAAAAACGCGCGAAAGCCCCGTGACGCAAGGAGACCTGGGTGCTCAAACCCAAGGCCAGGCACGCTTGATTGTTGGCCTCTACGACGAACCCCGTGCCATCGATCACCAACGCCGGCACTGGCAGATCATTGAATAGCCGCCGATAGCGTTCCTTGGCCTGGGCGAGCTGATCCTGGGCCTGATTGAGCTCCTCGTTCTGGAGTTCGAGCTCGGCCTGATAGATCCGCAATTCCTCGATGAGATGGGCAAGCTCGAGCGATCTGGGCTCATCTAGATCCGCAGACAGAATAGACTGACCCTCGGCGATGGCGCGCTCAGCACGAACGCGCAGCTCGGTAAGGTTCATTGCCCGACGGTTCATGATGTGCCCCGATACCAGCTGCTGATATTGATGTGACTCACCACGGCGCCGATGTCCTGGGTCATCACCGGCACCACATTCATAACGAACCAATACTCGGCATCGGCGGTGCGATAGGGATATTCCATCGAAAAGATCGGCAGGGTCCCCTCAAGCACGCCCAAAACCCCTTGATAGGCATCCTTGGCATAAGGATCCTCCTGAAGCGATCTAGACTGATAGACCTCCAGATAATTCATCCCGGGGGTACAGCGGCGGGGGTCCTTGTCGCCATTGGCGCGGGCGAAACGCCGCCAAGCGGCGTTGACCATGCTCACTACCCCCATGTGGTCGAGCACGGCGATATGTTCGGGTAGGGCATCGAGTATAGATTGTAGGCGGCGCACATCATGAAAGGCGGTAACCTCGACAAAGGTCGCCACCACCCCATTGAGGGTGGTCGAGGGGATGGAATAAGGCAGGATGCGCGCCAGATAGACCCGCTTTTCATCGACTGTTGTCACCTCGGTCTCGACCGTGCGCTGGGTCATGAGGGTGCGGCGCAGGTCGTCGAGCAGTTCCGGATAGTTCAAGACATGCGAGATGTCGCCCAGATGCCGCCCCGTGTCCGAATCGCGCAGCTTGAAGATCTGGGTCGCATCCGGGCTGAAACGGGTGATGTGTAGATCGGCATCCAAGAAGATGGTCGCCACCCCCACAGCCCGCGCCATGCTGTCGAGGTCGGCATTGAGGCGGTTGAGCACCATCATCTTCTCCTGGAACTCGGCGTTGACCGTACTCATCTCCTCGTTGACCGATTGCAGCTCCTCGTTGGAGCTTTGCAGCTCTTCGTTCGAGGCCATCAGTTCCTCGTTGGTGGCCTGAAGCTCCTCGTTGGAGGTCTCCAGCTCCTCGATGGTCGCCTGGAGGCTCTCGCGGGTGGCGGCCAGCTCGCGCTCCAGGACAGCGATCCGCGCCATGGTCTCGGCATCGACATCTAAAGATTCGAGCGCACCCTGGCTCGGCTGGCTCGGCAGATGTTCAAAGCACAACAGCGTCAGGCGTTCTTCCTCGTCGGCATTGAGCGGATGGGCCCACAGGCGGATGGTGCGTCGCTCGCCGGTCTTGAGCGTGACATCCAGGACATCGGACACGATCGAACAGCGGTCGCGCGCCGATTTATACAGCAGGGCCGCGGCCACCGGCGTGAGCTTCTCGGGTAACAGCCGGCTGATCTCGAGGCTTGCTGTCCCCTCGCGGGCCTGGAGATAGGGATTGACATCGCCAAACAGATAAATGGCCTCATGCTGCGGGTTGACCACAATCGCCGGTGGTGCATACAGGGCCATGAGCTTGGAGGCACCCTGCTCGGCAATCGAGGATTCGCGCGAGCCACGGCGCAGTTTATTGAGCAGCGGCGGCTTGCCGAGGGTCGGCGGCGTGAGCAGGGCCGCACTCTTGCGATCGAGCAGAGGCAAGGACATGGGACCGACGCGCCGAAAGATCTTGTGCTTGGCGCTGATGGTCTGCAGCCCCTCGGTCGAGGCCGAGAGCGACTCGCTAGAGCCCAAAAGCAACACCCCTCCCTCGCGCAGGGCGTATTGCAAGGAACGCAGGGCATGCTCCTGGGCCGTGGATTTGAAATAGATCAGGGTGTTGCGGCAAACCACTAGGTCCATCTTGGTGAAGGGGGGATCCGCTAGCAGGTTGTGCCGCGCAAAGATGATGCACTGACGCAGCTCGTTTTTCACCACAAAGCGGTCGCCTTGTTTGATAAAGAATCGCTCCAGGCGTTCTGGGGAAAGCTCAGCCGCCGCCGATTCCGGATACTGGCCGATGCTGGCGGTCTCGATGCACTGCTGATCGACGTCGGTGGCGAAGATCTTGAGATTCGGCCAGCGGCGCTCGCGCTCGAAGGCCTCGATGAACAGCATGCCGATGCTGTAGGCCTCTTCACCCGTAGCCACCCCTGCGATCCAGACCCGGATCTGCTCGTTTTGCGGACGCTCGGCGACCATCGGATTGATCACCGTCTCGGCCAGGACATTGAAGGTTTCGGTATCGCGAAAAAAGCTCGTGACCGAGATCAGCATCTCGCGCCGCAAAGTGATGATCTCATTGCGGTCGTGTTCGAGCAGGTCGTAATACTGATAGAGCTCAGGGGTGTGGCGCACCTGCATGCGCCGTTCGATCCGGCGCATGACGGTGGTCGGCTTGTAGTCCGAGAAATCGATCCCCCCGACCTGATGCAGGAGATGCAACAGCGCCGCCAGCACCTCCTCGTTGGTCATATTGGCGCGCGGGACGAAGCGCGGCGGCTCGCTCTCCGGCGCCTGATAAGGCAGATTGCGGATATGGGCGACCAGGCGCGCTGGCAGCTCCTCGGCGGGCAGAATGGCATCGACGAGGCCGGTGGCGATGACGCTGCGTGGCATGCCGTCGAACTTGGCCGATTCTGGCTCTTGGGCCATCAAAAACCCGCCAGCGGCATTGATCGCCACCGCACCGCGCGTGCCGTCGGTGCCCGTGCCCGAAAGGATGATCCCCACCGCCTTGCGTCCATAGATATCCGCAAGCGAGGAGAAAAAGATATCGATCGGCAAGGTCAAGCCGCGCGGGTTCTTGGGCGTCAGATGGAGATGCCCCTTTGTGACATGCATGATGGCACCGGGGGGGATCAGATAAACATGATCGGCCTCCATCGGCATGTCATCCTCGACCATGGTCACCGGCATAGCGGTATGACGTGCCAGCAGGTTGCTCATCATGCTCTTGTGGTCAGGCGACAGGTGCTGGACCACCACGAAGGCCACACCCAGATCGATGGGACAGGCCTTGAAAAACTTTTCGAGCGCATCGAGCCCGCCGGCCGAGGCACCGATGCAGACGACATAGCCATCGAACGGCTTGGATGGGGCGGGCGCGGCTTCGGCAGGGACAGGTAAGTGCTGTATTTCCATCTGGCGTATGCTGTTTTTGGGGCAACAAGTCCGGCGGCTGACGCGCATCAAGGCTGATGCGTCTAGAATAGGTCATTGTCCAAGACTCGGCAGGGAGGCATCAAGCGATGAGAGCATGAGAGCACAGCACCCAGAGCAGCATCTTATGTCAGAAATCGCCCTTTCAGCCACCGGGGAGTCCAGCCACTGGTTCTCTGGCAGGATCGAGCTCTCCTGGGGCCTGGGCCTGGTTGCCGCCAACCTGATCTTGGTCTGCGTCACTCTGACCTGGCTATGGTTGGTCCCGACCCATCCCCAGCGGGTGCTGATCGCCAATCTGCTCTTTGTCTTTACGATCCTATCGCTGGCCATCCTGAGCCTAAAGGTATCGCAGACACGGCATCTCGATGCTGCCAGCCGCAGCGGCTGGCGGCTGATCACCTTCGGCATTCTGTGCTATCTGGTCGGAGAGCTCATCTGGCTCAGTTATGACCTCCGCGGACTGGACCCTTTTCCCTCCCTAGCCGATCTGTTTTATCTGGCCAATATACCGCTGATGTTTGCCGGTATCCTGCGGTTGACCCCCCCCTTCGAGAGCAGGGGTGAACGTTGGTTGTTTGCCGTCGGCCTCGGGATCATCGCCCTCGGTACCCTGATCCTGGTCTGGTATTTTCTTCTGAGCGCGATCACCCATAGCCACCAGGTCTGGAGCTGCAAAATAGTTCTCAGCCTGGCCTATCCGGTCGGCGACACCCTGCTGTTGATCGCGCTCGGCGCTTGGTTTTTGCATCCCCGTCCTGTCGTCCTGTCCATAGCCCTTGGCCGCGGCGCTGGCTCCTGTCGGGTCTGGCGGTCTTTCTCAGCGCCGACCTGACCTTCGCCTGGCAGGAGGCGCAAGACAGCTATGCCGTCGGGGGATTTAGCGATGCCTTGTATCACCTGGGCACCCTAATGATGATGACCGCGGCCTATCTCGAGACCCGCTCGCAAGAGCGCGCTGTCTTGCACCCATCCGCCCGCCCTTGGTCCTGGACCCTCACCGTCCTACCCTATCTCGCCATCGCTGCCGTCTATGCCCTGGTGGTCGCCACCGCTTTCGGCTGGTCACCGGTGCATCGCAGCGCTGCCGAGCTGCATCAGACGCTGGTCATCCTTATCCTCAGCGGTTCATTGCTCACCGTCCTCAGCATGATCCGCCAGGCGATCGCCATCGGTGAGGCGGCCCGCCTGCGCACCCAGCAGACCATCGAACAACGCGAGCGGCGTTTCGCTGCCCTCGCCCGTTACGCATCCGACCTGGTCTTGCTCGTCGATGCCGAGCTGCGTCCGCAATTCATCAGCCAATCATGCGAGCGGATTCTCGGTTGGCAGTCGCCAGCGGTAGACACCATCTCGCTCTTTGAGCTGATCCATCCGGACGATCGCCAGCGCGCCGCCCAACTGCTAGCGAAGGCCCTCTCGACCCAGGAGATCCCCCTGCTGGCGGTCTGGCGGATGCAGCGGCGTACGGATGGTACTTGGCGCCATATCGAGATGCTGATCACCAATCTCAGCCACAGCCCGGATATCGGCGGCCTGGTTCTCAATGGCCGAGATGTCACCGAACGCCAACGCTATGAACAGGCGTTGGAGCGGGCGCGCGCCGCCGCTGAGTCGGCCAATCGTGCCAGGGATGCGTTCCTCGCCAACATGAGCCATGAGATCCGCACCCCGATGCAGGCGATCACCGGTCTGATCGGCCTGGTGCTCGAATCGCCCCTCGCGCCCCAGCAACGCAATTATCTGGAACGGATCCAGACCGCCAGCCACTCATTGCTCGACCTGTTAAACGACATCCTCGACTATTCCAAGCTCGAGGCCGGGCGGATGGTGCTCGAATCGGTCCCCTTGTGTATCCATACCCTGCTCGAGCGCACCCGTTCCCTGTTCGAGATCCAGGCGGAGCGCAAGGGATTGATCTTCGAGATATACATCGATCCTGCGCTACCCAAATGGCTTACAGGTGATCCTTTGCGTCTCTTGCAGGTCCTCAACAATCTGGTGGGCAATGCGATCAAGTTTACCCATCAAGGCGGGGTCTGGGTGGAGGTAGACTGTCTCGAACAGACAGCAACAGCAGCTCGGCTGGAGTTTCGCGTGCGCGATACCGGGATCGGTCTAGACCCCGATCAGGTTGCGCATCTCTTTGAGGCCTTTCAACAGGCTGATGCCTCGATCACCCGTCAATACGGCGGCTCTGGGTTGGGCTTAAGCATCTGCAGACGCCTGGTCGAACTCATGGGTGGGGAGATCGGGGTCGAGAGCCTGCCCGGCCAAGGGAGTACCTTTTGGTTTCGGATGGTCTTTAAAGGCGTCGAGCCCGCCTCAGCGCGGGAGGATGAAGAGAGGTCCCTCACAGCCGTACCCAAGGTGTCGCCGGCCCTGGCCAGCCAAGCCACTGATCCAGGGTCGTTTGCACCCGGGCCGGATCCTGCCTCAGAGGCCCTGTCCTTGGGGGATATCCAGCGCCCCTCCCCCCAGCAGCCGACAACACCCCTCGACTGGTCGGCCTTTGCCGATCAGCTCGATGAGCTGGATCGACTGCTGGCCGCGCACAATAGCCGGGCACGCCATCTAAACCGCCAGCTCCTCTCGAGGCTGTCTGGGACCTCCTGGGAGGCTGCGTATACCCCCATCGCCCAGGCCATCGCTATACTCGACTTCGACGGGGCGCGCCGGCATCTGCAGGGCCTTTTCAAATTTCGCCCGCAGCACACCAAGACCAGCGAGCTATGAACAGCCCATTCCAGCATGCCTCCAGCACGCACCCAAGCCTAGGCATTGTCGTCTTTACGGCTGGGGTCATGCTCGTGCTTTTGGCAATTGGCGGCTATACCTTTGAGCGTTTTTACGGTCTCATCCGCACCAGCGCCGCACAGTCCCTGCAACTGATCGCCGAGCAAAAGCGCCAAGGGCTTGAACATCTGCTCGAGAGCACCCGTCTAGAGATTGCCTCCTTTACCTCTGGACATGCCCAGCTCCCGGAGCGATTCGAGCGCTGGCTTGAAGGCGGTCGCCAGGATGGCGAGCTCATCGCCCAGATACAGGGTCGCACCCAAGAGATGGCCATGATTAGATCTTGGCGGGGGGCGCGGGCCTTTGATGCCCAAGGCCTTGAGGTATTTCGGGTCGGCACCTTCGGGCTCGAACCCTCCCCTGAACAGATCGCTGCGGTGCAGACGAGCGGCGAGACCCAGTTGATCGATCTGCGCCAGGGAGCGGATGGGGTCTGGGAATACGGCTATCTGGCCCCGATCCGCTTTCGCGATGGGCCCGTGCTCGGGACCTTGCAGGTGGCCTTGGCGCGCGATGATCAACTGCTCAGGGTGGTGCAATCCTGGCCGCTCCCCCAGACGACCGCTGAGTCCCTCCTGATCCGTCGAGCCAATGGGCGTTGCGAACATCTCACCCCCCTGCGTGACCCTGAGCACCCCCTGATATCTGCTGAGGACCGCCCACCCTTGCTCTGTGTCCAGGTGCTTGCCGGAAAAGTAGGTCTGCTCGAGGGCACCTTTAGCCAACACGGCTTGCCGCTCCTGGCCTATGCCGCGCCGATTGCCGGGACCCCATGGCTGTTGATCGCCAAGGTCGATGCACATGAGGCACTCAGATTGGTGAATACGCTCTTTTGGGCGATAACTCTGGTGACTGCGACCGTTTTGGCCCTGGTCTCGATCATCGGCATATTGTTTTGGTATCGCGAACAACAGAGACGCAGCCTGGCCGCCCTGACCTCCCAGCGCGCCACCGAGATGCGTCTCCAGACACTCATGAGCCAGCTCCCTGTGGGTGTGGCCTTGATCGAGACCGAGGGCGGGCGGATCCGCGAGGCCAATGCCGCCCTGGCAAGGATCCTGGGCACAACGCCCCAGGCACTGATCGGGCGGACCTGGATGGAGCTCACTGACCCGGAGGACCTCGAGTTCAATCGCATGCAGGTCGAGCGCTTCCTGTCAGGTGAGATCGCAGATTTTAGGCTCGATAAACGCTGTCTGCGCACCGATGGCTCAAGGGTCTGGGTGAGCTTGATCGCCACCCGGCTTGAGCCCCAGCCCTCTGAGCCGCCCTGTCTGCTCTGTCTGATCGAGGACATCAGCGATCGGCTTGCCCAAGAGGCCGAGCTCATCGAGGCGCGCGAGGCAGCCGCGCGCCTCGACAGCGAACAGCGCCTGGGGGCAATCATCGAACAGGGTCTGGCAGGGGTCGTTGAGCTCGATGCCTGGGGGCGTTTTGTCCGGGTCAATGCCCGCTATGCCGAGATCCTCGGCCATCCCCCTGAGGCCCTGATCGGTCGTCCCTTGCGTGAGGCCGTTCTCGAGGAGGATTGGCCCGAGTTGGCCACCTTCCTCGACCAGCTCAGACAGGGCGGTCCACCCGAGATCATCGAACGCCGTTTCCAGACTCCAACTGGTGAGCTCGGTTATCTGATCATCTCGGCCACCGCCTTGCGCAACGCCCAGGGCGAATGCACCGGTTTTATGGCCCTGGTCTCAGACATCACCGAGCAGCGTCGGACCGAGGAGAGCCTGTGGCTGGCGATTGAGAACGCCCAACTGGGTCTGTGGACCTGGGATCTGACGACCGATCGCATTCGCGGCTGGGGTCATTTTCAAGAACAGTTTGGCCTGCCAGCGGGCACCGAACCCAACTATGTAGAGTTTTTAGAGTGCCTGCATCCCGGGGATCGGCTGGGTTTCGATCAAGAGGTGCAGAGGTTGAAGACGGGGCAGGATGGCATCCGACTTGAGTATCGGGTCAAGGCCCCTGGCGGCTGGCGTTGGCTGAGCGTGCGCGGGCGCGCCTATCGCAATCCTGAGGGTCAGGTCGAGCGCATGAGCGGGATCACCTTGGACATCACCGAGCGCAAACAGCTAGAAGAGGCCTTGCGCGACAGCGAACGGCAGTTTCGTGAGCTCAATGCCGACCTTGAGCGCCAGGTCGCTGAACGGACCGCCGAGGCGCGTGCCGCCAGCACCGCCAAGAGCGAGTTTTTGGCGCATATGAGCCATGAGATCCGCACCCCGCTCAATGCTGTCCTGGGGCTGACCCAGCTGTTGGCGCGCGAGCCCCCCCTAACCGACAGCCAACGCAAACTGATCGCCCATCTCCAAGATGCCGGCGAGTCCTTTCTGGCGCTGATCAACGATATCCTGGACTTCTCTAAGATCGAGGCCGGTCAACTGCGGCTAGAATCGCGCCCCTTTGAGCTCAGCACGGTCTTGTCCAAGATCGACAGCCTGATGTTCTCTAATGCCCAGGCACGGGGTCTGGAGTTTATCATCGATCTGCCGCCTGAACCGGTCGGACCCCTGATCGGCGATGCCCTGCGGCTCGATCAGGTCCTGCTCAATCTCATCAGCAATGCAATCAAGTTCACTGAACACGGCGGGATTTGGGTGTGGATCCGGCTCGTCGAGGCCGATGACCAACGGGTACGGCTAAGATTCGAGGTTACAGACTCCGGTATCGGCATCGAGCCTGCGTTCATCCCCCGGCTCTTTCAGCCCTTTACCCAGGCCCATGCGCTCAGCAGTCGGTTTGGCGGTACGGGGCTGGGGCTTTCGATCAGCAAGCGCTTGGTCGAGCTTATGGGCGGGGTGATCGGCGTCGAGAGTCAACTCGGCCAAGGCACTACCTTTTGGTTTGAGATCCCCTTTACGCGCGCCAAGGCCCTCGAGCCTCCCCCTGCGCCCGCCCCCAATCCTCTGCCGGCGAGCGGGCCGCGATTCATCGGCCGGCATTTCTTGGTGGTCGATGACAGCGGCATCAACCGCGAAGTGGTGGAACGCGCCCTCAAACGCGAGGGCGCTGAGGTCGCCCTGGCCGTCGATGGCCAACAGGCCGTCCAGATCCTGACCGCGCGCTCGGGGTTTGATGCCGTGCTCATGGATGTGCGCATGCCGGTGATGGATGGTCTCACCGCTACCCGTTTGATCCGCGAGGAACTGGGTCTTCGCGATCTACCGATCATCGCCCTGACCGCTGGCGTCATGGCCGAGGAACAGGCCGCCATCCATGCCGCTGGCTTTAATGACTTTTTGCCCAAGCCATTCGACCTCGAGCAATTAATCCAACGTCTTCAGGATTGGATCGCCACCCGTCCGCCCGTCGCTCAGGCGCGGACGGTGATGCAACATGCCACGATTGGCCAAACACGCGACGAGGAGTACGACAAACTCCCCAAACTGTCCGGATTCGACCCAACGCTGGTCATGGCTCGCTTGGGCGATGATCCCAGCTTCCTCAGACGTCTGCTTGCGCGGTTCATCGCTGACTATAACGATCTCCCGGCGCGCATCCATCACTTGATACAGCGCAATGCCTGCGCCGAGGCTCGGCAGCATCTCCATCGCCTGTGCGGTGAGTCTGGTTCTCTCGGACTAATCGCGTTGATGAACCTAGCCGAACGCTTGGAGTTTGCCCTGACCCAGCCTACCAGCAAGCTGGGGCAGATCGAAGCTGACCTACAGGCACTTAAGGCGGAACTGGACGCATTTATCACCGCTGTCAGTCCTTGGGTTGAAGATCAAGGCGTCCAGACCCAAGCCGATGCGTCGGCAGAGAATTCCCTGAGTCCCCGCCGACCCATGCCCCGACCTGATCCCGGTCAGATCGCCGCGCTGCGCCAGGCCCTTGGCGCAAACAAGGCCCAGGCGCGCTGGATCTTCGAGGCCCTCTCGCCTGTGCTGCGCCATCACCTGCCACCGCTGAGCTATCAGCGCCTGGACTCAGCGATCCGCGATCTGAGATTTGCAGAGGCGCTTGCTTGTCTGGAAGACCTGAAGGATCCAACTCCCTGAAGGATCCAACTCTAGGATTATCAATCCGAAACCAATGAACTTGTATTACGCGGCATCATGGAGCTTGGGATGCTGGAAGTAGCGCATGATGCGTTGGGGGGAATTGAGAAGGCGGCGCAGGTGGCTGACGGTCGCCTTCTTCAGATCGCTCTTGGCGCGGGAGGGCGCCTGCGCGGTGATGGTGGCCTTGAGCATCTCGTTGGGGTTCAGTGCTGGACTGTAGGGGGGGAGGGAGGACGCCTCGATTTGATTGGCGCATGCAGCCAGCCAGGCCTTGACTGGCTTGGTGTGATGCACGCGCAGGTTGTCGAGGATGAGGAAGATCTTCTTGCCCCTGGCGTCCTTGACGAGCCGCTTCATGAAGTCGATCAGGATGTCGGCGTTCATCGCCCCCGCGAACGCCTTCCGACGCACCTTTCCGCGGTTGGTCAGCGTCGAGATCACCGACAGGCCTTCGCGACGGTGCGTGACGCGAATCTCGGGCGTCTTGATCGCCGGCGCATAAGAGCGCCCGCTTCTCGCCCACCTTGCGCCCACCCCCCTTGTCCTTGGGCCCCTTCGCGCCCATAGCCTTTGCAGATGTCGAACACCCCTGCGCCCAACAATCCCCTCTGCGCGCCTATCGCTTCATACCTCCAGCCACGCCGCCGCTCTTCGCGCGCCGCAAACGACAGCAATCTCATGTCTCGTCTTTCCATGCCCACGACATCAGGACAGCTCACTCAATTTCAAAAGCATGTGTTTCTTATCGATAATGCTGGCACGAGTCCGATAGACCCGCGCGGTAATACCAGTATGCAAGCGGGCATAGCGCTGACCGGTCCGACAGCTGATAGGATCGCCGGACGGGTTGGTTCTCACCTACCCAGCGATTTCGCTACAAACAGAACCCAAGACACCCTTTACGCCCTTGCTTACCCTGACCCTCATCGTCTTTTTGCTCGTCTATCTCGGGCTGTTCCTCGGCGGCCTACCCTTCCTGCAACTCGATCGCACGGGGGTCGCCCTGTTAGGGGCCATCGTGTTGGTTGCCACCGAGGTTGTCCCCATGGATGAGGTATGGAAGGCGGTTCATCCCCCGACCCTGGCCCTGTTGTTCGCCTTTATGGTGATCTCGGCGCAATTACGCCTGAGCGGCTTTTATGATTGGGTCGTCTGGCGGCTCGATCGGTTGGCACTGCCGCCTAGGGTCTTGCTGGGGGCAGTGATCCTGGCAGCGGCCTTGTTGTCTGCGGTCTTCAGCAACGACATTGTGTGTCTGGCGATGGCCCCTGTTTTGGCCGAGACCTGCCGTGCGCGTCGGTTCGATCCCGTGCCTTTCTTGCTGGCGTTGGCCTGTGCCTCGAACATCGGCTCGGCGGCAACCCTGATCGGCAACCCGCAAAACATGCTGATCGGCGAGCGCCTGGGGCTTAACTTTGCCGAGTATCTGGCTTTGGCGGCAGCGCCTGTAGGACTTGGCTTGGCGATCACCTGGGCCACCGTCCTGATCTTGGGGCATGGTCGTTGGCAGGCAGAGAGACACTCAGCGCCCACTGTATCGCCCCAGCAGCGGGCGGACGACCGGCCAGTTGCGCTCGATCGCTGGCAGACGGCTAAGGGGCTAGGTGTGGCGGGGATCCTGCTTGCGGCCTTTTTCTGGGCCTCCTGGCCGCGCGACCTTCTGGCCCTGGCGGGCGCCGGCATCCTGCTCACCAGCCGGCGTCTACATTCGCAGCACATGCTGGGGCTGGTCGATTGGCAACTGTTGGTGCTGTTTATTGGTTTGTTTATCGTTAACCATGCCCTTCAGCAGACCGGTATCCCTACCCAGATCGTCACAGCGTTTGCTGGGCTGGGGTTCGACCTTCAGGCCCCGGCGCCCCTCTTTCTTGCGAGCGCGGTCCTCAGCAACCTGGTCTCCAATGTGCCCGCGGTGATGCTGCTCCTGCCTCTTGCCGCTGAGTCCATAAGGGGCCCAGCATTGGCGCTCTCCAGCACCCTCGCCGGCAATCTGGTGATCGTCAGCAGCATCGCCAACATCATCGTCGTCCAGGCCGCCGCTCGGCATGGGATCAGCATCGATTGGGCGACCCATGCCCGGGTCGGCGTCCCCGTCACCCTCGGCACCTTGGCACTCGCTGCCTGGTGGTTGGGGATGCTATGACCGAGGCCAAAGCGCGCTAGCTGAGACTCGAGCTAAGGCGTTACCATGAGCCCTCTTTCATTCGACTGGATGCGGTCTGATGTGGTCGATCGCCCCTCTGATTCTCTTGCCCTTTGTTGCAAGCATTGCTGTCCTGCGCGCCCCTGATGCCCACACCCGCGATCGGCGGGTAAAGGGTTGGTCGATCACACTCATCGTTATAACCCTTTTGGTCGGTATTGGTAGTGGGTTGGGATCTTCTGAACATGCGCTTTATGCCCTCCCCCACTGGTTGCAGGTGCTGCTCGACGGTCTTTTTCATCTCGCAGGCCTGCTCTTAGCTGGGGTATTGTTATACCTCTGCCGCCGTATCAAGGGGCGTGAGTGGTATATCCCCGCGCTGATCCTTGTGCAAACAGGCATCCTGTTCCTTGCTGAAACCGCTGCCCCTCCCCCCAGGGTCGAACATCCCTTTGCTATTGATCCCTTTGCAATCCTGATGGCCCTAATCATCGGTGTCGTCGGCGGGCTGATCGCCCTCCATGCCGTTCCCTATATGCGCGACTATCATGGGCATGCCCCAGGTGTTCCCGACCGGCGCAACGGCTTTTATGCCATGATCTTTTTGTTTCTCGCAGCGATGTTCGGGGTGGTCTTTGCCAACCAGCTCCATTGGCTTTTCGTCTTCTGGGAGATCACTACCCTCTGCTCATTCTGGCTAATCGCCTATCCGGGGACGGAAGAGGCGACGCGCAATGCCTATCGCGCCCTGGGGTTCAACCTGATCGGCGGGGTGGCCTTCGCCGTCGCCCTCCTCTGGCTGACCATGGGTCCGGGTCCGCATACCTGGGCGCTCGATCGCTTGGTCGGCGCCGGTCATCTGGCGCTCTTGCCTGCCGCCTTGATCGCAATCGCCGGGCTGGCCAAGTCGGCGCAGTTGCCCTTTTCGTCTTGGCTGTTGGGGGCAATGGTGGCACCGACGCCAGTCTCGGCCCTGTTGCATTCGAGCACTATGGTCAAGGCCGGGGTATTCATACTGGTGAAACTAGCGCCGGTCTTCCACGGGACCTTGGCAGGATTGTCCTTGGCACTCATCGGTGGTTTGACCTTCGTGCTGACCTCGCTGGCGGCGGTCAATCAGCGCAACGCCAAGCCGGTGCTCGCCTATTCGACCATCGCCAATCTGGGGCTGATTGTCATGTGCGCCGCGGTCGGGACCGCCGAGGCGCTCTGGGCGGCGATCCTCTTGATCCTGTTCCATGCGCTCGCCAAGGCCCTATTGTTCCTGGGTGTGGGTAGCATCGAGCACCTCATCGGCAGCCGCGATATCGAGGACATGGAGGGCCTGGTCTACCGCCGACCAGAGCTTGCGGCGATGTTTCTAATCGGCATCATGGGGATGTTTTTGGCTCCCTTCGGGATGCTCTTGAGCAAATATACGAGCCTTCAGGCGTTTCTGAGCATGGACCTCTTGCCCGGCGAGGGGGCGCTGCTGGCCGCGATCCTCGCCTTTGGGAGCGGCCCCACCCTCTTTTTCTGGAGCAAATGGATGGGGCGGCTGGTCGCCAAACCCCATCGCTTGCAGCCGATTACGACCCCGCCGCCGCGGGATGAGCAACTCGTCTTGGGTAGCCTGACGGCGCTGACCGCCTTGTCTTGTGCGCTCTTCCCCTTGATCGAGCTTGGCTTTGCCATGCCCTATACCAGCGGGCTCGCTGCCCTTGGGCTCGTCCCTGTACAGACGATGGCCATCCCCTGGGAGAGCGTAGGGATCATGACCCTGATGCTCGGCGGACTGTTCGCCTTGCCGCTCGCCTTTTGGCTGAGACCGCCAAGCTATCTTGAGACAACACCTTATCTCAGCGGCGCCAATGTCGGCGAAGACAGCTATCGCGGGGCCATGGGGTCCGAGCGCCTGGCAGTGAGCCACGGCTATTATCTGACGGGGTTCTTTGCTGAACGGACGCTCATGCGCCTGGGTGTCCTGGGTGCCTTGGTACTAGGGCTAGGGATGCTGGGGGGCAGCCTATGAATGCCTGGCTTGCTGCGCTCGCTTTTCTGCTCTTCGGCCCCCTGTTTGGGGCGCTCCTGGCCGGCATCGACCGGCGGCTCACCGCCCGCATGCAGGCGCGCCAAGGCCCGCCGCTCTTGCAACCCATCTATGATGTCTTGAAGCTTTTAGAAAAAGACACCCTGGTCGTGACCCTGCTCCAGGGCCTTTATCTCTGGCTGTTTTTGTTCTTCATGATCGGGGCGGGATTGATCCTCTTTACGGGCGGGGATCTCTTGCTCAGCCTCTTTGCCCTGACGGTCTCTGGGATCTTTTTGTGTCTCGCTGCCGATGCCACCAATTCTCCCTATAGCCATCTCGGTGCATCGCGCGAGCTGATGCTGATGATGGCCTATGAGCCGATGTTATTGATCACTGCGCTCGGCTTCTATCTGACCAATCACAGCTTCCGGGTCAGCGAGATCCTCGAGGCGAACGCCTGGCAGCCATTCCAGTTGTTTGGAATCCTGCTCGGGTTTTTGTTCGTGCTCACCATCAAACTGCGCAAGTCGCCCTTTGATCTGAGCACCTCGCATCATGGGCATCAGGAATTGGTGAAGGGACTGACCACGGACTTCTCGGGGCATCATCTCGCGCTCGTTGAGGTCGGTCATTGGTACGAAAACATCATCCTCTTGGCTTGGATTTATCTCTTTTTTGCGCCTTGGGGCCCGTGGCTGGCCTTACCGATTGCCTTGATATTGTTCTTTCTCGAGGTCTTGGTCGATAACACCCATGCGCGTCTTACCTGGTCGAATACGCTCAAAGCGAGCTGGTGGGTGGCCCTGGGTTTTGGTACGACCAATCTTTTCTTCCTTGCCTGGTGGCTGAGATGAGCTTTCTCAAACGCTCGCCTTGGATCTTGCATTATGCAGCCACGAGCTGTAATGGCTGCGACATCGAGCTCTTGGCCTGTCTGACACCTTTATATGACCTCGAGCGCTTCGGGATCATCAATACCGGCAATCCCAAGCATGCCGATATCCTCCTGGTCACCGGCTCGGTCAACGAAGAATCGCGCCGGGTCCTAGAGAATCTTTATCAACAGATGCCGGAGCCCAAGGCGGTGCTGGCGATCGGCGCCTGCGCTATGAGCGGCGGGATCTTTCATCCCGCCTATAACGTCTATGGCGGGATCGATCAGGTGATCCCAGTCGATGTCTATGTCCCTGGCTGCGCGGCCCGACCCGAGGCGATCATCGACGGTGTGGTCCAGGTGCTGGCTATCCTCGATGAACGCACCAAGACGCGCAAAAGACAGCGCCGGGCAGCGGTTCAAGCGCAAGAGAGACACCCATGAGCCATCTTGAGCCTTTTACCGAGCTTGCTCTTGACCAATGGTCGGCGATCGCTGAACAGCATCGCGCCCAGGGCTTTCGCCTGGTCCAGCTGACGGGGACGGCGCGACCCGATCATTTCGAGGTCATGATCAGCTATGAGCTGGATCAACACTGCGCCCATTATCGGGTCAAGGTCGCGCGCGATCGACCTATTCTGCCTAGCCTCAGCCCCATTTTTCCTGCGGCATTCACCTATGAGAACGAGCTTAAAGACCTCTTCGGCATGGAATTTCCGGGGCTGACCCTCGACTATGGCGGGAACTTCTTGAGGACCAAGGTCAAGATCCCCTTTACCGGCGAGGTGACGGTCAAAAAGGGGGCGGCCTAGACATGAGGCGACGGCCTTGCCTCCAGGCTGGAGCGATCAGCGCTTGGCCCGGACGATCCAGGATCGTATCCGTGCGGTACATGATCGCCGCCTCCAGCGGGAGCTATACTTGGCGCTGGAGATCTCGGCCAGTCGCCGCAAGGGTTGGCTTGAGTGGGCCCAAGCAGGCGGCTCTTGATCCGCCGTTTTGGCGAGTTGCCCGACTGGGCTGAGCGGCGGATCGATGATGCGGCGAGTCGTGCCGCCACCGCCGATATGCTCGCCGAGCTGTTTGGGCAGAAGGTTGAGGGAAGCGCTGATTCATTCGTAGCAGAGCGATGCGTGTCCATGGCCAGTACCACCATCGTCCCTTTCGGGCCCCAGCATCCGGTGCTACCCGAGCCTATCCATTTGGACCTCGAGCTCGAGGATGAGCGGGTAGTACGCGCTCTGCCCTCGATCGGCTATGTCCACCGCGGGCTGGAGCGGCTCGCCGAGCATTATGACGTCATCGAGATGGCCCAAGTCGCCGAGCGGATCTGCGGGATCTGCAGCTTCATCCACGGCCAAGGCTATTGCCAGGCCGTCGAGTCACTGATGGGGGTCGAGGTCCCGCCGCGTGCGGTCTATCTGCGCACCTTTTGGGCGGAGCTGTCGCGCATACAAAGCCATCTGCTATGGCTGGGGCTCGCCGCCGATGCCTTGGGCTATGAGAGCCTGTTTCAGCAGGCCTGGCGCCTCCGCGAGCAGGTGGTAGACATCATCGAGGAGACCACGGGCGGGCGGGTGATCTTCGGGGCCTGCAAGGTCGGAGGGGTGCGCAAGGATATTGATGAAGAGCTCTTGCGCGCACTGCGCCGGCGGATCATGGAGGTCCGCAACCAGTTCGCCGAGGTCGCGCACATCTTTACGGTCGACCCGACGATCAAGAAACGCACCCTCGGGATCGGCTATCTGAGCCCCCAGGAGGCCCATGACCTGGGGGCGGTAGGTCCGGTGGCCAGGGGCAGCGGGATTGCGCGCGACACCCGCACCCTCGGCTATGCGGCATATAGTACATTGGACTGGGAGCCCGTCGTCGAGCAAGGCGGCGATTGCTATGCGCGCTGCTTAGTCCGCATTCGCGAGATCGATCAGTCCTGTGATCTGATCATCCAGTGCATCGACCGCATGCCCGAAGGCCCCATCGAGGTCTCGGTCAAGGGCAAACGCCCCCAGGGCGAGGGGCTCTTTCGTCTGGAACAGCCGCGCGGCGAGGTCTGTTATTACCTCAATGCCAGCGGCAAGAAGCATCTAGACCGCTTTCGGGTGCGTACCCCGACCTTCGCCAATATCGCCCCCCTGGTCCAAATGCTTAAGGGCTGTGAGCTTGCCGATGTCCCGGTGATCGTCTTGACCATCGACCCCTGTGTCAGCTGCAACGAACGGTGAATCGGATGTTTTCTTGGTCGATCCGCCCGATTGCTGAACTCGTGCTGCGCAATGCCAGCCACAAGCCCGCTACCCGCCTGTATCCGCGTGAACGGCGTACCCCCTTTCCCCGCACCCGCGGGCAGATCGCCTTTCGCATCGATGACTGCGACTTTTGTACCATTTGCGCCCATAAATGCCCCACCCAAGCGATCGTCGTCCACCGGACCGAAAAGACTTGGGCCATCGATCACGGGCGCTGCATCCTGTGCAACAATTGCATCGAGAATTGTCCGAACGGCTGTATCAGCCTGCGCAATGACCCGCACCCCCCGCTGCGCGCGCATGAGATCTTAACCTTTCGCAAGGATCATGCGCCCCCGCCCACCCCACAACCGGTCGCGGTGGCGCCGCCAAAATAGGGGTAGGCCGGATAGCATTGTATACCCGACCTCACCGAGCATGCAGAACCCTACCCCACCATGTCTCAGCTCGTCCATCTTTGTCATCTAGATACGAGTCCCTTCCATCATCTCTCCCGAGCAATTGGTTGGATCTGCTGCCTGGGGCTTGTCTTGCTGGTCCTGGGCTGTAGCCGCGAGCCGAGACCGATCGAACTGATCGGCTTGACGATGGGGACCTATTACTCGGTCAAGATCGCTCGCCTGCCCGCGGGCATCCGCCAAGAGGCCCTGGCACCCCAGCTCGAACGCCTGCTCGCGGCGGTCAATGCCGAGATCTCGACCTATGACCCTGGTTCAGAGCTTTCGCGCCTCAATGCCAACCCGAGCACCGATTGGATCGCTGTCTCGCCGAACCTCTATGCCGCCATCGCTGAGGGCCAAAGGATCGCGGCGCTCACCGACGGGGCCTTCGATATCACCATCGGGCCGCTGGTCAATCTCTGGGGTTTCGGGCCTGAACGCCGCTCGCCCAAGCCCCCGACCGAGGCCGAGATCCAGGTCGCACGCGAGCGGGTGGGTTATCGCAAGCTTGCGCTTAGGTCCGATCCGCCGGCGGTGCGCAAAGCGCGCGGGGATCTATATCTGGACCTCTCGGCCCTGGGTGAGGGCTATGGGGCCGAGCGCATCGCCGCTTGGCTTGAGTCTCAGGGGGTGCGGGACTATCTGGTGGCGATTGCCGGAACCATCCGCGCCAAGGGCCTCAACCTCGAAGGTAGGCCCTGGCAGGTCGCGATTGAAGAGCCTCTCGCCGACCGACGCGCGGTCCATCGCATTATTCCGCTCTCTGATCTTGCCATCTCCACCTCAGGCGATTACCGCAACTTCTTCGAACACGAGGGCAAGCGCTATAGCCACGAGATCGATCCTGCGACCGGCGCCCCGGTCGAGCGGCGATTGGGATCAGTGACAGTGATCGGCAAGAACGCGATGAAGATCGATGGCCTCGCCACCGCCCTGATGGTTTTGGGTGAGGAGCAGGGCTTTGAACTCGCCGAACGAGAGGGGATCGCCGCCTATTTCATCCTGCGCACGGCTCAGGGCTTCGCTACTCGGGCGAGTTCGGCCTTTCGCGCTTATCTAGAACGCCCATCCAGATAAACGACTCACGCCTGCACCCAGCCCCCTGATCTCTGCGACCTATGCTACCCGCCCCCGGCATGGAACTACCCAAGGCCGCCATTCAATACCGAGCATTGACGCAGGGCTAGATTCGCGTTTGGGCACTAGGCAAACAGCCCCAAGTTTTTCATGCTAAAGTTTGATGCCGCATTAATAATGCCCTGTCATGGAGCTACCGCGCACATCCTGATAGGTCGATCTTCACGCTCACCAAAAACCCATAAGGGGGATTTTTATGACGGACTTTATCCTCTGGCTGGCCATCGCCTCGGGGGGGCTGGCCATTGCCTTTGGTCTCGTGGTCGTCGCCTGGATCTTGACCCAATCCGCCGGCTCTGAGCGGATGCAAGAGATTGCCGCAGCGGTTCAGACCGGCGCCCGCGCCTATCTCAATCGCCAATACAGCGCCATTGCCCTGGTCGGCGCCGGACTCTTTGTTGTCCTGTGGCTGTCCTTGGGCATCAACACCGCTGTCGGCTTTGCCATCGGGGCGATCCTCTCCGGCATGGCCGGCTATATCGGCATGAATGTCTCGGTGCGCGCCAATGTGCGCACCGCCCAAGCAGCCACCCAGGGGCTGGATCGGGCGCTCGCCATCGCCTTCCGCGGCGGTGCAGTGACCGGTCTCTTAGTGGTCGGCCTCGGGCTGCTAGGTGTGTCCGGCTATTTCATGTATCTAGGCGCCAACGAACAGGCCCTGCATGCGCTCGTCGGTCTGGCCTTTGGCGGCTCGTTGATCTCGATCTTCGCCCGTCTCGGTGGCGGGATCTTCACCAAAGGCGCGGATGTGGGCGCTGATCTCGTCGGCAAGGTCGAGGCAGGCATCCCTGAGGACGACCCACGCAATCCAGCGGTGATTGCTGATAATGTCGGCGACAATGTCGGCGACTGCGCCGGTATGGCCGCCGACCTGTTCGAGACCTATGCGGTGACCATCATCGCCACCATGGTGCTCGGCGGGCTCATGTTTAAGGCCGCAGACGGCGGTCCGGCGATGAACTATGTTATCTATCCGTTGGCCCTGGGCGCAGCCTCGATCATCGCCTCAGTCGTCGGCGCCTTCTTCGTCAAGGCCAATGAGGGCGGGCGGATCATGCATGCCCTCTATCGCGGTATGGCGGTGGCCGGAGGTCTGGCCTTCGTGCTCTTTGCCATCGTCACCGGCCTGATCATGGGTGAGCATTTCTTCGCTATGCTCTTCTGCGCCCTGATCGGTCTGGGACTCACCGCGGCCATGATGTTCATCACCGAATATTACACGGCCACTGAATTCCCGCCGGTGCGCTATGTCGCTGAGGCCTCGCAGACCGGCCATGCCACCAACATCATCGCCGGCCTGGCGGTCTCCATGAAGTCCACGGCACTGCCGGTGCTCGCTGTCTGTATTGCCATCTGGGCCGCCTATCTGGCCGCTGATCTCTATGGCGTTGCCATTGCGGCCACCGCCATGCTGTCGATGGCGGGCATGGTGGTCGCGCTCGATGCCTATGGCCCGATCACCGACAACGCCGGCGGAATCGCCGAGATGTCCGGCCTACCCAAGGACGTGCGCAAGATCACCGACGCCCTGGATGCGGTGGGCAATACTACCAAGGCGGTAACCAAGGGTTATGCCATCGGCTCGGCGGGGCTTGCGGCGCTCGTGCTCTTTGCCGACTACACCCACAACCTCCAGGCCGCCGGCAAGATGCAGGAGTTCTTGCTGTCCGATCCGGCGATCATCATCGGCCTCTTCATCGGCGGTCTTGTGCCCTATCTCTTCGGCTCGATGGCCATGGAGGCCGTGGGACGGGCGGCAAGCTCGGTGGTCATCGAGGTGCGCCGTCAGTTTAAAGAGATCCAGGGCATCATGGAGGGCACCGCCAAGCCCGACTATTCGCGCGCCGTCGATATGCTGACCCGGGCCGCGATCAAGGAGATGGTCATCCCCTCGCTGCTGCCGATCCTGGTCCCGATCGCTGTGGCCATCGGGATGAACATCCTCATGGGTGACGGTGCTGGCATCCGCGCTCTCGGCGGCATGCTGATCGGCACTATCGTCACCGGGCTCTTTGTCGCCATCTCTATGTGCACCGGCGGCGGGGCCTGGGATAATGCCAAGAAGTACATCGAGGAGGGCAACTTCGGCGGCAAGGGTTCAGAGACCCACAAGGCGGCGGTCACCGGTGATACCGTCGGAGATCCCTATAAGGACACCGCGGGTCCGGCCATCAACCCCTTGATCAAGATCATCAATATCGTCGCCCTGCTCCTGGTGCCCTTACTTTAAGGCACACCCACGCCCTCCCCCCTCCCACGGGAAGGGGGCAAGGGCTTGGGTGATCTGACGCAACCCAACCCTTCTCTCAATACCCTGAGTGAAACGCTCACTGCTCCTGATCCCTATCCTGACCATGAGTCTTGCTGTACTGGCCGCCGAGCACGGCCACCAGGCCCATTGGGGCTATACCGGCCAAGAAGGTCCAGAACACTGGGGCGACTTGGACCCCAGCTTCGACTTCTGTAAGCGCGGTAAGAACCAAGCGCCGATCGACCTCAAACAGTTCGTCGATGCCAGCCTGCCGCCGATCGGCCTGCATTACCAGGCCGGCGGGTATAATGAGGTCAATAACGGGCATACGATCCAGATCGACTATGACCGCGGCAGCACCATCACCCTCGATGGGCATACCTACGAACTCAAGCAGTTCCATTTCCATACCCCGAGCGAGAACCATATCAACGGCAAGGCCTTCCCTATGGAGGCCCATCTGGTCCATGCCGACCAGGAGGGCAATCTCGCGGTGATCGCAGTGATGATCGAGGAAGGTGCCGAGAACTCGGTGCTCGCCGCCGCCTTTTCGGTCATGCCAAAACAGCCCGAGACGACGGTCCAGCTCAGCCACAAGGTCTCGGCTGAGGGATTGCTGCCGGCGAACCGCGACTATTACCGCTTTGAAGGCTCGCTCACCACCCCGCCCTGCTCGGAGGGGGTGATATGGCTAGTGATGAAACACTCCATCACCGCATCTGCCGCCCAAATCAAGCGCTTTGCCCGGGTGATGGGGCATCCCAACAATCGACCCATTCAGCCGCTCAATGCCAGGGTGGTCATCGAGTGAGCGCGATCCCTTCCGCCTTTATCAGCTCGCCGTTCAAGACCCCGAGGCCGAAAGTACACTGATCGAGGGGTTTTTCGCCGAGCGCTACGGGCGCCTGCCGCAGCGATTGCGCGAGGACTTCTGTGGCACGGCAGCCCTCTGCGCCGCCTGGGTCAGGCTCCGTCCCGACAATCTGGCTTGGGGCGTGGACTTAGATCCCGAGGGGCTCGCCTGGGGACAGGTCCATAATCTCGGGCCACTCACCGCCGAGCAACGACGTCGCATTGCGCTGATCAATGGCGATGTGCGCTCGGCGGTAACGCCTGAGGTCGATATCGTTGCAGCCCTAAACTTCAGTTACTGGCTCCTCAAGACCCGCACGGCGCTTAGCGAGTATCTAAGACACATCCGCAGCCTGCTTGCCCCAGAGGGCCTGCTCATCCTCGATGTCCACGGCGGTCCAGACGCCATGCGCCTGCACACCGAGCGCCGAGAGATCCAAGACCCCTTGGGCGAGCCCTTTGCTTATCTCTGGGAACGTGCAGACTTCGACCCCTTAAGCCACACCCAAACCTGCTACATCCACTTTCAATTTACAGACGGCACCAGTCTTGAGCGCGCCTTCAGTTATACCTGGCGTCTCTGGACCCTGCCAGAACTGCGCGAGCTCCTCGTCGAGTGCGGGTTCGGTCAGGTGCAGGTCTACGGACAAGGATGGGATGAGGCCGGCAACCCCGACGGATGCTTCGCCCCTAGTGAACGCATCGGCCCTGCCGACCTTTGGATCGCCTATCTTGTCGCTTCGCCTGAGAAGGAACATTCCGAAATCCCTTGATCTTGAGCGATCCTTCCAGATCAACACCTTCGACCAACCTCTAGCATTGATCAGCTCGGCCCATATTGCTGTTGCCGTGCCTGCAGCAAAACGATTTTGGGCGGTGAGGGACAGTCGCCTGTGTCGCCACCGAAAATGGCACCCTCTTGGGCAGGGGCACCCCGTGACCACCCTAAGTCGCTTGTACCGGAACGACAATCAGTGGCTGATTCGATCCCTAAAGCGGGTCATAAGGTCTGCGACCATAGAGTCGGCTGAATCTGAGCAAGCGGTCGGCAAGCCCCCAATCCAGTTGTTCTGAGCGATAGCGCCATTGCCAGTTGCCCTCGGCGGTACCTGGGCGGTTCATGGTGGCCTCAGCTCCCAGGCCCAGGAGGTCTTGCAAGGGGAAGATGGCCAAGGCGGCGACCGAGGCGAGCGCTGCCCGGATCAGATCCCAATGAATCGCCTCGCCTGGGCTCGTGAGATAGGCGCAGACCTGGGCGCGGCGATGCTCGGGCTGCGCCTCCCACCACCCCAGCACCGGCGGATTGTCGTGGGTCCCTGTATAGACCACCAGTTCGCGGCGATGATGATGAGGCAGGAAATAAGAAGCGCCGAAGCCATCGTCGAGTCCCTCGAAGCCAAACTGCAACACTGCCATCCCGGGCAACCCGAGACCATCGCGCAGCGCCTCGACATCGGGGGTGATCACCCCCAGGTCCTCGGCGATCAGGGGGAGGGCTTCCCCCAAGGCAGCGCGCAAGGATTCAAACAAGGTCCAGCCGGGCCCCGCCAGCCAGCGCCCATTGACCGCGGTCTCTTCGGAGGCAGGGATCGCCCAATAACCGGCAAAGCCGCGGAAGTGATCGATGCGCACCCAATCGACGAGTTCGAGAGTGCGGCGCAGGCGCTCGACCCAAAAGCGATAGCCGTCCTGAGCCAACGACGGCCAGCGATAGAGCGGATTGCCCCAACGTTGGCCAGTGGCGCTGAAATAATCTGGCGGTACCCCTGCGATCAAGGTCGGCTGACCCGCATCATTGAGCTCAAACCACTCGGGATGGGTCCAGACCTCGCTCGAGTCGTGGGCGACGAAGATGGGGATGTCGCCGACCAGCCGTACGCCGCGGGCATGGGCGTAGGCGCGAAACTCCTGCCACTGGTGCTGAAAGACATATTGGATGAAACGCTGCAACTCGATCGCCTTGCGGTGATGCGCCGACCATTTGGCAAGGGTATCGGGATCACGTCGGGCAAGCGCCTGGGGCCATTCGGTCCAGGGGCGAAGCTCATATTCCTGCTTGAGCGCCTGATAGAGCGCCCAGTCATCGAGCCAAAAGGACTGACGGGCGCAAAAATGCCCATATTGGGCGCGATCGGCATCGCTCGCGTGCTCGAGAAATCCGCGCCAGGCGCGCTTGATGAGATCGCTCTTCCAGCGCGCAACCGGCCCAAAATCGACCCGCTCTTCGGAAAACGCTGGAGGATCGAGTTCAGATTCAGACAGCCAGCCTGCTGCCACGAGTCCATCCGGACTGATCAGGAGCGGATTGCCAGCGAATGCCGACAGACACTGATAGGGCGAGTCACGATAACCGGTGGGACCGAGCGGCAGGACCTGCCAGATCCCCTGCCCTGCTGCGGCGAGAAAATCGACAAAGCGATAGGCATGCGGACCCAGGTCGCCGATGCCATAGGGGCCGGGCAAGGAGGTCGGGTGGAGCAGGATGCCGCTGGTGCGGTGCATAATCTGATCACTCCGGAGCAGTCTGGCGATAGGGCCTAACAGTTTAACCCAAGGGCCCTCCCTCAAACGCAGCGGATCTTGCTCGATGCGGCAGATGGCCGGTGCATCTGCATCCAGGCCAAACGACATCGGCTAAACTCGGTACTGAAATAACGCCATCAGCGTTTGCGGAGGTAAACCATGTCTACCCGCGGGCCCTACCCTGTCTTGGTGCTCGGCCTTAGTCTGAGCTCACCCCTCCTCCTTGCCCAGATCCTGACTGATGGGACGGTGGGGCCGATGGTGGAGCTATCGGGTCGGGAGATGACGGTAGGTGCGGAGCTGGGGACGGTGCGTGGGGCCAATCTGTTTCATAGTTTTAGCCGTTTGGACATTGGGGAGGGGCAGCGTGCGACCTTTACGGGACCTGAGCACATTCAGAATGTGATTGGGCGGGTGACGGGGGGTCGGGTCTCGCGCATCGACGGGACCTTGCGTTCGCAGGTGGGTCGGGCTGATGTCTATCTCATTAATCCGGCGGGTGTGGTGTTGGGTCCGGGGGCGCAGGTCGATGTACCGGCGGCGTTGTATCTGAGTGCTGCGGATGAGCTGCGTTTTAGCGATGGCAGTCGGTATAGTGCGCGCGATCCGCAGGCGAGCACCTTGAGCATGGCGGCTCCTGAATCATTTGGTTTTTTATCTCCCCAGGTGGCGGGCTTAGAGATCGATGGGAGTCGATTGGTGCTGAATGCTGGTCAGCGGCTGAGTCTGACGGCGGGAGAGATACAGCTTAGAGGGTCGAGTGCTGAGCAGCCGGCGGTGGTGAGAGTGCCTGGGGGTGAGATCCGGGTGGAGGCGGTGGGTAGAGGTCAGCGTCAGGTGCCGGTGCATGGTTCTGGGGAGGCGGGGACTGGACGGTTGGTGGTCGAGAACAGCTGGTTGGACACCAGCGGCGAGGGCGGGGGGCAGATCAGCCTGCGGGCGGGTGAGCTAGAGGCGCGCGACAGCCTGCTTGTGGCCCACAACCTAGGGGACCGAGATGTGTTGGTGGGTCAGCGGTCTATCGACCTGCGGGTTGCAGGTTCGGCTGCCCTTTCGGGGACTGAGATTTCAGCCTTTAGCCTCGGTGCCGGTGCTGTCGGTGCGATAGATGTCGAGGTTGGTGGTCGACTTGAATTGGTCGAGGGCTCGCGGATCGGCAGCATCGCCTTTGATCGCGGTAAGGCGGCGGATGTGCAGGTTCGTGCGGGAGCGATACGGTTGTTTGGTGGGACAGAGCGGTTTACTGGGATTGCAAGTTATACAGAATCCGGCTCGATAGGGGATGCGGGTTTGGTAAGGCTAGAGGTCGAAGGTTTGCTGGAGATCCTCAACGGCGCAAAGATCGTCACCGACACCTTTGGAGATGGTTTGGCTGGGAACATCGATATTAGTGCAGGTTCAGTGACGATTGATAATTTGGGAAATCCAAATCAGGTAACGCTAATCGCGAGTCAGGCTGGTGAAGGCTCGAGTGGTGATGCAGGCCGAGTGACTCTTAATGTAGAAGGATTGATAGAGATCTCAAATGGTGCAGTGATTTCTGCTAGTACCGCGGGCCAAGGTAAAGCAGGCAAACTATTTGTCACAGCAGACGTCCTGCGTTTAGATGGGTCTGGTATCAGCAATCTATTCACTGGCATCACGAATCAGGTTTTAAAAGATTTTAGCGGTGAAGGAGGAGAGATCAATCTGAACATCTCGGATCGCTTGGAGGTTATCAATGGCGCAATGATTGGAGGTTTTACTCTAGGAAACAGTAGATCAGGGGATGTCAATATTCGGGCAGGATCACTACTCCTCGACGGTTACGGAAATGATCTATTTACAGGAATTACTAGCTATTCTGCATCAGATGCAAAAGGTGATGCAGGGAAGGTCAAGCTAGAGATCGCCAGCTCGATTGAGGTGCTCAGAGGCGCAATGATTTCAACAAGCACCTGGGGTTCAGGCAATGCAGGAGTTATAACTATTTCTGCCGAATCGATCATAATGGACGGTTTTAATGATCCTCTTTATACGACGTGGATATCGAGTCAATCCGAGCCTGGCTCAACTGGCAATGCAGGATCTATCGATATAAAGGTCTCCAAAGAAATAGGGCTCCTTAATGGCGCTGTCATTTCTACTGGTACAAGAGGGGAAGGGAACGCTGGCAATCTGATGATCACGGCAGACAAGATTCAAATCACAGGGTCACCCGAGTCAGAACTAGGGACGGCAATTGCAAGCGAATCTCTGCCTGGTTCTAAAGGGGACGCAGGTTTTGTGTGGCTAAATGTTGCTAAGTCGCTTGAGGTGCTTAACGGAGCTTTCGTTTCAAGCAGTACTGCATCGGCTGGAGAGGGAGGTGGTCTCTTCATCAGCGCAGGTTCGGTGTATCTCGATGGTTTAGGAAAAAATGTATTTACGGGACTTACAAGTTCTTCCGTATATGGATCTAGCGGCAATGCGGGCAATATCAACCTGGAGGTAGATGGGTTATTAGAAATAGTTAACGGAGCGCATATTTCGACCAGTACCTGGGGTATAGGAAACGCTGGCGAGATAACTGTCAGGGCCACTCATGTCCGACTGGATACAAAAGGGGATGATCAGTTTACGGGCCTCGCAAGCCGAGCGGGGCCAGGTTCTTTTGGCCACGCCGGTCGTGTCAATCTCGAGGTGACGAATCTGTTGGAGATCCTCAACGGCGCCAAGGTATCCACGAGCACAGCCGCGGTCGGCAATGCCGGAGATCTCTCGATGCAAGCGGATGAGATCTTCATCCGCGGCGAGGATTCAGGGGCCGCAAGCGCGGCCTTCACGACGGCCAGAGGTCAGGTGGGGAACCTCGCCGTTACTGCTGAGCGGATCACACTCGCGGATGGTGGATTTTTAAGTATCAGCGCCGAGCAAGCGAGCGTGGATCCATCCCTCACCCCGAAGGCCAGCCGCCTTCAGGTTGCTGCCCAACAGCTCAGGCTCGATGGTGGGTTCATCACTGCCGTAAGCAGCGGTCCGGTCCCTGCTGCCGCTATTGATCTTGAGGCCCAAGACCTGCGTCTGGTCAATGGCAGCCAGATCACGACTGAATCCCTGCAAGCGGATGCTGGGTCGATTGTCATTGGTGGTGGGCGGCTGTGGGTTGCGGATAGTCGGATCACCACCTCGGCGCTGGGTGAGCGGGGTGATGGGGGAGACATTGTTTTGCGTCCTGAGTATTTGATCCTGGAGGGTGGTTTCATTCAGGCCAATACTGCTGGTCTGGGTGCGCGGGGTGGAGACATCTGGGTGGGCAGTCGTGCCTTGTTGGGGAGTGAGGGGCGGGTAGAGATTGGGGGTCAGGAGCGGGCGAGTTTGATTGCTGGTTTGGGGCGCAATGTGATTCAGGCGGCGGCGCCTGGGGGTGAGCAGGGGGTTATTACGGTGGTGGCGCCGGAGCTGGATCTGACGGTGGCGCTGGTGCCCCTGGCCACCTCCTTTGGGGGTTGGGGTGGGTTGTTGACCGATCCGTGTCAGGCGTTGGCGGTGGGTGCAGGCAGTTCCCTGGTCGAGGGAGGCAGTGGGGGTGTGGCGCCCACGCCCGCTGAGCCCGCAGCCCTGCCCTTGGACCGCAAGCGCCTGGAGCGCTTGGGTACATCGTCGAACACGAGCAGGCAATCACTGCTCGCCAACCCATTGACACCGGACCTCTTGTGGTCCGGTTGCCGGACGGCAAGGTAACACAGATGGTGATGCTGGCGATAGACAAAAAACAAGTACCTTGCGCACCGCTCGGCTCCGAGATCGAGGCTGGCAACGCTCAGAAATGGAACGAGTGGGTAAACCGAGAGGCCGTGACGCCTGAGCCTGAATCGAAGCTGTACTGCCCGCAGTTGATTGGACACTGATTTGCAGTTCATGCGGCCTTTTGGAGGGCATAAGCCTGCCGGGCTTCGAGGGGTGACATGAAGCCCAGTTTTTCGAGTCGCCAGTGGCGATTGTAACGATTCCTGAACTCGGTGACAGCCTGCCGGACTTCTTTAAGGTTGCAAAAGAGGCGTGCGTGGATGGCCTGCTCCTTCAGCGTCCGATTGAAGCGTTCGGTCACGCCATTGGTCTGGGGCTCAGCAACAAAGGCGAGGCTCTGGTCGATACCCCAGAACGCGATCTGTTTTAGGAAGTCGTCGGCGGTGTATTGCGTGCCATGATCCATGCGCAGCTTGAGCCCCTTACCGGCGTAGGCGGCGGTAGTGCTGAACTCGGCCTGAAGCCCTATGGATACTGACACAGCAGGCGTCGACGGTCTGGATGCGGATGCCGTCGGTGCCCCACATCTGGTTCGGCGCCTCGGCCTGGATCGACCCATCGTGGGCAGAGGGCGAACCCTGCGGTACCCGGTGCGGCGACAGCAAGGCGTTCTCGCGCATCAGGCGGCAGACGCGATCCTTGGACACGCGGATGCCAGAAAGGATGCGCAGCCGCGCCCCGACCTTGCGATGGCCTTCGCCGACGAACGGCGAAGCTTCTAGGTCAGCTCGAATGGCGGCCAGTAGGTCGACGTCAGAAATCTTCGGCTTCGGTCCGCGCCGCGTCGGATGCAGCAGAACCACCTTGGCGCTCTCTCTGGACTGCTGGGCGTCAAGGGTCGAGCGGGCGAACTCCAGTACCCGGCGAGATCATCTGGCTCATCGCAACGACCTCCTGCCGACCCAAGGACGCTTCGCCTGCCTTTCCTTGCGCAGGATCTCGACTTGCATCACCAACTCGCCAATGCGCCAGTTGGCATCATCGCGTTGTTTCTCAACCGGATCGTTCTCGCCTTCCTTGAGCCCTGCATCGATCCCCGCCAGCGCCCGGTCGCGCCACTCCTCCAGCCGGTATATCGGCACCGCCAGCTCACGCAACAGGGCATCCACCAATTCGCCCCACAGCAGGCGCAGCACGATTTGTTTCTTCCGCCCCGACGACCAGCGCTTGACCTCGCCCGCCGCGCTACGCGCCCCTTCCAGCGCACCCAGCGCAACCCCACCACCCTCACTCTCATTCAGCATTTCCCGCTCCTTCTTCACACACGTCTATTTACCCCAATTGCGTGTCCAAAAGAATTGCGGGCAGGGCAGAGCCTTGGACGCATCGGAATTGGTGATACCTTCTGGGTTAGCTTGGGCTAGCTCAAGAACCGCGGCTTTTAGGAGTTCCAAGCTAATGTGCGCCTTTTCGACAACGCCGGCGGGAACCGCTAGATTCCGCCGAGTTTTTGGTGTGACGCCAGACGGCATTACCGAGTTTGTGAGAAGCCCGTCTGTGTCTTCAGTGCCGAACGCCGCGATTATTAATCCGAAACCAATGAACTTGTATTACGCGGCATCATGGAGCTTGGGATGCTGGAAGTAGCACATGATGCGTTGGGGGGAATTGAGAAGGCGGCGCAGGTGGCTGACGGTCGCCTTCTTCAGATCGTCCTTGGTGCGGGAGGGCGCCTGCGCGGTGATGGTGGCCTTGAGCATCTCGTTGGGGTTCAGTGCTGGGCTGTAGGGGGGGAGGGAGGAGGCCTCGATTTGATTGGCGCATGCAGCCAGCCAGGCCTTGACTGGCTTGGTGTGATGCACGCGCAGGTTGTCGAGGATGAGGAAGATCTTCTTGCCCCTGGCGTCCTTGACGAGCCGCTTCATGAAGTCGATCAGGATGTCGGCGTTCATCGCCCCCGCGAACACCTTCCGACGCACCTTGCCGCGGTTGGTCAGCGTTGCCCTACCCGTGGCGAGTCCGTCCGGTAACGGCGGAGCTACAGCAGAGAGGGTCTCTGCCGTAGTCGGGAAAGTCACTCCTGTCAGAGACAAATGCGCTCCGCATTCGGGGCAGGAAGAGCACAGTGCGCCTGTTTGCGCACTTTCTTGAGAGCAGATACCGATGATCTAAAACGAAGAAGCGCTCGCAAGTATCTTTTCGCCAGCGGCACACGCGCCAAAAACGGTGTGTCCGTTGCACAGGCCTCTCTCATCGTCATCACCGATCATCGTCTGGGATCAACCCAGACGTGGTTGTGCTTGTCGCCCCCATGAGTCATCCCTAGACTTGTACCCACTTGCCCATGCCAATCACACCACAAGGCATCAATGAGACAACGCTGGCAATCCTTCCTATTCCTGCTGATCGGGCTGATGGCACTCGGTGCAAATCTCCCGGCCCAGCCGCCTGCTCCAGACGCCCCCCCACAGCGCCCGACCTATAGCGAGCAAGAGATCTTGGCACAGGTCGATGCCTTTTTCGGTCAAGGGGCAGAGAACCTAGCGTTGGCCGTGCAAAAGGCCTTTCGCGATCAGGGCGAGCCCAATGCCTATATCGCGGGTGAAGAGTTCGGGGCGGCCTTGGGGCTCGGGGTGCGCTATGGGCGGGGGGTGCTCAATACCCGCTGGGTGCAGAATCGCCCTGTCTTTTGGCAGGGACCCTCAATCGGTCTGGATCTTGGGGTGAATGTCGCCAAGGTCTTCATCCTGATCTATCGCCTGCCCAATGAGGCCTATCTCTTCCGGCGTTTTCCCGGCATTGAGGGTAGCCTGTATGTAATCGGCGGCGTGGGGGTCAATTATCTCCAGTCGGGTGAGACGGTGATCGCCCCGATCCGGCTCGGGGCGGGTTGGCGTCAAGGGTTGAGTGCGGGCTATATGGACTTTACCGATCGTGCGCATGTCAATCCATTCTGAAAAATGCGCCGTCCTTGGCCGAGGTAAGTGCGATCAGCGCGGCGGCGGGGGCGGCGGAGAGTTAGGGCGGAAATGAGGTGCGACCTCGCTGTTGGTCGATAGCTCATAGATCCGCCGATCAATCCAATCGAGCCGCCAGTCGATCCGACGCTGTGCCTCACGTGGCGAATAGGCCTCGCGGCGCAAGTCGTCCATCAAGCGGCGCACCTTGTCCTGTTCGCGCTGCAGCCGCCTGACCTCGCGGCGGGTCAGGGCGCCTGAGTCCTTACCTCGCTCGATGGCCATATCCTGATGATTGAAACGCTCTTTGAAATCTCGCTCCGGGGGCTGGGCCGGGGTGGCCATTGACAAGCCCATGAGACAAGCCGCAGCCGCCGTCCCGAAGATCCTCTGAATCCATACATGCATCGATGATCCCCTCTGTGTATCGCATTGAGGTTGAAAGATTCGAACCTTGGCACAACGCCGCAGATGATTTGAGACCTTATCCGGAGTAGGATTGTTGCCGGCACGGGTGGCTCACCCTGCCTTATCCGCGTCCCTGTTGATCAAGGAGTCGCATCATGTATCGATCGATCCCAATCCTTGCCTTGCTGATGGTCACGGCAACGGGTCAAGCGGCCATTCAGGCGCCTCATGCGACGCCGATGCTAAGCCCCGCTGAGGTTGCACCATTATCCAATCCTGCCCACGCGAGCGATCAGGACCAGCCGCTGCTCCAGCTTGCCCAACCCGGTGGCCCGCCGTTTGGTCCTGGCAGCGAACCAGGGGATCGTCCCCCGCCGCGCGGGCCTGGGGGTCCTGATTTTAGACCGCCGCCACGTCGCGAGCCACCTCTTCCCCCGCGCCGTGAACCCCCTGAGCCTCATCCTGCTGGAGTGATCCCCCATCTTTTGCCGCTCTTCTTCCCGCCACCACGTCCCTGATGGACCTTAGCACCCCTGGCTCGGACCATATTGGTCTGAACCAGGGATCACCTGGGGCCTGTTTCGCCCACCGCGCCAAGGGAGTACTGCACTGGAGCGAGGGGGATACAGGCCAATCCCGCGCGATCTGGACCGCAGCGCCCGTTGAGCGGGCCGTGGGGGGTCTTGACGACGCAATCTGCGCCCTCGGATCGGCCAACACAGGCATCGAGCGCCTCCTGGGGTGGGCGGGGCGGGATACCAGATCTCGATGACGGATCATTAGACACTTTGAGCACCTCATTGGGCGGCGGGCGATCGCCCGGCGGGGCTCGGTCGGGTATGCAAACCCAATCGGGGCCACGTGTCTGACAGGTGCCGGTGATCAATTGACCCTGATCGGTAAACTGACAGGGCGCTGCAGCAGGCTGACCTCGACAGGCATCAAGGGCGACAGGCGGCGGACCTTGTAGAGGGCGGGGGTTTTCGGCGCAACCTGGGGCGGCAATCATGATGCCGCACCCCATCAAGATCCAAGACAAAGGCTGCGCAGGTCGTTTAGGATCTTGTCGGATCATGCTCGTGGCATACCTCATACGACAGCTTGGGTCCGGTAGGGATTGAGTCGACCCGGGGCATATTCATCCGGCGCAAAGGGGATATAGGCTGGGGTGTGGAATTGATGGCAGACCTCGTCGGCAAAGAAAGCGCCCTTTTTGGTCAACCCCGCAAAGGCGCCCTTGTCCTCGACCAACCCTTCCCCCTCGAGCTCTTTCCAGAGGGTGGGGAAGGCATCGGCAAACTCGATCCCCGTCCGCTCGCGATATAACGCCTTGTCGATGTCGCGGTTCTTGAGCGGAAGCACAGCGGCCCAGCGTTTTTGATCGTCCAAGCTACGTTTGAGCCCGCGATTGGCCGGCAAGCGTCCGGAGTCGATACGCTGATAATACTCCTCGAAGCTCTGAGTATTGAGCAAGAAGCGATCGCGCAGGCTGCTGAAGGCGGTGAGGCCAAAGCCGACCTCGTCATAGAGCTGACAGCACTGGTTGTGCGCATAGTGCGAGTA
The DNA here is from genome assembly GCF_011290485.1 of Caldichromatium japonicum. Classification (GTDB taxonomy): domain Bacteria; phylum Pseudomonadota; class Gammaproteobacteria; order Chromatiales; family Chromatiaceae; genus Thermochromatium; species Thermochromatium japonicum. Next base: position 758,054 of record NZ_CP048029.1, on the reverse strand, counting down.
TTTACTCGGCTCCTTGGAAAAGACGCGCCGCAGATTCTCGTGATAGCCATGCGCTGCTAGGATATCGATCGCGGCCTGTTTCATGCGGATCGCATCTTCGAAGACCGGCAGTTCCTGGGGACGCAGACGCACGATCCGGTCGATCGGTCCCTGGGCGTCGCCATAGGATTCGATCTTCAGGCGATAGAGCTGGATCTCATCGACGCCCAGCCTGACCGCCTGAGCGATCATCTCCATCCAGCCTTCAAGCGTTTGCCCCGGGTAGCCGAAGATGAACTCGATGTTGAGCTGGAAGCCATCGGCCTGACAGGCATCGATCGCTGCAAGCGCGGTCTTGACATCGTGCGGACGATGCATCTTGGCCAGGACCTTGTCATCGAGCGACTGGATACCGATGGTCAACCGATCGACGCCATGTGAGCGCAGGATCTGGCGCCGCTCAGCGCCATAATGATCGACCAGGGTGCCGGGATCGACGTCGAAGTTGAATTGGGTGACTCGCGAACAATCGACCCGTTCTTTGAAGGCGGTCAGCATCCGGTCGAGCTGGGCAGGGGTAAGCAGGGTTGGCGTCCCACCGCCGACCAGGATCGAGCGGGCGACAAAACGATCGATCCCTAAATGTTCGCGGAAGATATCCATCTCCCGCTCAAGTGCCGCGAGATAGCGCTCAGTCTCGGGATGGGTCTTATCCCCAAATTTGCCGAACTTGACGGGGTAATGGCAAAAGATGCAGCGCCGCTCGCAAAAGGGCACGTGCAGATAAACGTCGAACAGACCGTCCGGCGGTAGGGTATAGCCCGCCAAGACCTGCTCAGGCTCAGCGGGCGGATACATGGTGATCGGCGGATAATGCACCGAAGGGAAAAAATCGCCTGATTGGGCGATCATCCCTAGCTCGCGCAGCCGTCTGAACTCCTGGACGCGCTGTTCCAGATGTTCAGGCTCTACCAGGTCCCAGACATGGCTTGCGGTATTCACTAGAGTATTCATGCTTTGCACCTCGCATGGTATTATTGATCCGAAACCAATGAACTTGTATTACGCGGCATCATGGAGCTTGGGATGCTGGAAGTAGCGCATGATGCGTTGGGGGGAATTGAGAAGGCGGCGCAGGTGGCTGACGGTCGCCTTCTTCAGATCGCCCTTGGCGCGGGAGGGCGCCTGCGCGGTGATGGTGGCCTTGAGCATCTCGTTGGGGTTCAGTGCTGGGCTGTAGGGGGGGAGGGAGGAGGCCTCGATTTGATTGGCGCATGCAGCCAGCCAGGCCTTGACCGGCTTGGTGTGATGCACGCGCAGGTTGTCGAGGATGAGGAAGATCTTCTTGCCCCTGGCGTCCTTGACCAGCCGCTTCATGAAGTCGATCAGGATGTCGGCGTTCATCGCCCCCGCGAACGCCTTCCAAGGCACCTTGCCGCGGTTGGTCAGCGTCGAGATCACCGACAGGCCTTCGCGACGGTGCGTGACGCGAATCTCGGACGTCTTGATCGCCGGCGCATAAGAGCGCCCGCGCACCTCGTCCGAGCGCAGCCCCGTTTCATCGCCCCAGTGGATTTCGGCGCCCTCGGCCTTGGCGCGCCGGGCAATGTCCGGGTAGATCTCCTCAAGCCACGTCTTGCCCGCCGGCGGGCTTTGCTCATAGGCGCGCCGAATCGGTTTCTGGGGCGTCAATCCCCAGCGCACCATGTACTTGCCCTCCCCCTGCGGCCTGAGCTCGATGCCAAAACAGCCGAGGATCAACTGCCGCACCGCCTGCCGGCTCCACAGCGCAAACGGCAGCTTCAGCTCATCCGGCGTCCCGTCGCACATGAGCTTGCGTATCTGGGCGTCCTGCTCCGCCAACAGCGCCCGCTTCTCACCCACCTTGCGCCCACCCCCCTTGTCCTTGAGCCCTTGGGCCCCTTCGCGCGCCGCAAACGACAGCAATCTCATGTCTCGTCTTTCCATGCCCACGACATCAGGACAGCTCACTCAATTTCAAAAGTATGTGTTTCTTATCAAGAAGCAGCGGCGACAAGCCCGGCACGGGCAGCAAGCGCGCGCAAATAATCGTCATTGGGTCGATAACGGGTTTCGTCATAGATCGGAAAGAGATGCTGAAACGCCGCCGGAGTGCCGTCATGAGCAGTCAGGGTATTGGCCCCTGCCATCAACCCCAGGTATTGGCCATCGGGTTTGAGTTTTTCGAGTGAGCTCGTGGTCGGCATAAGGGCGTGGGGATTGAGGATACGCAGCAGGGCCATGAAGTTGAGCGTAGTCTCGACATCCCCTGGGGGGCAGTGCTCATAGACGGTGCCATGGCCAGGGATGAAGACCGAGGCGCTTACCATATCGAGTTTAAGCCCGGTCAAGAAACGCAGATCCGCGACTAGATCGTCCTCGGTCTGACCAGGGAGTCCAACGATGATACCGCTGCCGACCATGAAGCCCAGATCGAGCAGATCCAAGAGACATTGATAGCGATCCTGCCAGCGGTCATTGGGCTTGACCGTTTCATAAAGCTCAGGGCGTGAGGCCTCGATCTTCAACAGATAGCGATCGACCCCAGCCTCACGCAGCGCCTGATATTGCACGCGACTGAGATTGCCGATACAGCCGATCAATTGGAGGTCGGGCATGCGCTCTTTGATGCGGGCACAAGCATGCACGAAATGGGCGACAAAACGCTGATCCTTGTTTTCGCCCGCCTGTAATAGCAGAACGCGCCGGCCCCGCTCGTGATAGAGAAAGGCGGCGATCTCGACCAGATCGGCGCTCGGGATGACATATTTCTTGGTATCTGGGCTACCGATATTGCAATAGTTGCAGCGTTGTTTGCAGATGTTAGAGATCTCGATGACGCTGCGTACCTCGGCGCGGCGATCCGGAAAGCCCTGCAGTCTCGACTCACAGGCAATGGCGAAGAGTTCTTCTTGGGACTCCCCGCGCAGTCTGAGAGCCGCCTTGACTGCCTCGGCAAAAGACTCATCGCCCTGGATTTGGGCGCAGAGCGCGCGCAGGTCAGGCTTTTGCATCGAATCGACCCTCTTCATGCTCAGCACACCTCGCCATACGATCTAATTCAAGAGCGTCCTGACCGACAGAACAGCAACACCCACGACACCGATCAAGCTCCCCGCCAAACGCCGTCGGCTAGGGATCTGGTGATAGACGAGGAACGTGATCAATAACACGAACAAGGGCTCGGTCGATAGCAGGGTATTGGCGATCGCCAAGGGGGTCCATTTCATCGCGACCAGCGACAGAAAGAATCCACCCAGGGCGACCAGGGTAGCGATCAGACAAAAACAGATTGCTAACCGCCAATCGGCGACCAGGGGCGTCAACCAATTTCCCGCCCCCAGATAAAACATCGGCGCCGAGACAAATAGCGATACCACCCCGCCCGCCATCCGCCACCAGGTCGCAGTCAGCGCATCGGTTTCAGCCAATGCGCCCTTGGCCAGGGTGACGGAGAAGGCCATCGCCAGCACCGAGCCCAGACCAAACAGTACGCCGCGTGCTGTGGCACGCCCCTCACCTTCCTCCGCACCTGGTTCTGGGTCCAGCAAGACCAACGCCACCCCCAGGATCACCAGACCTAGTCCTCCCCATTGCAGCCAGACCAGGCGCTCACCGAGGAAGGCCACCGCCATAATGATGGTGGCCACCTGCCCCAGCAGCATGAGCTGCACCACCGAATGCGAGGACAACGCCCGCAGCGCCTTGAAAAACAGGGTGTCAGCAACCCCAATCCCCAGGATACCGCTGCTGAAGAGCACCGCTGCGGTCATCCAGGATGGCGCCGCGGGCTGGGCCAGGAGGATCAGGGCGCAGAGCACGATCAGGCTAAAGACACCTTTGGCGAAGGCCAAGGCCATCGCCGGCAGGCGCTCGGCAAAAGGCTTCAACAATAGGGCACCCGCTGCCCAGGTTGCCGCCGAGGCCAAGGCAGCGAGGATGCCGATCAGCTCTTGCGCCATCCCCGCCCCGCTGCCCTCGAACCTCATCCATGCCCTCGTTTGACTTTAGACCAAAGGCGCACGGGCAATCTCCCAAGGTTTATGGCGTTTCTCTCGCAAACGCTGCGCGATCAACCAGGTTTGCAAGCGTCAATGTTGCGTCTGCGTGCCCATCCGTTGGCGCAGATCGGCAACGATCTCGCTCACCGAGCGGGTCACTGGCTCACCCATCTCATTGGGCTCGATAATCAGCCGATCACCCTGGGCGCTCAATGCCTCGATGAGCGTAGCAGCATCCTCGGTACGCCCTTCCTGGAGATATTGCCGCGCCAGATAGGTCTGAAGGGTTGGGATGGCGTCGATCCCCTGCTCGGTGACGATCTCCTCATAGGGCGAGAGGCTCAAGAGCGACTGGTAATACATCTCCGCATTCTTGGCATTGCGGTTCATCGCCGCGTCCAGGGCCTGTTCAGCGAGGGTCACGCTGGTCGCCCAGGATTCCGGATAGTTGGCGATCAGGTTGTTGAGCGCCGCTTCGCGTTCGGCACGTTCGGCTTCGGTCTCGGCACCACGGCGCGGAAGCGCCTTTTTGCTCAATTCGGTCAGGTGCTGATAGTCGGCCTCGCCATAGGTCTTGCGGTCGCGCTGGCGCATCTGGGCGGCCCGCTCAGTGAGACGCTGGCGATTCTCCTCAAACCGCGCCCGTGCGGCATATTGCTCGCCGAGGGTCGTCAAAAGCGACTCGCTACCTGGTGAACCGGCGAGCAGGGGTGCGGCCGCATCCAGCCCAGATGCATGCACGGCCCGCGCAACCTGGGCGAGCTGACGCTCCAGGGCCTCGATCCGGCGCGCCTGTTCATCGAGCCGCGGGTCAGAAGGACTGGATTTGGGCGTGCCAGCGGTCATAGCGCTGGGGGCTTCAGAGGCGCTCACCGGCCCCTTGGCCTCAACCTGGCCACCATCTACCGGAACCCCGGGCGTGGCGCGCTGGGCCAATTGCAGTCCGATCGAGACCAGCGAGAGGATCAGGGCGCTAAAGCTGGCGATCAATGCCGTGCGTTGTACATTCATGGATTTAGCCTCCAGTCTGCTTAAGGCGCTTGACGTCTGTAGGGCCTAAAGATCAAAAGATAGCGCTGGGGAATGATCTGGGCGCTGGACTCGAGCACAAAGCCATACTGCTTGAGCTGGGAGACGATCAACTCCCGGCGGATATAGGGACCATGATAGGGCAAGACACCTGAGGGCACTGGCCCGTTATCGACAATCGCCAGACGCCCACTGGGCTTGAGCGCCTGCCGGATGCTGTTGATCATCCCTTCCCGCTCGGCCTGCGACGAGACGCCATACAGGATGTGATACAGCGAACACATAAAGACCAGATCGGCGCTTCCAGGTTCCTGGCTGCTGAAACCATCGGTCTTGGAGACGCGCCCTACGACCTGATCGAGGCCCCATTGACGCGCCAGGGCGTTGAGAAAGTCGATGTGCGAGTCCTTAGTGTCGAACGCCTCGACCCGTCCCTGACGACCCACCCGCTCGGCAAACTTGAAGGTATAAAAGCCCGGACCGCTACCGACATCGACCACATGATCGCCGGGTTGGATAGGTAAGAGCGCCATGACCTTGGGCGAGTTCTCCCAGCGGTCGCGTTCGGGATTATTGAAGAGGATGAAATCCTCGAAGGCCTGTCGGCGGACGATCCCGATCTCACGGGTTTTTTCATCCACTGCCTCCTCATCGGGTGCGATGTTCACCACATCCTTGAGCTTGTATTTGCGGGCGATATAATGCTTGAGCTCAGCATAGTGATCCTTTGAGAGATAAGCAATGAACTCAGCCGTCAAGGGATCGCGGGTCATTTCCCGCCGTTCGTCCTCATTGGCGAGTAGATAACGGGCGGTCCATTGCAAGGCGGTATATTCACCGCCGAAATTCTCATTGGGGATGATGCTGTCATAGAGGCGAATGGCCTGACGCGCGGCGTCCTGATCGCCTGCAAGCGCCTTGAGCATCAGTCGCCCGGCGGCAACCCCAGATGGCGTGATATCGAAGGAATCCAGGCTGCCGATATGGATGACCGCATCGGCGTTCTCGACCCGAATGCGGTCTTGATCCGGTGCTGCAGTATAGACCGGCGGCTGGGGTGTAGCGGACTTGCGCAAGACCAAGAGATAGCGATAGGGCGACAGGTTCTCATCCCTGACCAATTCGAAACCATAATAATACAACTGGGCCAAGACAAATTCGCGATCCACATAGGCGTTATGCAATGAACGCCCCTCCTGTTCGCGATTGTCCAGAATGATCAGATAACCGCCTGGACGCAGGGTGCGATGCAGGGTCTTCATGAAGGCATTGCGCTCGCCGGGTTGGCTCCAGGCATAGAGCACATGATAGAGTGAGGCGATAAAGACCAGATCGGTCGGCTCGCGCACCACGATGTCATTGGTCTTGGACAGGATCGGCTCAATGCCCTCGATCCCATAGTCAAGAATAAACCGGCGCAACTGTTCGACATAAGTCTTTTCGGTATCTGCTGCATAGACGACCGAGCCTGTGCCCAGCGTCTCGGCGATTCGGGTTGAGAAATAGCCAAAACCGGCCCCTAGATCGATGGCCCGCCGGACCTCAGGTTTTAATTCGCCGATGATTGCCATGACCCGTTCAGTCGCATCCCATTGCGAACGGTCGGGGTTATTGAACAGGATCAGGTCATCGAGGAAGGTCAGGCGATCGAGATGGGACTCAGGATCGGGCGGGCTATAATCACCAGCGCGATATTTGCGCTGGAGATATTCCTTGAGATGCTTGGCATCATCGGCGAGAAAGAAATCGAAATAGGCCCGCTCGAGCTTGGCGGCAGGACGCGCTGCTTCCCAGCCAACTTGATTCATCTTCAGCCAGGCGCGCGCCAACCAGATCAGGGCCGAGCCGCTACCGCCCGGAACCTCATCGGAGCGATGGGCCTCGATCTCAGCGATCGCCTGTTCCACCAAGGCCGGTTTTTTGGCAGTGAGGCCAGCGAAAAGCCTCTGGGCATCTTGCCGCGCCGTCTCAGTCACTGGATTGGGGATGGCACCCACCCGCACGATCGAACGTTTGCCAGGCAGGGGTACATCGAGCGCATCACCGGCCCAGACAGGTTGCAGGGATAGACCGAACACCAAGACCGACGCGAGCAATGGATAGAGCATATAAACGCATCCAATGTTTGATTCACCAGAAGAATATCCAGCGGCGAGGTAGATCAACGGACCCGCCCGTGTCTCTGGCCTTGGAAGTAGTAACTGAGTTTGTCCGAGAGATTGAGATATTCGATCTGTGCCTGGGTCAATTCGGAAATCTTCAAGCTCTCACGAATACCAATCTCTTCCTCGATCAGATTGAGGATCAAGGCCTCCTCAGCAGGAATCTCCTCGGAATAGACCAAGACATTCGGTTTGAGCAGATCCTCGGTATTGATCGAGGTCACTACGGCGATCCGCCCATCGTTCAAGCGCACCACGGTTCCCGGTGGATAGACGCCCAGATGGGTAATGAAGGTCGTTAGGACCTTGGGATCGTACCATTGGCGCTCTTTGGAATACATGCGCGAAATCGCCTGATGGGGCGACAGATCCCGTTCGCTGCCGAAGCCGTTGCACAGATTGTCATACCGGTTGACCACCGTCAGGATGCGGGTGAGCAGACCCAGATCCCTAGCCGATAGGCCCTCAGGGAAGCCGCTGCCATCCATGTGTTCATGATGCTTGACGATGATCTCGATGACCCCGGCAGGTAGGGTGCCGATCTGGCGGGCGATCTCGGCGCCATAGCGCGGGTGCTGTTGATAAAACCGGCGCTCGGCCTCGGTCAATGGGCCCTTTTTCATCAGGATCTGGCTGGGGATCTTGAGATGCCCCAAGTCATGAAACAAGGCCCCCATCCCGAGCAGGCGCAACTGGGCCTGATCCAGATCGAACTCGCGCCCGAGCACCAAGGCGAGCGCCGAGACATTGACTGCATGATTGTAGCTGTTCTCATCTCGATGCTTGAGATTGACCAGTTGCACCGTGGTCTCGGGGTCCTCGGTCAGCTCATCGACCATCCCGCCGACCAGCTCAACCGCTTCCTCAGCCGCCTGGGCCGGGGCCGAACGCAGGTGCGACATGATGCTGCGCGCCAGATTGGCCTTTTGCAGATAGCACTTGGCGCACTGATTGAGACGGGCGCGGCGTTCCTTGAGCTGTTGGATGCGTGTATGCTTTTCGCTCCAGAGCTTAGAGGTAAATGCCTGTCCTCCGGCCTCATCGGCCAAGGCATCAGCTGCTGGTGAGTCGGACTGGTCCTGCGCCCAGAAGGGATCGCTGCGATCCAAGTCGACGCGTATCGTCTCAAGATCCAGCTGGCGTAGGATGTTGATCTGATGCTGGTTGCGGATCTTGAAGCTATTTGTCAGGAACGGATGGCTTAACCAGGGCAGGTCGAGCATGACGAACATGCCGATGCGCAGCTCATCCTTATCAAATCGCCGTTCGTTCACTGCTGAAGCCGAGGACCCGGGGCAAATATTTCCCTTAGGGAATGAGAGGATACCCTTGCCGATGAGCAGGGTAAGACAAGGTATTGTATAGCCCAGCGACGAGCGGAAGGCAGTATAGGATCACAAAACCGCCGCCTGGCCGGCCCTTGGGTATCGCGACCCATCCATCCCCGAGCAAGCCTTGTTGCCTCATCAAGCCCAGAACATCCGTTTGGCGCGGCTTGATTCTCAATGGGCACACTTGTAGCTTGAAACCCTTGAGTTTTCGACCCGATTTCCCTTTCAGGATGCGAGCGCAGTGACCGATTACAAACACACACTCAATCTGCCACAAACCGATTTTGCCATGAAGGCCAACCTTCCCCAGCGTGAGCCCGAGATACTCAGCCGCTGGGAGGCATTGGATGTATATAGTCGCATCCGCCAGGCACGCGCCGGATGCCCAAGTTTTATCCTCCATGACGGTCCCCCATATGCCAATGGCGAGATCCATATCGGTCATGCGGTCAACAAGGTCTTAAAGGACATCATCATCAAGTCGCGTACCCTGGATGGGTTCGATGCGCCCTTCGTTCCCGGTTGGGACTGCCACGGTCTGCCGATCGAGCTCCAGGTAGAAAAACAGCACGGCAAGCCCGGCCAGCGTTTAAGCCCTGCCGAGTTTCGCGCCGCCTGTCGCGCCTATGCTGCGAGTCAGGTGGATCGTCAACGTACCGATTTCAAGCGACTTGGGGTCCTAGGCGACTGGGAACGGCCCTATCTGACCATGGATTTCGCCTTCGAGGCCGAGATCATCCGCGCGCTTGGGCGCATCATCGCCAATGGGCACCTGCAGCGCGGCGAAAAGCCCGTGCACTGGTGTATCGACTGCGGCTCGGCCCTGGCCGAGGCTGAGGTCGAATATACCGACAAGTCATCGATCGCCATCGATGTTCGTTTTCCCGCGGTCGATCCGGCAGCGATCGAGGCCCGTTGTCATGGCACACCGACGGGCTGCGGTACGGGACCGGTGTCGGTCGCAATCTGGACCACCACCCCCTGGACCCTGCCGGCCAATCAGGCGGTGGCCTTGAATCCCGAGCTTGACTATGCCCTGGTCGAGGCGGTCTGTGAGCGGGGACATGCACGATTCCTGCTTGCCGAGGGATTGGTCAAGGACTGCATGGATCGCTGGGCGATCCAGGACTATCGCGTGGTGGGCTATGGGCGCGGCAGCGCCTTTGAGGGTGTCCTTTTGCATCACCCCTTCTATGAGCGCCAGGTCCCGATCATCCTCGGCGAACATGTCACCCTGGATGCCGGCACTGGCGCTGTGCATACCGCACCCGGTCATGGGCTCGAGGACTATCTGGTCGGAGCGCGTTATGGATTACCGGTCGATAACCCAGTCGGACCCGACGGCCGGTTCTTACCGGGGACGCCCCTCTTTGGCGGCGAGAACGTGTTTCGCGCCAATGAGCATGTGGTCGAGGTCCTCAAACAGACCGGCAACCTGATCCTCGAAAGCCGGATCACTCATAGCTATCCGCATTGCTGGCGGCATAAGACCCCGATCATCTTCCGCGCCACCCCCCAGTGGTTCATCAGCATGGACAGACAGGGGCTGCGCGAGGCGGCGCTACGCGAGATCAATCAGGTCCGCTGGCTGCCCGACTGGGGCAAGACCCGCATCGAGGCCATGGTGCGCAATCGTCCCGACTGGTGTATCTCGCGCCAGCGCACTTGGGGTGTGCCCATCCCCCTGTTTATGCACAAGAAGACCGGCGAGCTCCACCCGCGTACCCTGGAGCTCATCAAGCTCGTCGCCAAACGGGTCGAGAAGGCTGGGATCGACGCCTGGTTCGAGCTCGAGCCTGTGGATCTGCTGGGGGATGAGGGGGTTCTCTATGACAAGGTCCACGACACCCTGGATGTTTGGTTCGATTCTGGGGTCACCCATGCCTGCGTGCTCGAACAGCGTGCGGGACTGCGGGTTCCAGCCGATCTCTATCTCGAAGGCTCAGACCAGCATCGCGGCTGGTTTCAGTCATCGCTCATGACCGCAGTCGCCATGCGGGGGGCAGCGCCCTATCGCGAAGTCTTGACCCACGGCTTCACCGTCGATGCCAAGGGCGAGAAGATGTCCAAGTCCAAGGGCAATGTGGTCAGCCCCCAGGCAGTGATGCAGACGCTTGGGGCCGATGTCTTACGGCTCTGGGTCGCGGCGACCGATTATCGCGGCGAGATGAGCGTCTCGGATGAGATTCTCAGGCGCATCGCCGATGCCTATCGCCGGATCCGCAATACCGCGCGCTTCTTGCTCGCCAATCTCGCAGGATTCGACCCAGAGAAGGATCTATTGCCGCCCGAACAGATGCTCGCCTTCGACCGCTGGGCGGTCGATCGTGCCCATCAGCTCCAAGAAGAGGTCATCGCCGCCTACAGCGACTATCAGTTCCATTTGATCTGCCAAAAGATCCAGCAATTTTGCGTGGTGGACCTGGGCGGGCTTTATCTGGATGTCATCAAAGACCGGCAATATACCACCCAACCCAACAGCCTCCCCCGCCGCTCCTGTCAGACGGCCATGTATCACCTCATCGAGGCCATGAGCCGCTGGCTCGCCCCCATCCTGAGCTTCACCGCGGATGAGATCTGGTTAGCGATCCCCGGCAAGCGCTCGGCGACCATCCTGACCGAGACCTGGTACGGGGGGCTCTTCCGCTTGGCGCCGGACGAGCCATTGGATCGCGGCTTCTGGGACCAGGCGATTGCTGCCCGCGCGGCGCTAGGGCCAGCGCTCGAGGAGGCGCGTCGGGCCGGATCGATTGGTTCCTCGCTCGCTGCCGAGTTGGATCTGTATTGCAGCGCGCCCTTGTTGGAACTGCTACAACGCCTGGGGAATGAACTGCGTTTCCTGCTGATCGTCTCGGCGGTCAGACTGCACCCGCTCGCCGCGCGGCCTGCGGATGCCGCAGAGACCGAGATCGAGGGGCTGGCTGTGCGGGTCAGCGCCTCAGCGCATCCCAAGTGCGTGCGCTGCTGGCACCATCGCCCCGATGTCGGTCAAAACCCCGAGCATCCCGAGCTGTGCGGGCGCTGTGTCGAGAATGTCGCCGGTCCCGGCGAGGTGCGGCGGTTCGTTTAGGAGCGGGAGACGATAGGCGTGAAACGCTGGTTATGGTTGACGCTGGTGGTGCTGATCCTTGACCAGGCCAGCAAATGGCTGGTGCTCATGGCCATTGCGCCGCACGAAGTAATCGCCCTGACGCCGCATCTCCATCTGACACTGCTGTTTAACGAGGGCGCGGCCTTTGGCATGCTGGCTGGCGCCGCCGGCTGGCAACGCTGGTTCTTTGTCGCTCTGGCCCTAGGTATGAGTGTCTTCTTGACCCTCTGGCTCTTGCGCCTTCAGCTCGAGGAGCGCCTGCAAGCCGCGGCGCTCGCCCTCATCATCGGCGGTGCGCTCGGCAATCTGATCGATCGGCTGTGGTTGGGGCGGGTGATCGATTTCATCCAGGTCTATCTCCCCTTCATCCCCTTGCCCCTGTTCAATCCTTGGCCGGCCTTCAACCTCGCCGATAGTGCGATCAGCATCGGGGTGATCCTGCTGTTGCTCGCGACCTGGCGGGCGTTGCCCACCTCCCCTCTCCCGCAAGGAGAGGGGCGCAAAGAGTAGGCGGGCATGAAGATCGCCATCCTCTCGCGTAATCCCTCGCTCTATTCGACGCGCCGCCTGGTTGAGGCCGCGCGCATGCGCGGGCATGAGCCGCGGGTGATCGATGTCTTGCGCTGCTATATGAACATCACCTCACATGCCCCATCGATCCATTACAAGGGCGAGGACCTGACCGAATTCGACGCCGTAATCCCGCGGATCGGGGCATCGGTGACCTTTTACGGGACAGCGGTGTTGCGCCAGTTCGAGATGATGGGTGTCTATCCACTCAATGAGTCGGTCGCGATCGCGCGTGCCCGCGACAAGCTACGCTCGCTTCAACTCTTGGCGCGCAAAGGGATTGGACTACCGATCACGGGTTTTGCCCATGCCCCCGATGATGTCCAGGATTTAATCAAAATGGTTGGAGGTGCCCCCCTGGTGATCAAACTCCTAGAGGGCACCCAGGGGATCGGGGTGGTGCTCGCTGAGACCCACAAGGCCGCCGAGAGCGTGATCGAGGCCTTTATGGGGCTGAAGGTCAACATCCTGGTTCAGGAATATATTAAGGAGGCAAACGGCGCCGATATCCGCTGTTTTGTCATCGGCGACAAGGTGGTCGCCAGCATGAAGCGTCAAGCCAAGCCCGGGGAGTTTCGCTCCAATCTCCACCGCGGCGGGACCCCTTCGTTCATCCGCATCACCCCCGAGGAACGCTCGGCGGCGGTGCGGGCAGCACGCATCATTGGGCTCAATGTCGCTGGGGTCGATATCCTGCGTTCGAATCATGGCCCGGTGGTCATCGAGGTCAACTCATCGCCGGGCCTGCAGGGGATCGAGACCACCACCGGCAAGGACATCGCCGGCATGATGATCGAGTTCATCGAAAAGAACGCAGCCCTGGGTAAGACCCGCACCCGCGGTCAGGGCTAGCTCATCTCGGGACCAAGGTCAGCTGGTTCTTGGCGTCGTCGATGGTCATCTGAAAACGCCCGAGCAGGCTCATGCCGGCGAGCGCCGTCCCACCGAGGCGCTGGTCATCGATGAAGGCGACCTCGACGTCCTCGACCCGCTTGGGACCGACCCAAACGGCGGGGATGCGCCCGATCAGGGCGTCGACCAGCCCATTGGCGGTCTGGACCGTCTGGGCGGTCAGGGTTTCAGGCGTCAGCCCAAGACCCGAGATCAAGGAGGCCGGCAGCACCACCCGCTCGGCGCCGGTGTCAAGGAGCATGGTCTCTTGGATCGGTGGGCTGCTGCCCAGTCCCTCGAGCCCGAGGGTGACCAGATGCGAGCTGCCTTGACGCTGGGTGACAAGGACGATGATATCGCTGCTTGCCGGCTTGGACCCGTTGCTGGTGGCTGGTGGTGGGACATAGACCCCCTTCTCGCCCAGGATGATGACCCGCTCGATCCCGCCGTCCGGGCGCTGCACGATCACATGATCGCAGTCCTCCAGCAGTAGGCGCAGGCGGTCGGCGAGGGGCCCATCGCCGGCGCGCGCTGTCATACCTTCGGTCCGCTCGACCCCGCGCATCGCAAAGCCGAACTCGGCACTCAGGCGTTTGAGCTCAGCCGCGACCTCGATTCGGGGCACCGAGGTTGTTGGCTGAGCCAAGGCAAGACCGGTCAGCCCAACAAACAACAGGGGGAAAAGGGCTAAGACGGTTGGCATGATCCATCCCCCGGCATCTGCCAAGCTGCACTGATAGGTCCCGGGCGCGGGGGCACACCCCATCTAAAACGCTGCATATTAGATCTCTCTGAACTCGGCTAACATTGGAGGTCACCTTAGATGAAGTGTTTCAGGAGTCAAGATGCCTTTACTCTCACGCGCCCTCTCTATGACCGATCTTGCTGCCGCTGGCTTTGCCATCGTCGCCATCTATCTGGCTGGGATCGTGCCTACGCCCGCGATCGCGTGGGTCAGCGCCTTTTTGCTGCTGACAATCTTTTTGTTCGCCTTCGAGGTGGTCAGCGTCGATGTCGCGGCGATCAGCGTGATGGTGTTGCTTGGACTCACCAGCCTGGCTGCCCCCTGGATGGGCCTTGACCAGGGGCTGGTGCCAGTCGAGCATCTATTCGATGGCTTTGCGAGCAACGCCGTGGTCTCGATCATCGCGGTCATGATCGTGGGCGCTGGTCTCGACAAGACCGGTATCATGTCCAAGGTCGCGGCCTTCATCATGCGTATCGGCGGCACCACCGAGAGCCGGATCATCACTCTGATCTCGGGGACCGTCGGCACGATCTCGAGCTTTATGCAGAACGTTGGGGCCGCAGCCCTCTTTATCCCCGTTGTCAGCCGCATCTCGGCGCGCACCGGCATCCCTATGTCGCGCCTCCTGATGCCCATGGGCTTCTGCGCCCTGCTCGGCGGAACCATCACCATGGTCGGCTCAAGCCCCCTGATCCTGCTCAATGACCTGATCCTGACCTCGAACAAGGCCCTGCCCGAAGGGGTTGCCCCGATGCAGACCTTCAAGCTCTTCGATGTGACCCCGATCGGCATTGCACTCCTGCTCACCGGCATCGTCTATTTCGTCATCGCCGGCCGTTTTATCCTACCCAACCGCCGCACCGAGCTGACCGAAGGGCGTGATACCCGCCAATATCTCGCCGAGACCTATGGGCTGTCTGACTTTGAGATCGCCGAGTTTCGCGTCCCCGAGGACGGGAGCCAGATCATCGGCATGAGCGTCGATGAGCTCGAGCACACCTGGCGGGTGCGTCTGGTCGGGGTCGAAAAGGGCAACGGATTGCGTTTTGGCGCCGACGGGGTGGACAGGACCCTGGGCATCACCCCGGGCAGTACCCTGGCGCTCTTGGGCACAGCCGATTCGCTGCTCGATGTCGCCAATGCCAATAAGCTTGAACGTAAGCGCGATCTCGATATTTTCGCCGAGGCCCTTTCTGCGACCCGCGCGGGGATTGCCGAGATCGTCATCCCGCCGAGATCAAACCTCATCGGCAAGACGGCGCGCGATGTCTGGATGCGTAAGACCTACGGCCTTTCGCTCTTGGCGATCAATCGCGCCGGCCAGCAGATCACCTATAAGACCGGCGGGGTGCGCAATGTCCCCTTCGCCGCCGGCGACGCCCTGGTGGTCCATACCACCTGGGCGGATCTCGCGCGCATCGAAAAGGACCGTAATTTCGTGGTGGTGACCACCGAGTATCCGCACGAGGAGCTGCGCCTGCACAAGGCCAAGGCGGCGCTATTTCTTTTTGTCTTGACCCTTTCCTTGATCCTGTTGACCGATCTGCGTCTGTCGGTCGCCCTCTTCGTTGGGGCCTTGGGGATGGTGCTTCTGCGGGTGCTCACCATCGAGGAGGCCTATCAGGCGGTGAGCTGGAAGTCGGTCTTTCTGCTTGCCTCGCTGATTCCGCTGGGGGCTGCGGTCGAGCACAGCGGCACCGCTGCCTGGATCGCCCAGCAGACCCTGAATGCCCTCGGCGAGGTGCCGGTCTGGGTGGTCCAGGCAGCGCTGGCAGGCCTGGCGACGGCCTTCACCCTCTTGATGTCGAACGTCGGTGCGACCGTACTCCTGGTGCCGCTGGCGGTCAATATGGCGCTCGGCGTGGGGGGAGATCCCGCGGTCTTTGCCCTGACCGTGGCGATCGCTACCTCGAACTCCTTCTTCCTCCCCACCCATCAGGTCAATGCCTTGATCATGGGTCCAGGCGGCTATCGGGTGGCCGATTTCATGCGCGCTGGCAGCCTGATGACCGTCCTGTTTTGGGTCGTCTCGCTAACCATGATCAATCTGGTCATGTGAGGCCGGATCTGAGAGGGCTCGACCCTCCCTGTATCCGCCCCATCCCTGTGCCGGCGCCTCTGGGCAAGACCCGGAGTATCCAACAGCAGGACGATCAACCTGATGAGCAGCTCACCAGATGGGTGGTGCCAGACTACCCTATTGCACGGCGGCAACGCCGCCTTCCTCGAGGCGCTCTATGAGCGCTATCTCGCCGACCCCGCAGCGGTCGATCCAAGCTGGCGTCGGCATTTCGATCAGCTGCGAGAAGGGGCAGCCGCCCCCGAGATCACCAACGGTCCTATCCGGGACCAGTTGCAACGCTTCGCCTCCGCCGGACCGGTTCAGCCAAACGGCTGTCTCGATCCCATCGCGGCCCAAAAACAGGCCGCGGTGCTCAGCATGATCAATGCCTACCGTTATCGCGGCCATCAGGTCGCCGACCTCGATCCGCTGCGTCTGCACGAACCGCCGACGATCCCCGATCTCGACCTGGCCTATCACCAACTTGGGCCGGAAGACCTGGATCAGGTCTTTCACACCGGCTCGCTCGCAGCGCCAGCGCGGCTGAGCCTGCGCGAGATCTTGCGACTCCTGCGCGAGACCTATTGCGGCACGGTCGGCGCCGAATATATGCACATCACCGATACCCAAGAAAAACGCTGGATCCAGCGTCGGCTCGAGGCCTATCGCGCCCGCCCCGAGCTGGATGCCGAGGGGCGTCGCTGGCTGCTGAGGCTCTTGACCGCCGCTGAGGGCCTCGAGACCTATCTGCATCGGCGCTATGTGGGACAAAAGCGTTTTTCGCTAGAAGGAGGGGAGGCGTTGATCCCGCTGCTCGATGAGCTGATCCAACGGGCCAGCCGTCAGGGGACCCAGGAGGTGGTCATTGGCATGGCGCATCGCGGCAGGCTCAATGTCCTGGTCAATATCCTAGGCAAACCGCCCGCGGCGATCTTCGACGAGTTCGAAGAGCGGGTGCAACTCGATGGGCGGCGGATGCTGGGGGACGTCAAATATCATCTCGGCTTTGCCACCGATATCGAGACCCCGAGCGGGCTGGTGCACATCGCGCTCGGCTTCAATCCTTCGCACCTGGAGATCATTGATCCGGTGATCCAGGGTTCGGTACGCGCCCGCCAGCAGCGTCGTCATGATCAGACTGGCGATCAGGTCCTGCCGGTCCTGATCCATGGCGATGCCGCATTTGCCGGCCAAGGGGTGGTCATGGAGACCCTCCAACTCTCCCAGACCCGCGGCTATGGAACAGGCGGGACGGTGCATATCATCGTCAATAACCAGATCGGCTTTACCACTAGCCACCCGCGCGACATCCGCTCCACGCCCTATTGCACCGATGTCGCCAAGATGGTTCAGGCGCCGGTGTTTCATGTCAACGGCGATGACCCGGAGGCGGTGATCTTTGTCACGCGCCTGGCGCTCGACTTCCGCAACCAGTTCCACAAGGATGTCCTGATCGACCTGGTCTGTTATCGGCGCCACGGCCACAATGAGGCCGATGAACCAGCAGTCACCCAACCCCTGATGTATCAGCGTATCCGCCGGCATCCGACACCGCGCACCCTCTATGCCCAACGCCTGATCGCGCAAGGCTTGATCGCCCCTGAGGCGGTCCAGGCGATGGCCGCCGAATACCAGCATGCCCTTGAACAGGGTGTCGTCGTCGCCCGTCCGGTCTTGTGTGCTCTAGATCAGCGGTTTCGCGTGGATTGGCGCTTCTGCTGCAACCAACCCTGGGATCATCGTGTCGCGACTGGAGTGCCGATCGCCACCCTGCACCGGCTGACCGAGGCCATGCTTTGCCTACCGGAGGGCTTTAGTCTGCATCCGCGGGTCGAGCGGCTCTGGGAGGAACGGCGGCGGATGGGTCTGGATGAGCAGCCGGTCGATTGGGGCTATGCAGAGATGGTGGCTTATGCCAGCCTGCTCGATGCTGGCATTCCAGTGCGTCTCTCCGGTCAGGACGTCGGGCGCGGGACCTTTTTCCATCGCCATGCCAAGGTCTATGACCAGGTCACAGGCAAAGAATATGTCCCGCTGCAACATCTTGGCCCCCACCAGGGCGCCTTCATCGCCATCAATTCCATCCTCTCGGAAGAGGCAGTGCTGGCCTATGAATATGGCTTTGCCAGCGCCGAGCCGAACGCCCTCACCCTTTGGGAGGCCCAATTCGGCGACTTTGTCAACAATGCTCAGGTGGTGATCGATCAATTCATCAGTTCAGCATATGCCAAATGGGGGCTGTATTGTGGTCTCGTGTTGCTTCTGCCGCACGGTCTCGAGGGTCAGGGCGCCGAGCATTCATCGGCACGTCTCGAACGCTTCTTACAGCTCTGTGCCAACGACAATATGCAGGTATGCATCCCCAGCACGCCAGCGCAGATATTTCACCTGCTGCGCCGCCAGATGCTGCGCCCCCATCGCACCCCCTTGATCGTACTGACCCCGAAAAGCCTGTTGCGCCATCGCCTGGCGGTGTCACCGCTCGCCGAGCTGGCCCAGGGTGAATATCGTCTGATCATCCCTGAGATCGACCCCCTCGATCCTCAGGAGATCCAGCGGATCATCCTGTGCAGCGGCAAGGTCTATTATGATCTACTGGAGGCGCGGCGTGCTCGCGGTCAAACCGATGTCGCCCTGCTGCGGATCGAACAGCTCTACCCCTTTCCCAAACGCGCCTTGGCCGCAGCGCTCGCCCCCTATGCCCATGTCCAGGAGCTCATCTGGTGTCAGGAGGAGCCGCAAAACCAGGGGGCCTGGAATCAGATCAAGCATCGTTTTCATCACCTCATCCAGCAGGGCAAGCGCCTGTATTATGTCGGGCGCCCTGTGTCTGCGGCGCCAGCGGTCGGCCACCGCGCCCTCCATCTCGAACAGCAGGCGCGCCTGGTCGATGAGGCGCTGAATGGGCGCTATGACCCCAAACTGAATGCCAGGATAGCCCTACTATGACCGTCGCCATCCGTGTCCCCCCCCTGCCCGAATCCATTGCCGATGCGCGTGTACTCAACTGGCATAAGCGTCCCGGCGAGCCAGTGAGCACGGGCGAGACCCTGGTCGAGCTTGAGACCGACAAGGTGATCCTGGAGGTTCCAGCCCCCCAGGACGGGGTGCTCGATGAGATCTTGGCCGAGACAGGCGCGGTTGTCGGCAGCGATGCCTTGCTAGCTGCGCTGCGCCCATCCATTGGGCAGGAGGTGCCGCCTGTCAGCAGGCCACCTGCGTCTGCCGCCCCGCCCCCTCCCAGGCAGGGGCCGCATATCACGCCCTCGGCGCGCCCCTTGATCGATGCCCTGGGCCTGGACCCAGGTGCCATTCCCAGCAGCGGGCGCGATGGGCGGATTCACAAGGCCGATGTCATGGCCTATCTGGATGCACGCGAGCAAGCGTCCCCCCCGCATCATCCCGACCTCGGCCCACCCCCTGCACCAGCCGGCGCACCGCCCTCAACAGGCGGCCCTGAACGTCTAGAACAGCGGGTACCCATGACCCGGCTGCGCGCCCGCATCGCCGAGCGTCTAGTCGAGGCCCAGCGCCAAGCCGCCCTCCTGACCACCTTCAACGAGGTCAATATGCGCGCTATCCAGTCATTGCGTGCACGTTATCGGGATGATTTCGAGCAGCGCCACGGGGTGCGCCTGGGTCTGATGTCGTTCTTCGTCAAGACCGCAGTCGAGGCGCTCAAACGCTTCCCCGTGCTCAATGCCGCGATCGACGGCGACGACATCGTCTATCACGGCTATTACGATATCGGGATCGCGGTCAGCACCCCGCGCGGCCTGGTCGTCCCCATCCTGCGCGACTGCGACCGCCTCAGCCTCGCCGAGATCGAACAGCGCATCGCCAAGTTTGCCCAAAAGGCCAAGGACGGGACCCTCAGCCTGGATGAACTGGCCGGCGGTACCTTCTCGATCACTAACGGCGGGGTGTTCGGCTCATTGCTCTCCACCCCTATCGTCAATCCACCGCAGAGCGCGATCCTCGGCATGCACCGCATCCAAGAGCGCCCGATTGCCGAGAAGGGTCAGGTGGTGATCGCCCCCATGATGTATCTGGCGCTGACCTATGATCACCGGCTGATCGACGGGCGTGAGGCGGTGCAGTGTTTGGTGACGATCAAGGATTACCTGGAGGACCCCAGCCGGTTGTTGCTCGGTGTCTGACGAGATGCGCCCAGACTGGCCGACCCGACTCGGGCAAGCGCTGCTCTTCGGGGCCTGGGTGAGCGGGCTTGCGTTTCTGGTTTGGTGGTTCGACCAATGGCTGGAGAGTGTAGACAATCCCAATCCCAACCCCAATCCGCTGATCTATCAGACCGAGGGCGGCGGCATCGAGGTCGTGCTCAAACGCAACCGCGCCGGCCACTATGTCGCCAGCGGCAGGATCAACGGCGAACCCGTCCGTTTCATGATCGATACCGGCGCAACCCATGTCGCCCTGCCGCTCGATCTGGCTCGCCGGCTTCGTCTACCGCTGGGTCCAGCCGAGACCTATCAAACGGCCAACGGACCGACGCGTGCCTGGCCGACGCGCTTGGAACGGCTGGAGATCGGTAGCCTGGTCATGCAGGGGGTACGGGCAAGCGTACTGCCCAATCTGACGGATGAGGTCCTGCTCGGCATGAGCGTCCTTAAATCATTAGAGCTCATACAGCGCAGCGACACACTGATCCTGCGCCGTCCACCGCCAGCCAGCACGCGCTGATGGTAATTATTGATCCGAAACTAATGAACTTATATTACGCGGCATCATGGAGCTTGGGATGCTGGAAGTAGCGCATGACGCGTTGGGGGGAATTGAGAAGGCGGCGCAGGTGGCTGACGGTCGCCTTCTTCAGATCGTCCTTGGCGCGGGAGGGCGCCTGCGCGGTGATGATGGCCTTGAGCATCTCGTTGGGGTTCAGTGCTGGGCTGTAGGGGGGGAGGGAGGAGGCCTCGATTTGATTGGCGCATGCAGCCAGCCACGCCTTGACTGGCTTGGTGTGATGCACGCGCAGGTTGTCGAGGATGAGGAAGATCTTCTTGCCCCTGGCGTCCTTGACGAGCCGCTTCATGAAGTCGATCAGGATGTCGGCGTTCATCGCCCCCGCGAACGCCTTCCGACGCACCTTGCCGCGGTTGGTCAGCGTCGAGATCACCGACAGGCCTTCGCGACGGTGCGTGACGCGAATCTCGGACGTCTTGCCCACCTGCGGGCTTTGCTCATAGGCGCGCCGAATCGGTTTCTGGGGCGTCAATCCCCAGCGCGCCAAGTACTTGCCCTCCCCCTGCGGCCTGAGCTCGATGCCAAAACGGTCGAGGATCAACTGCCGCACCGCCTGCCGGCTCCACAGCGCAAACGGCAGCTTCAGCTCATCCGGTGTCCCGTCGCACATGAGCTTGCGTATCTGGGCGTCCTGCTCCGCCAACAGCGCCCGCTTCTCACCCACCTTGCGCCCACCCCGCTTGCCCTTGGGCCCCTTCGCGCGCCGCAAACGACAGCAATCTCATGTCTCGTCTTTCCATGCCCACGACATCTGGACAGCTCACTCAATTTCAAAAGCATGTGTTTCTTGTCAATAAACCATACTGCTCATCGCGCTAGCGCCGATCTCAGCGCTTACTGCACTCCGCTGACCGTCCTGCTCCATCCGCTTGCTGAGCAGAGCGGCTAAGGGATTCAGCATGCGCAGATTTCTTGCGCTGGTCCCTTGGGCCCCTCAATCAAGACTTGAAAACGGTGCGCGCAACAGGCGTTCCTTGAGCCGCTGGATGCCTACCCAGACCAGCAGGACGACGACTGGCGCCGCCAGACCTGTGGCTGCGGCAGCGTCGCGCATCATGCCCGCCGATTCCAGGGCTTCGAAGAGATAACCGACTAGACCAACGCTGTAATAGCCGATGGCGATCACCGAAAGCCCCTCGACGGTTTCTTGCAGGCGCAACTGGAGCCTAGAGTGCCGATTCATGGAGGCGAGGAGACTGCGGTTCTGTTTGTGCAGCTCGACTTCGACCCGAGCATGTAAGAGTCTGATGAGACGAGCAGCGCGCTCGGCGAGGTCTTGCTGGCGCTTGGCCGTGGATTCACAGGTTGCCGCTGCTGGAGTCAGCCGTGCCTCCAAAAACTCAGAAAAGGTCTGGAGACCCTCGATGCGTCGTTGACGCAATTGCTCGAGCCGCTGCATGACCAAGGCGTAATAGGCGCGCGTGGCCTCAAACCGGTAATTGGTGCGTGCGGCCACCGCCTCGATCTCGGCAGCCAGGTCGGTGAGCTCGGCCAAGAGCTCGCCCTCCGGGATCTCCTCGCTACGCTCATCCTGGAAGGCCATCCGGCTGGATACGGCCACCAGACGGCGTTCGGCCTCGCTCAGACAGGGATTGGCCTCACGCGCCAGTGGCAGCCCCAGTAACGCCATCGCCCGGTAGGTGCTGATCTCGAAAAGACGCTTGGCCAGACGTCCGGTCTGGTTGGAGGTCAGGCCTTGGTCATGCAGCAGGATATAAGAGAACCCATCGGCATGGATCCTCATATCTGAATAGGCGCGGGCCAGGCCGCCGACCACCTCTGAACCGATGACCGAATTGCCCTCGAAGAGCTCGTTGAGCTCGTCAAGTGTATGGAGAGGGCGGCTGGCAGGCGAGATGGCTAGCGAGCTGGCAACCAAGATCTCACCCGGGATTGCCGCAAGCCAATCCGCTGGCAAGCGCCCAATGACCGGCTCAGCGAAGGGATGTTCAAATGGCCCCGGCAAGGCAAAGGTATAACTGACGAACTCGGTGTGGCGTTCCCAGAGCAGATACAGATCGCCGAGTCTGGTTTGATGATGCTGCCCGACCTGGGCAGGCTGGGATACGCCATACCGTTTGAGCAATTCCTGCAAATGACTTACATTGCGCCCGCTACCGCGCTCGCCGCACACCGATACCAGATGCGACAAACGCGCTGGCGCTTGCAGGGGGATATAGGTGCGCACATGCAGCTCGGCGACGAGCTGGTGGCGCAGGGGGTGTTCTCGAAGGGTCAAAGACATAGGCTAAACCCTCATCTAACATATAAGGACTATATTGGTCCTCTCAGTATACCGACCCGGCCCCTTACCTTTACCGATCCCTAGTGACCTGTAGCGGATGCAAGCGTTGATACCAACCGCCACTTGATTGAGCGGGAGCGACAGATGGCCGAGCAAAGTGACCCGCAATTCTCTTCCGATGCCGAATCTGAACTGTTGCGCAAGACTCTCGAACAGTTGCGTCAAGAGGCAGAGGCAGAGATCAAACATCTGCGCGCCCTGTTATCCGAAGAGGCGCCACTCACCAGTAACCAAATCGCGACCGCCACTGAGCAGCTTGCCCTTGAGCAAGAGATAGCAGTGATGCAAAAGGCGCTCGAGGCCAAGGAGCAGGCGCTCGATCAGATCACCGCTGAATGCCGCCGGCTGGAGGATGTACTAGAGGACCAGCGCCTGACCTTTGAGCGGTTGCGCAAGGAGCTGGGAGAGAAGGAAGAGATGCTCAAGGCTGCCCGCGCCGAGATCGATCGCCTCAAGAGCGCTCTGGTCTCGGCCCAGTCATCTGAGAAGCCGGCCTCACCGTCCTCCGCATCCACCGTCATCTATGAAACGCGTATCCCCTTGTGGCTGCGCGCGACGAGCGGGGCACTTGTCCTGCTCCTTGCCCTCTCAGGTGCGGCCAATATCTATCTGCTGCGTTCAGCGCCCGCAACAGAGGGCGAACCATCCAGCGCGCCACCCATTCCAGGACCTCCGCCGCTGCCCAAAGAGCCACCGCTCGTTGCCTCCGAGACCACGCCGGAGACGATGCGCCCCACCTCAGCGGGCCAGAGGCCACGCATTCACATCGACCGGCTCGCCGACGGGACCCCAGGCCCGACCCTGATCGTTTTAGATGGCGGGGCCTTTCAGATGGGTGCAGTCAGCCCTACCGGCGAAGACTTCAGCCCGCCGCGCATGGTCACGGTGCGTCCATTCATGATCGGTGCCCATGAGGTGACCTTCATCGAATATGACCGTTTTGCCAAGGCCACCGGTTGCCCTCTGCCTCCAGATCCAGGTTGGGGACGTGAACGGTATCCCGTGGTGGGGGTTAGCTGGGAGGAGGCACGCGAATATGCCGTCTGGCTCACCCAGCAAACCGGACGACGCTACCGCCTGCCTAGTGAGGCCGAATGGGAATATGCCGCGCGTGCCGGTACCACCACCCCCTTCTGGTGGGGCATGGAGCCTGGGATCAATCGCGCCGCCTGTTTTGATTGCGGCAGCCCGTGGGACAATCGCTCGACTGCACCCATCATGACCTTTGCAGCCAATCCCTTTGGGCTGTATGAAATGCATGGTAATGCCATGGAATGGGTGGCCGATTGCTACCAGTCCAATTATCAAGGCGCACCGAGCGATGGTTCGCCGTTGCTGATCAGTGATTGCACGCGCCGAGTAGCGCGCGGCGGGGCCTTCAACAAACCGGCGGCATCGATGCGCTCTTTTGCCCGCGCCGCCTATTCACCGGATACCCGGCTCAAGATGCTCGGCTTTCGCGTTGCCTGCGACCCCTAACCAAATAGTCGTGCATGACGCGCCATCAGAGCCTAGACCTGAGCCAATGCGTGACAAGTCTTACCCTTCAGGGCGGGGAGTCAGCAAACCACACCCCCAAACAACGCTTGATCTCCAGGAGAACCAGGTCCAGCCGCCCCTCATGGATCAACCGTTCCCCAACAGTTAAAGAGCGTCCTTAGGCACCGAAATGGATCTTGGCCTCGAGGTTGGCGCGCGAATCGGCGTTGGCCAGGGCCTCTTCCAGGCTGATGGTGCCGGCCTGATAGAGCGCAAGCAGGGCGTCGTCGAAGGTGCACATCCCCTCACTGCGCCCGGTCTCCTGCATGGCCTGGCTGAGTTCCTCGATGCGACCTTCGCGGATGAGGTCGGCGATGTGCGGGGTACTGATCATGACCTCGATCGCCGCACAGCGGGTACCCGCAGTGGTGCGCACCAGACGCTGCGAGAGGATGGCGCGCAGATAGACCGCAAGGTCCATGAATAGGGTCTTGCGCCGATCCGCAGGGAAGAGATTGACGATGCGCTCCATGGCTTGATAGGCGTTATTGGCGTGCAGGGTCGAGACCGCTAGGTGACCGGTACCCGCCAACTCGATCGCCGCCTCCATGGTCTCGCGGTCGCGGATCTCGCCGATCAGGACCACATCCGGCGCCTCACGTAGGACGCTCTTGAGGGCCGCGGCATAGCTCTTGGTGTCGATCCCGATCTCGCGCTGGCTGATCAGGCATTGTTTGTGCGGATGAGTGAACTCGATTGGGTCCTCGATGGTGACGATATGTCCTGTTGAATGCTCATTGCGGTGATTGATCATGGCCGCCAGGGTGGTCGATTTGCCCGAACCCGTGGCCCCAACCATCAGGATGATCCCGCGCTTATGCATGATGAGCTGGGATAAGACCGGTGGGGCATTGAGTTCCTCAAGGGTTGGGATCTCGGCGCGGATATAGCGCAACACCATCGCCGGCTGGCCGCGCTGGAAATAGGCATTGACCCGGAAGCGCGCCCGCCCCTCGAGGGCGATGGCAAAATCGAGCTCGAGTTCGCGCCTAAAGGTCTCGACCTGCTCAGGGGTCATAATCCCTTCGACGACCTCGCGACAGAGGGCAGCGGTCAGGGTGGATTCGCCGACCGAACGGATGACACCCTCGATCTTGATCTTGACCGGCGCACCCGGGGCAAAAAACAGGTCCGATGCCTTGTGCCGGACCATGAGTTCGAGATAGGGCTTGATGTCCATCGAGGCATTCCTTCTCAGGATTCGGGCTTGAACGGGGACGTGCCGAAAGGATTGGGCTCAGGCTCCTCTTCGGCCTCATCACCCAGGATCGACAGCCCCTCAGCGGCACCGAAATGATCCTTTTCATGCGCATCTCGCCCCTGGAGCTTGATCTTGAGCCGCAGGGCGTTCATCGAGTCGGCGTTGCGCAGGGCGTCTTCATAGCTGATCTTGCCGGCCTCGTAGAGATCGAACAGGGCCATATCGAAGGTTTGCATCCCCAACTCACGCGAACGCTCCATCACCTCCTTGATCCCGCCGACATCGCCCTTGAAGATCAGGTCTTGGATCAAGGGAGAGTTGAGCATGATCTCTACGGCCGGGATGCGTCCGCCCTGGGTACAGGGCAAGAGGCGCTGAGAGATGATCGCCTTCAGATTGAAGGAAAGATCCATCAGGAGTTGGCCGCGCCTTTCCTCGGGGAAGAGGTTGATGATGCGGTCGAGCGCCTGGTTGGCGTTATTGGCATGCAGGGTGGACAGGCACAGGTGACCGGTCTCGGCGAAGTTGATCGCATGCTCCATGGTCTCACGGGTACGGATCTCGCCGATCAGGATCACATCGGGCGCTTGGCGCAAGGTATTGACCAGTGCCGCGTCCCAGCTGTCGGTATCCACGCCCACCTCGCGCTGGGTCACCAGACAGTGACCATGCGGATGGACATATTCGACCGGGTCCTCGATGGTGACGATGTGCCCATAGCTATTAGCATTGCGATGCCCGATCATAGCGGCAAGGGTCGTCGATTTGCCTGAACTCGTGGCGCCGACGACCAATACCAGGCCGCGCTTGGTCATCGCGATCTCTTTCAAGATCGGCGGCAAATGCAGTTCATCGATGCTGGGGATCTGCGAATTGATGGTACGCAATACGGCCCCGGATTGACCCTGCTGGACAAAGGCATTGACGCGAAAGCGCCCAATCCCCTTGGGGTTGATCGCAAAGTTGCACTCCTTGTGGGCGTCGAACTCACGCACTTGACGGTCGTTCATGATCGAACGCACCAGCATATTGGTCTGTTCGCCGGTCAAGGGCTGACTGCTCATCGGGGTCATGCGCCCATTGATCTTGCAAGCAGGCGGAAAGCCAGCGGAGATGAAGAGGTCCGAGCCGTTCTTTTCCATCATCTTGCGCAGACATTCGAGCATGAAGTTAGCGGCCTGTTGGCGATCCATACGTCTCCTCCTGGGGTAGGAACGTGTATGCGCTACTCTGGAACAAGGTATACAAAATGTAAACTGGCAAGGCCCTGAAATTGCCTGGGGAACCGGGATGGCCTTACCCGCTGCCGCGATCGAGCCGGCGATAGCCAATGGCCTCGCCCAGATGCAGCGGCTCAATCCTCGGTGCGTTGGCGAGATCGGCGATGGTGCGTGCGACCTTAAGGATACGGTGATAGGCGCGAGCCGATAGGGTGAGCTTGTGCATCGCCTGGGCAATCAGATGTCGGCCTGCTGCATCAAGGATACAATCGCGTTCGATCTCAGGGGGACTGAGGCCGGCATTGAGCTTACCGGCACGGGCAAGCTGCCGTTCGTGCGCTGCCATGACCCGCGCGCGGACCTGGGTGCTGCCCTCGATAGAGGGGGCGCGCGGATCCGTGAGTTCGGACGGATCAAGGCGCAACACCTCGACCTGGAGGTCGATGCGGTCGAGCAAGGGCCCGGAGATCCGGGCACGATAGCGGGTAACCTGGTCGGCGGTACAGCGACAGCGACCGCTGGGGTCACCCAAGTAACCGCAGGGACAGGGGTTCATGGCGGCCACGAGCTGAAAACGGGCGGGGAAACGTACCCGTTGCGCCGCCCGTGCGATGTCGATCCAGCCTGCCTCCAGGGGTTCGCGCAAGACCTCAAGCACCCGCCGATCGAATTCGGGAAGTTCATCGAGAAACAAAACCCCATGATGCGCCAGCGAGATCTCGCCGGGTTTAGGTTGGGCGCCGCCACCGACCATGGCTACGCCCGAGGCGGTATGATGCGGTGAGCGAAAAGGGCGCTCTCGCCAGCGTTTGGGGTCGAAGGGGTCTCGTCCGCCAACTGAACGGATCGCTGCGACCTCAAGGGCCTCAGATTCGCTCAAGGGCGGCAACAGACCCGGTAGCCGGCTGGCAAGCATGGATTTGCCCGTGCCGGGTGGCCCGATCATCAGCAATGAATGGCCACCAGCTGCGGCGATCTCCAGGGCCCGCTTGGCCTGTCCCTGACCACGTACCTCGGCGAGGTCTGGATAGCTCGGCGCCCATCCCTCCTCGGATACGGCTTGCTCCGAGGACAACGGCTTGGTTCCCGCCAGATGGGCACAAACTGCAAGCAGATGCTCTGCTGGATAGACCCGCAAACCACTGACCAAAGCCGCTTCCGGCCCATTGGTCCACGGCAGGATCAGGGCACGCCCAGCGGCGCGCACCGCCAAGGCGACCGGCAAGACCCCTTGAATCGGGCGCAGCGCCCCGGAAAGGGCGAGCTCGCCGACACATTCACACCCCTCCAGCGATTCGACCGGCATCTGCCCCGAGGCGCCGATGATCCCTAGGGCGATGGGCAGATCGAAGCGACCGCCCTCCTTGGGCAGATCGGCAGGGGCCAGGTTGATGGTGACCCGCCCATCGGGAAATTGAAATCCCGCATTGCGCAAGGCGCTGCGCACACGATCCTTGCTTTCGCGTACCGCTGCCTCGGGCAGGCCGACGATGGAGAGCGCGGGCAGACCCGCTGCCAGATGCACCTCGACCGCAACCGGCGGGGCCTCGATACCGAGGCATCCACGGCTATGAATGACACACAGACCCAAGGCTCAGTCAACGTGCGCGCCGTGCCCGGCCAGCGCCTGCTCCAGCTTGGCCACCCGTTTCTCCAGTGCCTTGAGCTTGGCGCGGGTACGGGCCAGCACCGCCGCCTGGACCTCAAATTCCTCGCGCGTGACCAGATCGAGCCTCGCCAAGGCCGCCTCCAGACCCGCGCGTAGGTTGCGGTCTAGATCATCTTGCATGACCTGGATCCCTCTGGGCAAGGTCGCCGAGAGCCGCTGAATAAGGTCTTCAAAGTGTTTGGGAGCTAACATGAACGATGACCTGAAAAATAGCAGAGATCCCGCATTATAGGACCGGCCGCTCGGTTCGTCTGCCTGCACGACAATATGCCCCAACATGACGCGTGGTGCCCAGCGATGCCAGACATACGCATCATCTTGGTGCATACCCGCATCCGGCCCAGGACCAGGTCCGCCATGCGCTTGCCTTATATGCAGCTGCCAGCCCAGCGGCGCTTGAGCTCGCCTTGCCACGATCTGTCTTGCCCCAGCGGTCTGCATATATCCAGCTCGACTCGGTATGCTAACTGGCATGCAATGTGCGTATTGCTGATACCGACAATCCGTTTGGATTGCCCCAAGCTCATCCATCTCATGATTCATCCATCAGCATGAGGGTCATGCCATGAAGACATCGTTGAGGGTCATAGGGGCCTGCGGACTGCTGGGCATGGGTCCCCTACTCCCCCTGGAAGCCTTCGCCGAAGGTCCGCATACGATCAGCGCCAATATCGGTGCGGTGAGCAACTATATCTGGCGCGGTATCAGCCAGACCGACGATGGACCTGCGATTCAGGGTGGTCTGGATTATCAACATCAGAGTGGTTTTTCAGCGGGGACCTGGGTCTCGAACGTCGATTTTGGCGACGGGACCAACTATGAACTGGATCTCTATGCCGGTTTCGGCGGCACAATCAACGATGACCTGAGCTATGCGCTCAAGCTCACCTATTACGCCTATCCCGACGGGCGCGACCTCAATTTTGCCGAACTCGGGGCCAGCACAACCTATCGATGGCTGACGCTGGGCATCGATTACACCTTCTATGGACAGGCCGATGACGCTCCCGGGGTCGCCGATGATGAGGCCACCTTTATCGAGGGAGACCTGCATTATCGGGCCGCCCTGGATTTCGAGCTGCCCTATGAGCTGGGCCTTGGCCTGCATGGAGGCTATTACGACTTCCGCTATAACGACGGCGGCAATGACTATGCCTATTGGGGCATCTCATTGAGCCGCAAGGCGGGCGATTTCGGTACCTTCAGCCTGAACTATGACCAGGTCGGACGGGATACATACGACGATGATCCCAAGGTCTGGGTCGGCTGGCTCAAAGCGTTCTAACGCTAGTTGAATGAGGAGCCTTTCCATGAAATTGGTCTCAGCCATCATCAAACCCTTCAAGCTCGACGATGTCCGCGAGGCGCTCGCCGACCTGAGTGTCTCAGGAATCACGGTCACCGAGGTCAAGGGATTTGGCCGGCAAAAGGGTCACACCGAACTGTATCGCGGTGCCGAGTATGTCGTGGACTTTCTCCCCAAGATCAAGGTCGAGGTGGCCGTGGAGGATGCCCTGGTCGATCCGGTGATCGAAGCCATCACCAAGGCGGCGCGCACCGGCAAGATCGGCGACGGCAAGATCTTTGTTTTTGATCTAGTCCATGTCGTGCGTATCCGCACCGGCGAGACCGGTGCAGACGCCCTCTAACTCACCCAAGGGAGCTACCCGCGATGCACTTGATCCTTGTCTCGATTCGCCGTCTCCTTTGGCCCCTTGCCATCGGTTCAAGCCTGCTGCCTGCCTTGGCACTCGCCCAGGATGCACTGGCCCTCGATGCCGGCAACACCGCCTGGATGCTGACTGCCACCGCCTTGGTATTGTTCATGACCGTTCCTGGCCTGTCGCTGTTTTACGCCGGGCTCGTGCGCGCCAAGAACATGCTCTCGGTGCTCATGCAATGTTTTGCCATCACCGCCCTGATGAGTCTCTTGTGGGCCATCTATGGCTATAGCCTGGCTACAACCCCAGGGCCCTTGCAGGGCTTCGTGGGCGGTCTGGACAAACTGTTTCTGCTCGGGATAGATCGCGAGACCCTCAACGGCACCATCCCTGAGTCGCTCTATATGACCTTCCAGATGACCTTCGCTATCATCACGCCGGCCCTAATCGTGGGGGCATTCGCGGAACGGATGAAGTTCTCGGCCATGCTGCTGTTCATGGCCCTGTGGTTGACCTTGGTCTATATCCCGATCTGGCACTGGGTCTGGGGCGGGGGCTGGATCGCCAATCTCGGGTCTATCATCGGTCTGACGGAGGAAGGGGGTGCGGCGCTCGACTTTGCTGGCGGCACCGTGGTGCATATCAATGCCGGTATTGCCGGTCTCATGGCCGCCCTGGTACTCGGACCACGCAAGGGCTACCCCACGGTGGCCATGCCACCGCACAATCTGGGGCTCACGGTCACCGGTGCCTCGATGTTGTGGGTCGGGTGGTTCGGATTCAATGCAGGTTCACAGCTCGCCGCCGACCAGATCGCGGGGATGGCCTTGACCGTGACCCAGCTAGCCACCGCCGCAGCTGCTTTGACCTGGATGTTCGCCGAATGGATCAATCACGGGAAGCCCTCGGTGCTGGGGATCGCGACCGGCGCGGTGGCCGGACTAGTTGCCATCACCCCCGCCTCGGGGACCGCCGGGACCATGGGCGCCATCGCCATCGGCTTTGCCGGCTCGCTTATGGCCTTCATCGCCTCGACCAAGATCAAGCGCAAGCTCGGCTATGACGATGCGCTTGATGTCTGGGGGGTGCATGGGGTCGCGGGAATCGTCGGCGCCATCCTCACCGGTGTCTTTGCCGCCCCTACCCTGGGTGGAGCAGGATTTGCCGCAGGGATCGACAGCATGGGGGCCCAGGTCCTCATCCAATTCATCTCTGTGTTAGCGACCCTGATCTACGGCGGCCTGTTGAGTTGGCTGATCCTACTCGTCGTCAAGGCAGTCATTGGTCTGCGGGTCACCGAGGAACAGGAGACCATGGGCCTAGACCTCGCCCAGCACGACGAGCGCGGCTATATCCTCTGAGCTGACAGCCGCTTGCACCCCGACGGTCTGCCCTCTCTGCGGCAGACTGGTCGGCGGCAAACCACCGCAGCGGATGCAAGGCTGTTGCAGAAGCTCAAACGCCATTCTTAAAGTCACGATCTCTAAGACCGCTTGTTGGGCAACTGCGCGCATCTTGGGGCCATCAGGCCCCGTTTTTGTGCATGGTCGAACTGTCTCATAAGGCCAACGGATCTAAAATCGGATGGCATCCATCTGTATGCCAAACGAGCCGGTGATCCCATGCCCCAATCCCCCGAAGCCCAGAGCACCCATGAGGACCCCAGGATCAATCCAATCGAACACTGGCCATGGTTGCACCGGCGGCTCAATCGCTTGGGTCTGGAGCCGATCCAGCCAAGCGAGTTCCAACATGGCCTGGCCCTGATCAATAGGGCCGTGGAGCGGGGCTTACAGTCATGCCCCGATGATGCACTCTTCGTCCTGATCCAGATGTTGCGGGATGTCTATCATGGGTATAGCGCCACCCATGCCCTTCTGGCTGCTGCCATCGTGCAGCTCGTCGCCCTACCTGCCGACCTGTCTGCTGACCAGATCGAGAGCCTCAGCTATGCCGCATTGACCATGAACATCGGGATGCGCGAGCTGCAGGACCGGCTCGCGCTCCAGGTTCAGCCCCAGACCTCCGAACAGCGCGATGCGATCGCCCGCCATCCGCTCAAGGGTGTCGAGTTGCTGCGCCAGCTAGGGGTGAACGATGCGCTGTGGTTGACCCTGGTCGAAGAACATCACGAGACCCCGGATGGCCGAGGTTACCCCAAGGGCAAAGCGGTCAAGGACCCATTGCAACATCTTTTGCGGATAGCCGATCTCTATATCGCCCGCATCAGTCCGCGCAAGAGCCGACGAGCCCTGGCACCCAATGTCGCGATCCGCGACCTCTTTCTTGACATGCGCCAGCACAACCCCGATTTGAGCGCGCTCTTCGCCAAACAGCTTGGGATCTATCCACCAGGGAGTTTTGTGCGCCTCCAGGACGGCGAAACGGCGGTGGTGATCCGCCGCGGCGAACAGGTCAACCATCCGCTGGTCATCGCCGTAGCCGATGCCGCCGGTAATCCCCTCAGTCCGCCCCAAATGCGGGATACTCGCCAGCCGGGACTGGGGATCAAACGCCCCGTTGATCCCGAAGAGATACGGGTGCGCGTCGATCTAGGACGGCTATTGGCGCTTTTATGAACCGCTCGGCTAGCCTGCCTGCGCTAGGGCGAGGGCAGGTACCGGCGCCAAGATGGCCAGCGACTCGGGATAGGTGTCGGTCCAGCGCAATAGCTCGAGCCGCCCGTCGTGATGTTCCACCAGCGCCGTGCAGCTTTCGACCCAGTCGCCGCAGTTGCAATAGGTGATGCCCTGGATTGTGCGCATCTCGGCATGATGGATATGACCGCAGATCATCCCATCAAGCCTGCGCTCTCTCGCCTCGGCCGCCACGGCCTGTTCATAGTTGCCGATATAGTTGACCGCATCCTTGACCTTGCGTTTGAGATAACCGGCTAGCGACCAGTATTTAAACCCCAAGGCGGCGCGCACCCGACTGAGCCAGCCATTGAGTGCCAAGAGCCGATCATAGGCCTGGGAACCGATCTGGGCGAGCCAGGGGCTGTGCTGGACGACGCGGTCGAAACGATCGCCATGCAACACCAGAAAGCACCGCCCATCGGCGGTAGTGTGCACCCGCTCATCGCAGATCCGGATCTCCCCAAAAGAGAGATCCAGATGCGTGCGCATGAGCTCATCATGATTGCCTGGGATATAGATCACCTCGGTCCCGTTGCGCGCCTTGTCGAGCAGCTCGCGCACCACCTGATTGTGGGCATCCGGCCAATACACCCTGCCCTGCATCGCCCAGAGATCGACGATGTCACCGACCAGATAGAGCTGTTTACATTGGGTCGAGCGTAGAAAATCCAGGAGAAACTGCACCTGACAGCCGCGAAACCCCAGATGCAGATCAGAGATGAAGATACTGCGATATTTCAGTGGAGACAGGCGTCTGATGTCCGACATCGCGCACAAGACCCTCTCGCTGGAAATAAGTGGGCACTATGGTCGCCGAGATTGATGACCACAGCATTGTGAGCGGGTGAAGATGTGGTTGTGAGCGGGTGAAGATGTGGTTGAGACTTGGTGAAGATCGCGTTAAAGGCGTCCCTGTCGCTGAGGCGCTCGGTCTATACTAGCCGCCTCATGATCGACCCATTGCCTTCATCGGATTCGGAGCACATCAAGATGGCGCAAGGCGCAATCAAGAAGGTCGTCCTGGCCTATTCAGGCGGCCTCGACACCTCGGTGATTCTCAAATGGCTACAGGAACACTATGGCTGCGAGGTGGTGACCTTCACCGCCGACATCGGCCAAGGGGAAGAGCTTGAACCGGCCCGGGCCAAGGCCCAGAGGGCCGGGGTCAAGGAGATCTATATCGAGGACCTACGCGAGGAGTTTGTGCGCGACTTTGTCTTTCCGATGTTTCGCGCCAATACGCTCTATGAGGGTGAATATCTACTCGGGACCTCGATCGCCCGCCCTCTGATCGCCAAACGCCTGGTCGAGATCGCCGCCGAGACCGGCGCCGATGCCATCGCCCATGGCGCCACCGGCAAGGGGAACGACCAGGTGCGTTTCGAGCTCACCGCCTACGCCCTCAACCCCGAGATCCGAGTCATTGCGCCCTGGAGGGAGTGGGAACTGACCTCGCGAGAAAAGCTGATGGCCTATGCCGAACGCCACGGCATCGCCATCGAGATGAAGCGCGATGGCAATAGATCGCCCTATTCGATGGATGCCAATCTCTTGCATATCTCCTATGAAGGCGATGAACTGGAGGACCCCTGGGTCGAGCCAGATCCGAGGATGTGGCGCTGGACGGTGGCGCCCGAACAGGCGCCCGACCAATCGGCGACCATTGAGATCGCCTTCGAGCGCGGCGATCCGGTGGCCATCGATAGCAAACGGCTGAGTCCAGACGAGCTTTTGGCTCAGCTCAACCGGATCGGTGGCGCCAATGGCATCGGACGCGCTGACATCGTTGAGAACCGCTATGTCGGCATGAAATCGCGTGGCTGTTATGAAACCCCCGGCGGCACCATCCTGCTTAAGGCCCATCGCGCGATCGAATCCATCACCCTAGATCGCGAGGCCGCCCATCTCAAGGACGAGCTCATGCCGCGCTATGCCAGCCTCATCTATAATGGCTATTGGTTCAGTCCCGAGCGACGGATGCTCCAGGCCGCCATCGACGAGACCCAGCAGCGGGTCAACGGCGTGGTCCGGTTGAAGCTGTACAAAGGCAATGTCATGGTGGTGGGGCGCAAATCGGATCAGAGTCTTTTTGATCCGCGCATTGCGACCTTTGAGGATGATGCTGGGGCCTATCAGCAGGCCGACGCCACCGGCTTTATCCGGCTCAATGCCCTACGCCTGCGAGTCGGCGCCCGCCGAGGGCGAATCTAGTCCGTCTCTACCCCTGATTCAGCGGGGGCTGCGGGGAGCTTGGCAGGTAGCTCCCCGCGTGCCTGCAGGGCCTCAAAGGGATCTAGGCCCTGGCGGGTATAGCCAGCATCCTTGAGCCGTTTGAGATAATCTAGCCAGAGCGGCTGCC
This sequence comes from Caldichromatium japonicum, assembly GCF_011290485.1. Lineage (GTDB taxonomy): Bacteria > Pseudomonadota > Gammaproteobacteria > Chromatiales > Chromatiaceae > Thermochromatium > Thermochromatium japonicum. Next base: position 722,815 of record NZ_CP048029.1, on the reverse strand, counting down.
AGGCACGCCCAAGCTCGTACAAGTAGCCCCAATCATAGAGCCCAGAGCGGTGGCCATCGTCGAAATAGATCTTGACCGCATAGCGACCGACCAGCTTTAGATCAATGATATTGATCTGCTCCTTGCCGACCTGAAGCTTGGCGGTCGCTGGCGAGTGCCCTCGCACTTCAGCTGAGGGCGAATAGACACGTAAATACTCACAAGGCAGATGAAAGCGCGCGCCGTCGTCAAACAGGACCTCAAGCACACGCGATTGTTGGTGCAGATTGAGCTCAACGGGATGGGGAGGCATCGCGAATCGTCGTAAATGACAGTGACTCGCAGCCTAGATAGGGTCAAGAAGGGACCAATCAATGCCGATCGGGTCATTATCCGATCGATTGAGGATGGAGGCTGAGCCCGGAATCGAACCGAGGTCCACGGCTTTGCAGGCCGCTGCATAACCACTCTGCCACTCAGCCTAATCGAGGCTAGAGGATATCATTGTAATCGCGCATTCAGGGATTGTCATCCCAGCCCGATTGTTCAACCGATGACAATAGGCTCGCCCAGCCTAAGACCGAGTCGCTGGTCGGCACGCCCTTGGTTGACGGCGATCTCAACAAGACCCAAGGCGTTTTCATACCAAAACGCCTGACCCACTGCGACCTCGCAAAAGGTGCGCGCCCGTTGAAGCCTGTGTCCAGCAGCGATTAGGACCGCCTCCGGATCAAGCCGATCGGCACGCAGACCGGTCATCAGGTTACCGAAATGATCAATATAGATGACAGCAGCCCGCTCATCTGGCCAATCAGCGCCGATCAGTTTGGCAGGCCCCCAGGGAGTAAGCGCAAGATCCTCTCCTTGAAATAAGCGCACAGCGGCGGGTGCAAACCAATCGCGCCCATGGAAGCTCGCGGACATGCGCTCGGGTTGCCAACCGATCTGCCAGACACGGCAAAGAACAGTACGCCGCGCAACCTGCGACAATAGACCATTGTCAGGACCAATCAACCAGTGCCCCTCGGCCTGGATCAAGAGACCAGACCGAGGACCTCCGACCCCTGGATCGACGATACAGAGCCACAAAGACCCATCCGGCAGATCGCGCATCAAGGCAGGAAGCAGATAGGCTGCCAGATCAGGGCGAAAAACCGGCAGGTCCTGCATCAGGCCAAGGCAAGGGACCGCCGGCAGATGCGCATGCAACAGGGCCTGGATCTGGCCGACATAGGGCCCCTCGCCGAAATCGGTGAGGAGCAGAATCCGCTGGCACGCGATCCCCCGATAGAAGACAGCATCGCCAGCCAAATCGCCGGCTCTAGGCGGGTTCAATCGGTCTCTGCAGCAGGCTCTGACTGAACCGGGCGATCGACCAGCTCGACATAGGCCATGGGGGCGGCATCACCGATGCGATAACCGCATTTGAGGATACGCAGATAGCCGCCGGGTCGATGCTGATAACGCGGCCCAAGCTCGCTGAACAATTTACCGACCGCTTCTTTATTGCGCAGACGGGCAAAGGCCAGACGCCGGCGATGGACCGAATCGCTTTTGGCCAGGGTGATCAGGGGTTCGGCAACGCGACGCAGTTCCTTGGCCTTGGGCAAGGTCGTCTTGATCAGCTCATGGCGAAACAGCGAGATAGCCATATTACGGAACATGGCCTCACGGTGCGCGCTGGTACGGTTCAGTTTCCTTCCGGCTTTGCGGTGACGCATGGTGTTGATCCAAGGTAAGCGTTGACTTTAGGGTAAAAGCGCCTCGGTCAGCGCGTGAGCTCGGCGATATTCTCTGGTGGCCAGTTCTCAAGACGCATGCCTAGCGATAGGCCACGGGCGGCGAGCTGATCCTTAATTTCGGTGAGCGATTTTTTGCCCAGGTTAGGCGCTTTGAGCAGCTCAACCTCGGTCCTTTGGATGAGATCGCCGATCAGGTAGATATTTTCAGCCTTGAGACAGTTCGCGGAACGAACCGTCAACTCAAGATCATCGACCGGACGCAGCAGTATCGGGTCATAGGGCAGTTCGCTGCGCACCTCATGCGCAGTCATCTCGGTCGGCACGGCACCATCGAGGTCAATGAAGCTGGCTAGCTGGTCGCGCAAGATCGCGGCAGCGCGCTGGATAGCCTCCTTGGGGTCGATAGTGCCATTGGTCTCCAGATCGATGACCAAACGGTCGAGGTCGGTGCGTTGCTCGACGCGTGCGGATTGCACCTCGATTGCCACGCGCCGGATCGGACTGAACGATGCATCCAAAGGCAGCTTGCCGATGGGCCGATCTTCATGACCATCGAGTTCGCGCTGTACTGCCGGTTCATAGCCCCGTCCACGGCGCACAGTCAGGGTCATGCTCAGCTCGCCGTTGGTCAGGTTGGCGATCACCAGATCGGGGTTGGCGATCTCGGCCGTATGATCGATGGCAATGTCAGCAGCCGTTACCGGCCCTGGCCCGCTCTTGCTCAGGGTAAAGGTCGCTTCATCCTTGCCCTTGAGAGAGATAGCCAATTGCTTGAGGTTTAGCAGAATCTCCAGGACGTCTTCCTGAACACCAGGAAGTGTAGTGTACTCATGCAGCACACCTTGGATCTCCACCTCAGTGACGGCATATCCCTCGATCGACGACAATAGGATGCGCCTTAGAGCGTTACCAAGCGTGTGGCCGAAACCGCGCTCGAGCGGTTCAAGTGAGACCCGGGCATGACAGCGGTTGCCGTCAACTTGATCAACCTTAACGATGCGCGGCTTGAGAAATTCGCCAATAGCGTCAGCCATGCAGTGCCTCTTCGAGTATCCCTTACTTGGAGTACAGCTCGACGATCAGGGATTCATTGATGTCAGCCGGTAGCTCCGCCCGGTCAGGGATGCGTTTAAACACCCCCTTCAATCCCTTGGTATCCACCTCGACCCAGTCAGGAAAGCCATATTGCTCAGCCAAGGCGATGGCGTTTTGTACCCGCATCTGCTTTTTGGCCGACTCGCGCACCTCGATCTGATCCTCTGGGTCAACCTGATAAGAAGGGATATTGACGACCCGCCCGTTGACGAGGATGCCTTTATGACTGACAAGCTGACGCGCCTCGGCGCGGGTGCAGCCAAAACCCATCCGGTAAACCACATTATCCAGCCGCCGCTCAAGAAGCTGTAACAGGATCTCGCCCGTAGCTCCCCTTGAGCGCGAGGCGCGCTTATAGTAGTTACGGAATTGGCGCTCGAGTACACCATAGATGCGCCGTACCTTCTGCTTTTCCCGCAGCTGCACCCCATAGTCGGACAGCCGACGGCGACGATCGAGCATTTGTCCGGGCAGCTTATCGAGCTTGCACTTGGTATCGAGCGCACGCAAGCGGCTCTTGAGTGACAGATCGACGCCTTCGCGCCGTGCCAGCTTACAGGTCGGACCTAGATAACGTGCCATGTCTATTCCCGTTGAATCCTTAAAAGCTCAGACGCGCCGCTTTTTGGGCGGACGGCAGCCATTATGAGGAATGGGCGTCACGTCGGTGATGCTAGTAATCTTAAATCCAGCGCCATTGAGCGCGCGCACAGCAGACTCACGGCCTGGCCCCGGCCCCTTTACATTGACGTCGAGATTGCGCAGACCATATTCCTTGGCGATCTGGCTGACCTTATCAGCCGCAACCTGAGCCGCGAAAGGGGTGCTTTTGCGCGAACCCCGAAACCCCGACCCACCAGCGGTGGCCCATGCCAGGGTATTACCCTGCCGATCGGTGATGGTGATGATGGTATTGTTAAATGAGGCGTGGATATGGGCGATCCCGTCTGCGATCTGTTTCTTGATCTTTTTTTTCGTACTACGAATCGGTTTAGCCATGCGATTTCATCCCATGTACTCGGGCGCCTGTTAGCGTTTGATAGGACGACGAGGGCCCTTGCGGGTCCGGGCATTGGTGCGTGTCCGCTGACCGCGGACCGGCAAACCGCGGCGATGACGGATTCCGCGATAACAGCCGAGATCCATCAATCGCTTGATGTTCATCGAGACCTCGCGGCGCAGATCGCCTTCGACGGTATACTTAGCAACCTCGTTGCGCAGCCGATCGATCTCTTCTTCGGTAAGATTCTGCACCTTGGCATCGCGCGCGATACCCGCCGCATCACAGATCTGACCCGCGCGGGTGCGACCGATACCATAGATCGCGGTCAAGGCGATCACAGCATGCTTTTTTTCTGGGATGTTGACGCCGGCGATGCGGGCCATGATTCCAAACCCCTTAAATCTTAGCGGGTAAACTTTGAATTATATCAAACAGCCAATTTTGGTCAACAGATCACCCTTGCCGTTGTTTATGGCGCGGGTCAGAACAGATCACCCGCACCGAGCCATGACGCCGAATGATCCGGCAGTTACGGCAGAGCTTTTTGACAGATGCACGCACCTTCATATCACATACCTCAGGAAGAGAGACCCGTGCAGTCACGGGAATCATTGTAAAACCGCCCTCAGCGCAGCAAACCGCCGCCTGGTGCCTTGAGATAGGCCTTTTTCATCAGACCTTCATATTGATGAGACATCAGATGCGCCTGCACCTGAGCCATGAAATCCATCACGACCACGACCACGATCAGCAAGGAGGTCCCACCGAAATAGAATGGGACGTTATAACCCACGATCAGGAACTCGGGCAGCAGACAAACCGCCGTAATATACACAGCGCCGGCTGCAGTCAGACGGGTCATCACCCCATCGATGTAACGAGCGGTCTGCTCTCCGGGGCGGATACCAGGGATAAAAGCGCCTGAACGCTTGAGATTGTCGGCGGTTTCTCGGGCGTTAAAAACCAGGGCAGTGTAAAAAAAGCAGAAGAAGATGATCGCTGCTGCATAGAGCAACACATAGATCGGCTCCCCTGGCGATAAGGTCGCTGTGATTTCGGCGATCCAGCGCAGATTTTCATCGCTTCCAAACCATTGGCCAAGTGTGCCTGGAAACAGGATGATACTGGAGGCGAAGATCGGCGGGATGACGCCGGCCATGTTGAGCTTCAGCGGCAAGTGACTGCTCTGCGCCTGCATCAGCCGCCGACCCTGCTGGCGGCGCGCATAGTTGACAGTAATCCGCCGCTGACCACGCTCAACAAACACCACAAAGGCGGTAACCGCAATGGCCATGGTCAATAGCGCCAAAACCCCCAGGACATTCATCTCGCCAGTGCGCGCCAGCTCCAGCGTCCCGCCCACGGCTGCGGGTAGGCCTGCCACGATACCGGCAAAGATGATCATCGAGATGCCATTGCCGATCCCACGCTCGGTGATCTGTTCACCAAGCCACATCAAGAACATGGTCCCTGTCACCAGAGAGACGGTTGCGGTGAAGACGAACCCGATCCCGCTGTACACCACCAGCGCCGACCCACCAGCGCTCTGCCCCTGGAGAGCGAGTGAGATGCCAATCGCCTGGAAGGTGGCCAGAAACACGGTGCCATAACGGGTGTACTGGGTGATCTTACGACGTCCTGCCTCGCCTTCTTTTTTGAGTTGTTCAAGCTGGGGGATGACTGAGGTCATCAATTGCACGATGATCGAGGCCGAGATATAGGGCATCACTCCAAGGGCAAACAGGCTTGCACGTTGCAGTGCCCCCCCCGAGAACATGTTGAACATGTCCAAGATGGAACCCTGATTTTGCTCAAACAGGATGGCCAGCGCCTCTGGATTCACGCCGGGCACTGGGATGAAGGTGCCGATTCGATAGACCAGCAGGGCGCCAACCAAAAACAGTAGACGTTGGCGCAGCTCGGTCAACTGCCCCATATTGCCGAGCGCCCCAGCCATGGATCCAGTTCGTTTAGCCATCCGCGTCATGCCCTGGGTTAGTCTTCGATCCGACCGCCCGCCGCCTCGATCGCAACGCGCGCACCCTTGGTGACACCGACACCGCGAATCGTCAAGGCGCGATGCAACTGACCGGAGGCGATGATCTTGGCGATCTTGATCCCGCGATTGATCACGCCAGCGGCCTTCAGCGTCGCAAGATCGACGATATCGCCCGAGATACGCGCCAGTTCATGCAGACGTACCTCGGCCTTGATCTGGGCCTTGGGCGAACGGAAGCCAACCTTCGGCAAACGCCGCTGCAAGGGCATCTGACCGCCCTCAAACCCCACCTTATGGAAACCACCAGCACGTGCCTTCTGGCCTTTATGCCCGCGGCCACAAGTCTTACCTAGACCGCTGCCGATACCGCGGCCAACGCGCTTACGCGACGGGCGGCTGCCTGGATTTGGACGCAAATCATTGAGTCGCATCTTCAGGATTCCTCCACGATCTTGACCATGTAACGAACGGCATTGACCATACCGCGTGTACATGGCGTATCCTCCACCTCAACCACCTGATGCATGCGCCGCAGACCCAAACCGCGCACACAAGCCTGGTGGCGCTTGAGACGCCCGTGAAAGCTGCGCACCAGTTTCACCTTCATCATCTTTTTGTCAGCCATCGCTTACCCCAGGATTTCTTTGATGGTCTTACCGCGCTTGGCAGCGATGGTCTCTGGGTCGCGCATGTTGCGCAAACCATTGATAGTGGCGCGCACGACGTTACCTGGATTATTGGTACCGATACACTTGGCCAGCACGTTCTGTACCCCCAAGACCTCGAAGACGGCTCGCATGGCGCCGCCGGCAATGATACCGGTACCCTCAGAGGCCGGCTGCATGAACACCTTGGCTGCCCCATGCTTGCCGTGCAGGGGATATTGCAAGGTCGTTCCCTTGAGCTTGACCTCGATCATGTTCTTGCGGGCGTTTTCCATTGCCTTCTGGATCGCGATCGGGACCTCACGGGCTTTACCTCGCCCAAGGCCGACTCGTCCCTTACCATCGCCGACGACGGTCAGGGCCGCGAATCCGAATTGACGTCCGCCTTTGACGACCTTGGCGACGCGGTTCACCGCCACCAGTTTTTCGAGAAGATCGTCGCCTTCTTTTGGAGTGGAGTTTGCCATTGCTTGCGTCCTAGAATTTCAGCCCACCGGCACGCGCAGCCTCTGCGAGTGCCTTGACACGCCCATGATATTTGAACCCCGACCGATCGAAGGCAACCATCTCGACCCCCGCAGCCAAGGCACGTTCAGCGATCACCCGACCGATGACGGTTGCCGCAGCGATATTGGCCTTATTGCCCTCGATCATCTGGGCAATGGTCTTTTCAAGCGTCGAGGCACTGGCAATGACTCGATCTCCACCCGCACCCGGGGCGATTACCTGGGCATAGGTATGACGCGGCGTGCGATGCACGCAGAGACGATAGACGCCTAGCTCGCGGATCTTGGCGCGCGTGCGCGCAGCGCGGCGCAGACGGGCCTGTTTTTTCTGATGCATTTTGATGACCCCCTTACTTCTTCTTCTTGGTTTCCTTCAGCACGATCTTTTCGTCGGCATAACGGACACCCTTACCCTTATATGGTTCAGGTGGACGGAAGGCCCGAATCTCAGCGGCCACTTGGCCTACCCGCTGTTTGTCGGGGCCAGACACCAAGACCTCGGTCTGACTGGGGGTCTCAATGGTGATACCAGGCGGCACCGGATAATCGATCGGATGCGAAAACCCTAGGCTCAGATTGAGCACATTACCCTTGGCCTGGGCGCGATAACCGACACCAACCAGGGTCAGTTTGCGGGTGAAACCGGCGCTGCAACCAATGACCATATTGTTAATCAGGGCGCGGGTCGTGCCGGCCATGACCCAAGCCGAGGGCTGTCCCTCAGCGGGCGCGACCCGGATCACCCCATTCTCTTCATGAACGCGGACGGACGGATGCACCGACCAGTCAAGAGTCCCTTTCGGGCCCTTGACACGAACATCTTGGCCATTGATCTCGACCGTGACGCCCTTTGGCACCTGGATGGGCGCTTTGGCAACGCGTGACATCTTGGGCTGCTCCTTTATGCGACGTAAGCGATGATTTCGCCGCCATGCCCAGCTTGCCGGGCCGTGCGGTCGGTCATCAATCCCTTGGATGTAGAGACAATGGCAATCCCTAATCCACCCCATACCCTGGGCAGATCGTCCTTGCCGCGATAGATGCGTAGGCCAGGACGTGAGACACGCTGGATATATTCGATCACCGGTTTGCCGCGATAGTATTTGAGCCTGATCACCAGCTCGGATTTGCCGTCTTTGGTTTCGACCATCGCGTCAGCGATGTAACCTTCTTCCTTAAGCAGATTCGCGATCGCAAACTTTTGTTTAGATGAAGGCATTTTGATCGTGATCTTGCCGCGCTGCTGGGCATTGCGGATGCGGGTGAGCATATCCGCAATCGGATCCGATAAACTCATGAGACATTCTCCTGGGTCAGCCCGCCGTTGCGGCGCGATACCCACCAATCCAATCACCAATGAAATGCAAGCTTACCAGCTCGCCTTGACGACGCCTGGGACGTCCCCGCGCATCACGGCCTCGCGCAGTTTATTGCGACACAGACCAAACTTGCGATAGACAGCATGCGGGCGCCCGCTGACCCGGCAACGCCGCTGCTGGCGCGCCGGACTCGAATCGCGCGGCAGCTTTTGCAGCTTCAGCAGCGCCTCATCGATCTGCTCGGGCGTCGAACGGGGGTCCTTCACGATCGACTTGAGCGCCGTGCGCTTTGCTTGATAACGGGCCACCAAGCGAGCGCGCTTGCGATCGCGCTCGATCATGCTCTTTTTTGCCATGGCTATACCTCAGGTGCGGAATGGGAAGTTAAAGGCCTCGAGCAAGGCACGTCCTTCCTCATCGGTTCGCGCCGTGGTCGTGATCGTGATATCCAAACCCCGCAAGGCATCGATCTTGTCGTAATCGATCTCGGGGAAGATGATCTGCTCGCGTATACCCATGGAATAGTTGCCGCGCCCGTCAAACGACTTGGGGCTGAGTCCTCGGAAATCGCGGATGCGCGGGACGGCAATATTGATCAGGCGATCAAGGAACTCATACATCCGCGCGCGCCGCAGGGTTACCTTGCAGCCAATCGGCCAGCCTTCACGGATCTTAAACCCAGCGATAGATTTACGGGCGCGGGTGATAACCGGCTGTTGACCCGAGATCACACGCAGGTCAGCCATAGCGTAATCCAGGACTTTCTTATCGGCCACGGCCTCACCGACCCCCATATTGAGCGTGATCTTTTCGATCCGTGGCACCTGCATCACACTCTTATAACCGAAGCGTTCCCTGAGGTGGGGTACGATGCGCTCTTGATATTGCTGCTGTAACCTGACCATCTTATTCCGCTCGTCAGACGTCCACGACCTCGCCGGTCGATTTGAATATGCGCACCTTGCGCCCATCCTCAAGGATCTTGAAGCCGACACGATCCGCCCGCCCTTTGACCGGGTTATAGAGACCCAGATTAGAGAGATGGATCGGCATGGGCTTGTCGATGATCCCTCCTGGCTCGCCGGTACGCGGATTAGCCTTTTGGTGCTTACGGGCAATGTTGATGTTCTCAACTACAGCGTACTCATCGTCGATTACCTTGAGCACAGTGCCGCGCTTGCCCTTATCCTTGCCAACGAGCACTATGACATCATCGCCCTTTCTGATCTTTCTCATGTCCCTGCCCCCTTTACAGCACTTCCGGCGCCAGCGAGATGATCTTCATAAACCGTTCGCTGCGTAGCTCGCGCGTGACTGGACCGAAGATGCGGGTGCCGATGGGCTGCAACTGATTGTTCAAGAGCACAGCCGCATTGTCGTCGAACCGGATCAACGAACCATCCGGACGCCGCACACCTTTGCGGGTGCGCACCACCACGGCGTTATAGACATCACCCTTCTTCACCTTACCGCGAGGGATGGCATCCTTAACCGTTACCTTGATGACATCACCGATGCCGGCGTAACGACGCTGCGAACCGCCGAGCACCTTGATGCACATCACGCTCTTAGCGCCGCTGTTATCGGCGACGCTCAGATGGGTCTGCATCTGGATCATTGTTTGTTACACCTAACCTGAAAGCACGTTGCTGATCCGTGAACCGACCGCTGGATCTATACGTGGGCGCACTTACCCAAGAGGCAGCAGGCTCATTAGCGCGCCCGTTCGATGATCTCGAGCAGACGCCAGCTCTTGGTCTTAGAGATCGGGCGGCATTGCTCAACGCGTACTCGATCACCTAGACTGCAACTATTGGTCTCGTCATGGGCATGGATCTTGGTTGAGCGACGGATGAACTTACCATAGAGAGGATGCTTGACCCGCCGTTCCACCAATACCGTGATCGTCTTGTCCATGCCCGTGCTGACGACGCGCCCCTCAAGGGTGCGATTGGTCTTGACCTGATTCTCCTCGCTCATACTGATCTGCCCGCCTGTTTCTCGGCCATGATGGTCTTGACTCGGGCAATCTCTCGGCGCACGGCCCGCATACGCGCAGGCTTGGCCAATTGACCCGTACCCTTCTGCATGCGCAGATTGAATTGTTCGCGCAGCAGCTCCACGAGTAGGGATTGCAATTCCCCAAGGCTATTGTTGCGAAGCTCGTTGGCCTTCATCAGAGGATCGTCCGTTTTTCAAAGATGGTCCGCACCGGCAGCTTGGCGGCAGCTAGTTTGAAGGCCTCGCGGGCAAGCTCTTCGCTGACGCCTTCGATCTCATAGAGCATGCGACCTGGTTGGACCAAGGCAACCCAGTATTCTACGTTGCCCTTACCCTTGCCCATACGCACCTCGAGCGGTTTTTTGGTGATCGGCTTGTCCGGGAAGATTCGAATCCAGATCTTGCCGCCGCGCTTGACACTGCGGGTAATGGCGCGACGTGCCGCCTCGATCTGGCGCGCCGTCAACCGGCCATGCTCAAGCGCCTTCAAACCGAACTCGCCAAAACTGACTCGGTTACCGGTCAGCGCTAGACCGCGATTACGGCCTTTGTGTTGTTTTCTAAACTTGGTGCGTTTCGGTTGCAGCATAATTTAACCCTTCTTTCCAGCCGCCCTCGGCGCCTGCTCCTCGACGACGCGATCGCCAAAGACCTCTCCCTTGAAGATCCAGACCTTGACCCCCAGGACGCCATAAGTAGTTTTGGCCTCGGCGAAACCATAATCGATGTCGGCGCGCAGGGTATGCAACGGTACCCGACCTTCACGCGCCCATTCGCTACGGGCGATCTCAGCGCCATTGAGCCGACCAGCGACACTGACCTTGATCCCTTCGGCACCTAGACGCATCGCCGTTTGGATCGCGCGTTTCATCGCCCGGCGAAACATCACCCGCCGCTCTAGTTGCTGCGCGATGCTTTCGGCCACAAGCTGGGCGTCGAGCTCTGGTTTGCGGATCTCCTCGATGCTGATGTGCACCGGGATACCCATCATCCTTGCTACCTCAGCGCGTAACTTGTCGATGTCCTCGCCCTTTTTGCCAATCACGACCCCAGGGCGGGCCGTATGGATGGTGATGTGGGCATTCTTGGCCGGACGGTCGATCTGGATACGGCTGACCGATGCATTTGCGAGCCGTTTGCGCAAAAAATCACGGACCTGTAGATCGGTATTCAGCAAATTGGCATAGTCTTTTGAGTTGGCATACCACTTCGACGTCCAATCCTTGACGATGCCAAGGCGAATACCGACCGGATGAACTTTCTGCCCCATAGTGATCCCCTGCGCTCCTTTAAGATTCAGCCACGGTCAAGGTAATATGGCTGGTCCGCTTCACGATCCGATTGGCGCGTCCCTTGGCGCGCGGCATGATCCGCTTCATGCTCGGGCCCTCATTGACCTGAATGGCCGCGACTTTCAGGGCATCGACATCGGCACCCGCATTGTGCTCGGCATTCGCGATCGCCGATTCCAAGACCTTCTTGATGATCCTCGCCCCCTTTTTAGGGCTGAAGTTGAGCGTATTGAGCGCCTCGTCGACCCGCTTGCCGCGGATCAGATCCGCGACGAGGCGTGCCTTTTGTGCCGAGATTCGGGCGTATTTGTATGTTGCTACGGCTTGCATCGCGGTCTCCGGCTTAGCGCTTCTTCGCCTTTTTGTCGGCGGCGTGCCCGCGATAGGTACGGGTCAACGCAAACTCACCGAGCTTGTGGCCGATCATGTTGTCATTGATAAAAACCGGCACATGTTGACGCCCGTTATGGACGGCGATGGTGAGCCCAACCATCTCAGGGATCACCATGGAACGGCGCGACCAGGTCTTGATCGGGCGCTTGCTGTTTTGTGAGACTGCCTCTTCCACCTTTTTCATCAGGTGATGGTCGATGAAGGGTCCCTTGCGAATCGAACGTGGCACTGGATCAACCTCGACTGATGCTATTTCTGGCCGCGACGGCGCACGATCATGCGGTCGGTCCGTTTATTGTTGCGCGTCTTATGCCCCTTGGTCGGTACGCCCCAGGGCGTGACCGGATGGCGCCCGCCCGAGGTCCGGCCTTCGCCGCCGCCATGCGGATGATCGACCGGATTCATGGCCACACCGCGTACTGTCGGGCGAATACCGCGCCAGCGACTTGCACCTGCCTTACCCAGCTTGCGCAGGTTATGCTCTGTATTGCCCACCTCGCCGATGACGGCGCGGCAGTCAACATGCACTTTACGGACCTCGCCGGAACGCAGGCGCAAGATCGCCGCATCGGATTCGCGCGCAATGAATTGGATCGAGGCACCGGCTGCTCGGCCAAGTTGGGCACCCTTGCCAGGACGCAGCTCGACACAATGCACCTGACTGCCCAGGGGGATATTACGCAGCGGCAGGCAATTGCCCGGCGCAATCGGTGCACCCTCCCCCGCCATGACCTGATCACCAGCCTTCAGGCCTTTAGGCGCAATGATATAAGCGCGCTCGCCATCAGCATATTTCAGCAGGGCGATATGCGCAGTGCGATTGGGGTCATACTCCAGGCGCTCGACGGTCGCAGGGATACCATCCTTGCGATTGCGCCGGAAATCGATGACCCGATAACGCTGCTTGTGGCCACCGCCTTGGTGCCGCGTCGAGATCCGCCCTTGGTTATTGCGTCCACCACGCTTGGTCTGCTTTTCGACCAGCGGCTCATAGGGTCCGCCTTTGTGCAATTGGGGCGTCACCACCTTGACGACAAAGCGCCGCCCTGGGGACGTCGGTTTGGTCTTTACGATTGGCATCTTGATCTATCCGTTAGCTTATCCACCGCCTCAGGCGGCGCCGCCGAAGTCGATATCTTGACCGGGCTTTAAACGCACATAGGCCTTGCGCCAATCCGAGCGCTGCCCCCAACGTTGTCCGAAACGTTTGCGCTTGCCCTTGACATTGAGGATCTGGACACCCTCAACCTCGACCTCAAACAGCAACTCGACCGCCCGCGCTACCTCTTGCTTAGTGGCATCCTGGAGAACCTTGAAGGTGACCTGATTACATCTCTCGGCAAGGCGGGTTGCCTTCTCGGTGATGACTGGCGCCACCAGTACCTTCAGCAAACGCTCTTGATTCATGCCAACCGCTCCTCTAGGCGCTTGATGGCCGACTCGGTCGCGAGCACGGTCTCAAATGCGATCAAACTGACTGGATCAACCGTTTGGGCCGGCAATACATCCACCTTGGGCAGATTGCGCGCTGCCAATTGCAGGGTCTCATCGAAGCTATCGGTGAGGATCAGGACATCGGTGAGTCCATATTCCTTAAGCAGGGCGCAAAGCAGTTTGGTCTTGGCCGCCTCCAGTCTGAGCTCAGGGACAACGACCAGACGATCGGTGCGCACCAGTTCGGACAGGATCGAACGCACCGCCCCGCGGTACATCTTCCGATTGACCTTTTGACTGTAGTCGCGCGGCTTGGCCGCAAAAGTCACGCCACCCGAGCGCCACAGCGGGCTGCGCGTGGTGCCGGCGCGGGCGCGACCGGTCCCCTTCTGGCGCCAGGGTTTGGACCCACCGCCTGAAACCGCCGAACGGTTTTTTTGGGCCTTGGTGCCGGCACGCGCAGCCGCTAGATAAGCAGTCACGACCTGATGCACCAAACCGGGTTTGTATTCAACACCAAAGACGGCGTCGGCAACCTGCACACTAGACGCGCCAGTGTGGTGGCGAATGGCGATCTCCATGAGTTAGCCCTTGTTCTTCTGCTTCACCGAGGGCAGCACGATCAACCGACCGCCGTTTGGCCCCGGAACACTGCCCCGAACCAACAGTAGATTTCGGTCGGTATCGACCCGTATGACCTCGAGGTTTTGCTGACAGCGATTGACTGCGCCCAGATGCCCCGCCATCCGCTTGCCCTTCCAGACTCGCCCAGGGGTCTGGTTCTGACCGATCGAGCCCGGGGCACGATGGGAGAGCGAGTTACCATGTGTTGCATCCTGGCTGGAAAAATGATGGCGGCGGATCACACCGGCAAAGCCACGGCCCTTGGTGATACCGCGCACATCGACCTTTTGGCCTGGCGCAAAGATGGCGACGGTGATTTCTTGACCGAGCTGGAAATCGCCGCTATCACCCTCATCGAGCCGAAACTCGCGTAGGACCTCCGCCGGCTCGATCCCTGCCTTGGCATAATGACCGGCCATCGGCTTGGTAACCCGCGAGGGGCGACGCCGCCCAAAGGCGAGCTGGATGGCGCAATAGCCGTCGGTCTCGACTGATTTCACCTGACTGACTCGATTGGGCGGCACCTCGATCACGGTCACCGGAATACTCTCGCCGGTCTCGCTGAAAACCCGGGTCATCCCCGCCTTGCGTCCAATCACTCCGATCGACATGGTTGACATCCTCAGCTCAGCTTGATCTGGACGTCCACGCCGGCGGCCAGATCGAGTTTCATCAAGGCGTCGACGGTCTTATCGGTCGGATCGACGATGTCCATCAAACGCTTATGGGTGCGCAGCTCGTATTGATCGCGCGCATCCTTATTGACGTGCGGCGAGATCAGCACGGTAAAGCGCTCCTTCTTGGAGGGTAGCGGCACCGGCCCCCGCACTTGGGCGCCGGTTCTCTTGGCTGTATCAACGATCTCGCGGGCGGACTGATCGATCAGACGATGATCGAACGCCTTCAACCGGATCCGAATTCTCTGACTCGTCATGCCATCACTCGATGATCTTAGAAACGACCCCTGCGCCGACGGTGCGTCCGCCTTCGCGCACAGCAAAGCGCAACCCTTCTTCCATCGCAATCGGCGCAATCAGCTTGACCGTCAGCCGCACATTGTCCCCTGGCATCACCATCTCTACCCCAGCCGGAAGCTCCACCGCCCCAGTCACATCCGTGGTCCGAAAATAAAACTGCGGCCGATACCCATTGAAAAATGGCGTGTGCCGCCCACCTTCCTCCTTGCTCAGCACATATACCTCCGCCTCAAAATGGGTGTGCGGCGTGATCGTCCCCGGCTTGGCCAACACCTGACCACGCTCCACCTCCTCCCGCTTGGTCCCACGCAGCAAGACCCCAATATTGTCCCCCGCCTGCCCCTGGTCCAACAGCTTCCTAAACATCTCCACACCTGTACAGGTGGTCTTCGCCGTGGGCCGCAGCCCCACAATCGCCACCTCATCTCCCACCTTGATCACCCCACGCTCAACGCGCCCCGTGACCACCGTCCCACGTCCCGAAATGGAAAAAACATCCTCAATCGGCATCAAAAACGGCCCATCAATCGCCCGCTCCGGCTCCGGAATATAACTGTCCAGCGCCTCCATCAACCGATCTATCGATTGCGTCCCTAACTCACTGTCCACCCCTTCCAGCGCCAACTTCGCCGACCCCACAATAATCGGCGTCTCATCCCCCGGAAAGTCATAACTCGACAACAATTCGCGGACCTCCATCTCTACCAGCTCCAGAAGCTCCGCATCATCCACCATGTCCGCCTTGTTCAAATACACCACGATGTACGGCACCCCCACCTGACGCGCCAACAAAATATGCTCACGCGTCTGCGGCATCGGTCCATCCGCCGCACTCACCACCAAAATCGCACCATCCATCTGCGCCGCACCCGTGATCATGTTCTTCACATAGTCCGCATGACCAGGACAGTCTACATGCGCATAGTGTCGCTTCGCCGTCTCATATTCGACATGCGCCGTCGCAATCGTGATCCCACGCGCACGCTCCTCCGGCGCACTGTCAATCTGATCGTACGACCTCGCCTCCCCACCAAACTTCTTCGCCTGATGCGTGGTAATCGCCGCCGTCAGCGTGGTCTTGCCATGATCTACATGACCAATCGTCCCCACATTGACATGGGGCTTCACCCGTTGAAACTTCTCTTTGGACATCCCGCTTTACCCTTAAGTTATGATTTCTTTTTGCTGACCGTCTCGGCGATGTTCGCCGGTACCTCGTTATAGCGGCAGAACTCCATGCTATAGGTCGCACGGCCCTGGGTCGCCGAGCGTAAAGCAGTGGCATAGCCGAACATCTCCGACAACGGCACCTCAGCGCGGATGATCTTGCCCGAGGGCGAATCATCCATGCCTTGAATCATGCCGCGGCGACTATTGATGTCACCCATGACATCCCCCATGTTTTCCTCTGGGGTGACGACCTCGACCTTCATGATCGGCTCAAGAAGCACCGGCTTGGCCTTGGCAGCCGCCTCTTTAAGCGCCATAGAACCGGCGATCTTGAAGGCCATTTCGCTCGAATCAACCTCATGGTATGAGCCATCGATGAGCGTAACCCGCAGATCGACCATGGGGAAACCAGCGAGAACACCATTCTTCATCGCCTCTTGAATCCCTTTATCGACTGCTGGGATATATTCCTTGGGCACGACCCCGCCGACGATGGCATTGACAAACTCATAGCCTTTGCCGGACTCCAGCGGCTCGAGCCGGATCACGACGTGGCCATATTGGCCGCGACCACCGGACTGACGCACGAACTTGGTGTCTTGCTCAACGGTCGTACGGATGGTTTCGCGATAATTGACCTGGGGCGCGCCGACATTGGCCTCGACCTTGAACTCGCGCCGCATGCGATCGACGATGATCTCCAGATGCAACTCACCCATGCCTGAGATGATGGTCTGCCCCGACTCCTCGTCGGTATGCACCCGGAAGGAAGGATCCTCCTGCGCCAGCTTTTGCAGCGCGATCCCCATCTTTTCCTGGTCGCCCTTGGTCTTGGGTTCCACCGCAACCGAGATCACTGGTTCGGGGAAATCCATCCGCTCGAGGGTGATGATATGGTTGAGGTCGCAGAGCGTATCGCCGGTGGTGACATCCTTGAGACCAACGGCAGCAGCGATATCGCCGGCGCGCACCTCTTTGATCTCGTCGCGCTGATTGGCATGCATCTGCAACAGGCGGCCGATGCGTTCCTTCTTGCTCTTGACCGGGTTATAGACGGTATCGCCCGAACTCAAGACGCCTGAATAGACGCGGAAGTAGGTGAGGGTCCCAACAAAGGGATCGGTGGCGATCTTGAAGGCCAGCGCTGAAAACGGCTCATCATCGGAGGCGCGACGGGTAATCTCAGTCCCGTCTTTATCATCGGCGATCCCTTTGACCGGCGGGATGTCCACCGGCGAGGGTAGATAGTCGAGCACCGCGTCGAGCATGGCCTGAACACCCTTGTTCTTGAAGGCCGAGCCACACAGCATGGGTACGATCTCATTTCTGAGGGTACGCGCACGCAAGCCCGCCTTGATCTCCTCTTCAGCCAAGGACTGGCCATCGAGGTATTTTTCCATGAATTCCTCATTGGCCTCGGCCGCTGCCTCGATGAGTTTTTCGCGCCATTCCTCACAGTCAGCGAGCATCTCAGCCGGCACCTCGGCATATTCGAACCGCATGCCCTTGGATGCCTCATCCCAATAGATCGCCTTCATCTTGACGAGGTCGACGACCCCTTTGAAGCCATCCTCGGCGCCGATCGGTAACTGGATGGGCACGGGATTGGCGCCCAGACGCTCACGCACCTGCTTGACGACACGCAGAAAATTGGCGCCCACCCGGTCCATCTTGTTGACAAAGGCGATACGCGGTACACCGTATTTATTGGCCTGACGCCAGACGGTTTCAGACTGAGGCTCCACCCCACCGACGGCGCAGAATACGGCGCAGGCGCCATCGAGAACACGCAATGAACGCTCAACCTCGATGGTGAAGTCAACGTGACCGGGGGTATCAATGATATTGATGCGATGCTCGGGACGGGACATATCCATCCCTTTCCAGAAGCAGGTGGTGGCAGCCGAGGTAATGGTGATCCCGCGCTCCTGTTCCTGCTCCATCCAATCCATGGTGGCGGCCCCGTCGTGTACCTCACCGATCTTGTGTGAGACACCCGTGTAATACAGGATGCGTTCCGTGGTGGTGGTCTTCCCGGCATCGATATGCGCCATGATGCCAAGATTGCGATATCGCTCGATGGGAGTGCTACGTGCCACGACTGAGTCCGCCCTTGATCCTAAAGAACTGGTAAAGACAAACGCTGATTGATTACCAGCGATAATGCGAAAAGGCCTTATTGGCCTCGGCCATCCGGTGCGTATCCTCTTTCTTTTTGACTGCCGAACCACGAGCATCGGCGGCATCCATCAGCTCATTGGCCAACCGCTGAGCCATGGATTTCTCCGAACGTTTACGGGCAGCATCGATGAGCCAACGCATTGCCAAAGAGTTGCGACGCGTCGGACGCACCTCGACCGGAACCTGATAGGTTGCCCCGCCGACCCGCCGCGACTTCACCTCGACTACTGGCCGGACATTCTCCAACGCCTGCTCAAGCAGACCAATAGGATCACCACCCTTCTTTGCGGCAATCTGGTCCAGGGCGCCATACATGATGCGCTCGGCAACCGACTTTTTCCCATTCTTCATCATCGTATTGATGAATTTCGCCAGCAGTTCACTCCCATACTTAGGGTCTGGGAGGACCTGACGGGGGGTGACGACGCGTCTTCTCGGCATGATTTATAAAGGCTCCAACCTGATTCGTTGCAGTCTAAATCGCAAGCACCCTATTTCTTGGGACGCTTGGCGCCATATTTTGAACGCCCCTGACGACGCTTCTCGACCCCTGAGGCATCCAGGGTGCCGCGCACCGTATGATAGCGAACACCAGGGAGGTCCTTGACGCGCCCCCCGCGGATCAACACCACTGAGTGCTCCTGAAGGTTGTGACCCTCACCACCGATATAGCTGGTGACCTCATAGCCATTGGTCAGGCGCACGCGCGCAACCTTGCGCAACGCCGAGTTTGGCTTCTTGGGCGTCGTGGTATAGACACGCGTACACACACCGCGACGCTGCGGGCAGCCCTCGAGGGCCGGAACATTGGTCTTCTCAACCTTCCGGCGACGCGGCTTGCGGACGAGTTGGTTAATCGTTGCCATTCAATCAATCTCCAGGGCGCCTCTATGCTATTGCGCTTTTGCCATGAGCTAAGCGAGGCCGGCACATATACCCGCACGACGGGCCTCTGCTCTTGAAGGAAACCGGATGCGCCCAGACCAAGAAAACCAGGTAAAAATGAAGCTAGCCGACTGAGGTCGGCTAGCTAAGGGCGCCTAGTGTATGAAGACGCCTCAGGGGTGTCAAGCCCTTATCGGCGCGCTCAAGTCATTCCGCCGACTCCGGGGCGTTGAAGGCCTGCTTGAGCGCCTGTTCGGGGTCAGCACCGGCAAAACCTTGGGTTGCAAATTGACGCCGGCGCCGACGTTCCTGGTGATAGGCCAGACCCGTACCTGCGGGGATGAGCCGTCCGACAATGACGTTTTCCTTGAGACCGGTGAGCCGATCGACCGAGCCGCGCACCGCGGCCTCGGTCAGCACCCGCGTGGTCTCTTGGAATGAGGCTGCGGAGATGAACGAATCGGTCGCCAGCGATGCCTTGGTGATCCCAAGCAGCTTCCGTTCAAAAAGCGCCGGCTGCTTGCCCTGGGCCAGGGCGCGCTTGTTCTCATCTAGAAGCAGGCTGTAATCGACCTGCTCACCACGCAGCAGCCGGGTATCGCCTGGCGAGGTGATCTCGACCTTACGCAGCATCTGACGCACGATGACCTCGATGTGCTTGTCGTTGATCTTCACCCCTTGCAGCCGATAGACGTCCTGGATCTCCTTGACCAAGTACTCGGCCAGAGCGGTGACCCCTTTGAGGCGCAGGATATCATCGGGCGATAGCTCTCCATCCGAGATCACATCCCCCCGCTGGACCCGCTCGCCCTCGAAAACATTGACCTGGCGCCACTTGGGGATCAGCTCCTCGATCACCTCGCCATCATCAGTGGTAATGATGAGGCGTTGCTTGCCCTTGGTGTCCTTGCCGAAGCTGACCGTACCGCTGGCCTCGGCCAACAATGCGGGCTCCTTGGGTTTGCGGGCCTCGAACAGATCGGCTACCCGCGGCAGACCGCCAGTGATGTCGCGGGTCTTGGTCGATTCCTGAGGGATGCGCGCCAGGACATCGCCGACCCCGACTCGGGTACCGCTGGCCACGCTGACGATCGCCTTGGCCGGAAGCAGATAGCGCGCGGGCGTGCTGGTACCTGGGATACAGAGCTCATTGCCGGCCTCGTCGAGGAGTTTAACCATGGGCCGCAGGTCCTTGCCTGCGGCCGGGCGTTGCTTGGGATCGATGACCACGAGTGAGCGTAGACCGGTGGTCTCATCGGTCTGCGTCTGGACGGTCACGTTCTCGATGAAATCGACGAACTCCAATATGCCGGCAACATCGGTGACGACGGGATGGGTATGCGGATCCCAACTGGCCACCATATCCCCCGGTTTGACACTGTCGCCGTCGTTGACGCGCAGGGTCGCGCCATAGGGCACCTTATAGCGTCCCTTTTCGCGCCCTAGCTCATCGCTCACGATGAGCTCTCCCGAGCGCGAGACCGCCACTAGGTTGCCGGAATGGTGACGCACCGTCTTAAGATTATGCAGGCGCACCGTGCCGGCACTTTTGATTTCGATGCTATCGACCGCCGCTGAACGCGAGGCAGCACCGCCGATATGGAAGGTGCGCATGGTGAGCTGGGTACCGGGCTCGCCGATCGATTGCGCGGCGATGACCCCTACTGCCTCGCCGATGTTGACGCGATGACCGCGCGCGAGATCCCGCCCATAGCACTGGGCGCAAACCCCATAGCGCGACTCGCAAGTGATGGGTGAACGCACTCGTACCTGATCGATCCCCGCCTCCTCCAAACGCTCGACCCAGTGCTCATCGAGCAGGGTTCCAGCTTTGCAAAGGACCTCATCGGTATTGGGTCGATAGATATCGACCGCCGCGACCCGCCCCAGGATGCGCTCGCGCAAGGGCTCGACCACCTCGCCGCGCTCGATGATCGGCGCCATGAGCAGGCCATGTTCGGTCCCACAATCCTCCTCTAGAACCACCAAATCCTGGGCGACATCGACCAGGCGGCGGGTGAGATACCCCGAGTTGGCGGTCTTCAACGCTGTATCCGCCAACCCCTTGCGGGCACCATGGGTCGAGATGAAGTATTGAATGACGTTAAGACCCTCGCGGAAATTGGCGGTGATCGGGGTCTCGATGATCGAGCCGTCCGGCTTGGCCATCAGTCCGCGCATACCGGCGAGCTGACGGATCTGGGCCGCCGAGCCGCGCGCACCTGAGCTCGCCATCATATAGATGGAGTTGAAGGATTCCTGATTGCGAATGGGTTCCAGGCGATTGGCAATATCCTTGAAGGCATTGGCAAGAGGCTCGCGGACCTCGGCCAAGCGGCTGAGCTCAGGGTCGAGATTGGCCGTCACCTCTGGGCGATAGCGCTCGATCAGCACCTCAAACCGAGCGCGGAATGCCGCTAGATCGAGGTCAGCGCGCTTGAGATTTTGCACGTCTCGATGAAGTTCAGCCTGCCACTCATCGAACAGGGCACGCAGAGTAGATGCCTGCTCCGGCGCGACTGCCGCAAAGGCTGCCTGGCGGTACTCGGCGACCATCCGCTCGGCCTCAAACGCGGGATCGCTCGCGACCTCTTCGGTGCCAAGCTTGGCCATCATGGCCTTGGCGATCTGCTCATTGGTCCGCGACCAGATATCCACGACCTTGTTGTATCGTTCCTCATTGGTGACTAGACCCGAGGCATGTTGCTGCTGGATCCCCTTGACCTCAGCCTCAGCGGCCGTCAGAAGCGCCACCTTATCCATCTTGGGGTCATGTTCATCGCGCGGGACCTCCATATCATCGAGCCCAATCGAGATGCCCGCGCGCGTGGCCATGCGAAAGCCGAGATACATCAACTGGTCGGCAAAGACCACCGTATCTTTGAGCCCCAGGCGCCGATAACAAGCATTGATGAGCTGCGAGATCTGCTTCTTGCCCAGCGGACGATCGACCAGATCGAACGGCAGACCCGCGGGGACGATGGCATAGACTAGGGCGCGCCCCAGGGTAGTGACCTTGAGAGAGACACGCTCGGTCATCTGGCCGTCCTTACCTTTGATGAACTCGCGAATCCGCACGGTGCAGCGCGCATGCAGGTCGGCGTGCCCGGTTTCATAGGCGCGGCGCGCCTCGTCGATGTCGGCGAACACCCAGCCCTCGCCCTTGGCCCCGATGCGCTCGCGGGTCATGTAATACAGCCCCAGGACTACATCCTGCGAGGGGACGATGATCGGCTCGCCATTGGCCGGCGAGAGGATGTTGTTGGAGGACATCATCAGGGCGCGCGCCTCGAGCTGCGCCTCTAAGGACAAAGGCACATGCACCGCCATCTGGTCGCCGTCAAAGTCGGCATTGAAGGCGGTGCAGACCAGCGGATGGAGTTGGATGGCCTTGCCCTCGACCAGAACGGGCTCGAAGGCCTGGATGCCGAGGCGGTGTAGGGTCGGGGCGCGGTTGAGCAGGACCGGATGCTCGCGGATGACCTCCTCGAGGATGTCCCAGACCTCGGGGGTCCCGCGTTCGACCATCTTCTTGGCAGCCTTGATGGTGGCTGCAAGCCCCCGCCGCTGAAGTTTGGAAAAAATGAAAGGCTTAAAAAGCTCCAAGGCCATACGTTTGGGCAGGCCGCATTGATGGAGCCTGAGGGTTGGCCCGACGACGATGACCGACCGACCCGAATAATCGATGCGCTTGCCCAAGAGGTTCTGGCGGAAGCGCCCCTGTTTGCCCTTGATCATATCGGCAAGCGACTTCAGGGGGCGTTTGTTGGTCCCCGCAATCGCCCGCCCCCGCCGGCCATTATCCAGCAGGGCATCGACTGCCTCCTGGAGCATCCGCTTTTCATTGCGCACGATGATGTCGGGCGCTATCAGATCCAACAGACGCTTGAGGCGGTTGTTGCGGTTAATCACCCGCCGATAGAGATCGTTGAGGTCAGAGGTGGCAAAGCGTCCACCATCCAGCGGGACCAAGGGACGCAGCTCGGGCGGCAGGACCGGCAGCACCGTCAGGATCATCCATTCAGGCCGATTGCCCGAGGCATGGAGCGACTCCATGAGCTTTAAGCGCTTGGTGAGCTTTTTGATCTTGGTCTCGGAGGTAGTGCTCTCGAGCTCCTCGCGCATCCGGCGGATCTCGGTCGGCATGTCGATCCGGCGCAAGAGCTCATGGATCGCCTCGGCGCCCATGCGGGCATCGAACTCATCGCCGTTTTCCTCCAAGGCCTCAAGGTATTGTTCATCGGTGAGCAATTGCCCCCGCTCAAGGGCGGTCATCCCCGGATCGACGACGACATAGCACTCGAAATAGAGGATGCGTTCGATGTCGCGCAGGGTCATGTCGAGCAGTAGCCCAATGCGCGAGGGCAAGGACTTCAGAAACCAGATATGGGCCACTGGGCTCGCGAGTTCGATATGGCCCATGCGCTCGCGGCGCACCTTGGCCAGGGTCACCTCGACGCCGCATTTTTCACACACCACCCCGCGGTGTTTGAGGCGCTTGTATTTGCCGCACTGACACTCGTAGTCGGTGGTGGGACCAAAGATCTTGGCGCAGAACAGACCATCGCGCTCCGGTTTGAAGGTGCGATAGTTGATGGTCTCGGGCTTTTTGACCTCGCCATAAGACCAGGTCCGGATCATCTCGGGTGAGGCCAGCCCGATCTTGATCGCATCGAACTCGAGCGCCTGTTCCTGTTGCTTGATGATTTTAAGTAGATCTTTCAAGGGCTTGTCTCCTGCCTAGGATAACCGGCGAACCCCTTCAATCCTGTTGCAGCTCAATATTGATGGCGAGCGAGCGGATCTCTTTGATCAACACATTGAACGATTCGGGCATGCCGGCCTCCATGCGGTGGTCACCATCCACGATGTTCTTGTACATCTTGGTACGTCCGTTGACATCGTCTGACTTGACCGTGAGCATCTCCTGGAGGATATAGGAGGCGCCATAGGCCTCCAACGCCCAGACCTCCATCTCACCAAAACGCTGACCGCCAAACTGCGCCTTGCCGCCCAGTGGCTGCTGGGTCACCAGGCTGTAAGGTCCGGTCGAGCGTGCATGCATCTTGTCATCGACCAGGTGGTTGAGCTTGATCATGTACATATAGCCCACGGTGACCGGGCGCTCGAAGGGGTCACCGGTGCGCCCATCGAAGAGGATCGCTTGACCACAAGGGATCCCCTGATCCGAGTTGTCGCGATCGGCCAGTTTCAAGAGATCCTTGATCTCTTCCTCGGTCGCGCCGTCGAAGACCGGGGTCGCCACCGGCACTCCCGCAGTCAGATTGCCTGCCAGCTCCAAGATCTCAGCGTCAGAGAGGCTGGCGAGATCCTCCGGCCTGCCAGTGCGGTTATAGATCTGTTCCAGGAAGGCGCGAAGTTCCTCAATCCGCGCCTGACGTTTGAGCATACGTTCGATCTTTTCCCCTAGGCCCTGAGCAGCCCAGCCGAGATGGGTTTCGAGCACCTGGCCGACGTTCATGCGCGAGGGCACGCCCAGCGGATTGAGCACAATATCCACCGGCACCCCATCCGCCGAGAATGGCATGTCCTCGATCGGTACGACCTTGGAGATGACGCCCTTGTTGCCGTGCCGTCCGGCCATCTTGTCGCCGGGCTGGATGCGCCGTTTCACCGCGACATAAACCTTGACCATCTTGAGTACGCCTGGGGCCAGATCATCACCGCTGGCGATCTTGCGCCTCTTGGCCTCATAGCGGGCGCGAAACTCTTCGCGCTGCTGCTGGATCTGGCTGGCGATGGCCTCAAGTTGGGTAGCGACCTCTTCGTCGCGCATGCGGATCTCAAACCAGGCATCACGTGAACCCTTGGCCACCAGAGAATCGAGATACGCCTCAGTGACCTCTGTGCCCGGAGGCAGATGGCCAGGGCCACCATCGGCGAGGCGTCCGATCAAGAGTCGCTTGATGCGCTGGAAGGCGTCGTTTTCCATGATGCGCTGCTGATCGGCCAGGTCTTTGCGCACCCGCTCGAGCTCCATCTCTTCGATCTGGATGGCGCGCTTGTCCTTTTCCACCCCGTCGCGGGTAAAGACCTGGACATCGACCACGGTGCCGTTCATGCCCGAGGGCAGGCGCAGCGAGCTGTCCTTCACGTCCGAGGCCTTCTCGCCGAAGATGGCGCGCAGGAGTTTTTCCTCAGGGGTCAACTGGGTCTCGCCCTTGGGTGTGACCTTACCGACCAGGATATCGCCGTCGCGTACCTCGGCGCCGATATAGACGATGCCGGATTCATCGAGCTTGGCAAGCGCTGCCTCGCCGACATTGGGGATATCTGCCGTGATCTCTTCCGGCCCCAGCTTGGTATCGCGGGCGAGACAGGTCAATTCCTCGATATGGATGGTGGTAAAGCGATCGTCCTGGACCACTTTCTCGGAGATCAGGATCGAGTCCTCGAAGTTGTAGCCATTCCAGGGCATAAAGGCCACACGCAGATTCTGGCCCAGGGCAAGCTCACCCATATCGGTCGAGGGACCATCAGCCAGGATATCTCCGCGCGCGATGCGATCGCCGAGCTTGACCAAGGGGCGTTGGTTGATACAGGTGTTTTGATTCGAGCGGGTGTATTTGATCAGGTTGTAGATATCCACTCCAGGCACACCCGCCTCGGCCTCGTCGTCGTTGACCCGTACCACGATGCGCGCGGCGTCCACAGACTCGATGACCCCGCCGCGCCGCGCCACCACGCACGCCCCTGAATCGCGCGCCACGACCCGCTCCATACCGGTCCCAACCAACGGTTTTTCAGCACGTAGGGTGGGGACCGCCTGACGCTGCATGTTCGAGCCCATGAGCGCGCGGTTGGCATCGTCATGCTCAAGGAAGGGGATCAATGAGGCAGCGACCGAAACGATCTGGCGCGGTGAGACATCCATATATTGGACATCCTCCGGAGGCCGGAGGGTAAACTCATTCTGATAGCGGCATGAGACGAGGGCGTCGGTCAAGCGGCCTTCCGCATCCAGGCTAGCATTGGCCTGGGCGATGACAAAGTTGCCCTCCTCGATTGCCGAAAGATAATGGATCTCGGCACTCTTGACCCGTCCCTGCTCGATCTCGGCCTTGATGCGCCCGTTCTCGACCTTGACATAGGGCGTCTCAATAAAGCCATAGCCGTTGGCGCGGGCATAAACCGCCAGTGAATTGATCAAACCGATGTTGGGCCCCTCAGGGGTCTCGATCGGGCAGACGCGCCCATAGTGCGTGGGATGTACATCGCGCACCTCGAAGCCTGCCCGCTCGCGTGTCAAACCACCTGGGCCCAACGCCGAGACGCGGCGCTTGTGGGTGACCTCAGACAACGGGTTGTTCTGGTCCATGAACTGCGACAGCTGGCTAGAGCCGAAGAACTCCTTGATCGCCGCCGAGACCGGCTTGGGATTGATCAATTCTTGTGGCGTCAAACCCTCGGCCTCGGCAAGCGACAGGCGCTCCTTGACCGCGCGCTCGACCCGCACCAGGCCGATGCGGAACTGATTTTCGGCCATCTCGCCGACACAGCGGATACGGCGATTGCCGAGATGGTCGATGTCATCGATGTTCCCGCGTCCATTGCGCAGATCCACCAGGACCCGCAGGACATCGATGATGTCAGAGGTCTCTTCGCCGTATTCCTCAAAGAGACGCCGAGAAAAATCATCCGTCCGGGCCGAGAAATAACGCCCATCATACAGAACACCCGGACCGGTCTCGGAGGCGCGCCCCAGGCGACGGTTGAACTTCATGCGCCCGACCGCTGATAGGTCATAACGATCCGGGGCAAAGAATAGATTGTGAAACAGGTTTTGCGCAGCCTCCTTGGTGGGAGGCTCGCCTGGGCGCATCATCCGGTAGATCTCGATCTGGGCATCAAGTTCATTGGCCGTGGGATCGATGCGCAGGGTCTCGGCGATATAGGGCCCATGATCGAGATCGTTGACAAACAGGGTCTTGAGCGTGTCGATACCGTGGTTGCGCAGGGTCTCCAGACGCTCGGGGGTCAGGATCTCATTGGCCTCGGCCAAGACCTCGCCGGTCGTTGGATCGATCTGGGCGTTTGCCAAGATGCGCCCATATAAAAACTCAGGCGGGACCGTGAGCCGCTCGATCCCCGCCTTTTGTAAGTCGCGGATATGCTTAGGAGTTATCCGCCGCCCACTTTCGACAAGGACCCGCTCACCGATGGAGATATCAAAGGACAGGATCTCACCGCGCAGCCGCTCTGGGACCAGGTCAAGGGTGATCCCTTGGCTGGTCAAACGGAAGGTGTCGGTCGCGAAAAAGCGCGCCAGGATCTCTTCAACCCCATAACCTAGGGCACGCAAGAGGATGGTCGCCGGCAGCTTACGGCGACGATCGATCCGCACAAAGAGGTTATCCTTAGGATCGAACTCGAAATCGAGCCAAGAACCGCGATAAGCGATGATTCGCGCTGAAAACAGCTTCTTGCCCGAGGAATGGGTCTTACCGTGGTCATGATCGAAAAAGACGCCCGGCGAGCGGTGAAGCTGGGAGACGATGACGCGCTCGGTGCCGTTGATGATAAAGGTGCCCGTCTCGGTCATGAGCGGCAGATCGCCCATATAGACCTCTTGCTCCCGCACATCCTTGATCACCTTGGCGTTGGCCGGCGCTTCCTTATCATAGATCACCAGACGCAATAGCACCCGCAGCGGTGCCGCATAGGTTGCACCGCGTAACCGGCACTCGCGCTCATCGAAGACCGGCTCGCCCAAGCGATAGCGCACATAATCCAGAACAGCATTGCCGGAATAGCTCTCGATGGGGAACACGGACTTGAAGGCCGCATGCAGCCCAATATCCCGCCGCTGATCAGGCGGACAATCGGCCTGCAGGAAATCACGATAGGATTCGATCTGCGTAGCGAGCAGGAAGGGGACCTCCAGGATGCTCGGACGCTTGCCGAAGTCTTTGCGGATGCGCTTCTTTTCGGTGAACGAATAGGCCATGATGCCTTCCCTCGAGATGCTTGCGTGGGTCCCTGCAGGGGTGTGAACAGGGAAAATGGCGTCCAGGGGCGAATCCGCTCAAGGCGCAGACAGGGCTGTGCACCTATTGCGGGCTATGTGTCAATGGGGGAAGGCCGGGGCAACCCCGGCCTCGCTGCTTACTCAGCTGCAACAGCGCCCTATCATTTAATCTCGACAGTCGCGCCGGCCTCTTCGAGCTCCTTCTTCGCCGCCTCGGCCTCGGCCTTGGACACACCTTCCTTCAATACGGTCGGCACACCCTCGACGGCATCCTTGGCCTCCTTCAGGCCCAGACCGGTGATCGCGCGCACGGCCTTGATCACGGCCACCTTGTTGGCGCCGAAAGAGGTCAGAACGACATTGAACTCGGTCTGCTCTTCAACGGGAGCAGCTTCGACGGCAGCGCCTGGTGCTGGGCCTGCGGCCACCACAGCAGCAGCGGCGGTGACGCCGAAGCGCTCTTCCATCGCCTTAATGAGATCAACGACCTCAAGGACGGTCATATTGCTAATCGCATCGAGGATCTCGTCTTTCGAGACGGCCATGGGTGACTCCTAAAAGGTGAAAGTTTTGATCGGATTGCTGATGGGTAAAGGCTGCGGTCAGGCGGCCTCTTTGGCATCGCGAATCGCGGCAAGGGTCCGGACCAATTTGCCCGATACCTCATTGAGCGTTGCGGTGAGCTTCTGGATCGGTGCCTTCATGGTCGCCATGAGCAGGCTGATCGCCTGGTCATAGGTCGGCATCTTGGCCAGCGCGCCGATCTCGGAGGGGGGCAGCAAACGCCCGCCCAGGGCAATGAGCCGCACCTGGAACTTGTCATGTTCCTTGGCGAAGGACTCCAACACCCGCGCCACCGATCCTGGATCGTTCTGGGAGAAGGCGAGGATCATGGGGCCCTTGAGCCCCTCCTGCATGCAGGTAAAATCCGTCCCTTCTAAGGCGCGGCGAGCGAGGGTATTCTTGACCACGCGCACATAGACTCCGGCCTTACGCGCTTCCACACGTAGCCTGGTCAACTGCTCAACGGTCAAGCCCCGATACTCGGCCCCGATCGCCGAATAGGCCTTTTTCGCAACTTCCGCGACTTCAGCGACGATTGCTTCTTTTTGTGCGAAACTCAGCGCCACTGTCGTCACCTCTTCAGTGATGTTGAAACCCGGTCAAACCGGGTGGTGCTTGGAACGCCTGCTCCCTCGGCGCGCCGCCCACCGGATTTGTGCGCCTTCATCAGCATACGATCTGACTCGGGAGCACCGTCTGCGCGGGCGCTTGCGGCATTAAGTCCAGACGCGCCCCATCCCTGGTGCGCCTTGAGACACCCGCGGTCTTTGACGGTCTCCAGGGAGGCCCGAGACCGTAAAGAAATAGCTTAGAACTTCAGGGCCGAATGATCGACCGCCAGACCCGGCCCCATGGTGCTAGAGACTGTGACCTTTTTCATATAAACGCCCTTAGCTGCCGCCGGCTTGGCCTTCATCAGGCTTGAGAGCAAGGACTCAAGATTTTCGCGCAACTTTTCGGGCGCGAAATCGACCTTGCCGATCGGGCAGTGGATGATGCCCGCCTTGTCGGTGCGATAACGCACCTGGCCGGCCTTAGCATTGCGCATCGCCTCGGCGACATCTGGCGTCACAGTCCCAACCTTGGGGTTGGGCATGAGGCCCCTGGGACCCAGGACCTTACCCAACTGACCGACGATCCGCATGGCATCCGGTGAGGCAATGACCACGTCGTAGTCGATCTGTCCGGCCTTCATCTCTTCCGCCAGGTCCTCGAAACCGACCCGATCGGCACCCGCCTCGCGTGCGGCATCCGCAGCAGCACCCTGAGCAAAGACCGCGACCCGGACCGTCTTGCCGATCCCATGGGGCAGAACGGTTGAACCGCGCACCACCTGATCGGATTTGCGCGGGTCCACCCCTAGATTGACCGCGACATCGACGCTTTCGGTGAACCTGACCCGGGAGAGCTCTTTCAGCAGGGTAAAGGCCTCCTCAGCGGGATAGAGCTTGCCGGGCTCCACGCGCTCGCGGATCGCACGCAGACGCTTGCTCAAACGCGCCATCTCACACCCCCTCGACATTCAGACCCATGGAACGTGCCGTGCCCGCGATGGTGCGCACAGCCGCTTCCGGTGTCGCTGCGTTGAGGTCCGGCATCTTCATCGCAGCGATCTGTTCAAGCTGCGCGCGGTTCACCGTACCTACCTTGTTGGTATTGGGCTTGGCGCTACCGCTGGTAATCCCCGCAGCCTTTTTAAGCAACACCGAGGCCGGCGGCGTCTTGGTGATAAAGGTAAAGCTGCGATCCGAATAGACCGTGATCACCACCGGAATGGGCAGCCCCTTTTCCATATCCTGCGTCCGAGCATTGAATGCCTTGCAGAACTCCATGATATTGACGCCATGTTGACCCAGAGCTGGGCCGACGGGCGGGCTGGGATTAGCTTCCCCTGCCTTGACCTGTAATTTGACGTAGGCTGTGATCTTTTTTGCCATCGCTGAACTCTCCGAATGGGTTCAAACGCCAGCGCAACTGACTGGCTCCCCTTGACGAAAAAGGGCTCAAGGACCATATGACCTTTTTTAGGCCATGAAGTCTCTTGAGTCACGCAAAAAAAACGCGCTTGGGTCACAACGAGCGCAAGAAGAGCGATGATCAACGCTACCCCTTGCCTCAGCAAGGACGATTGTCTCCTAAAGCTTTTCGACCTGGGAAAACTCGAGCTCCACGGGCGTTGAGCGCCCAAAGATGGCGACCGAGACCTTGATACGACTCTTGTCGTAGTCCACTTCTTCTACGACACCATTGAAATCGGCAAATGGTCCATCGATGACCCGCACCGCTTCGCCGGCCTCATAGAGCACCTTAGGCCGAGGCTTTTCGCTGCCTTCCTGGAGACGCTGCAGGATGGCCTCAGCCTGGAAATCAGGAATAGGAACCGGGCGATCTGTCGTACCACCGATAAAACCCATGACTTTGGGCACGCTCTTGACCAGATGCCAGGTCTCGTCGTTCATCTCCATCTGAACCAAGACATATCCAGGAAAGAACTTACGTTCACTTTTGCGTTGCTGGCCTGCACGCATCTCGACGACCTCCTCCGTGGGCACCAAGATCGTCCCAAACAAATGCCCCAGACCAGCACGCCGAATGCGTTCTTCCAGCGAACGCTTGACCTGAGCCTCGAAGCCCGAATAGGCGTGGATCACATACCAACGCTTGGCCACGATCAGCCCCCCTGATGGGTCAAGAAACGCAGAATCGACATGAGGATCAGATCGAACAGCCACAAAACGATGCCCAGGATCAGCACCATAGATACCACAACCAGGGTCGTTTGCAGGGTTTCCTGACGCGTAGGCCAAACAACCTTACGCACCTCCATGCGCACATCGGCCATGAACTGCCATAACCGACGACCAGGGTCAGTCTGAAGAACGATAAATGCTGCCACGCCGCCAATCACCAACAAGACAGGCACTCGAATCAGAAGCGAGATGCCGGGGAACAGATAAAAGGCCACTATCCCGACAATCAGCAGCAATACTGCCCCTACCAGCTTGAGTTGATCCAAGCCTGGCGCACGATCTTCTGCGTGTGAACTCATAGTCAGCGTGCAGCCTTGCGTATTGACTGTTGCGGCGCCCAAAGACAAGCGCCAACCTTCAGATAGGACGACAGAGATCCAAGGGACCCTATACCTAAACAGCCAGCCAAAAAGGATTCCACGATCAACCTAAAACAAATAAATACCGCCGAGACTCTAAGATCAGTCTCGACAGCAATCTTTTAAATGGCAGGCCAGGAGGGACTCGAACCCCCAACCTGCGGTTTTGGAGACCGCTGCTCTGCCAATTGAGCTACTGGCCTTTTGATCGAAAGGCTGGCCCGAAGAACGACTCAGGCCAGAGCCAACTATTGCCAACTATTCATCGATCACTCGATGATCTTAGAAACGACCCCTGCGCCGACGGTGCGTCCGCCTTCGCGCACAGCAAAGCGCAACCCTTCTTCCATCGCAATCGGCGCAATCAGCTTGACCGTCAGCCGCACATTGTCCCCTGGCATCACCATCTCTACCCCAGCCGGAAGCTCCACCGCCCCAGTCACATCCGTGGTCCGAAAATAAAACTGCGGCCGATACCCATTGAAAAATGGCGTGTGCCGCCCACCTTCCTCCTTGCTCAGCACATATACCTCCGCCTCAAAATGGGTGTGCGGCGTGATCGTCCCCGGCTTGGCCAACACCTGACCACGCTCCACCTCCTCCCGCTTGGTCCCACGCAGCAAGACCCCAATATTGTCCCCCGCCTGCCCCTGGTCCAACAGCTTCCTAAACATCTCCACACCTGTACAGGTGGTCTTCGCCGTGGGCCGCAGCCCCACAATCGCCACCTCATCTCCCACCTTGATCACCCCACGCTCAACGCGCCCCGTGACCACCGTCCCACGTCCCGAAATGGAAAAAACATCCTCAATCGGCATCAAAAACGGCCCATCAATCGCCCGCTCCGGCTCCGGAATATAACTGTCCAGCGCCTCCATCAACCGATCTATCGATTGCGTCCCTAACTCACTGTCCACCCCTTCCAGCGCCAACTTCGCCGACCCCACAATAATCGGCGTCTCATCCCCCGGAAAGTCATAACTCGACAACAATTCGCGGACCTCCATCTCTACCAGCTCCAGAAGCTCCGCATCATCCACCATGTCCGCCTTGTTCAAATACACCACGATGTACGGCACCCCCACCTGACGCGCCAACAAAATATGCTCACGCGTCTGCGGCATCGGTCCATCCGCCGCACTCACCACCAAAATCGCACCATCCATCTGCGCCGCACCCGTGATCATGTTCTTCACATAGTCCGCATGACCAGGACAGTCTACATGCGCATAGTGTCGCTTCGCCGTCTCATATTCGACATGCGCCGTCGCAATCGTGATCCCACGCGCACGCTCCTCCGGCGCACTGTCAATCTGATCGTACGACCTCGCCTCCCCACCAAACTTCTTCGCCTGATGCGTGGTAATCGCCGCCGTCAGCGTGGTCTTGCCATGATCTACATGACCAATCGTCCCCACATTGACATGGGGCTTCACCCGTTGAAACTTCTCTTTGGACATGAACGATACCCCGCACGCGACAAATCGATGAGCGTCTTAACGCACCTTAAAAAAGGATTTTGCCTAAACACTGGAGCCCATGACCGGGATTGAACCGGTGACCTCACCCTTACCAAGGGTGTGCTCTACCGACTGAGCTACATGGGCCTAAACTCGCCACGCTAAACGTGGAGCGGGTGATGGGAATCGAACCCACACCATCAGCTTGGAAGGCTGAGGTTCTGCCATTGAACTACACCCGCGATGCACCAAGCTGCACCACGCATCTTCAATTTTTGCTGGTGGAGGGGGGAGGATTCGAACCTCCGAAGGCTGAGCCGTCAGATTTACAGTCTGATCCCTTTGACCGCTCGGGAACCCCTCCAAATGAGCGATGCATTCTAAGCATTCAAGCCAGGGGCGTCAATGGGGCCATTAGGCTTCCCTTGCCGCATCTCCAACCCCTCCCGCAACCGCGGGCAGGCGCTGACATCGACTCGTCACACAGACCCGAACCTTAGACTGCTAACATAAATTGCTTTAAGGTTTAAATCTCTAGATAAGCCCGATCACACCCTTATGGATGTCACAATCTTTGGCACTGGCTATGTGGGTCTGGTCACTGGGACCTGTTTGGCCGAGGTCGGCAATCGCGTCCTGTGCATCGACATCGATCCTGACAAGATCGAGCTCCTCAACAACGGCGGGGTTCCAATCTACGAGCCTGGCCTCGAGGAAATGATCCATGCCAATCGCGCGGCCGGGCGGCTGCGTTTTTCGACCGACGCCAAGGCCGGGGTCGAGCATGGGTTGTTCCAGTTCATCGCGGTCGGCACACCACCCGATGAAGATGGCTCAGCCGACCTGCAATATGTCCTAGCAGTGGCGCGTACCATCGCCGAACACATGAACGAATATCGCATCCTGGTCGATAAATCGACCGTACCCGTGGGGACAGCGGATCGGGTGGCGGCGACCGTGCGCGAGGTCTTAGAGCGCCGCGGGCAAAAGATCGAGTTCGATGTCGTCTCGAATCCTGAGTTTCTGAAAGAAGGCGCGGCGATCGAGGATTTTATGCGCCCCGATCGGATCATTGTCGGCACCGACAACCCGCGCACCGCCGAGCTTTTACGCGCGCTCTATGCCCCATTCAATCGCAACCATCAACGGTTTTTCGTGATGGACGTCCGCTCAGCCGAGCTGACCAAATATGCCGCCAATGCCATGTTGGCGACCAAGATCAGCTTCATGAACGAGCTCTCTAACATCGCCGAGGCCGTCGGCGCCGATATCGAGAAGGTACGCATCGGCATAGGCTCTGACCCGCGCATCGGCTATCAGTTTATCTATCCAGGGTGCGGCTATGGCGGTTCTTGCTTCCCCAAGGATGTGCGAGCGCTCGAGCGCACGGCGAATGCCCTAGGCTACACTGCCGAGCTCTTGCAGGCAGTGGAAGCGGTGAACCTCCGGCAAAAGCGTGTTCTGTTTCAGAAGATCCGCGACTATTTCGGCGGCGATCTCGCCGGTCGGACCATCGCCCTCTGGGGCCTGGCCTTTAAACCCAACACCGATGACATGCGCGAGGCCTCTAGCCGCGTCCTGATGGAATGCCTGTGGGAGGCCGGGGCGCGAGTGCAGGCCTATGACCCGGTCGCAATAAAGGAGGCCCAGCGGATCTATGGCGAGCGGGCCGATCTACAATTTGCTCGCGATGCGCTTTCTGTCCTCGATAGGGCCGATGCCCTGGTCTTGGTCACCGAGTGGTCGGAGTTCCGCAGCCCCGACTTTACAGCGATCCGCGCGCGCCTGCGCCATCCAGTCATCTTCGACGGGCGCAACATCCTCGACGGCGACCAGGCCCGCGCTGCAGGATTGACCTATATCTCGATCGGGCGGACACCCCTGATCCCTGCCTGAGTCGATCCTGATCCCCCTTGGTTGATTTTTGTCAATCGGTTCGTGCAAATCTGTTTGGGCGTGTGGTAGATTGATCGCCATCGATTCTGCCTATCGAGCGCACCACAACAACCGACCATTGACCAAGGGGGAAGCATGCGTCTTCAGCCACATCTCATCGCAGCCACGGCTCTTGGCCTTATCTCGATTCTGCCCAATGGGGCTCAGGCCACCAACGGCTATATGTCGCATGGCTTTGGGACCAAGAGCAAGGGCATGGCGGGCGCCGGCTCAGCTCTACCGCAGGATGCCATGATCTCGGCCTCGAACGTGGCCGGTGGGGTGTGGCTTGGCGAGCAGCGCCTGGATCTGGGCATGGCCCTGTTTTCACCGCATCGCGAATATACCCAGCGCGCCAGCGAATCGCAGATCCCAGGTACCCCGCCGATCCCCATCGGGAGCGGCCCCGACTTTCGGGGGACGGTGGAGAGCGACAACGAGCTCTTTCTGATCCCCCACCTTGCCTATAGCCGCCCGCTGGATGCGGTCAGCGCCTTCGGCGTTGTCGTCTATGGCAACGGCGGGATGAACACGACCTATCGCTCCAAGGATACAACCCTACATCTGGGGACCTATGGCGGCGCCCAAAGCACACCGCCGGATGCCTCGACGGGCGTGGATCTCAGACAGGTCGGGATCAATCTCAACTATTCGCGCAAGCTGCGGGAGGATCTATCGGTCGGTGCCGGCTTCATCCTGGCCAATCAGAGCTTCAAGGCGAAGGGGCTGTCAGCGCTCGGCGATCTGGCAGCGGATGGCGTTGCCGATCATCTCTCCAACCGCGGGCGCGACAGTGTCTTTGGCTGGGGGGCCCAGGTCGGTCTCCTCTGGCGTCCCTCCGAACAGCTCGCGCTCAGCGCGGCCTATCAAACCCAGGTCGATTTCGCTCGCTTTGACGACTACGCAGACCTCTTTGCTGACAAAGGCAACCTGGATGCACCAGCATTCCTGAATCTCGGTATCGCCTTTCAGCCCCGCGCCGATCTTACCCTGGCCTTTGACATCCAACACATCTGGTATAGCGAGGTCAAGGCGCTCGGCAATGAGATGACGAAAAACATCATGCTCTGCATGCAGGGCTATACGGCCTATTGCCTCGGCGGCAGCCGCGGGGTCGGCTTCGGCTGGGACGATATGACGGTCTATAAGTTCGGCGCCCAGTGGGCGATGCGCCCTGACCTGACCCTCCGCGCAGGCTATAGCTATGGTAAACAGCCGGTGCCTTCGAACGGCGTGCTATTCAATGTCATTGCCCCTGCCGTCATCGAACATCATTTCACCCTGGGCCTGACCAAGGCATTGAACAAGCAGACCGAACTGAGCCTCGCGGCCATGTATGCGCCGCAGATCGATCTCGACTGTGGCTGCTCGCTCCCCTTCTCAGGCGGCGAGAATTCGATCAACATCGCCATGGACCAGTGGGAGTTTGAGCTCAGCATCGGGATACGCTTCTGACCCAATGCGCGATAGGCCTTGCCCTTCAGGGCAGGGAGGCTGTCAAATCAGGCAAGGCTGCACGCCCTGTCACTACCGAGAGCCGTGCAGCCGGTTCATCGCCAGATCGATCCTGCCAGCGATCAGCTCGGGCAGAAGGGCGGTTGCATCATCGAGCGCGCCGCGAATCCTGCTTTCATCCTCGCGAGAAGGTCGGCCTAAGACATAGCAGGTGACCAGGGTCTTGTCTCCTGGATGGGCGATCCCGATGCGCAGACGCAAGAACTCAGGCGAGCCGAGGGTTGCGATCGTATCCCGCAGCCCGTTGTGCCCAGCGTGCCCCCCGCCGCGTTTCAGGCGTACGGTCCCCACCGGCAGATCGAGCTCATCGTGGGCGATGAGGATCTGCTCGGTGGGGATCGCGAAATAGCGCGCTACTGCTGCCACCGACTGGCCACTGCGGTTCATATAGGTGGTGGGTTTGAGCAGACGGATCTCCTGGTCGGCGATCAGGACCTGGGTGAGCTCGCCAAAGAACCTAGATTCGGGACGGAAGACGGCACCCTGGGCAGCGGCAAGCGCATCGACCCACCAGAAGCCGACATTATGCCGCGTTCCGGCATACTGGGCGCCCGGGTTGCCGAGCCCGACGATCAATTGGATGGCGGCCTGGGTCATGACGTATCCGCGCAGCAGGCAAGATGATTGCGCTGAATGGCAATTGGGGACGGCTTAGGAGCCGTCCCATCAGACACTCGCCCCTCTTAGGCGGCGCCCTCCCCTTCCTCGGTGCTACCGCGTGGTCCATGGATCGTGACTACGGGTTCGTCCGGATCGGGGGCATGCGCCAGAGCGACACCTTCAGGCAGCTTGATCTCGGAGAGATGCAGGATCGAACCGACCTCGAGATCCGTCATATCGATGGCGATGAATTCAGGCAGGTCTTTGGGCAGGCAGATCACCTCGATCTCGGTGATCAGATGAAATGCCTGCCCGCCCATCTTGATCCCCTTGCATTTGTCCTCGTTGATGAAATGCAGGGGCACGGTCATGCGGATCTTCTCGTCCTGCGAGATACGCATGAAGTCCAGATGGAGGATAAAGGGCTTGGCGGGGTGGCGCTGGAGGTCTTTGAGCACCACCTTGGTCACCTCGTCGCCGATCTTCAGATCTAGGATATGGGAATAAAACGCCTCTTGCTCCAGATGTCGGAGTAATTCATTGTGCGACAGGCTCACCATCTGGGGCTCGCGGTGACCGCCATAGACGATGGCCGGCACCAGGCCCGCGCGCCGCAGGCGGCGGCTCGCACCCTTTCCTGCGGCGATGCGCGGCTGGGCATTGACTTCAAAGCTGATGGTCATGGAGTGCTTCTCCTGATCGGGTTAAATAAAACACACCTGGGCCCCGCGACCAGGGTCCAGGTGGATGTTGCGCAGATCACAGCGGACCTGCTAATCGACGAAGAGCGAGCTGACCGACTCCTCGTTTGAGATCCGGCGCATGGTCTCGGCGAGCAGCTCGCCGATGCTCAATTGCCGGATCTTGGAACAGGCGCGCGCCTGGTCATTCAAGGGGATGGTGTTGGTCACGACCAGCTCATCCAGCACCGAATTGGCGATATTGTCCACTGCCGGGCCCGAGAGTACGGGATGGGTGCAATAGGCGACCACCCGCCGTGCGCCATGATCCTTGAGCGCCTCGGCAGCGCGGCAGAGGGTGCCTGCGGTATCGACCAAGTCATCGACCAGGACACAGGAACGCCCCTTGACATCGCCGATGATGTTCATGACTTGGGCCTCATTGGCCCGCGGGCGGCGCTTGTCGATGATGGCAAGATCGGCATCGTCGAGCCGCTTGGCCAGGGCCCGGGCGCGCACCACCCCGCCCACATCGGGCGAGACCACGATCAGGTTTTCATAGCGCTGGCGCCAGATGTCTCCGAGCAGGATCGGCGAGGCATAGACGTTATCGACCGGGATGTCAAAAAAACCCTGGATCTGATCGGCATGCAGATCGACCGTCAGCACCCGATCGGCGCCGGCCTCGCCGATCATCTTGGCCACTAGACGCGCTGTAATCGGCACCCGCGCCGAACGGGGACGGCGGTCCTGGCGGGCATAGCCGAAATAGGGCACCACAGCGGTGATGCGCTTGGCCGAGGCCCAGCGCAGGGCATCGATCATCACTAGGAGTTCCATCAGGTTGTCGTTGGTCGGCGCGCAGGTCGGCTGGACCACGAACACATCGCGACCGCGGACATTTTCCTGGATCTCGGTCATCACCTCGCCATCGCTGAATTGACCAACAACGGCCTTGCCGAGCGATAGATTCAGATGGCCAGCGATCTCAGCCGACAATGCCGGATTGGCATTTCCGGAGAAGACCATGAGTTGGCTTGCAGGCACGGGCGGATTCCTGTCTGCGCGAATGCGGGATCGGTTGGGATGATGGCTGGGGTGCCAGGATTCGAACCTGGGAATGCCGGGATCAAAACCCGGTGCCTTACCGCTTGGCGACACCCCAAGGGATCAAATTGATTTAGGGGACAGCAATTGTCCCCGATCGGACATTTATGCTGCGGTCGAGCAAGGGCGAGCGATTGAGACCCCTTGCCACGAAGCCGCTCACAGCGGGAGGCGCCTGTCTCAAGGCATCTATAGCGTGCTCGAGGTCGGCAAAGACCGCAAACACGCAGGCACCTGTGCCCGTTAACCGCCCTTCTCCCCAAGCAGAGAGCCAGTCGAGCGCCGCCGCCACCTCGGGATAACAGCGCCGAACAACCGGTAGGCAGTCATTCCGTGCATCCCCACTTAGAAATTCAAGTATTGTGATGGGTTTCGAGTCGCGTGTCAATTCAGGATGTTGGAAAACCGCCCCTGTCGCTACCGAGCAAGCGGGAACCAACACGAGATACCAGGGCTGAGGTAGATCGACAGGCTCGAGGATCTCACCAACGCCCTCGCCCCAGGCCGCCCGTCCACGGACAAAGATCGGCACATCGGCCCCCAGCGTCAATCCGATGCGGGCCAGGCCGTCTTCATCCACTCCGGTGCCCCAGAGCTGATTGAGGGCAACCAAGGTAGTGGCCGCATCCGAGCTCCCGCCGCCGAGACCGCCGCCCAGCGGCAGCTGTTTGTCGCAATAGATGTCCACCCCCAAAGGGCAGCCAGTTGCCTGTTTCAAGGCATGCGCGGCACGCACCGTCAGATCCTCAGACTCGGCGACCCCAGGGACAAGATTGAGCCGGTGTATTTGCCCATCGGGGCGGACAGAAAACCAAAGCCAGTCGCAGCGATCGATAAACTGAAACACCGTCTGGAGATTGTGATAGCCATCCGGCCGCCGCCCCAGGATGCGCAACATCAGATTGAGCTTAGCGGGTGCGGGCCAAGCATCTGCGGGATCGCGCTCCTTCAGGAGTGGATGATGTGTATCGGTCATTGCTGAACCTCGGTAGGCAAGGGCTGGACGTCGGTCTGTGATAGGCGATGACGATTGATAGTTGACTTAAGATAGGCATGATCTGGATATTTGGCGCTGGCCTTGTCCCATACCGCCCAGGCGTCGGCGCGCCGCCCCAGGGCCCAGAGTACCTCGCCGAGATGGGCTGCGATCTCGCCATCCTCGATCTGGGTATTGGCGCGTTCCAGATACTGCAAGGCGCGGTCAAGGTTGCCGAGCCGATAATGGACCCAGCCTAGACTATCCAGGATCGCCGGCTCATCCGGCTTGAGCGCGTGCGCCCGTTCGATGAGGGTCAGGGCCTCATCCAGACGCTGATTGTGATCCGCAAGGGTGTAGCCCAGGGCATTCAGGGCATCGGCATGATCGGGATTGGCAGCGATGATCCGGCGTAGATCGGCCTCGCCAAGCTCAAGCTGGCCACGTTTCATCGCCAGCAGGCCGCGCGCATAGAGCAGGCGCTCATTGTCAGGAAAGGCGGCAAGCGCCTCTTCATACACCGCACGCGCCTCGTCCGCATGTCCCATCTCATCGAGGATTTCGGCCTCAGCCAGGAACAAGGAGACGGCATCGTCCGGCGACTGATCGCGCAGTTG
This sequence comes from Caldichromatium japonicum, assembly GCF_011290485.1. GTDB lineage: Bacteria > Pseudomonadota > Gammaproteobacteria > Chromatiales > Chromatiaceae > Thermochromatium > Thermochromatium japonicum. Next base: position 681,998 of record NZ_CP048029.1, on the reverse strand, counting down.
TTGCAGGATCTCGCGCGCCTGCGCGATCTCGCCCCGTTTGGCGCGCAGAAAGGCCATGCGGATGCGGGCATCATCGGCATACGCCCCATTGACCCTGGCATACCAGCCGAGGGCGCCGCTGAGGTCCTGGGCACGCTCGGCGGTCTGCCCCAGATAAAAGGCAGCTTCGTCTTGACGCTGACCGGTGGCATGCAGGTCAGTGAAATAACGATTGGCCGCAGCAAGATCCTCTAACTGGAGCGATAGGATACCGAGGGCAAAAAGGACATCGGGCGCATGGGGTTGCGCGCGCAGGATCTCCTCAAAGACCGCGCGTGCCTGGGCAAAATCGCGCTCATCGACCAGCAACTGGCCATAGAGCAGCTTCAGCGACTGATCGTTGGGCGTAGCGGCGATGAACTCATCAAGCAAGGCACGCGCCTGGGCGCGCTCGCCCTGATTCAGACGCAGACGCACCAGAAACAAACGTGGGACATTCCAATCGGGACGAAGCGCCAAGGCGCGCCAAGCGGCTGCCTCAGCGACTTCATAGCGCGATAGACTGGCAGCCAGCATCGCCAGGGTTTGCTGGGCATCTGGATCATGGGGAAAACGCTCGGCTAGGGATGACATGAGCGCCAACCGTTCGTCCGCATCTGGCACCCAGCTGAGAACGGCGACCACCTTGGCAAAGGGGATCTCGCCGCTGCCACCAGCGAGTTCAACGAGACGCTGGAGATGAATCAGCGCGCCTTCGCGATCGCGGGCGCGAACCCGCAATAAGGCCGCCAATTGTTGGGCCTCAGGCGCATTGGGCGCGAGCTGCAACCACAGCAACATGGCGCGCCCCGCCGTGGCATCCTCATCGGCATTGATACCGGCCCGCACCGCCAGCTCAGCAAGCGCCGGCGATCTGGTCAGTTCAGCGGCCTGGAGATAATGCTGCGCTGCCTGACCCATCTGACCACGACGCGCTGCCACCTCCGCAGCCAAGATATGATAGATCTGATCCGGTGTCAGCCCTTTAACCGGCGCGCTGACCGCCTCCTGGCGTTGCCCTACCCAAGCTGATGGCATGGCCGCTGGCGGATCGGTGACGGCGGCGCTGACCCCGAGCGGACAGGCCAAGACCGCTGCGCAGACGACAGAGATGAAATGGCTCGACATGGGCGTCATCCTATTAACCCGGCACTGAAATATCGAACAGCTTACGCGGCATATTGAAGCGGTCTTGCCTTGAAATACGAGCGAATTCGCTGTGGCTGTTTCTGCAGGGCGTGCATGAGAGCGTACCTCCTCAATCACTTGCACCCTCTAGGCGCCCGATGCCTGGCGGCATCGTCTCTGGCCTTGAGCTGTACCACGGCCTCACCCGTGGACCCATCGCTCTCGATCCCACCCTGAACTCAAATATCCACGCCAGCTCTCTGCTTGGCTTGACCGTCAGGTCGGCTTCCCCTGGTTAGAGACATCCTCAGCGAGGCCGTCTGGCCCTAAAACAGCTAGATGGCTGGAAAAGACACTGGCGCAATAGCCTTGGGGGATGGGGTTGTTGCGATAGCAATTGTTCAAGATACGGCATCTAGGGATAGATTGCCTACTACAGGGCAGCGCCAGCCGGGTAGCAACAGGGGATACATCCTGGGATCGTGACAATCCAGCACAGACTGGAGATGCAGGTTGCATCAGATCCTGATTGTTAGAGGCGGAATAACGAGCCTGAAACGCGCCAGCTAGCCCGTTATACCTCAGAGGTCAGCTAGGCCCTTTATATGCTGGCCAGCAAATGACACAGGCACACCACCACTTAAAAGGCCATAGCCAGTCGCTAGGGGCCATACCCTTGCTCCAGATCACAGTATTTTAGGCGCAGCTTGCCATCCCTGGTCCACACGAAAATTGATAGAATCATCGGTCGTTGCCCATCCTCGACTGAAGATCAGAGCCCCTATGAAGCTGTTAGTCCTTGGACTCAACCACAAAACGGCGCCAGTCGATGTCCGCGAGCGGCTGGCCTTCGGGCCGGACATCATTGCCGGCGCCCTGCGCGACCTGCTCAACTGCGAGGAGGTGCGCGAGGGTGTGATCCTGTCAACCTGCAATCGCACCGAGCTCTATTGTACGATTGAGGACGGTGCTGAGGAACGGGTGCGGCGCTGGCTGAGCGGTTTTCACGGCATCGAACACGAGCGGATTGAACCGTTCTTGTATGCCCATGCCGACCGCGCCGCCGTCACCCATCTCCTGCGGGTGGCCAGCGGCCTGGACTCATTGGTCCTCGGCGAGCCGCAGATCCTCGGGCAGGTCAAGACCGCCTATCAGACCGCCTGCGATTGTGGGGTCACGGGCAAGCTCCTGGGCCGGCTCTTTCAGCATACCTTTTCCGTGGCTAAGATCGTGCGCACCGAGACCGCTATCGGTTCCAGTCCGGTCTCAGTTGCCTTCGCCGCTGTCAGCCTTGCGCGCCAGATCTTCTCGGATCTATCCGAGCAAACTGCCTTGTTGATCGGTGCCGGCGAGACCATCGAACTGGCGGCGCGTCATCTGCATCACAACGGTATCGGGCGCATCATCGTCGCCAACCGCACCATCGAACGCGCCCATGATCTGGCTGTGCAGTTCAATGGCTATGCCATTGCGCTGACCGAGATCGGTAACCATCTGCCAGAGGCCGACATCGTCATCGCCTCGACCGCCAGTCCCCTCCCCGTCCTCGGCAAGGGTACGGTTGAGCGGGCGCTCAAAAAACGCAAGCACCGCCCGATCTTCATGGTCGATATCGCAGTCCCCCGTGACATCGAGCCCGAGGTTGGCGAGCTGCCGGATGTCTATCTCTACACCGTCGATGATCTGCAAGGGGTGATCGATGAGAGCCTGCGCTCGCGCCAGGCCGCTGCTGTGCAGGCCGAGGAGATCATCGATTTTCACACCGGCGAGTTCATGGCCTGGCTGCGCTCGCTCGATGCCGCAGGTCTCATTCAGGACTACCGTCAGCGCGCCGAGGAGTTGCGCGATGAGGTGTTGGCGCGGGCGCGACGTCAGTTGGATGCAGGCAAACCCCCCGCCGAGGTGCTCAATTTCCTGGCACATACCCTGACCAACAAGCTGCTCCATGCCCCGAGCTCGCGGCTGCGGCAGGCGGCGCGCGACGGCGAGGCCGCGCTCCTCGAGGCCGCCAATGAGTTGTTCCAGCTCAATCCGCCGCGTACCCAGACCCACGCATGACGCCATTGATCCGCGCCCGCCTGGAGCGCCTTGCTGAACGGCATAGCGAGCTTGCGGTGCTCCTGGCCGATCCCGAGACCCAAGCCGATCCAGCGCGTTTTCGTGACTTCAGCCGTGAGTATGCGCAGCTCGAACCCTTGATGGCCTGCTACGAACGCTATCAAGCGGCCGAACGTGATCTCGCGGCAGCAGAGGAGCTCATCGCCGACCCCGAGATGGGCGCACTCGCCCGCGATGAACTCGCTGCCAGTCGCGCCCGACTGGAGGCCATCGAGCCGGAGCTGTATCTCCATCTGATCCCGCCGGACCCCGATGATCAGCGCAACGTCTTTCTCGAGGTCCGCGCGGGGACCGGCGGGGCGGAGGCGGCGCTTTTTGCTGGTGATCTTCTGCGCATGTATCTGCGTTATGCCGAAACCCGCGGCTGGCGTACCGAACTGGTCTCGGCCAGCGAGGGAGAGCTAGGTGGCTATAAGGAGGTCGTGGTCCGCGTCAGCGGGACGGGGGTTTATTCCCGCCTGAAGTTCGAGCCCGGGGTGCATCGCGTCCAGCGCGTCCCCGAGACCGAATCCCAGGGGCGCATCCATACCTCCGCCTGTACCGTCGCTGTCCTGCCCGAGGTCGAGGCGATCGATGCGATCGCGATCAACCCCAATGATCTGCGCATCGATACCTATCGCGCCTCGGGTGCCGGCGGTCAGCATGTCAACAAGACCGATTCGGCGATCCGCATCACCCATCTGCCGACAGGGATCGTGGTCGAATGCCAGGATGAGCGCTCGCAGCATAAAAACCGCGCCAAGGCGATGGCCCTGCTCCAGGCCAAGCTATTGGCCAGTGCGCGCGCGGCCCAAAACAGCGAGGTCTCGGGCCAACGCCGGCTCCAGGTCGGCAGCGGCGACCGTTCCGAGCGTATCCGTACCTACAACTTTCCTCAGAATCGTCTCACCGATCATCGCATCAATCTGACGATCTATAAGCTCGACGAGATCCTGGAAGGTCAGCTCGATCAGGTCATCGAACCGCTCTTGGCCGAACACCAGAGCGCCCAGCTCGCCACCTTGCTGGCCAATGGTGTCTGAACAAGAAGCGAGTGAGGCATTTCCCAGCGTCTCAGAGAGACTGCTGGCGCTATCGCCGCCAGTGATCGGTCGGTGTCTGCACCTGGCAGCCTTGGCCCTGGCCGACTGTGCGCAGGCTACCCCCCGCCTAGAGGCCGAGCTCTTGCTCGCCGAGGCAAGCGGCCTGAGGCGCACCGAGCTCTATGCGCGTCCGGAGGCAGGCCTCACACCAGACCAGTTCGCCCGTTTCGCAGCCCTCCTCCAACGCCGGCTGGTCGGTGAGCCCCTCGCCTATCTCCTGGGACGCTGGGGATTTTGGACCCTGGAGCTTGAGGTCACACCTGCAACCCTGATCCCTCGACCCGAGACCGAGCTTTTGGTCGAAACTGCCCTCGAGCGCCTTACGCCCGATCGGCCCCTACGGATCGCCGACCTGGGTACCGGCAGCGGGGCAATCGCAGCGGCCTTGGCCAGCGAACGCCCGCTTTGGCACCTGATTGCCGTCGAGCGCTCGCCCGCCGCCATGGCCATCGCCCGGGACAATTTCAGACGCCTGGGATTGCTGGTCGCTCCAGTCTTGGGCCATTGGCTGAGCGCCCTAGGTCCGGACTGTCTGGATGCGATCCTCAGCAATCCGCCTTATGTCGCCGCCGGTGACCCACATCTCGCAGGCAGCCTGCGTTTCGAGCCGCAGCTGGCCTTGGTCTCAGGGCAGGATGGGCTGGATGCCATCCGCGCGATCCTGGCCGATGCCCCGCGCTGTCTGAAATCGGGCGGTCTGCTCGCCGTCGAGCACGGCTATGATCAGGGCGCAACGGTGCGTCGGCTCTTCGCCCAAGGGGGATTGCAGGACATCGAGACCCGCTGCGACCTGGCGGGACATGAGCGGATCACCCTGGGTTACCGTGCCGGTCAGTAACAGAGCGGGCCATTAGCGCAAAGGCGGTCTGGCGGATCCATTGCTCGACCTGGGCATTGAGGGCCTCGACCCCAGCCTCGCAGAACAGCGGCGGGCCGATCACCACCCGGATGCGTCCGGGTCGGCGCAATAGCGAACGCGCCGGCCAGCAATCGCCAGCATTGTGGGCGACTGGCAACACCCGCCGCCCAGTGCGACAGGCTAGCTGCGCACCACCGGGATTGAACCGCCCCACCTGACCAGGCGGCTGGCGCGTCCCTTCGGGATAGATCACTACGCTCATACCCTGTTCAAGCCGCTGCTGGCCCTCGCGCAGGAGTTTCTTGAGCGCCTGAACCGGTTTATTGCGATCGATAGCGATGGGGTCGAGCAAGGCCAGACCCCAACCAAAAAAGGGGATCCACAACAACTCGCGCTTGATCACCGTAGCCTGGGGTGAGACCAGGAGATGTAGATAAAAGGTCTCCCACTCGCTTTGATGATTGGCCATCACCACCACCGGCTCGCCCTGGGGGAGGTTCTCGCGCCCCAGGATCTCGATCTCGATCCCGTTGAGATGGCGCAACAACCACATCGTGATCCGCGTCCAATGGTTGACGAAGCAGTGGCGCTGCTCGCGGCTCTGGAAGGGTGCCACCGCCAAGCTCACCAGGCTATGCACGATCCCCAGCAGGTTATAGAGGAGCACAAAGGCGAGGCTGCGCAGCCAGATCATCCAGTCAGCATTGGCTTTTGTTGCTGTCTGCATCGTTCAGTATTGATCTTCTCAAGATTGATGATTGCAAGAGGCGTATTAGCATAAAGATGCTATGGAAATTCATGATGACGAACGCATTAAACGCCGCGAGATCGCCTTCCAGCGGGTCCACCCCAACCCCCAGCAGGCCCAGACTGCGGCTGCATTCCTCAATGGGATAGACGGCATTCTGCACACCGAGCCAGCAAGTCCTTATGTGCTTCGTGTCACCTATGATGTCCTCAAGATCAGCCTGCAAGAGATCGAGGAGGCCCTCGCCGAGCTGGGCCTATATCTCGATCGGAATCTTTTTAACCGTCTGAAACGCGCCCTGCATCACTATACCGAAGAGACGGTGCGCGCCAATAGCGAACTGGCGTTCGATGAGCAGACCCTGACCCAAAAGCTCTTCGCCAGGCGTTACGAACTCATCGAGCACGGCTGTCGCGACGAACGCCCCGAGCATTGGCGGCGTTATCTATAGTTATCTATAACCCTGTGCTCGCCGGACAGGTCCGGGGCAATCGCCAAATGGGATCAACGCCTACTACCTCTCAGGCAGGCGGCCTCCGCTGGACTATTCCCAAGGCGGCAGAGACATCGGTGTTTTCAGGGGGCCTTGCCTCCATGTTGCTGCCATCACCGGGAAATACGACCCGTCCGCTCCACGGACCACAGGGCAAGGATCAGCACCCCGATCCAGAGGGCGGCAAGCCAACCGATGACCCCGTCATAGCTGCCGGCCAGCCAACCCCAAGCTGCATCCGGATTACCATCGGTCAGACGGCGGGTGAGTTGGATCACGAATACCCAGCCAGCATGCAGGCCGATGCACCAGCCGATGTTTCCGCTGCGCTCGCGCACCCAAGCCAAGAGCAGTCCAGCGAGCAAGAGCGCGACCCCTGAATCGAGGTTTTTCCATTGGAAGAGATCAAGCACGGCCTGGGCCATCATCCAGAACGCCGCGCCCGCCCCAAAGCCGCCCTCCTCGGGTAAGGCCGAGGGTTTCATAAAATGCAAGGCGGCATAAAGACCGGCGCTCCAGAGCATCGCCGCCCTCACCCCCGACTCCCGACAGATCGCAGCATAGAGCGCGCCGCGGAAAAAGACCTCTTCCAGCAAACCGATGGCGAGACCTGCGGTCAGCGCCTGCGCAATGAGCCCAATCAGGCTAGGCCAATCTCTCGGGTCTGGATCGGGCAGGCGCACCGTAAGTTCAAGCAAGGCCCAGACCAAGGTCCCTAGCATCAATGATCCGCCAAGCCATCCCCAGATCAGTCTCCGCCACAATGCCGGCCAACCAACATCCAACCCCAATGCTGGCCGCTCGGCTAGCCCCTGCCAGCGCAAAAAGGGCCAAAGCCCGATCAGGATCAACACCTGAGCCAGCCGCCCCATGAGCCGGTGCGCCTCAATCTCGCTCCAGCCAGTCGCCAGGAGCGGCGGGGTCAACAGGCCAGCTATCAGTAAACAGATCAGCAGATAGACGAAAAAACGGAGGCTCGCACGCATGGGCCGATTTTAGGTTCTTGCTAAAGGGCGCTGAATGCTCGCGGGCCAGGTCTCGGCCTGGCCTATTGGCTCTCTGGCTTGAACAAGCCCTCGAAATCACCGCTGTCGAGCAGACTCGACCCACCCTGGGGAAGCTGGATCTCAACGGCTGGGGCGCTGCCAGATCCTGGATTCAGCCCCCAGGTCACCAGGCCCGGCGCGAGGATAATGATCCCGACCATGAGGAGCTGGATGAGCACAAAGGGCAGTGCCCCCCAATAGAGATCGGAGGTACGGACCGACGGAGGGGCCACCGAACGCAGATAAAAGAGGGCAAAGCCAAAGGGTGGGTGCATGAAACTGGTCTGCATATTGACTCCGATCAGGACCCCGAACCAGACCAGGTCGATGCCGAGCTTGGTGGCAACGGGCGCAAGCAGCGGCAGGATGATGAATGAGATCTCGAAGAAATCGAGAAAGAAGGCCAAGACAAAGACCAGTAGATTGACAAAGAGCAGAAAGCCCAGCGCCCCGCCAGGCAATCCGCTAAGCAGATGCTCAACCCACAGATCCCCATCGAGGGCGCGAAAGCTCAGACTAAAGACACTGGCGCCGATGAGGATAAAGATCACAAAGCTGGTGATGCGCGCGGTCGCAGCCATCGACTCGGTCAGCATGGGGAGCTTCAGCCGACCCTTGAGCGCAGCCAACAGTATGGCGCCAACAGCCCCCATCGCCCCGCCCTCGGTGGGCGTCGCCCAGCCGATGAAGATCGTCCCAAGGACCAAAAAGATCAGGGCCAGCGGCGGGAACAGGACCAGTAGGACGCGGCGGATCAAGGCAGCACCATGTAGGGTGCGCGCTTCAGGTGGGAGGGCAGGCGCGCGCTTAGGATGCAACTGGGCATTGATCAAGACATAGAGGGCATACAGCCCAGTCAGCACCAATCCAGGCAGCAAGGCGCCCTTGTACATATCACCCACCGAACGCCCGAGCACATCGGCCATGACGATCAGGACCAACGAAGGCGGGATGATCTGGGCGAGGGTCCCGCTGGCTGCAATCACGCCGGTCGCTAACCGCGGGTGATAGCCATAACGCAACATGATCGGCAAGGAGATCAGGCCCATCGCGATCACCGTAGCCGCCACCACCCCTGTGGTGGCGGCCAGGAGCGCGCCGACGAAGACCACGGCATAGGCCAAACCCCCGCGCACTCCGCCAAAGAGCTGACCTGCAGTCTCCAGCAGATCCTCGGCCAGGCCGCTGCGCTCCAAGATCAGCCCCATGAAGGTAAAGAAGGGGACTGCCAGCAGGATCTCGTTACGCATGATCCCGAAGACCCGATCCGGCAGGGCCTGGAGCAAGGCCGGGGTCAGCATCCCGAGCTCGATCCCGATCCAGGCAAACAGCATCCCGACAGCTGCCAAAGAAAAGGCGACCGGATAGCCGATGAGCAAAAAGACCACCAGCGCGGTGAACATCAACGGCGCCATGTTCGCGGCAATCCAGACGCTCATCTGCGATGACCTCTATCCACTTCCTGGGGCGATGGTGCCTGAGCGACCAGTGCTGCGGTCCCCTTGATGATCTCGGAGACGCCTTGCAGGGCCAAGAGGCCAAAGCCGATCGGGATCGCCAACTTCATGGGCCACCAGGGCAGCCCACCGGGATTGATCGAGGATTCGTTTTGCTGGATGGCTAGCCTGGCATAATCCCAGGCATCGATCAGGATCAGGAGGCAGACGGGGAGGAGGAACAACAGCCCGGCGAGGATATCGATCAGGAGCTGGAGGCGCGACGGCAGGCGGCTATAGAGGATATCGACCCGGACATGGCCGCGTTGCTGCAAGGTCAGGGGCGCATAGAGCAGAAAGATCAGACCAAACATGAACCATTGCCCCTCGACCAAGGCATTGGAGCCCCAACTCAGGGTATAGCGCAGGGTGGCGGTCGCGGCGCTGAGCAATACACTCATCAACACCAGCCAATGCACCAGCCCGCCGATACGCCGGTTGAGGGTATCGATCAGATAGGCGAACCTGAGCAGATGCCTCATCAGGTTGCTTCCGGTCACTCCCCCGCTATCCGCGGCGGGTCATGCAGGAGGGTGCGACAGGCGGGAGGCAGCTCCGGCTCTGGACGCTTGGCTGGCGGCTTGGCCTTGGCCAAGCCGCGCAAGACCTCGTCGCTCAGCCACCACGCCAGATCGGAACCGCAGCCATCGCCCTCGGGAAGCGGCTTTTGCGGATCACAGCCTGGGCTGTCGGCAGGGCAGCGTAGCCGGACATGGAAATGGGCATCATGCCCCCACCAAGGGCGCACCTTACGCAACCAGGCGCGGTCACTGCCTGCTATGCGACAAAGCTCTTGTTTAATCGCGGCATTGACGAAGATCCGATCGACCAGGGGATGGCGCGCTGCGATTTCGATCAAGGCGAATTGATCCCTGCCCCAGGCAGCGCTGACCGACCGTCCGCCGACTGCGACCATGCTCGGCGGATCGGGGTTGTTGTCCATCAGCCGACGCGCCGCCTCTGGCGAATCGGCTAGGGTCAACCAGATATCGACATCCAAGCCGTTTTGATGACTGCGATGCGATGACGGCATCGGCCCACCGCGGGGCTGGCTCAGGTCGCCGATCAGCACCAGCCGTCCGGTCCGTTTCATCTGTGCGTGGCCCAGATCCTGGATAAAGCGGATCAGTTCGGGATGACCCCAATACCGATTCCGATAACGGCGCACACTCACATAGCCAGGACCGCTTGCGGAGAGTGGATCGGCGCCGGCGATACAACCACTAGCCGTACTGCCGACGACCTGTGTCATGCCGGACGAGGGAGCGCTGACCGAAGCCCAGGGGTTGGCCAAGACGAGGGCTGCGGGCAGCAACAGGCCCAGGAGGGCGCCGAGCTGAATCAGGGACCGAAGAACGGATCTGGGGATCACCGGGGGAATCCTCCCGGTGGCATGCCCCCGGGCGGCAATCCCCCACCAGGTGGCAAGAGGCCCTGGGGAATCCGGCCCTGGAGGGCACGCATCATCTTGGCCATGCCCCCACCCTGCATCTTTTTCATGACCTTTTGCATCTGCAAGAATTGCTTGAGGAGCTGATTGACATCCTGTACCCGGGTGCCGGAGCCTGCGGCGATGCGGCGCTTGCGTGAACCTTTGATGATGGTGGGAAAGCGACGCTCCTGTGGGGTCATGGAATTGATGATGGCAATCAATTTGCCCAGCTCTTTGTCGCTAGCCTTGGCCTTGATGTGCTCGGGGAGCTGATTCATGCCAGGAAGCTTCTCCATCAGGCTCAGGACCCCACCCATGCGGGTCATCTGTTCGAGCTGTTCCTTGAAATCAGCCAGATCAAAGTCCTTGCCCTTATTGAGCTTCTTGACCAGGCGTTCAGCCTGATCGCGATCAACCCGTGCCTGGACCTCCTCGACCAAGGACACCACATCACCCATCCCGAGGATACGCGAGGCGACGCGGTCAGGATAAAAGGGTTCGAGCGCCGCGGTGCGCTCACCTGTCCCCAAGAACTTGATCGGCTTACCGGTGATAAAGCGGATCGACAAGGCCGCCCCGCCGCGCGCATCGCCATCGGTCTTGGTGAGGATCACGCCGGTCAGGGGCAGGGCCTCATCGAAGGCCCGGGCAGTGTTGGCGGCATCCTGACCGGTCATGGCATCGACTACGAACAGCGTCTCGACCGGCCTGACAGCGGCATGGAGGCGCTTGATCTCTTCCATCATCTCGCCATCGACATGCAGGCGCCCGGCGGTGTCGATGATCAAGACGTCCTTGAAGCGGCGGCGGGCCATATCCAGGGCGCGCTGGGCGATAGCGACTGGGTCTTCATCGACCTGACTCGGGCAATACTCGGCCTCGACCTCAGCAGCCAGGATGCGCAACTGCTCGATGGCCGCAGGGCGATAGACATCGCAACTGACGAGCATCACCGATTTCTTATGCCGTTCATGGAGCCAGCGGGCCAGCTTGGCGGCACTGGTGGTCTTGCCCGAACCCTGGAGTCCGGCCATGAGGATGACCGCTGGCGGTGGAGCATTGAGTTCTAGGCGTTCATTGAACTCGCCCATGACCCTGACGAGCTCATCGTGAACCAGTTTGATGAGGACCTGACCCGGCGTCAGGCTTTTCATCACCGCCTCGCCGACGGCCTTGGCGCGAATCTCCTCGATGAATTGGCGCACCACGGGCAGCACCACGTCGGCCTCGAGCAAGGCCAGGCGGATCTCGCGCAGGGTATCCTTGATGTTGTCTTCAGTGAGGCGGCCTTGACCGCGCAGGTGTTTCAGGATACCGCTGAAACGATCCTGGAGCTGTGCAAACATGGCATGCAATCCTCATAGCATCCAGAGGGGATGCCAACTGTGATCACCGGTTGACGGCATGGGTTATGAGTATAATGCAAGCGCAGTATCGCTCGATATGACCCTAGGTCGCATCGGGACATCTTATAGAAAACCGTCTGCCCAAAGTCATCGCCCATGATCCATACTCTTTTTGCCTATCTCACCACCCTCTGTTATCTCGCTGCGGCCTTCCTGATCGGCGTCCGTCTCTTCCGCAAGGAGGGATGGACACCGCCCCGCTGGCTGGCGATCGCCATCGGTTTTATCGGGCTCACACTGCATAGCTGGGTCATCTGGGATGGTGTCGCTGGGCACGGCGGTGTCAATCTGGGCTTTTATCATGCCCTAGCGCTCACGGCCTGGACGATCGTGGCCCTGCTGCTGGCCTCTAGCCTGACAAAACCCGTCGATAACCTGGGCCTGATCTTGCTGCCGGCGGCGGCGCTCAGCCTGCTCCTAGAGACCCACATGGCCGATGTCGGCTTTATGCGTCATTCAACCAGCCTGGCACTCAAGATCCATGTCTTGATCTCAATGTTGGCCTATAGCCTGCTGACCCTGGCCGCGGTTCAGTCGATCATCCTTGCCGTCCAGGATCACCATCTGCGCCACCGCCGTTTTACTGGGTTCGTGCGCACCCTGCCACCCCTCCAGACGATGGAAAGCCTCTTGTTTGAGATGATCACCGCCGGTTTCATCCTGCTCACCCTGGCCCTATTGAGCGGTTTTGCCTTTCTGGAAAACATGTTCGCCCAACATCTGGTGCATAAGACGATACTCTCCGTGTTGGCATGGCTGGTATTTGGTGGTTTGTTGATCGGGCGTTACCGCCATGGTTGGCGCGGACGCACAGCCATCACCTGGACCCTCAGCGGCTTCGGTATATTGATCCTGGCCTATTTCGGCAGCAAGGCGGTTTTGCAATTCATCCTGCAACGCGCTAGTTAGGGGCAGGGAATGGGGATTGCAGCGGTCTCTGCTCCCGTTATAATAACCAATCTCCAGGCGCCCTTAGCTCAGATGGTAGAGCATCTGACTTTTAATCAGGTGGTCGCTGGTTCGAGTCCAGCAGGGCGCACCATCGAATCTTTCCTTCCCCCCCGCCTAGTCTTAGGACAGGCGGCGCTTTAGGGGCTCTCAGTCGATTGGCGACAACTGCAGCAACCGCCCGTTCGGTTCGTCGGTCAACAAATAGATCAGGCCATCTGGTCCCACGCGCACGTCGCGGATGCGACCGATCCCTTCTAGTAGGCGCTCCTCTGCTATTACCTGCTGGCCATCCAGTTTTAAGCGCACCAGCAGCCGATATTTCAGTGCCCCGACCAAAAGATCCCCGCGCCAACGGCCAAAGCGTTCGCCGGTATAAAAGGCCATCCCCGAAGGGGCGATCGAGGGTGTCCAATGCCAAAGCGGTTGGGCCATGCCCTCCTTGTGTGTGTCCTCCCCGATCGGCGCCCCGCTACCATATTCGGCGCCATAGGTGATCACCGGCCAGCCGTAGTTGACGCCGGATACAAGCACATTGACTTCATCGCCCCCCTGAGGCCCATGCTCGATGATCCACACCTTGCCGCTGTCGGGATGCAGGGCCGCGCCCTGGATGTTGCGGTGACCATAGGTAAAGATCTCGGGCAAGGCGCCGGCCCGCCCGAGGAAGGGGTTGTCGGTCGGGACACGCCCATCGTCCAACAGATGTACCACTGTCCCCAGATGATCATCGAGCCGCTGCGCCCGCTCTCGGTGACCGCGATCGCCCAGGGTGACATACAGCAGTCCCTCTCGGTCGAAGACCAGGCGGGAGCCGAAATGGATGTTGCTGTCGAGCTTGGGCTGCATGCGAAAGATCACCTGCACATCGATCAGGCGATCCCCTGCCAGGCGGCCGCGCAGGACCTCGGTGCCCAGACCCTCGCGGCCGCTGCCGGCATAGCTCAGATAGACAAGGCCGTTGTCACGAAAACGCGGGTGCAAGGCCACGTCGAGGAACCCCCCCTGGCCACGCGGACGGATCTCTGGCAGACCCTGCACCGGTTCGGGCCGTAGCCGTCCACCCTCGATTAAGCGCAGCCGTCCTGGTCGTTCGGTCACCAGCAGGCGCCCGTCAGGCAGGAAGCTAAGTCCCCAGGGATGCTCTAGCCCTTGAATAAGGGTCGATACACAAAACAGATGTTCTCGGCTTGCTATCGGCTCGCAATCGGCGCGAGCGCCCAGAGCAAGAGAGAGCAACAAGACGAGTGCCCAGCCCCTGTTCACAGTAATGACTCGATTGCCGGTGTCAGGACCTTGGGCTCGACGGTGGGGGCATAGCGCCGTACCACCCGCCCCTGCCGATCGATCAGGAACTTGGTGAAGTTCCATTTGATCGCCGCGCTCCCGAGAAGGCCGGGTGCGGCCGATTTGAGATATCGATAAAGCGGATGTGTCCCCGGGCCATTGACCTCGATCTTGGCAAAGAGCGGGAAGCTGACGTCGTATTGAGTCTGGCAAAAGGCGGCGATCTCGGGCTCTGGGCCAGGCTCTTGGTTGGCGAATTGGTTACAGGGGAATCCCAATACCGCAAAACCGCGGTCGCGATAGGTGCGCCAGAGTTTTTCAAGCCCGGCGTATTGCGGGGTAAGACCGCAGCGGCTGGCGACATTGACGATGAGCAGGACCTTGCCCCGATAGTCGGCGAGCGACTGCTCCACCCCGTCGATGCGGCGGGCGCTCAATCCATAGATGCTCGTCATCAACCCATCGCCCCTCTCTAGCGAAGCTGCTCCTGGATGAGGTTAAGGATACGCTGGCCATTGGCACTGACATCGGGTTTGCCATCGGGGGCGAGGATGATCACCCGTGATTCCTTGTCATTGCTGCTGACCTTGATCTGGAATTGCTTCACCGGATCGATCTTGGGTTTATGCCAGAAGGCCAAACGCGACAGCAGCCCCGGCTTCTGCTCGGGCTGGGCATCCTGTCCGGCATAGCGCACCTCATAGAGGCCCTGGGCCTGATCGCGATCTTCGACCACAAACCCTGCGCGATCAAGCGCCGCCCCCGTCATCTGCCAAGCGCTGCGGAACTCTTGAGGGATGATGATCAGGGGCACACCGTTCTCATTGACCAGGCGACTGTTGGCGCCGATGAGCTGACCGGCAGGCATCTCGCCACCCCCCGCCTTGGACGGCGAGCCGCCCAGATAGACCATCAGGCGGCGCAGCATCTCAGCCTCCTTCTCGCGATCCGAACCGCTAGGCTCCCAGATGGTGCGCTCGGTGCTGCCCGCAATGCCGCCACTCACCAATCGCTCAGCCATACCGCGATGGGTCAATCGGATCTCGGTGGTGCTAGGGCGCAGCCCGCTCTCGATCCGCAAGGTATATTGGTCGCGGGTCGAGGTGGAGTAGAGCCCCTCAGCGACCTTGCTTACCATACGGGTGATGAAGTCCTTGCGGATCTCAGCGCGGTTGTCTAGCCAGTCGGTGCGCATCACGCCAACCGCTGGGTTTTGCTCGACGAGCAAGACCCCCTGCTCGCGCCAAAAGGCAATCACCCGCAGCCAGACGGCCTGGGGCGAAGCCTGGACCTCGAGCCATCGTTCATCGCCGCGCCGTTTCAGCTCGACATTGGGAAAACTGGGTAAGACCTCGCCGCCTTGGGCCGCTGCTTGTTGGCGCTGGGCACGCCCGCCAGCATATTCGGAAAAGGTCGCCGGGTGTTCGACGCCGCCCGGGATATCAAGGGCATCATCAAATCTGCCGGCAGACATTAGATCCGGTGGGATCTCCAGATTCTCAGCCGCCTCGCGCTGGCGCTTATAGACGAGGCGCTGATCGGGGAGACTATCCTCGATCGCGCTGAGACTACAGCCGACCAGCATCACCAGAGGGATGAGGATGGGAAGGCGCTTGAAACCTGGTTTCACGCAAAATCTCTCTTCTCAACAGGGCCGGCGTGATATGGACACGGCACTATCACAAGGCTCCGGACTGGGCCATCGCCTGACGGACACGCGCTTGGTACTCCTCGCCGAGCCAGGTCAACGGCAAACGGATGCCTGGTTCACAAAGCCCTAGGGCGGCGACGGCCCATTTGACGGGGATGGGATTCGACTGAACAAACAGATCGCGGTGCAGCGCGGCAAGCCGCTCATTCAGCACCCGGGCGCGATCGCTGTCACCCGCGAGGGCAGCCTGACACATGTCTTGCATGGCACGCGGCGCGACATTGGCGGTGACCGAGATGACGCCATCTCCGCCGTTGAGGATGAATTCGCATGCGGTTGCATCGTCGCCGCTATAGAGCGCAAACCCCGGACCACAATCGGCACGCAGGCGTACCACTCGCGCCAGATCCCCCGTCGCCTCCTTGATCCCAACGATGTTTTCGATCTCAGCCAAACGCGCAACCGTCTCAGGCAGAAGGTCACAGGCAGTCCGTCCAGGGACGTTATAGAGGATCTGTGGAATATCAACCGCCTCGGCCACCGCGCGATAATGGAGATACAAGCCTTCTTGGGTGGGTTTGTTGTAATAGGGCGTGACCAAGAGCGCAGCATCGGCGCCAGCTTCGCGCGCGCAGCGGGTCAGGACAATGGCCTCATGGGTCGAATTGGAGCCCGTACCAGCGATAACAGGGATGCGCCCCGCGGCATACTCGATCGTGCGCGCGATGACCGCACAGTGCTCATCCACATCGAGTGTGGGCGACTCGCCAGTGGTGCCAACCGTGACGATCGCGCCCGTACCCTGTGCAACATGAAAATCAACGAGTCGTTGCAGGCTCGCGTAATCAAGGGCCCCATCGGGGTGCATGGGGGTGATGAGCGCAACGATGCTGCCGCGAACCATGATTCCAATCGCTTATACCAGGCTAGATACGCGACATGGTAGCTTGCAGGGTCAGGCCGAGACAACAATCTGAGGGCACTTCTGCACAGGCAGGGTGGATGACAGGGGCGCGATCCATTTGCGGCTTTCGGTCCACTCCCTCGGCCTTGGGCATTGTTGAAATCGGCAGCTCACCCAACGGAATCGACCTTCCTACCAGCTTCGGGGAACGAAACTCGGAGCGTTCTGGAAGACGATGTCAGCGTCGGCCTGGATTAGAGAAGGAGATAAAGCCCCCGACGCTCGGCATAATGGGCGACCTTCTCTGTGATCACCATGGCCGCAACCGTGCCGTGCAGGACCTTGTCGGCATATTGGGAAAAGGCATCCTTGAAGCGCCCCAGGTATCTGAGATCCTGATCCTCGCCCACGTCATCTGTGGTCAAGCGGTTCTTACACTCGACCTCACGGCCTTGGGCGATTAGCTCGGCCAGGATGCGCTTGACGTCTTCCTAGCTGAGGTGATCTGTGGTAGGCAGGGATCACCCCTAATCAACAGAGACAAGGCCACTCGCATTTAAAAAACAACGGTAGGCGCGACCCGATCGCTCATCGAATGGCTGCTTGGCATAGCGAGAGCAAGGCCGACGGATAGATGCCAAGCACCATTAGGGCCAAACCGTTCAGCGTCATGGCCGTACGCACCCCAGCGCTGGTGTTCAGAGGCGGGGCCTCGGGTGGAGGTGGATCGAAATAGATACACTTGACTACCCGCAGGTAATAAAAGGCGCCGATGATCGAGAAGAAGACCGCCACCACAGCCAGCCACACTAGATCGATGCGCACCACGGCCTCGAGCACCAGCAGCTTGGCCATGAAGCCCACGGTCGGCGGCACTCCCGCCATTGCAAACATGATCAGGGCCATCATAGCCGCATACCAGGGATCCCGATCATTGAGCCCCTTGAGATCCTCTAGACGCTCGGCCTCGAGACCCTGATAGCTCAGGATCAGGAGGATGCCAAAGGACCCCGCCGCCATGACGGCATACACGATGGTATAGAACATGGCCGCGGCATAGCCCTGTTCTGAGCCGGACAACAGGCCCAAAAAGAGAAAGCCGACGTGTGAGATGGCCGAATAGCCGAGCATCCGCTTGATATTGCTCTGGGCGATCGCGACCAGATTACCCAGACCCATCGACAACACCGAGAGGATCATCAGCATCCCCTGCCAATCGGGATGCAGGCTGGACAATGCCTCGATCAGGATGCGCACGGCCAGAGCCAAGGCCGCGATCTTGGGCGCACTGCTGAGGAACAGGATGGCAGGTGTTGGTCCACCCTCATAGACATCGGGGACCCACATATGAAAGGGCACGGCGCCAAACTTAAAGCCGATCCCGATCACTAAGAACACCAGCCCGAAGACCAAGACCGCGTTGTCCATCCCTTGTCTGGCTACAGCCTCGGCGACGGGGCCAAAGACGATTGAGCCGGTCGCGCCGTAGATCATCGAGATGCCATACAGCAACAGCCCCGATCCCAAAGCCCCTAACACGAAGTATTTCATCGCCGCCTCGGCGCCTCGCGCCGAATCGCGCTCGAAGGCAACCAGGGCATAGAGCGCCAGCGCCTGGAGCTCCAGGCCCAGATACAAGGCCAGGAAGCTATTGGCCGAGACCATGATCAGCATCCCTAAGAGCGCCAGCAGACCCAAGGCATAAAACTCGCCCATCAAGAGGCTACGCACCTCGAGCCAGGGCCGGATATAGACAAAGGCCAGGATGCCGACGATCAGAATGCTGCCCCGCAGCAGGTCGGTGAAGGCGTCGCGGACCAGATGGCCATCGAACAGGATTTGAGGCGCGCCACCACCTATGAAACCGGTCAATCCCAAGGCGAGCATCAATCCGAGCAAAGTCAGGCTATGGTTGAAACCCCGGCGGGGGCTGGCAGACTGTTGGCCGTCTTCGCGGACTAGCCCTGGGTTCGCCCGCTGATCGTCGAAAAGATCCACCATCAACACCAGCGCCGCACTGATCAGGATGGCCATCTCGGGAAGGATGGAGAACAACTGCTCGAGCGCAAACGACATAGGCATGCTGAAACCTTGATATTCGATTGTCTGGAATCCTTAGGGCAGACGGGTAGCGACCCGTTCGGCTATCGGTAAGACACACCCATTGCGCTCAGCTTCGGGGAGCTTACAGGCGCTCGCCTGGGCAACCAGGTGTTCGACCGAGGCATGCATGACCTCGACCAGGGGCGCGGGCCAGAGACCAAAAAACAAGACCACGACGCCCAGGGCACCGAGATTGATCCGCTCGCGTAGATCGAGATCCTGCAGGGCGGCGATCTTGTCGTTCTTGACTGGCCCAAAGATCACCCGCTTGACCATCCAGAGGGTGAAGGCCGCAGCCAGGATCAGGGTTGTTGCGGCCAGCAGTGCCCACCAGAAATTAGCCTTGAAGGTTGCCAGGATCACCATGAACTCGCCGACGAAACCCGAGGTCCCGGGCAGCCCGGCATTGGCCATGGCAAAAAAGACCATCGCCGCCCCAAACCAGGGCATGGTATTGACCACCCCGCCATAGTCGGCGATCCGGCGCGAGTGGATGCGGTCATAGAGCACCCCGACGCACAAGAATAGGGCCCCGGAGATAAAGCCATGCGAGATCATCTGGACCATCCCGCCCTCGATCCCCATGACCGCCCCCTCTACGGCGCTGGATCGCAGCGCAAGGGCAAAGACAAGGAAAAAGCCCAGGGTGGCAAACCCCATGTGGGCGATCGAGGAATAGGCGATGAGCTTTTTTAAGTCATCCTGGACAAGGGCGACAAGGCCGATATAGATGATGGCGATCAGCGACAGGGCGATGACAAGCCAGGCGAGCTCTGCGGATGCGTCCGGGGTGATCGGCAAGGAAAAACGCAAAAAGCCATAGCCGCCGATCTTTAACATGATCGCCGCCAGGATCACCGAGCCACCGGTCGGGGCCTCGACATGGGCATCCGGCAGCCAGGTATGCACCGGCACCATGGGCACCTTGACGGCAAAGGCGATGAAAAAGGCCAGAAAGATCAGGAGCTGGGCAGTGAATCCCAGCTTAAGCGCATGAAAATCCAAGATGCTGAAGCTGCCCGCCTGGCGATAGAGATAGATCAAGGCGACCAGCATGAAGACTGAACCTAAAAAGGTATAGAGAAAGAACTTGATGGTGGCATAGACCCGGTTTGGCCCACCCCAGACCCCGATGATGATAAACATTGGGATCAGCATCGCCTCCCAAAACACATAGAACAGCACCGCATCGAGCGCCGAGAAGACCCCGACCATCAGGCCTTCCATGATCAGGAAGGCGGCCAGATACTGGGTCTGCTTATAGTCGATCACCTCCCAACCGGCGATGACCACGAAGATGGTCACAAAGGTCGTCAGCACGATCAGCGGCATTGAGATGCCATCGACGCCCAAGAAATATTCGGCCTTGAAGCTCGGGATCCAGGGCGCGCGCTCGACAAATTGCATCTCGGCGGTCGTCGGATCAAACCCAATCCACAGCCCAAGGCTGATGGCAAAGGTCAGCAGCGCAAAGACCAGGGCCATCCAACGGCCCAGGGTCCGCTCTTGCTCGCCATTGGCCAGAACCACGAGCCCGCCGATGATCGGCAGCCAGATGCTGAGGGTCAGCAGGGGCAGAATCATGCCAGTCCTCTTTTCTATAAAGCCTTTAGCCTTGTATAAAGCCTTTAGCCTTGCCCAACGAACAGCAGCAAACCGACGAGTCCCGCGATCATCGCCAGCGCATAGTGATAGAGATAACCGGTCTGGAGATGGCGAAAGCGCAAGGCTAGGCGCCCGACGGTCTGCGCCGAGCCGTTGACCAAGGCCCCATCGATCAGGGTGAGATCGCCCTGGATCCAGAGCGCCCGGCCTACCCCGACCCCGCCTCCGGCAAAGACGCGCTGATTGAAGTCATCGAAGCCATATTTGTTCTGCAAGACCCGTGCGACCGGGCCGGTGAGCGCCTGGACCAGCTCGTCGATGCGCGGATTCCATGCCTGCAACACCCACCAGATCAGCGCCGCGAGCGCCAGCCCACCCATCGCCAGATAAAACGGCAGGCCGTGTATCCCATGCTCGACGAAGGCCTGGACCCCATGCCAATGTGCCCGCAGCTCATGCAGGCTGTCATGGGCCTGGACAACGACGAATGGGCTCCAAGTGCCCGTCATCCACCAGTCATGAATCAACAAGGGCTCGACGGTAAGCCAGCCGATCGCAATTGAGGGCAGGGCAAGCAGGATCAGGGGGACCGTCACCACTGCAGGCGATTCGTGTAGATGGTGGCGGGTGTGCTCATCCATCCGTGGCTGGCCGTGAAAGACCAGGAAATACATGCGAAAGCTATAGAGCGCGGTCACAAAGACCCCGACCGTGAGCAGGACCCACGCATAACCCGCGCCGAACAGCTCGGAATGACCGACCGCCTCGATGATGGCATCCTTCGAGAAAAAGCCCGAAAAGCCAGGGAAACCGATCAAGGCCAGCGAACCGATCAAGGCAGTGAGCCAAGTGATCGGCATATAGCGCCTGATGCCGCCCATCCCGCGGATGTCTTGATTGTGATGCAGGGCAATGATCACCGAGCCGGCGGCCAAAAAGAGCAGGGCCTTGAAAAAGGCATGGGTCATGAGATGAAAGATACCCGCAGCATAGGCCGAGGCCCCGAGCGCCGCCACCATATAGCCGAGCTGGGAGAGGGTTGAATAGGCGATGACGCGCTTGATGTCGTTTTGTACCAGGCCCACCAAACCCATCATGAAGGCCGTGGTCGCGCCGATGATCAGGATGAAGCTCAAGGCCGTCTCGGAGAGCTCATAGAGCGGCGACATGCGCGCCACCATGAAGACACCGGCGGTAACCATGGTCGCGGCATGGATCAAGGCCGAGATCGGGGTCGGGCCCTCCATCGAATCGGGCAGCCAGACATGCAAGGGCATCTGTGCCGATTTACCCATGGCCCCGATAAACAGCAGGACACAGATCAGCGTGATCAAGGAGACACCGCCCAGGATCGGTACCTGGGCATCGGCCAATTGGGGGGCGCGGGCGAAGGCCTCTGTGTAATCCAGGGTTCCGAAATACATGGCGACTGCGGCGATCCCCAGGATAAACCCGAAATCGCCCACGCGGTTGACGATGAAGGCCTTGAGATTGGCGAAGATCGCGCTCTCACGGGTGGACCAAAAGCCGATCAACAGATACGAAACCAGGCCCACGGCCTCCCAGCCGAAGAACAATTGCAAAAAGTTATTCGCCATCACCAGCATCAGCATCGAAAAGGTAAAGAGCGAGATATAGCTGAAGAACCGCTGATAGCTATTGGTGCCGGCGCGCGAATCCTCTGGCCAATTGTGCTCGTCATCGGCCATATAGCCGATGGTATAGATATGGACCATGAGCGACACAAAGCTCACGGTCGCCATCATCACCGCGGTGAGCTTATCGACCAGAAAGCCGACCTCAAAGCGCATCCCACTCGAGACCAGCCAGGTATAGACCGGGCCATCGAAGACCTCGGCCCCGCCAGAGATAAAGCGCGCCAAGACCCAAAAGGAGAGGAGGGTCGAGATGGCGACACCTGCAATCGTGACCCGATGCGCCCAACAGCACCCGATCCGCCAGCCAAATAGACCAGAGACGATCGAGCCAACCAGGGGGGCAAGGACAATGGCGAGATAAATGGTCTTCATACATCAACCCTTCAGCGCATCCAAATCCTCGATGTTGATGGTGCGCCGGTTACGGAAAAGAACGACCAGGATCGCCAGGCCGATGGCGGATTCGGCGGCTGCAACCGTCAGGATAAAGAAGACAAAGACCTGACCCGTCATGTCACCGAGGAAATGGGCAAAGGCGACAAAGTTTATATTGACCGCCAGAAGCATGAGCTCGATGCACATCAAGATCAGGATCAGGTTCTTGCGGTTTAAAAAGATCCCAGCGACCGCGATGGCAAACAACAGCCCGCCGAGGATCAGATAGTCCGAGAGCGCAATCATAGGTTCCCCTTAAGCGGTTGGCCTTCCAGCCTCTTGTCGAGATCCCTGATCTGTCAGGGGGGCGGGGGCCGCGACATCCTCTACAGGCATCCGTACAAGACGGATCCGTTCGGAACGTTGGACCCGGATCTGATGGAGCGGGTCGGGTGAACGGTTATCGGGACGGCGGCGCAGGGTCAGCCGGATCGCAGCGACGATGGCCAGCAGCAAGATCACAGCGGCGATCTCGACCGGATAGACATGGACCGTATAGAGCAGACGCCCGAGTTCGCGTGTGTTATCGATCTCTGGACCCAAGGGCGCGGGTGGAGGGAAATGGGCAAAACCGAAATGCGAGGGTCCGACCAAAAGCAGGATCTCGACGGCCATGAGCGCAGCGATCAAGAGCGCAAGCGGCAGATTCCTGACGAATCCGGCACGCAGCACTGCCAGATCGATGTCGAGCATCATGACCACGAATAAGAACAACACCATCACTGCCCCGACATAGACCAGGACCAAGACGATCCCCAAAAACTCGGCCTCGAGCAAAATCCACAGGGCCGCACTGGTGACAAAGGTCAAAACTAGAAATAAAACGGCATGGACTGGATTCTTGCGGCTCACGACCATCACCGCCGACCAGAGGGCGATGACAGCAAAGAGATAAAAGATCAGCTTCTGGGCCATGGGGTCTTTCGCTCAACGATAGGGGGCATCGGCGGCGCGGGCGATCTCGATCTCGGCCTCATATTTGTCGCCGATGGCCAAAAGCATCTCCTTGGTCAGGACATGCTCGCCGCGTCTTTCAAAGTGATACTCATAGACATTGGTCTCGACGATCGAGTCCACCGGACAGGACTCCTCGCAGAAGCCGCAATAGATGCACTTGAAGAGATCGATCTCATAGCGGGTGGTGCGGCGCGAGCCATCGGGGCGCGGTCCGGCCTCGATGGTGATGGCCAGTGCCGGACAGACCGCTTCACAGAGCTTGCAAGCGATGCAGCGCTCCTCCCCATTGGGATAGCGGCGCAGGGCATGGAGCCCGCGGAAACGCGGCGAGAGCGGCGCCTTTTCTTCTGGATACTGAACGGTGAACTTGCGCTGGAAAAGATATCTGCCGGTGAGCGCAAGCCCTTTGAAGAGCTCGATCAGGAATAGGCTCTTGAGATAGTCGCGCGCGGCTTGCCACATCGCTGAACTCCGCATCAAACCGACCACCAGGGCGGGAGACGATAGATGACCGCAGCCCCCACGACCAGGATCCAGACGATCGTGATCGGGATAAAGACCTTCCAACCTAGGCGCATGATCTGGTCATAGCGATAGCGCGGGAAGGTCGCCCGCAGCCACAAGAAGAGAAACATGAAGAAAAAGGTCTTGAGGAGCAGCCAATGAAAGCCATCACCCAAGAGCCAATGATCGCCGGTCCAGGTATGAGGCAAGGGCGACAGCCAGCCGCCGAAGAACATGAGCGCGGTCAAAGCCGAGATCAGGACCATGTTGGCATATTCGGCGAGGAAAAAGACGGCGAATGCCATCCCTGAATATTCGACATGGAAACCGGCGACGATCTCGGACTCACCTTCTGCGACATCAAAGGGCGCGCGGTTGGTCTCGGCCACCCCCGAGATGAGATAGACACCAAAGAGCGGCAGGAGCGGCAGCCAAAACCAAGTGAAGAGATGGCCCTTTTGCGCCTCGACGATGGCGCCGAGGTTCAGGCTGCCAGCGGCGACTAGGACCCCGACCAACGCAAAACCCATGGCGATCTCATAGGCTACCATCTGCGCCGCCGAGCGCATGGCCCCAAGTAGGGCATATTTGGAGTTCGATGACCAGCCGGCGATGATGATCCCATAGACCCCAAGTGAGCTTAAGGCCAGGATATAGAGCAAACCGGCATTGATGTCGGCGAGGACCAGACCCTCATCGAAGGGGAAAACCGCCCAGACAGAGAGCGCAGGGACGATGGCGATCAGAGGGGCGAGCAAAAACAGGGTCTTATCGGCGCGGGTAGGGATGACGATCTCCTTCATCAGGAGTTTGACCGCGTCCGCGATAGGCTGGAGCAGACCCCGCCAGCCGACCCGATTGGGCCCGATACGGATCTGGATATAGCCGATCACCTTGCGCTCGGCATAGGTGTAATAGGCAACAAGCGCCAAAAGCGGCAGAAGGATAGCCGCGATCCCCAACAGGATCTGGAGTAAACGCGGGAGATCTTCCCAGAGTTCGATCATGGCTTAACTCTCTGCCTGTCTATTCAAACGTGCGACCACAACCGGCCCGATCATCGCGCCTAGCGATTCACTGCCGCAGACAGCCGCTGGCAGGGCGATCACACCCAACGGAATTTGGGCATCGATCAAGACCGGCGCCTTACCTTCGGCCTCGCCCTGTTTGATCCGCACCCAATCGCCCTCGGCGAGGCCCAATTGGGCAGCCTGCTCAGGATGCAGCCGGGCGACCCATTCGGCGCCAGGCATCTGGGAGAGCGCCCGTGCGCGCCGGACCAAGGGGTCGAGCCGATAGATCGGCACGTGGGCCACCCGGATCAGGGCAGGACCCTCGGCGATCCAGGCTCCAGGTTCCCAGTGCGCCGCCCGCGGGCGGTTATCTGGGGTGGCGGTCGCGCACAGGGCGGCGAGCTCTTCGCGCACCTCGGCGCTGTCCTGATATTCAAACCCAGATAGATCGAGGAGATTGCCGAGCACCCGCAGGACCTTCCAGCCAGGTCGCGCCTCGCCCGGCGGCATCACCGCCCCGGCAAACGACTGCCAGGTCGCATTGGCATTGACGAAGGTGCCCGAGGTCTCGGCGAAGGCCGCGATCGGCAGCAAGATATCGGCCAGATCGCGCAATACAGGGGCATCATAAGACGAACAGGCGACGACGCACTCAGCCCGCTCACAGCCTTGGCGCGCGCGCTGGGGATCGATAAGATCCAGATCCGGCTCGAGCCCCCAGAGCACCAATGACTGTAAGGGCTGATCGAGCATGGCACCAGCCGACCAACCCGGCTGAGGATCGGGATGGGCACCCGCTTGGATTGCCGGATGGACACCCGCCCAGATGCCGCTCCGATGCTATTGGCCGCCGCTGGCAGATACCCGAGCCGCAGCCCTGCCCCCTCGGCGATCAGGTCGGCCAGGGTGCGCAGCAGGCCATAGTCTGGGTGCGCCTGGGCCAGGGTCCCAAGCAATACGATGCCCTCGCCCTCTGCCTGAAACAGCGCGCGCGCGATCGTCTCATGCGCCTCACTCGGCTCAGCGGCCCCGATGAGATCAGCGAGGAGCCCACCACCCTGCACCGCAAGCGCACGCGCGATGGCCGCCAGGTCGCGCAGCATGCTGGCCGGCGTCCCGAGCAATTGGGTGGCACGATGATGGAGCTCCAGACCCAGCGGGTTGATGCAGATGACCTCAGCGCCCGCGAGCGCTGCCTGACGGATGCGGTGGGCGAGCAGCGGCTGCTCATGCCGGATGTGGCTGCCGATGAGGAGGATCGCCTGCTGCTTGGGCAGATCGGAGACCGCCACCCCCAACCAGGGAAACAGCGGGTCTGCAGCATCGGCGCGGAAGTCCTGTTGGCGAAGGCGATGATCGATGTTACTGCTGCCCAGGCCGCGCATGATACGCGCCGAAAGATATAGCTCCTCAAGGGTGGCATTAGGCGCCATCAGCCAGCCGAGGCGGGCAGGTTCAGCGGCCTTGAGGCGCTCGGCAACCAGGTGCAGTGCCTCGCCCCAGTCTGCCTCCTGCCAGCGACCATCGCGCTTGATCCAGGGCCGAGTCAAGCGGTCAGGGCTATTCAGACCCTCATAGCTGAACCGATCTCGATCCGCGATCCAGGTCTCATTGACCGCCTCGTTGTCGCGCGGATGCACGCGCATCACCCGATTGCGCCGGACATGCAGGCTGATGTTTGCGCCTAGGCCGTCGTGCGGCGCGATACCGTCGCGCGCGGTCAGCTCCCAGGGGCGGGCGGTGAAGCGATAGGGTTTGGAGGTCAGAGCGCCCACTGGACAGAGGTCGATGACATTACCCGAGAGCTCATGGGTCACGAGCTGGCCGACAAAGGTGCCGATGCGCATCTTCTCGCCGCGTCCGGTCGCCCCTAACTCGCGCACACCGGCAACCTCGGCGCAGAAACGCACACAGCGGGTGCAATGGATACAGCGGGTCATCTCGGTGGCGATGAGCGGCCCCAGGTTTTCGTCCTCAACGACGCGCTTGCCCTCGGCAAAGCGGGAAAAGGCACTGCCATAGCCCAGGGCGACGTCTTGCAGCTCGCATTCGCCACCCTGATCGCAGATGGGACAGTCGAGCGGATGATTGATCAGCAAAAACTCCATGGTCCCGCGCTGGGCCTCGATGGCCTTGGGCGAGCGCGTCCACACCCGCATCCCCTCGACCACCGGGGTGGCGCAGGCCGGGACGGGCTTAGGAAAAGGGCGCCCACCCTGCTCCACCTCAACGAGACACATCCGGCAATTGGCGGCGATCGACAGCTTTTTGTGATAGCAGAACCTGGGGATGGAAATCCCCTCGCGGTCGGCGACCGCGATGATCATCTCGCCGGGGTCTGCCTCGTAGGGGCGGCCATCGATCTCGATCTTGAGCTTGTCCGTCATCACAGCCTGATTCGATATGGGTAGAGGGTATATACGCCTCTCACGGCCTTGGGTGCGCCATGCACACCCTACTGCTCGGCAAGGCTTCGCCGATGTTCGATCATGTAGGCAAACTCGTGCCGGTAATGCTTCAAAAAGCTTTGTACCGGCATAGCCGCGGCATCGCCGAGTGCACAGATGGTCCGCCCGCCGATACGCCCCGCCACGCTCTCGAGCAGCTCCAAGTCTTCGGGGCGGCCTTGTCCATCGAGGATGCGCTTGAGGATGCGCACCAGCCAGCCTGTCCCCTCGCGGCAGGGGGTGCACTGGCCGCAGGACTCGTGCATATAAAAATGCGCCAGGTTATAGAGCACCCTGACCATGCAGGTGCCCTCAGCGATGACGATGACTGCCCCTGAGCCGAGCATAGAGCCCGCGCGGGCGATGGAGTCATAGTCCATCTCGACCTCGAGCATCACCTCGCCTGGGACCACAGGCACGGAAGAACCACCGGGGATCACCGCCTTGAGCTTGCGCCCGTCCTTGACCCCGCCCGCCATCTCGAGTAGGGTCTTAAAAGAGGTCCCTAGCGGGACCTCGAAGTTGTTCGGGCGATTCACATGGCCGGTGACCGAGAAGATCTTTAAACCCCCGTTATTTGGACGGCCCTGTTCGAGGAACCATTGGCCGCCCCTTTCCAGGATCACCGGTATGGAGGCCAGCGATTCGGTATTATTGATGGTGGTTGGCCGCCCATAGAGCCCATATTGCGCGGGGAATGGGGGTTTGAAGCGCGGCTGACCCTTTTTGCCCTCAATGGATTCAAGCAGGGCCGTCTCCTCACCGCAGATATAGGCCCCGGCGCCATAATGGGTATAGAGATCGAAATCAATCCCCGAGCCCTGGATGTTGCGCCCCAATAATCCAGCCGCATAGGCCTCTGCAAGGGCCGCCTCGAAGCGGGCGATGGGCTCATAGAACTCGCCGCGGATATAGTTGTATCCGACGGTTGCCCCGATACAGTAGCCGGCGATCGTCATCCCTTCGATCACCTGATGTGGGTTATAGCGCAGGATGTCACGGTCCTTGCAGGTCCCAGGCTCACCTTCGTCCGAGTTACAGACGATATATTTCTGACCTGGCACCTGACGCGGCATGAAGGTCCATTTGAGCCCTGTCGGGAAGCCTGCCCCACCGCGCCCACGCAACGCCGAACGCTTGATCTCATCGATCAGGGTCGCGGGGTCTGGACGTTCGCGCAGGATGCGCTCCCACTGCGCATAGCCACCGAGATCGCGGTAGGCGGCGAGGGTATGCCGGACCTCGGGATCGAGATGCAGGGTGCGAAGGCAGACGCTGTTTTGTTCGAGCATTTAGTCGAGCCCCTCGATCAGCCGGTCGAGCGCCTCAGGCGTCAGGCGTTCGTGATAGACCTTGTCGATCAAGACCACGGGTGCATCGCGACAAGCGCCCAGACACTCGACTTCCTTGAGCGTAAAGCGCCCATCTGCGCTTATCTCACCGGGTTTGACCCCGTATTGATGCTCGACATGGGCGATCAGCGCCTCTGAGCCGTTGAGCATGCAGGAGATGCTGTTGCAAACACAGACCTTGTGCCGACCCTGAGGCTTTAAGTCATACATGCTATAAAAGGTCGCGACCTCATAGACCGCAATCGGTGGCATGTCGAGATAGGCCGCAACCCGATCCATGAGCTCGGTCGTCAACCAGCCACCGTTGGCATCCTGGACGATGGTCAAGGCGGCCATAACCGCCGATTGCTTCCATTCGGGTGGATATTTGGCAATCTGGGCATCGATCGCCGCGCGGATCTCAGGACCAAACAGGGTCTCTTTGTCGATTCTGTGATCGACGGTCAAGGGGGTATTGCGCAAGCTCATCAGCGATCGATCTCCCCGAAGACGATATCCAGCGTCCCGATGATGGCTACTACATCGGCCAGCATGTGACCGCGCGCCATCTCATCGAGAGCGGCGAGATGGGCAAACCCGGGGGCGCGCACCTTCAAGCGATAGGGCTTATTGGCACCATCCGAGACTGAGGTAACAGCCAAACTCGCCTTTGGGCGCCTCGACCGCGGCATAGACTCTCACCGGGCGGCGGGGCAATAGCCCTCAGTAAAGAGCTTAAAGTGATGGATCAGGGCCTCCATGCTGTGTTTGAGTTCTTCGCGTCTGGGGGGGAAGACCTTGGGGTCATCGATCGCCACCGGCCCTGGATGGGCGCGCAGCCAATCGACGCATTGACGGATGATGCGGGTAGATTGACGCATCTCCTCGATGCGCACCAGATACCTGTCATAACAGTCGCCATTGACCCCGACCGGCACATCGAAGTCGACCAGGTGATAGGCGGCATAGGGCTGTTTCTTGCGCAGGTCCCAGGCGATCCCTGAGCCGCGCAGCATGGGCCCGGTAAACCCGAGCTGGAGTGCGCGCTCGGGCGAGACCACCCCGATCCCGACCGTGCGCTGTTTCCAGATGCGATTGTCGGTGAGCAGGGTCTCATATTCATCGACATGCCTGGGGAAGCGCTCGGTGAAGTCCTCGATGAAATCGAGGAGCGAGCCCGCGCGCGCCGCATTGCGCTGAGCAATCTCCTCGGCGCTGTGCCACTTGGTCGGACCCTGATAGCGCGGCATCTGGTCAGGGAGGTCCCGGTAGACCCCGCCAGGGCGGTAATAGGTGGCATGCATGCGCGCTCCCGAGACTGCCTCATAGCAATCCATCAGGTCCTCACGGTCGCGGAAACAATACAAAAAGACGCTCATGGCGCCGATGTCGAGGGCATGCGCACCTAGCCACATCAGGTGATTCAGGATCCGCGTGATCTCATCGAACAGGGTGCGGATGTAATGGGCGCGCAGCGGGGGGTCGATCCCCAAGAGCTTTTCAATCGCCCGCACATAGCCGTGCTCATTGCACATCATGGAGACATAGTCCAGCCGATCCATATACCCGATCGACTGGTTATATGGCTTGGACTCGGCGAGCTTCTCGGTCCCGCGATGTAAAAGCCCGATATGCGGGTCGGCGCGCTCGATGACCTCGCCGTCCATCTCCAGCACCAGGCGCAAGACCCCATGCGCCGAGGGGTGCTGGGGCCCGAAGTTGATCGTGTAATTGCGGATCTCAGCCATCTGTTCTCCCCTCGCCTGCCGTCCGCCCCGCATAGCGGGCATCAGCGCGGATCACCCGCGGGACCAGGACGCGCGGCTCGATTGAGACCGGCTCATAGACCACACGCCCAAGCTCTGGGTCATAGCGCATCTCGACATGTCCGCTCAAGGGGAAATCCTTGCGGAAGGGATGGCCGACGAAGCCGTAGTCGGTGAGGATGCGGCGCAGATCAGGGTGATTTCTAAAGAGGATCCCGAACAGGTCAAAGGCCTCGCGCTCGAACCAATTGGCCGCATCCCAGACCTCGACCAGGGAATCGATGATCGGTTCATCTGCCCTGAGATAGGCGCGCAGGCGCAACCGCCAGTTGTGGCTTAAGGACAACAGATGCACCACGACCGCAAAGCGCTGGGGATGCTCGAGGGCGAGCCCTTGGTCGCGCTCGACACCGCGCCCAAAGCCGGTATAGCTCGCCTCTTCCGTCTCCCATTCCGATCGCCCATAGGCCGCATAATCAACGCCGCAGAGATCGATGAGCTGCTCGAAGCCAAATGTCTCGCCATCCCGCAGTGTTTGTGCCGTCTCGACCCAGCGCTCAGACGGCGTAATCAGGGTCAGCTCGTGATCGGTATCGATCAGCTCGTATGTCGGCCCTGGAAAGCATTCACGCAGGATCGCAGCAAGCCTGTCGATCCGTGAAGGGCGGCTGGGGATAGAGCTTGCCATGTCTGGGAAACTACAACCTAGCGGGCAATGGTGTTGGTACGGCGGATCTTATCCTGGAGCTGCAAGATCCCATAAAGCAGGGCCTCAGCAGTCGGCGGGCAGCCAGGGACATAGATATCGACCGGCACGATCCGGTCGCAGCCGCGTACAACCGAATAGGAATAGTGGTAATAACCTCCGCCATTGGCGCAGGACCCCATGGAGATCACCCAGCGCGGCTCGGCCATCTGGTCATAGACCTTGCGCAAGGCCGGTGCCATCTTGTTGACCAGGGTACCGGCCACGATCATGACATCCGACTGGCGTGGGCTGGGGCGAAAGATGATGCCGAAACGGTCGAGGTCATAGCGCGAGGCGCCGGCATGCATCATCTCAATCGCGCAGCAGGCCAGGCCAAAGGTCATGGGCCACAGCGATCCCGTCCGTGCCCAATTGATCAATTGATCGGCGGTCGTGGTGACGATGCCCTCTTCAAACAGACCCTCTATTCCCATTCCAGCGCCCCTTTTTTCCACTCATAGATGAAGCCCACGACCAGGATACCGAGGAAGATCGCCATGGACCAAAAGGCATAGGCACCGACGTCGACAAGCGCCACCGCCCAAGGAAACAGAAATGCGATCTCGAGATCGAAGATGATGAAGAGAATGGCGACGAGATAATAGCGGACATCGAACTTCATCCGCGCATGCTCGAAGGCCTCGAAGCCGCATTCATAAGGCGAATCCTTAGCTACATCAGGGCGTCGCGGGCCGAGCAGATAGCCAAGCACCAGAGGGCCGGCCCCCACAAGCATTACGACCAGGATGAAGACGAGAATGGGCAAATAATGGTCGAGCACTCTATTACCTTTGCCTGATGCGCACGGTAGAGGATCAAAGTCTAGTGCACCATTTCGACCGCTGTCAATTCGCGACCCAATTCAAACTATTTGATTTTACAAGGTATTTGACAAAAAACGCCCATAGAAAAACGGCGCCTCACCTGCAGGCAAGGCGCCGTTTTTTATGTGCATGGTGCCGACGGCCAGACTCGAACTGGCACGGCTTGCGCCACTACCCCCTCAAGATAGCGTGTCTACCAATTTCACCACGTCGGCCAAATAGCATGTCATTGAATCATTGTTGCGCCGGGCCGTTTGCTTGATGAGTTCCTGGCGGCGCTGGAACATCGGTACCCGGCGCCGACCCACCCCCATCAGTTGAAACCGAAGGGACATCCGAATCCGCGCCCGGCGCTACGGCCTTAACCGGCGTATCTGGAAGGCTTTGAGGAATCTCTATTTTATCCATCAAACCCGGCGCATTGCCAGTCCGAGCTGCATAATAGGCCAATCCCATGCTCGTCAAAAAGAAAAGGGTGGCCAGGATAGCGGTCAGCCGGCTTAGAAAAGATCCGGAGCCGCGGGCGCCGAAAACGGTTGCAGATGCCCCACTGCCGAAGGCCGCACCTGCGTCGGCGCCTCGACCGTGTTGAATCAAGATCAAAGCAATCAAGGCGACCGATAAAAGGACCTGAAGGATGCTCAGGATCGTTTGCATGATTTATCCGCCGGCGCTTCGGCTTGTTAGGCCGATGCATCCCCCGCTTGCCAGATCGCCAAAAACTCACCCGCCACCAAGGATGCGCCGCCCACCAAACCGCCATCGATATCGGGCATCGCCAATAATTGGGCCGCATTCCCTGCCTTCATGCTGCCACCATATAGGATGCGGATCTTGTCGGCAATCAAGGCATCATGATTCGCGATCCGAGCGCGGATGAACGAATGGACCTCCTGCGCCTGCTCAGGCGTAGCCGTCCGGCCCGTCCCGATCGCCCATACGGGCTCATAAGCGATCTCGATCTGAGCAAAGGACTGAATCCCGTTTGCAGCGATGACAGCGTCGATCTGAGATGCCACCACAGTCTGCGTCAAACCCTGTTCGCGCTGTTCCAAGGTCTCGCCGACACAGAGTATTGGACGCATACCGGCCTCGATCACCCGAACCATCTTTTTGGCGATCAGGGCATCAGTCTCACTGTAATAGTCCCGGCGCTCCGAATGACCGCAGATCACATAGCGACACCCAAACTCTTTGAGCATGGCCGCCGCGATCTCGCCGGTATAGGCGCCGCTAGGTTCGCTACAGACGTTTTGCGCACCCAGGCGCACCGGCGTGTCGGCCAAAATGCGCTCTCCGAGGTCGAGGAAAACGAAGGGGACGCATAACGCCACTTCGGCCGCTTTGCCCGAGCAACCTCCACCTGAGACCCCCCCGACCACCGCACGCATTAACGCCTCGGCGCTGGCACGGCTGCCGTTCATCTTCCAATTACCGGCGATCAAGGGCTGACGCATGACGAAGGCCGTTTAAAGACTGTTTATTTGTTGAATGGGGAGCAAATTATAGTCAATCTTCGAGCCCGCGCAAGTTTGTCTTTAACCGCTGCTCGGCCTTAGGCTACACTCTTGCGCATGGCCAAAGACAGCAAAAAGATCTCTTCTAGCTCGACCATCGCGCTCAACAAAAAGGCGGGGCATGATTATTTCATCGAGCAGCGCATGGAGGCTGGGCTTGTGCTCGAAGGCTGGGAGGTCAAGAGCCTGCGCGCCGGGCGCGTGCAGCTCAAGGAAAGCTATGTCAAGATCCTACATGCTGAGGCCTTCCTGATCGGCGCCCACATCTCGCCCTTACCTACCGCCTCGACCCATATCCAGCCCGACCCGACCCGCACCCGTAAGCTTCTGCTCAAACGTCACGAACTCAATCGACTGATCGGTCTAACCGAGCGCGCGGGTTATACCCTGGTCCCGACCGCCATGTACTGGAAACGGGGGCGCGCCAAGCTCGAGATCGGTTTGGCTAAGGGCAAAAAACAACACGATAAACGCGCCGCGGCCCGCGATCGCGACTGGCAGCGCGAAAAAGAACGTCTGCTCAAGACCGGCTGATTGGCCACAAGGTCATGGCGAGGGTAAGCCCAAAGACCCTAGACATCAGCCCCTGTCGCCAGCTTGGCCCCGCGGTCTCGGCTGCGCTGTTGCAGGGCCCACAGACGCGCATAACGCCCCCCCAGGGCCAAGAGCTCCTGGTGGGTACCGCGTTCACGGATGCGCCCGCCCTCAAGGACCAGGATGCAGTCGGCATCGACCACGGTGGAGAGCCGATGGGCGATGACCAGGGTCGTATGATCGACCGCAACCTCGGCCAGGGTCTTGAGGATCGCCTGCTCGGTGTGGCTGTCGAGCGATGAGGTCGCTTCGTCGAAGACCAAGATCTTGGGGCGCTTGAGGATAGTGCGGGCGATCGCCACACGCTGTTTCTCGCCGCCTGAAAGCTTGAGCCCACGCTCGCCGACGATGGTGTCCCAGCCCTTGGGTAGGCTGGCGATGAAGGTAGATAGCTGGGCGAGCTCTGCCGCCTGTTCGATCTCGGCACGGCTGGCGTCTGGGCGACCATAGGCGATGTTGTAATAGATACTCTCGTTGAAGAGCACCGTATCCTGGGGGACGATGCCGATCGCGGCGCGCAGGCTCTCTTGCGTCACCTGGCAGACGTCTTGCCCGTCGATCAGGATGCGGCCGCCGGTTGGATCGTAGAACCGAAATAAGAGCCGAACCAGGCTCGATTTGCCGGCACCGCTGGGGCCCACGACCGCGACCTTCTGCCCAGGCGCGATGACAAAGTCGATGTCGTGGAGGATGGGCCGCTCGGGCTGATAATAAAAATCCACATGTTCAAAGCGCACCTCGCCTTTTTGGATGATCAGCGGTGGGGCATGGAAGGCATCGGCGACCTCGGGGCGGCGTTCCAAGAGCTTAAACACCAGGTCCATATCGGCGAGTGCATATTTGATCTGGCGATAGACAATCCCGAGAAACCCCAGGGGAATAAAGAGCTGAAGCATCAGGGCATTGAGCATCACCAGGTCGCCGACGCTCAATCGACCTGCGACCACCCCCTGGGCCGCGAGGATCATGAGGCAGGTCACCCCAATCGCGATGATCGCCCCCTGGCCGAAGTTCAAAAGCGACATCGAGGTCTGGCTAGCGACTGCCATCTCCTCCCATTCGGCAAGCGTCTGGTCATAGCGCTTGAGCTCCAGCCGCTCGTTGTTGAAATACTTGACCGTCTCATAATTGATCAGGCTGTCGAATGCCTGGGTGTTCGATTGCGAGTCGAGATAATTCATCCGATGGCGATAATCCATCCGCCATTCGGTGATGGCAAAGGTAAAGGCAAAATAGACCGCGACCGTCCCAAAGGTGACTGATAAAAACGCCAGCGGATAGCGCCCGCCCATGATGGCGGCCACCAGGATGAACTCGACCGCTACCGGCAGTACGCTAAAGACCAGATAGTTCAACAGGGTGGCGACCGAGCGGGTACCGCGCTCTAGGTCCCTACTGATTGCACCGCTTTGTCGCTCAAGGTGATAGCGCAGCGAGAGTTGATGGAGATGTTCAAGCACCCGGGTAGAGAGCCGGCGCATCGCGCGATAGCGCACCCGCGCAAAGACCATATCGCGCAACTCGTTGAACAGGGCACTGCTGAGCTTGAGCACCCCATAGGCGAGCAAGAGGCTAAAGGGCAGGATCAACCCCTGCGTCGGCGGATCTTTGAAGGCATCGACGATCTCCTTGAGGATCAGGGGAACGCCGACATTGGCGACCTTTGCCAAGACCAGGCAGCCGAGCGCCAGCGCCACCCGCCCGCGAAACTCCCAGAGATAAGGGAGCATAGCGTTTAGGTTGCGCCAGTCGCGCCGGTCGCGGTGCGGTGGCTCGGTGGGGAGGCGATGGTTGAGACCTTGGGGCATCATCTGCTTGCGATCCGCTGGCTGGACAAAGGGATTTGGGTTTAGCCTGGTTTACCTCGAACGATCCATTAGATCTCGACTCGAACCTAGACACATCGACCTATGGACAC
This sequence comes from Caldichromatium japonicum, assembly GCF_011290485.1. GTDB lineage: Bacteria > Pseudomonadota > Gammaproteobacteria > Chromatiales > Chromatiaceae > Thermochromatium > Thermochromatium japonicum. The sequence continues at coordinate 645,962 of NZ_CP048029.1, read as the reverse complement.
CTTCAAGCTGCCCGAAGACGCGTTGTATGAGATCAGCGGCTGCGCCCAGCGCGAGCCCTTTGCCCTTCAGGTCTTGGGCGATGAGATGGAGCCCGAGTTTCCCAATGGTTGCATCATCATCATCGAACCCAGCCATAGTTGTCCCAACCCGAGCTATGTCTTCGCCGAGGTCGAGGGGGTGCGCTGGTTTCGCGAATATCACCGCGACCCAGACGGGCGCGAGCGCCTGGTTGCGCTCAATCCCCTCTATCCCGAGATCGATCTCACCGGCCTCGAATGGTTGGTGCTCGGGGTGATCGTCCAGCGCAACATCCGGCGGCGGATCAAGCATTACAACTACCCGCTGCCGGCCTGAGCGCGTGACTGAGGCGACCAGCGATGGATCCTGCAGGAACGCCTAGACGTGCGGAGCAAAGCCACTACTCGCCTCAAGTGCGATGGTCTCCTGATCTACCTTAAGGAATCGGCCCGGGCGTGGGCGGGGGGACCGGAGGCGCCGGCGGCAGTGGCGGTACCCCCAGGGGCTCGCGCACAAAGTTCGGGAAGTCGGGATTGAGCCAGCCCTCCGCAGCCATCTTCTCTGGCGGCGGGCGCAACCGCGAGACATAGTCGAGCACCGCCATCTCCTCGCCCTGGTTAAACCCAGCGATCTGTTTGACCATCTCGGAGTTGGCGTTTTTACGCCGTCCGTTGCGGATGGCCTCGAACTGACGCACCAGATATATGAAATGCTGGCCTGCTAGCGCTGGAATGCGCTTGCCGGGGTTGCCCTCGCCGCGCTCGCCGTGACAGTCTGCGCAATTGTCGGCATAGAGCCGCTCCCCCAACTCGAGATCGACCCCAGGGCCCAGGCCATTGTGTGGGGTCATGGGGAGGGTCTCGACATAGGCCGCGACATCGGCGAGGTTTTGCGGGCCGCCGAGGATGCGGGTCAGGGCAAAGGGGTACATGAGCGGGTTGTCGCGATTGCCGGCGCGGATGTCTTCGAGCTGTTTGATGATTACCTCGCGCAACTGACCGGCGATCTGGGGATAGGTCCCATCCGGCGTCCCCCAGCCCTCGGGTCCGTGACAGACGGCGCAGACCAGATAGACCCGGCGGCCATTGTCGATGTTTGGGGTGAGGACAATGACCGACTCATAGTCCTCGGCAGCGTCTGCGGGAGGCCCGGCGATGACCTGCGCCGCGCTCAGGCAAAGCCCGATCAGGAGGCTCGCCAAGGGGCCTTGCCAGCGAGGTCGAGGCTGTGGTTGCAGGCAAGGGAGCCTTGTGAGACGGATGCACTGCTCGGTTTTCTTGGTATCTGTTCGGTCCATGACTCCTCCATACGCGCTGTTTAGATCGAGGTGCTGAATCTAAGGGCAGGCGCCCCTTGATCCCACCCATTGGCGCTTGGATTTTAAAGCCAACCAGGGGCGAGAGGGGGAGACCCGAGATAAACACAATATCTTGTGGTTGATTTGTCAATTTATTGGCTTATATTGTATCTGCATCGCCAACCCCTAACTCCCCTCGGAGCAGAGATGTCGACCCGCCCGTTCCCTATCCACCTTCACCCCGTCCAGACGCGGGGAAACTCACAGGCTCAAACGCCCATCCTAGAAGCGTCTGCGCTCGAGCCTGGTGCTGACCTGAAGGTCATCCGGCGCAACGGCGAGGTCACACCCTTCGATCCCCATAAGATCAGCCTGGCGATGACCAAGGCATTTCTAGCAGTCGAGGGTGAAACCGCTGCTGACTCGAAGCGCATCCACGAGCGGGTTGCCGAGTTGACAGCCCAGGTGGTCGCAGCCCTCACCCGCCGCCTGCCTGCAGGCGGGTCTGTGCATATCGAAGATATCCAAGATCAGGTCGAACTGGCACTGATGCGCGCGGGCGAGCATCAGATTGCCCGCCGCTATGTGCTCTATCGCGAAGAGCGGGCGCGGGCACGCGCTGCCGCCCAAGCAGCTGCGGGTACCCTTAAACCGAGTGCGGCCCCTCAGATCCAGGTCAGCCGTGCCGACGGCTCGACCCAGCCGCTCGATGTCGCGCAACTCAAGCGCCTGCTCGCTGAGGGCTGTCGCGACCTGCACGATGTTGACCCCGAATCCATCTTCAAGGAGACATTGCGCAACCTGTTTGACGGCATCCCTGAGTCCGAGCTGCGCCAGTCCCTGGTCTTGGCGGCGCGGTCGCTCATCGAACGTGAGCCGAACTACAGCTATGTCAGCGCCCGGCTATTGCTCGATATCCTACGCCGCGAGGCCCTGGGTCTTTTGGGTCTGGCCACTGGGATCGAGACCCAGGCCGATTGCGCCGAAATCTACCCCGAATATTTCATCGCCTATATTAAAAAGGCCGTCGAACTCGGCCAACTCGATCCCCGTCTTGCCCATTATGACCTTGGGCGCTTGGGCCAGGCCCTGAAACCAGGTCGAGATTTTCAATTCACCTATCTGGGTCTCCAAACCCTATATGATCGCTATTTCATCCATACGCCGGAGGGAACCCGCCTAGAGCTACCCCAGGCATTCTTCATGCGGGTGGCCATGGGCCTTGCGCTCAATGAGATCGAGCGCGAGGAGCGGGCAATCGAGTTCTATGACCTGCTCTCAAGCTTCGCTTTCATGTGCTCGACCCCGACCCT